>NZ_CP159342.1:4893975-5505722 GCF_040499845.1 Micromonospora sp. CCTCC AA 2012012
GCTACGCCATCTTCACCACCGACGCCGGCGGCGACCGGTCCTGGGGCATGCTGCTGGTCGACCTCTCCCGTCCCCCCGAGCTGGCCGTCGAGGTCCCGCACCCCAACTCCGACCTGCACACCGAGGATGTCGGGCTGCGGCTGTTCCGGGCCGTACCCGGGTCGGTGCTGCTGATCGCCGGCGCACACCGCCGGGCCGCCAACGACCGGGCCGACGCCGCCCACAACCCGGACGGGCTGTTCCAGGTCATCGCTGCGGAGTTCGCCCGCCACGACGTCAACCAGATCCAGCTGCACGGCTTCGCCGACCGCAGCCTCCCCGACGAGGACGTGGTGGTCTCCAACGGTCAACGCCGCTCCAGCGCCCCGCTGCGCCGGGTGGCGAACGCGCTGGACGAGGCCGGCTTCGTCACCTGCCGCGCGTGGACGGCCCGCTGCGGGCAGCTCGAAGGCACCACCAACACGCAGGCGGAGGAGGCCCGCCGGCAGGGCACCGTCTTCATCCACCTGGAGATCACCTGGGCGGTCCGCCGGGATGCCGACCGCCGGGCCACGCTGGTGCAGGCCCTCGCCGCGGCCGACCTGCCCCGGAACTAGCCCGGCGACCGGCCGGCGTCAGATGCGCCGCGCGGTGAGGAACCTCGCCGACCAGTAGCTCGGGCCGTCCAGCAGGGACTCACCGCCGAAGTCGCCGAAGGTCGGCCCGTCCGCCTTCACCCGGCTGGACATGAAGCGGTGGTGGCCGGAGTCGTCCACGCCGATGTAGATGCCGGAGTGCTGAATGGTCGGCCCGGCCTCCTCGCCGTGGCTGAAGAAGACCAGGTCGCCCTCCTGGAGCAGGTCGTAGTCGCGGGCCGGGCGGCCGGTGCTCGGGATCAGCAGCGTGCCCGGGCCGACAGCGGCCAACGCGAAGGCCCGGCGGGGCAGACCCGGCCCCTTGGTGTTGGTGCCGAGCAGCGGGTACTTCATCCGGTAGCCGTAGACCATGCGGATGAAGCCGGAGCAGTCCAGGCTGCGGAAGTGGGCCTTGTCCGGACGCTCGTGCCGACCGTCGGGGAAGTCCCACGGCACGCCCAGGTAGTCGTAGAAGTCGGAGTTCTCCGCACGGCCGTCCGGGTCGTCGGCGGAGTACGGACCGAACGAGGCGTCCCCGGCGTACTGGATGCCCTTCGCGTCCTTCCGGGCCTTCGCGCCGTCCTGGTACTGCATCGCGATCGCCAGGGCGTCCGGACTGCGGTCCTTGACCATCCTGCTCAACCAGGGCCGGAACCAGGACTCCCGCTCGGCGCCGGCCTTCCAGGGCTTCGGCGCCAGCCGGATCCAGCCGTCCGTGGTGACGGTCGCGTGCGTGAAACGGGCCTCGCCGAAGGTCCGCTCCGGGCCGGAGACCCGGACCGTCCGCGCCCCGTCGGTGAAGAGGGCCAGCACCCGGCCCTCGGCATCGCTGACCTGGGTACGGGCTGGCCGGGTCAGCCGCTCGTAGGTCAGCTCACCGGAGGCGTCGGCGGGTGCCCCCTGGGTGCCGGTCAGCGCAGCCGGCGCGGAGACCGGGGCCCGGTCGGGGCGGAGCGCCACCACGACGATCGCACCGGTGGCCACCAGGACGACGACCAGCGCCGCCCACATCCACTTGTTGCTCTGCGACACCATCCGGGGGTCACCTTCCCTGGTCTCGGTCACGGCGAGGCGTCAGCTCACCGGCACCAGGCCGGCCAGCACGCCACTGATGATGATCAGGTAAGAGCCCCCGGAGACCGCCGCGGTGGCGAGCATGGTGGCCACCGGGGGCTGTCGGACCAGCTGGTACGCGATCAGACCGGGCGCGACGAACCCGAGGGTCTGGTGCGAGAAGAGCAGGGGGAAGTCCTGCTGGATGACGAGGAACAGGGTCGTCTGCAGCAGCACGCTGAGCAGCACGATGGCCGCGAACAGCCGCTTGCCGTAGAGGATCACCACGCGCTGCATGAGCTTGGTGAGCGCCCAGGTGACCCCGGTCATCACCACGATCACCAGCGCCTGCCGGTACTCCTCGACCAGGATCAGGGCCAGCCACCCCGGTGTGATCATGCCGCCCGGGGAGAGGTTGGTGGTCAGGTAGCAGGCCAACGCCAGGACCAGCCCCACGCCCAGGCAGAGCGTCGACAGCTCCGGCGTCAGTTCTCCGCTCGTCACGAGGGGCTCCAGTACGTGGACGGCCGCGGGGGCGGCGTATCGGGATCGGTCTGGTCGGGGCGGGACACCGGCGGACGACGGACGACCGGTTGGGTCGGCATCGTCCGGTCCGGGTCGTAGCGGGCCGGCTCGGGCGGGCCCTGCGGCGCACCGCCCTGCGGTGGCGGACCGGACCGGGGGCGGACCGGCGGCCCACCATACTGCCCACGGGGGCCGTCCGGGTCGTACGGGTCAAGGCGGCGGGGCGGTCGGGCCGGGTACCCGCCGTACGGCTGGTCGTCCCGGGTCCGGCGCTCGCCGTACGGGGCACCGAGGGGCGGGTACGGCTCGTGGGCGGCGACGCGCGCCGGCCGAGCGTCGTGCGGGTCCCGGGGAGCGGGCGGCGTGAACCCGTGGGGTGGCAGCGGACCCGGGCGGCCCGGTACCGCCGGACCGGCCGGCACGCCGGAGCGGCCGGGAGACCGGACCGGCAGGGGGACGCGTGGTTCCGGCTCCCCGTACGGCTGCCGGCCGGCGGGGCGGGCCGGCGGGGCGGCACGGTCCTGGGGGGCGGGTTGCTCCAGGCCGGCGAGCTGGGCCAGCAGGATCTCACCCTGACCGTGGATGTTGCCGATGGCCAGCACCGAGGCGAAGCCGTCGATGGTGCCGAGCACCCCGTCGAGGAGCTCCCGCGCCGGGATCCGGCCGCCCAGGTCGACCACCCGGTCCTGCCACTGGGCGTCGATCTTGGCCCGGGCGCTGCGGGTCGGCTCACCGATGAGGATCACCTTGTCCGGGTCGATCCGCGCGATCAACGAGCCCATCTGGCCGTTCCGCTCGACCCGGTCCGGGCGGCAGTTGATCAACACGTGCAGCGGCCTCGGGATCGAGCCCTGATCGGCCAACTGCTGGATGTTCATGTACGTCGACTCGGGGTCGTTCGCCGCGAAGATGTTGGCGAAGCGCAGCGACCGGTCCCCGGCGCGGTACTCCTCGACGCTGAGCACACCCGGATCCGGCGGCGCCGTCCACATGCCCTGCACGGCGGCCTCGCGGGGAACGCCGAGCAGCTCCGCCACCTTCAGGGCGATGGCCACGTTCTCCTTGAACGTGGTCCAGGTGAAGCCCTTCATCTCCTCGTCGGCCACGGACTCCGGATAGACCGGGACGAGCGTGCACCTGCGCTTGTCCGCCTCCTCCTGGAGGATGTGCAGCCGGTCCTGCTCGGCGGTGACACAGATGCCGCCCACCGGCATGGACCGGCTCAACGACCGCGCCACGTCGTCCAGCGTCGGACCCATCTCCGCCAGGTGATCCTCCCGGACGTTGCAGAGGATGCCGATGGTCGACCGGATCAACTTGGTCTGGTTCAGCTCCTGCAACGGCGGCATGACCGCCATGCACTCGATCACGAGCGCGTCGGGATAGTAGGAGGCCGCCCGACGCACGATGCCGATCTGCTCCACCACGTTCGCGATGCCGAACTTGCGGTAGACCGGCTCCTCGCTGGCGTCCGGGAAGATGAACCGGGCCGCGGTGCCGGTGGTCTTGGCGACCACCACCATTTTGCCGCCGCGCAGCGCCCCGGCGGTCAGGCGGGTGATCGAACTCTTGCCGCGGATGCCGTTGACCAGCACCCGGTGCGGGATGCTGTGCAGGCTGCGATGGTGGTTGCGCTGCTCGATGACGCCGCCCGCCAGCAACCCGAGGCAGGCGGCCAGGAACACCAGATAGAGGAAGAGCACGTCAGACACCCTTTCGGCGGCCACGGCCACCACGGCGGCGGTCCGGCACCCGGGGCATGATCGCCGTGGGCATGCCGTCGGTGCCCCGCAGCCGCGCCGCGCCACCGAGGCGCTGCTCGCCGTGCGTCGCCGCCTGACGGCACACCTCCAGGCAGACCGCGACCGCCCCGATGTCGTCGTGCCAGCGCGGCGAGATCGCCTGGGAGGTGTCGCCGCCGGCCAACGTGGCCGCCTCCCGGGCCAGGTTGCGCAGCGGCCGGAGCTGGAAGAAGTAGTGCCAGCTGAACAGCAGCAGCCCGATACCCACCGCCACGACCACCACCAGCAGCGCACCGTGCCGCAGCACGTTGCCGGGCAACGCGAAGTCCGTCACCGGACGTTGGGCGACCACCGTCCACTTCAACGCCGCGGCCGGGCCGTCCAACGCCACCGGCGCGGCGACCAGCAGGTCGCGCGCCCCGTCCACCTCCGTCACCTGGGCGTACGTCCGGCCGGTGAGCGCCTGCGTCGAAGCGCCCCGCACCGGGGCGTCGGTGACCTGCTCGAACGCCAGATAGCCACCGCTGTCGAGGATGTCGCGCTGGTCCACGTCCAGCACCCGGACCCGCCCCTGCATCCGTTGCAGCAGCCGGGTCAGGTAGCGCACGTCGAACTCCGCGACCAGGGACCGGCCGTCCGCCAGCGGCTGGTACGCGTACACGATCGGCAGCCGCCCGCGTACGTCGTGCAGGACGACACCGCCCTTGCCGGGTGCCTTACCGGTGGGGCGCAGCGGTTCGCGGCCCACGCTGGTGACCACGCTCCCGTCCGCCGACAGCACGTACGCGCTGCGGAACCGGCCCGACTCGTCGAGCAGGTCGTCCAGCGCCCGGCGGAGCTGCTGGTTACTGGCGGCGGGTTGGTCCCGACCGAGCACCAGCAGCTTGTCGTAGCCGCCGTTGAGCGAGTCGCCCAACGCCGCGGCGACCGCACCGGCCTGGTTCTCCGAATCCCGCACCACCTGGGCGGGCAGGTCCCGCTCGGTCTCCTTCGCGGTGGCGAGGATGCCGCCGGCGGCGCCGAGGACGGCGACGACCGCCGCGACGACCATCAGGATCGCCGGTACGCCGCCCGCTGCGGAGTGCCGACCGGCCGGGCCGCCCCCGGGCCGGGCGGCGAGTGCGCTCAGCGCCGAGGCGATCCGGTTGACCTGGGCGTTGGGCGTGCTCGGCGGGTCACCCGGTGAGTTGCCCGAGGCGACCGCCTTGGCGTGGGCCAGCAGCCGGCGTACCGGCAGGACCAGCCCGGCCCGCAGGATGAGCAGCACCACGATCGCCGCCACGACCAGCGCGAGCGCGGCCACCAGCGGCTCCCGGCTCTCGGCCGCGGTGGTCATCGGCGAATAGATCAGCGAGACGACCGCGAAGCCGTGGTCCCCGACGGCGTCGGCCGTGACCACCGGGACGACCGGACCGGTGGCCCCGCTACCGCGTGCCGGCACGACCGCCGGGCCGGTGCGGGTCGTGGTACGCCCGCGCCCACTGGCCCGGACCGCCTTCTCGACGACCGGATCGAGCTGCGGACCCGCCTGCACCGGGGCACCCTGGGCGAGGGCCCGGCCCTTGCCGGCCACCGCGATCAGCACGGCCTGCCTGGAGCGCGGGTCGAGACGCAGGGTCCGCACGTTCAGTCGCAGCTCGGCGACGAGGAGCTTCCTGTCGGCCAGCGGCTCGACCAGCAGCATGCGGGCGTCGTTGCCGTCGACCAGCGGCAGCGCGGCCCGTTCCGGGGCGAGCCCGGCCGGCAGCACGAAGACCTGGCCGACCCGGTTCACGACCGTCTTGCCGTCCGGGTTGAAGACGGCCACGCCGCGCCACTTGTCCTGGTCCTTGGTCAGGGCGGCGAGCCGCGCGGCGGCCTGCTCCGGGTGCGCCCGGTAGGCGACGACCTCACGGCCCAGCTCGTCCCGACTGCGGTTGACCGAGCGGTTGAGGCTGCGGGAGAGCTCGCTGACGAACTCGTGCTGGGACTCGACGACCGCCCGGGGCACCCCGGACGAGGTGTTCCGGCCCAGGTACGCGAAGGCGAAGATCGCCAGCAGCGTGAGCAGCAGGGCGCAGACCAGAGAGGGCGTGCCGATCCCGGTGAGCAGCCGCGGCTGGGGCAACTGCTTCTCGAGGCTGATTAGCCGCCAGCGGGCGAGCTGGTCCGGGTCCTCCTGCGGGTGTCCACCCGCCGGACGACCCGTCATGGGCACGATGCTCATGCCCGTGCCTCCTCCACACCGATGTCCCGCAACGACGTTCCTCCCCGCGCGCGTCAGCAGGCGAGGCTAGCAAGAGGAAGCGCTGCGGGCCGACCCTCCACGGGTCCCGCGCACCTGCGGACCGACGCGGCGTTCATGCCGCGGTCGTCGCCGGGAGCCCAGCGGGACCGGTGGCGCGAGCAGCCGTGCCCGCCGGGACCGGCACCACGGCGCCCGGCCGACGGCGGAGCTGCGGGACGGGCCAGCTCCGCCGAGCACGCCGCACTGTGGACACGGCGACCAGACTAGGCCATCCGCCGCCCGCCGCCGCGGATCGTCACCGAGATCACTCGGCGCTGCTGGTGGTCTTCCTCGGTGCGGCCTTCTTCGCCGGGGCCTTCTTGACGGCCGTGGCCTTGGCGGCTGTGGTCTTCTTGGCGGCCGTCGCCTTGGCGGTGGTCTTCTTCGCCGCCGTCTTCTTGGCCGGGGCGGCCTTCTTCGCCGCCGCCTTCTTCTTCGGCGCCGGCCCCTTCGCCCGCTTCTCGGCGAGCATCTCGGAGGCCTGCTCGATGGTCAGCTCCTCCGGGGTCTGCCCGCGCCGCAGCGACGCGTTGAACTCCCCGTCGGTGACGTACGGCCCGAACCGGCCGTCCTTGATCACCAGCGGCTTCTCGGTGGCCGGGTCGACGCCCATCTCCCGCAGCGGCGGCGCGGCGGCCTTCCGCCCACGGGTCTTCGGGGCGGCCAGCAACGCCAGCGCCTCGTCCAGCGTGACGGTGAACATCTTCTCTTCCGAGTCCAGCGAGCGGAACTCGTCACCGCGCTTGACGTACGGGCCGTAGCGGCCGTTGTTGGCGACCACCTCGCCGCCGTCCGGGGCGACCCCGATCAGCCGGGGCAGGGTGAGCAGCTTCAGCGCCTCGTCGAGGGTGAGCGAGTCCGGCGTCTGCGACCGCAGCAGCGAGGACTTCCGCTCACCACTGGCCACGTACGGGCCGAACCGGCCGGACTTGAGCACGATCGGCTCGCCGGTGGCCGGGTCGTCGCCGAGCTTGCGCTCGCCACCGCCGCCGAGGAAGAGCTCGTGCACCTTCTCCGGGGTCAGCTCGTCGGGGGCCAGCCCCTCGGGGATCGGCGCCCGGTCACCCTGGCTGCCGCCCTCCTCGCCCTCGACCTTCGGGGCCGGCTGCTCACCGGGGAGCGCCCGCTGGAGGTAGGGACCGAACCGGCCGACCCGGACGACGACCTCGCGGCCCTCGGAGTCGGTGTGCAGCGGGATCGAGTTGACGCTCCGGGCGTCGATGTCGCTGAGGTTCTCGGTGACCAGCTTCTTCAACCCACCGGCGTGGGCGATCGCCTGGTCGCCGGTGCCGTTGGTGCTGCCGAAGTAGAAGGAGGTGAGGAAGTCGACGGCGGCGTGGTCACCACCGGCGATCTCGTCCAGCTCGTTCTCCATGCTGGCGGTGAAGTCGTAGTCGATCAGGCGCGGGTAGTGCCGCTCCATCAGCCCGATCACCGCGAAGGCCAGGAAGGTCGGGATCATCGCCTGGCCGCGCTTCATCACGTACCCGCGGTCCTGGATGGTCTGCATGATCGACGCGTACGTCGACGGGCGGCCGATGCCCAGCTCCTCCAGGGCCTTCACCAGCGAGGCCTCGGTGTAGCGCGACGGCGGCTGGGTGTGGTGCCCCTGCGCGGCCAACTCGTCGGCGGTGAGCGGCTGGTCCTTGACCAGGGTGGGCAGCCGGCGCTCGGCGTCCTCCGCCTCGGCGGTCTCGTCGTCGCTCGACTCGACGTACGCGCGCAGGAAGCCCGGGTCGGTGATGGTCTTGCCGGTCGCGCCGAAGTCGGCCTCCTCCTGCGCGGTGGAGACCGCGCGGATGCGGACCGAGACGCTGGAGCCGACCGCGTCGGTCATCTGCGAGGCGATGGTGCGCCGCCAGATCAGCTCGTAGAGCTTGAACTCCTCGGCCGACAGCTCCTTGGCCACCTCACCGGGGGTGCGGAAGTTGTCCCCGGCGGGACGGATCGCCTCGTGCGCCTCCTGCGCGTTCTTCACCTTGCCGGTGTAGCGGCGGGGCTCCGGCGGCACGCTGCGCTCGCCGTACAGCTCGGCGATCTGTCGGCGGGCCGCCGCGATGGCGGTCTCCGACAGGTTCACCGAGTCGGTACGCATGTAGGTGATGTAGCCGTTCTCGTAGAGCCGCTGCGCGGTGCGCATCGTCTGCTGCGAGGAGAGCCGCAGTTTGCGGGCCGCCTCCTGCTGGAGGGTCGAGGTGATGAACGGCGCGTACGGGCGGCGGCGGTAGGGCTTCTCCTCGACCCGGGTGACGGTGAACTGCCGCCCCTCCAGCCGGGCGGCGAGCCCGCGCGCCCCGCTCTCGTCGAGGTACACCACGCCCGCGCCGGGCTTCACGCGACCCGTGGTCGGCTCGAAGTCCTTGCCGGTGGCGATCCGGTCGCCGTTCAGCGCGACCAGCGTCGCGTTGAACGCGCGCGGCCCCTCGCCGGGCTTCGCCACCGCCAGGGTGGCCAGGATGTCCCAGTACTCCGCGGTGCGGAAGGCCATCCGCTGCCGTTCCCGCTCGACCACGATCCGGGTCGCCACGGACTGCACCCGGCCCGCCGAGAGCTTCGGCATGACCTTCTTCCACAGCACCGGCGAGACCTCGTAGCCGTACAGCCGGTCGAGGATGCGGCGGGCCTCCTGCGCGTCGACCAGGTCCCGGTCGATCTCGCGCGGGTTCGCCACGGCGGCCTGGATGGCCGGCTTGGTGATCTCGTGGAAGACCATCCGCTTGACCGGGACCTTGGGCTTGAGGGTCTCCACCAGGTGCCAGGCGATGGCCTCGCCCTCGCGGTCCTCATCCGTCGCCAGGAAGATCTCGTCGACCTCCTTGGCCAGCTTCACCAGCTTGCTGATCTGCTGCTTCCGGTCGGCGGAGACCACATAGAGGGCGTGGAAGCCGTTGTCGACGTCCACCCCGAGCCGGGCCCACGGCTCGCCCTTGTACTTGGCCGGCACGTCGGCGGCGTTGCGCGGGAGGTCCCGGACGTGGCCGAAGCTGGCCTCCACGACGTACCCCGGGCCGAGGTAGCCCGAGATCGTCTTGGCCTTCGCCGGTGACTCGACGATGACCAGACGGGTGGTTCCAGCGTTGCTCGGCACGTCTCTCTCCGACCTCACTCCTGCGCCATGCCCGTTACGGGGCCGTGTCCCCTCATGCCCGGTCCGGGTCGCGTTGCACCGGCCGGGCCACGGGCGGTCCGGATGTCCAACGTAACGCGCCGCCCGCGCTCCGGGTTTCGTGGGCGGCAAACCGGTCGGTCGTGGCGGGGACCGGGCGGCCCCGCGCGGACTGTCGCCGGACGGCGCCACCGTACACCGTGGGTAGGGTGCCGAGCGGGTCACTGTGACGATGACGGACCCTCGGCCGAGGTGGCACCGGACCGTTTTCCTGGACAAACCGCCACCCGGCGGGTGTCACGGATCGGACAGCCGAAGGGGTTGCGCCCCGCGCGTCAGCCCGCCGCCCGCGGCCACTCGGCCTCCGGCGCGGTCGCCGGCCGGTCACCCACCAGCTCCGCCAGCCGGGCCAGTCGCCGCCGGCCGGTGATCCGGTACGCGGGCCCGCCCGCCTCCGGGTCGAGCAGCGCCCCGGGGAGGCCCACCGCGGCCAGCGCCGCCCGCACCTGCGGCCACCAGGGCGCGTCCGCCGCGCCGAGGCGGAGCAGGAACCCGGCCGGCTCGGCCGCTCCGGCGGCGGCGAGCCAGAGCCGCAGCCGCCGCCCGTTCAGGTGGAAACCGGCCGGTGGCCGCTTCACCGTGCCGCGCAGCCAGGCCGTCGCGAGCGGGGCCAGGGTGCTGGCGTACGAGGTGCGGACCCGGTGCCGGCCGTCCCCGGTCGGCTCCCAGCCCGCCGCGATTCCGCGTACGGCCAGCTCGGCCACGAGGACGTGCACCCGCCAGGCGGCGTCCACCACGATCGACAGTCGCGCCGTGCCGCCCATCCGGACCACCTCCCCCGGCCCGGCGAGCAGGCCGGCCAGGTCCGCCAGGGACGGGTCGGCCGCCTCGGCGCCGAACAGCGACAGCTGCCGGACCGGGTCCGGTGGTGAGTCGGGAGGCGTCAGCGACACTCCGGGACCTCGTCGAAGGCCTGTTTGAGCTCTTTCGAGTTGAGCTTGCCGGTGTCCAGCGCGCTCGCGTCGTACTCCTTGTTCAGGGTGTCCACGGCGGCCCGCACCCCGTCGTAGAAGGGGCCGGCCCGCCCGGTGTCGAGCCCCGCGATGGTCGTCCGGGCCCGGCCGTACGCGTCGCGCACCTTGCTGAGCGAGCCGCGGAACCCGGCGGAGATCTCCGCGCCGTGGTCGGTCTCCGGCACGCCGGCCTCCTCGACCTTGCGCCGGGCCGTCTCGCTGGCCTGCTCCGCCCCGGCGAAGAGCCGGACCAGGTTCTCCTTGGCCTGCGCCGGGGTGGTCTGCGCGGTCATCTGCTGCTGGGTGCTGCTGGTCAGCTTGTTGATCTCCGCCCGCCACGGCGTGAGCGCCTGGCAGACGGAGGCGGCCCAGGCTCGGGGGCTGGGGCCGCCGCAGCCGGCGACGACGAGGACGACCGTGGCCAGGACCACCGTGAGCTTTCCGGCGGCTGCCGCCCGGCGCGTACGCATGCGAAGCAGCGTACGGCTTCCGGAGGGAAGTGCCACCGGTCAGGTTTCGACGGACGGGTTCCCGGCCGGCGGCTGCCGACCGGGAACCCGCGCCGGATCAGACGTTGACCGTCTCCGGCCGCTGGTCCGGGTTGCCCGCCCCGGTGTCGCTGCCGTTGCCGGAGTCGTCCATGGCGATGCCCTTGCGCTTGCTGAACACCACCGCCGCCACGATGATCAGCGCCGCGACGACCGCGATCGCGATCCGCAGACCGGTGTTCCGGTCGTCGCCCACGCTCCAGGCCACCACGGCCGGCGCGATCAGCAGCGAGACCAGGTTCATCACCTTGATCAGCGGGTTGATCGCGGGGCCGGCGGTGTCCTTGAACGGGTCGCCGACGGTGTCACCGATGACGGTCGCCGAGTGCGCCTCGGAGCCCTTGCCGCCGTACGCGCCGTCCTCGACGAGCTTCTTGGCGTTGTCCCAGGCGCCGCCGGAGTTGGCCAGGAAGACCGCCATCAGCGTGCCCGCCCCGATGGCACCGGCCAGGTACGACGCCAGCGCGCCCGGGCCGAGGCCGAAGCCGACCGCGATCGGCGCGAGGATGGCGAGCAGACCGGGGGTCATCAGCTCGCGCTGCGCGTCCCGGGTGCAGATGTCGACGACCTTGCCGTACTCGGGGCGCTGGGTGCGGTCCATGATCCCGGGCAGCTCACGGAACTGCCGGCGGACCTCCATCACCACGGCACCGGCCGAGCGGGAGACCGCGTTGATGGCCAGCCCGGAGAAGAGGAAGACCACCGCCGCGCCGATGATCAGCCCGACCAGGTTGCGCGGGTTGGCCACGTTCAGCGCGTTGAGGATCTCCTGCCCGACGTCGCCCACGCCCGCGTCCTCGTACGAGGAGCGCAGCGTGTCGGTGTACGAGCCGAACAGCGCGGTCGCGGCGAGGACCGCGGTGGCGATCGCGATGCCCTTGGTGATCGCCTTGGTGGTGTTGCCGACCGCGTCCAGCTCGGTGAGGATCCGCGCGCCGTGCTCGTCGATGTCGCCGGACATCTCCGCGACGCCCTGCGCGTTGTCGGAGATCGGGCCGAAGGTGTCCATCGCGACGATCACGCCGACGGTGGTGAGCAGGCCCGTGCCGGCCAGCGCGACCGCGAAGAGCGACAGCGTGATGGAGCTGCCGCCGAGCAGGAACGCGCCGAAGACGCCGGCGCCGATCAGCAGCGCCGAGTAGACCGCCGACTCCAGGCCGACGCTGATGCCGGCGAGGATGACGGTGGCGGCGCCGGTCTGCGAGCTCTTGCCGATGTCCTGCACCGGGCGCTTGTTGGTCTCGGTGAAGTAGCCGGTCAGCGCCTGGATCGCGGCGGCCAGCACGATACCGATGATCACCGCGCCGATGGCGACCAGCCGCGGGTTCCGGTCGACGTCGGTCAGCCCGCCCTCCAGCTCGGCGAAGGTCGCCGGCAGGTACGCGAAGGCGGCGATCGACACCAGCACCGCGGAGAGCACGGCCGAGATGTAGAAGGCCCGGTTGATCGCGGTCAGCCCGTTGCGGTCGGAGGCGCGCAGCCGGGTGATGAAGACGCCGACGATCGCGACCAGCACGCCGATGGTGGAGATGACCAGCGGGAAGACCAGCCCGTCCTCGCCGAACGCGGCGCGACCCAGGATCAGCGCGGCGACCAGCGTGACCGCGTACGACTCGAAGAGGTCGGCGGCCATGCCGGCGCAGTCGCCGACGTTGTCGCCCACGTTGTCCGCGATGGTGGCGGCGTTGCGCGGGTCGTCCTCGGGGATGCCCTGCTCGACCTTGCCGACCAGGTCGGCGCCGACGTCGGCGGCCTTGGTGAAGATGCCGCCGCCGACCCGCATGAACATGGCCAGCAGCGCGGCACCGAAGCCGAAGCCCTCCAGCACGGTCGGGGCGTCGCCCTTGAAGAGCAGGACGACCAGCGCCGCACCGAAGAGACCGAGGCCGACGGTGAGGAAGCCGACCACGCCACCGGTGCGGAAGGCGATCTTCATGGCGCCCTCACGGCCACCTTCCCGCTCCCGGGCGGCGGCGGCTACCCGCAGGTTGGCGCGGGTGGCCAGCCACATGCCGGCGCCACCGATGAACGCGCTGAACCCGGCGCCCACCACGAAGAAGGCCGACCGGCCGATCTTCACCAGGGTCTGGTTGCCGTCGGTGTCGTGCACCGGCAGCAGGAAGAGCAGCACGACGGCGATCACCACGAAGATCGCCAGGGTCCTGAACTGGCGCAGCAGGTACGCCGACGCGCCCTCCTGCACCGCCCCGGAGATCTCCTGCATGTTGGTGGTGCCCTTACCGGCTGCCAGCACCGCCTTGGTCAAGGCGGCCGCGAAGACGAGCGCCACCAGCGCGATGACCGCGGCGATGACGACGTACGTCAGGTTGGCTCCGGTAAGGGACAGTGCGCCGCCGTCGGCGGCCAAGGTCCCGGACATCTATGTCCTCCTGTACCGAACACTCGCGTCGGTCCGTGGAGACACACGGCCGACGCCTGGATGCGGACTCGCCAGCGCGCGCCGACCCCACCCGTGCGGGCCAGCGATGGGCACCCATTTCCGCTGGCTGCGGGACGGGTCACGTGCTGACAACCCGCGTACTGTAGCCCTCGGCAGTGTTGGAGGTCACACGGAGGGGGCACCGTGTCTCGATGATCTTCGTAACTGTGTTATGAGGAAAAATCTGATATATGGGCCGAGCAGCACGACGAGGCCGCGCCCCCCGAGGGGAACGCGGCCTGCGGTTCGTGCCGGGTCAGCTCAGCGGCCCACCGGCCACACCATCCGGACCTCGGTGCCGATGCCCTCCTCGACCGGGCGCACCTGGAGATCCTCGACGAAGCCGGCGAGCAGGGCGAAGCCGACGCCGGTGGTCAGCGCGTCCTCGCTCAGCGACTCCTTCGCCAACTCGTCCGGCGGCAACGCGGCCAGGCCGATGCCCGCCTCGATCGGCGCCCGGTCCACCACCCGCACCGAGTACGCCCCGGAGTCCGACATCTCCACCAGCACCGGGTCGGCCACGCCGTACTGCCGGTGCAGGGCCACCGCCCGGGTGCACGCCTCACCGATGGCCAGGCGCACCTCGTCGAGCAGTTCCTCGCGTACCCCGGCCCGGCGGGCCACCGCCACGCCGACCAGGCGGGCGGTACGCACGTGCACCGGGGCAGGCGAGAAGGAGAGCTTGACGGTCGCCATCACGCGCCGGCGCCGGTCGGGTCGGCGCTGATCGCCGCGTCGACCGTCGGGTGCAGCGGGAAGACCTGGTCCAGGGCGGTGATCCGGAAGATCTTGAGCAGCGGCTCCTTGTCGCAGACCAGGGCGAAGGAACCGCCCGCCGCGCGGAGCCGCTTCAGGGCGCCGACCAGCACGCCGAGGCCGGTCGAGTCGAGGAAGTCCACCCGACCCAGGTCCACCACGACCCGGTGGACCCCACCGTCGATCAACTCCAGGAGCCGTTCCCGCAGCCGCGGTGCGGTGTAGACGTCCACCTCACCGCCGACCTCGAGCACCGTGTGCTCCCCCACGGTGCGGGTCGCCAGCGACAGCTCCATCGGTCCTCCTCGTAGACTCTTCTGGGCATCTAACCATCCCGCCGCCGACCCTCTGGCGGGTCACCGGCGAGGGCTTCCTCATACCCCCGGCCGCGGGTTCCCAATTCCGAACACCAGTGCGAGAGTGCAGGACGTGACTGTCGACGACTTCAGCGCGGCCCGGCTGGCGCCGCGCCGCGACCTGGAGCCGTCGGCCACCGTATCCGCCGGCACCGGTCCGGTGCGACCGCCGGCCGAGCTGCTGGGTCGGCTCCGCGCCCGGCATCCCGCCGACCCGGTCACCCACGTCGAACGGGTGCCGGCCCGGGCCGGCGAGCCGGCCGCCTGGCCGACCTGGACCCCGCCGGAGCTGCGGGCGGCGTTCGCCCGACGCGGCGTCGTCGCCCCGTGGCGGCACCAGGCCGAGACCGCCGAGCTGGCGTACGCGGGGAGCCACGTGGTGGTCGCCACCGGGACGGCCTCCGGCAAGTCCCTGGCGTACCAGCTGCCGGCGCTGGCCACCCTGCTGGCCGACCCGCGCGCCACCGTGCTCTACCTGGCGCCGACCAAGGCGCTCGCCGCCGACCAGTTGCGCGCCGTCGCCGGCCTGGAACTCGACGGGGTACGCCCCGCCACCTACGACGGGGACACCCCGCGCGCCGAACGCGAGTGGATCCGCCGGCACTCCCGGTTCGTGCTGACCAACCCGGACATGCTGCACCACGGCATCCTCCCCGGGCACGCCCACTGGTCCGGCTTCCTGCGCCGGCTGGCGTACGTGGTGATCGACGAGTGCCACACCTACCGGGGCGTGTTCGGCTCGCACGTGGCGCACGTGCTGCGCCGCCTGCGTCGACAGTGCGCCCGCTTCGGGCGTACGCCGGTGTTCGTGCTGGCCTCGGCCACGTCGGGTGACCCGGCGACGGCGGCCGGGCGGCTCACCGGCCTGCCGGTCGCCGCCGTCACCGAGGACACCTCGCCGCGCGGCGGGGTGACCTTCGCGCTCTGGGAGCCGCCGCTGCTCCCCTCCGCCGACCCGCCCTCCGCGGAGGCCGATCTCCTCCAGGTCCGCCGGTCGGCGCTGCGGGAGACCGCCGACCTGCTCGCCGACACCGTCGCCGAGGGGGTACGCACCCTCGCCTTCGTCCGCTCCCGGCGCGGCGCCGAGGTGGTCGCCGCGAACGCCCGGCGCTGTCTCGACGAGGCGGTCCCCGGGCTCGGTGACCGGGTCGCCGCCTACCGGGCCGGCTACCTGCGCGAGGAGCGGCGCGAGCTGGAACGCGCCCTGCTCACCGGCGACCTGCTCGGCCTCGCCTCCACCAACGCCCTCGAACTCGGCGTCGACCTGGTCGGGCTGGACGCCGTGCTGATCTGCGGCTGGCCGGGCACCCGGGCGTCGCTCTGGCAGCAGGCCGGCCGGGCCGGGCGCTCCGGCGACGAGGCGCTCGCGGTGCTGGTCGCCCGGGACGACCCGCTCGACACCTATCTCGTGCACCACCCGGAGGCGCTCTTCGGCCGGCCCGTCGAGGCCACCGTGCTCGACCCGGCCAACCCGTACGTGCTGGCCCCGCAGCTCGCCTGCGCCGCCGCCGAGGCCCCACTCACCCCCGCCGACCTGGAACTCTTCGGCGACGGGGCGAAGGAGGCGGTCGACTCGCTGGTCGAGGCGGGCGCGCTGCGGCAGCGCCCCACCGGCTGGTACTGGCGGCACCGGGAACGCCCCGAGGTCGACCTGCGCGGCGAGGGCGGCGCACCGGTCTGCGTGGTGGAGGAGTCCACCGGCCGACTGCTCGGCACCGTCGACGGTGGCTCGTCGCACTTCCTCATCCACCCGGGCGCGGTCTATCTGCACCAGGGCGTCTCGTACGTGGTCGACTCGCTGGACCTAACCGACGGGTGCGCGCTGGTGCACGCCGAGGAGCCGGACTGGTCCACCCACGCCCGGGACGTCACCTCGCTCTCGGTGGTGTCGGTCCGGTCGTACGTCGACGCCGGGCCGGTCGGGCTCTTCCTCGGCGAGGTGGACGTGACCAGCCAGGTCGTGTCGTACCAGCGTCGCCGGATCGCCTCCGGCGAGGTGATCGACACCCGCCCGCTCGACCTGCCGGCCCGGGAGCTGCGCACCGTCGCGGTCTGGTTCACCGTCTCGCCGGAGTCGCTGGCGCTCGCCGGGGTGGAGGCCGCCGACATCCCGGGGGCGCTGCACGCCGCCGAGCACGCCGCGATCGGGCTGCTGCCGCTGATGGCCACCTGCGACCGCTGGGACATCGGTGGCCTCTCCACGGCCGTGCACCCGGACACCGAGGCGCCGACCGTCTTCGTCTACGACGGGCACCCGGGCGGGGCCGGCTTCGCCGAGCGGGCGTACGGGACGGCGGCGGCGTGGCTGCGGGCCACCCGGGACGCGATCGCCGAGTGCGGCTGCGAGTCGGGCTGCCCGTCCTGCGTGCAGTCCCCGAAGTGCGGCAACGGCAACAACCCGCTCTCCAAGTCGGGGGCCGTGCAGGTCCTCGACGTGGTCCTCGCCAACCTGCCCCCACAGCCCGCCCCGGTACCGGAGCCCGCCGCGCCTGCGGATCCTGTTGCTCCCGGTAGCGGTTCGGCCGGGGCCGACGGGCGGGCCCCGGTTCTGCCGCAGCAGACCCGCTGATCGACTCCACTCCGGCGCCATCGCGGCATCCCGGCCCGGCGGATACCGCCAGGCCGCCGATCCGGTGAGCGCGCCGTGCATGATCGGCGCGGAGTCTGGGCATTGATGCATGGGAGCGCTTCCATGGATGCCCCTGTCGCGGGTTGCGCTCAGCCGTCAGCCGATCTGCGTCCCGACGCCGGAGGAGGAGCCGTGGCCGACACCATCGCGGAGACCGTCGACCTGCTCTACACGATCAACCAGGAGAACCTCACCCCCGACCAGCAGATCGCCCTCGGCTCCGCGCTGGCCACCCTCGCCCAGGCGGAACGCCTGGAACAGATCAACGAACGCCTGCGCGGCATCCACCAGGTGCTCAACGCCTGGGCGATGAAGGCCACCATCGAAGGGGGACGCTGAGGGGCGGGTTGTGCCAGACTCCGGCGTTCACCCTCGAAGGAGATCGCATGCAGCTCGACACCTTGCAGACCCAGCACCAGTTCTTCATCCGCCAGCGGATCCGGATGATGGTCAACCAGTACGAGGTCCGCGCCGTGGCGCCGGACGGCACGGAGGGTGAGCTGCTCGCGTTCGCGCAGCAGAAGCGGCTCGCCTTCAAGGAGCAGGTGACGATCTACACCGACGACTCCAAGCAGACCCCGCTGCTCGGCTTCAAGGCCCGTCAGCGGCTCGACCTCGGCGCCACGTACGACGTGACCGACCACGCCGGGAACCCGATCGGGCTGTTCCGCAAGGACTTCGCCCAGTCGCTGCTGCGCTCGACGTGGCACGTCGAGCAGCCCGGCCTGCCGCAGGTCACGGGGCAGGAGCGCAGCCTGCCGGTGGCGCTGCTGCGCCGGTTCGTCGACTCGCTCTCCTGGCTGCCGTACCACTTCGACTTCGTCGCCGGCGGCCAGCCGGTGTTCTCCGTGGTGAAGAAGTGGGGCCTGCGCGACAAGTACGTCGTCGAGATCCAGCACCCGCAGGTCGACCGACGGCTCGTCATCGCGATGGCGGTCGGCCTGGACGCCCTCCAGGCCCGCTGACCGGCACCTCGGGCGCGTGCCGGTGACGGCACGTGCCCGAGGCGGACCTCCCGGCACACACCCAGCACCTACATCCGGCAGCCGCTGCCCGCGACCTCCCGCGCACCAGTCGGTAGAGGCTTCCCGGAGGGCGGGAGCGACGTGAACCGACCGCCGCCCGAGGGCTGGGGGCGACGGGGCATTGGCGGCACCCCTCAGCCCCGAACCGGTCCGGCCCGGGAGGTGGCCGAGGCGGCCCGGGTCAGGCCCGGCACCGGGCGGATCGTCACCTCGGTCGTGACCAGGACGTCCAGCCCGTCGAGCCGGCAGCCGACGAGGCGGGCACCGTTGGCCCGGACCAGCTCCGCAGCGGTCGCGCAGGCCACCTGCTCGCCGGCCGGCACCCGGGCCGCCGCCGCGAGCGCCCCGAAGTCCGCCGCCACCGCGGCCCGCTGCCGCCCCAGCCGCGCGGCGGCGACCGCCGCACCGGAGAGCCCGAACAGCAGCAGCACCAGACCGACCGCGAGCAGGCACACGGTCGCCCCGCCCCGCTCGGCCGACCGGTGGCGGTCGGTCACGACCACCCATCGCCTGCGCCACACCGGTCGCACGACGGACGTGGTCAGGGACCTGGCACGGGTCCAGCACGCTGCACCACGCTGGCCGACACGCCCGGTCACGGCGGCGGCTCCGGTCCGCCCGGTTCCAGCGCCGCCACCGCGCTGGCCGACACGGTGATGCGGGGTAGCCGGGTGGTGAGTGCGCGGACCGGGGCGCGGACGGTGGCGGTCACCTGGTCGCCGCGTACCTCGACGGTCACGACCGCGCCGTCGGGGGCGGCCCGGGTGCCGGCATCGGTGCCCGCTCCGCCCCGGGAGGCGGCGAGTGCCGCCTCCCGGGCCGCGTGCAGACAGCCGGCTTTCGTCCCCACCGCGTCGACCGCGGTGAGACCAGCGAAGAGGAGCAGGACCAGCGCCGGCAGGCCGGCCGCCAGTTCGGCGGTGAACGAACCACGGTCGCCTGTCGCCCGTCCGGGGTGAGCGGCAGGAGGAATCTGGGCGCGGTCGCCCCCGGCCGGCCGGCGCTCGGTCACTTCAACGCCCGGTCGATGACGGCGGTGAGCGCGGCCTGCACGTTGCCGGAGGTGAGCACCTTGAGCAGGATGCCGGCGAAGGCGACCGCGGCGAGCGTGCCGACGGCGTACTCGGCGGTGTTCATACCGGCGTCACCGCGCAGGCGACGGAGGAGTTTGCGCATGTCGTACCCCTTCTCGATGGTTCAGAGCAGGTCGCCGAGGACGGCGACGATCACCGGCACCAGACCGGCGAGAATGAAGGCGGGCAGGAAACAGAGCCCGAGCGGCAGCACGATGAGCACGCCGGCCCGCCGGGCCGCCGCCTCAGCCGCGGTGGACCGCTCGGCCCGCAGCTCGTCGGCGAGCCGGGTGAGCGCGCCGGCCAGCGCCGCACCGCTGCTGGTGGACCTGAGCGCGGCAGCCACCAGAGGGTCGGCACCGGCCACCGGCCGCAGGTGCGACCAGGCCTCCTCCGGGCCACCGCCGAGCAGCAGCGTGCGGCCGACCCGGGCCAGCCGTTCGGCGAGCGGCCCGCCGAGCGCCTCCGCCACGGCCAGCACCGAGCGGTCCACCGGCGCACCGGCGCGCAGCGCCGCCGCGAGCAGGTCCGCGGCGAGCGGCAGGTCGGCGACCTCGCGCAGTCGCCGGTCCCGGACGGCACGCGGGGTGAGCCGCCGCAACAACCGGTCCGCCGCGACCGCGACCAGCGCCCCGACCAGCAGACCGGCCCAGCCACCGACGACGACCAGAGCGGCGACACCGGCGAGTCCCGCCCCGAGCCGGATCCGGTCCGGCCGCCGCACCGCCCGGTCGGACGCGGCGTCGCCCGGACGGCCGGGCACCCATGCCCCGGGCTCGGACCGCGGCCCAGGCCGGTCGAAAGCGGCGTCACCCGGACGGCCGGGTATCCCTGGCTCGGACTGCCACCCTGGGCGGTCGGACGCGGCGTCGCCCGGAGGGCCGGACGTCCACGGCTCGGAGCCGATCCGGCCGGTGTCGCCCGGCTGATCGGACTGACCGGTTGCCGGGCCCGAGCCGCGTGGCAGCAGGCGGAGTCGGCGGCGCGTCCCGCGCCCCGGCGCTCCCGTCGACGCGGTGAGCAGCGCCGCCGTGACCAGGCAGCCGACTGCCAGCTCCTGCGGGCGCATCAGCCGGCCCGCCCGGGGGTCCCGCCGAGTCGCTCCGCCCAGACCAGGCCGGCGACCTGGAGCCCGATCGCCACGACGGCACTGCCGCCGCCGATCGGGGTGTGCAGCAGCACCGTGACCGGGTCGGCGCCGATCGCGTAACCGAGCCCGATGCCGCCGAGGGGAAGCGCGGCGAGCAGCCAGGCGGTGGCCCTGGCCCCGGCGGCCTGCGCGGCTGCCGCGGCCAGCCCACGATCCGCCGCCCGGGCGTCGGCCTCGACCCGTTCGAGCAGTTCCGCCAGGGGCGCGCCGGTGCGGTCGGCCAGGTGCACGGCCGCCCGGGCCAGCGCCGTCACGCGTACCGGCCCGTCCCAGGTGCGCACCGCCGGCACGGGCAGCCCGGCCCGCAGGTCGGCGGCGAGCCCGGCGAGCTGCTCCAGGGCTCGCCGCCGCAGCAGGTCGGCGCGCCGGTGCGCCTGCCGGCGGAGCACGCCACGCACGCCCAGCCCGCCGTACGCGGCGAGGGCCACCCCGGCGACCGGACCGGCGAGGACACCCGCGGCCACCCCGGACACGAGCACGACAGCGACCAGGATCCGCCCCGGAAAACGCGCCGCGGTACGGGTGAGCCACCCCCTCGTCCCGGGGATCTCCCCTCCGACGACTGCTTCCCGGTGACCGCCGCCGACCACCGGTGGCGGGACGACGGCCGGCTCACCGGCCGTGAGGGGCATCCCGTCGTGGCGGGCCGCCTCGTGCGGGACACCACCCCGGACTGCTTCACCTGTCCGTCCGCCATCCCTGACGCCGGCACCGTCGGCCGCCCCGACCAGCAGGGCGCCGCCGAGGTGCGTCGTCGGGACGTCACATCGGCCGAAGGGCCGGCGTGGGTCGTGCCGGCCGGGAGGCCGGACCGGCTCCGGCCGCACCACCGGCCGGTACCGCTGCTCGTCTCGGTCCGCCGGGTCGGGGCGTACCCCTGGTCGGAGGTCGGGTCGGGCGCGATGGGCGGTCCCGCCCGGTGGCGTCGGGGCGGCCCGAAGCCGGGCCGGGTCGGACCGGTGGCCGGGGGCGGAGTGCCCGATCGTCGGGCCCGGAGCCGGTCGGCCCCGCTCGGGTCCCGACGGGCCGCCGAGGACCAGCCGACGCCGCCGTCGACTGCTCCGCACCGGCCACGCCACCACCGCCGCGGCCACCACGACGAGCACCGTCACCAGCCAGGCCGTCCGCATCACGCCGGACCCGCCGAACCGGGCCAGGCGGCGCAGAGGATCGGCGGGACGGCCACTCCCCGGTCCCGCAGCAGCGCGCCCAGCGTGCGGGCCGCCAGCCCCAGCCCCCGGCCGCGGATCCAGGCGGGTACGACGGTCAGCAGCCGGTCCGGACCCTCCGGCACCAGCAGGCAGATCGACTCCAGCCGTCGGCCCTCCGCTCCGCGGCGCACCTGGAGCAGCACCTGAAGAGCGGCGGCGACCTGGGCGTGCAGCGCCACCCGGGGCAGCCCGCCCAGCATGCCGAGCGCCTCCAGCCGGGCCGGTACGTCGGTGGCTGCGTTGGCGTGCAGCGTTCCCGCGCCACCGTCGTGCCCGGTGTTCAGCGCGGCGAGCAGGTCGACCACCTCCGCGCCCCGGCACTCGCCGACCACCAGCCGGTCCGGGCGCATCCGCAGCGCCTGGCGGACCAGGTCGGTGAGGCCGACCACCCCGGAACCCTCCACGTTCGACGTCCGGGCCTGGAGGCCGACCACGTGCGGGTGCACCGGGCGCAGCTCGGCGGCGTCCTCCACCAGCACGATCCGTTCCGTCGTCGGCACGAGCCCGAGCAGAGTGTTGAGCAGCGTGGTCTTGCCCGAGCCGGTGCCCCCGGTGACGAGGTACGCCAGTCGGGCGGCCACCACGGCGGCGAGCACCGGTGCGACCGGACGGGGCACGGTGCCCTGGCGGACGAGGTCGTCGAGGGTGAACGGACGTTGCCGGAAGGTCCGCAGCGACAGGTAGGGCCCGTCGGTCGCCACCGGAGGCAGGACGGCGTGCAGGCGCGTCCCGTCGGGCAGCCGGGCGTCCGCGTACGGGGCGGCGTCGTCGAGCCGCCGCCCGGTGGCCGCGGTGAGGCGTTGCGCCAGCCGGCGTACGTCGTCGACCGTGCCGAGGGGCACCGCCACCTGGTGCAGCCCGTGCCCCCGGTCCACCCAGACCCGGGTGCCGTTCACCAGCACGTCGGTCACCTCCGGGTCGGCCAGCAGCGGGGCGAGCGGACCGGCACCGACGAGGTCGTCGCGGACCCGGTCGGCGATCCGCAGCAGCGCGGTGTCACCGAGCACGGCGGCGTCCGGCTCGGCCCGTACGGCGGAGACGATGGCGGCCGGGGTGACCGGGGTGGCGGCGGTGGCGAACCGCTGCCGTACCCGGGCGGCGAGTTCCCCGGGGTCGGCGGGCCCGGTCACGCCGCCCCCGTCTCGGGTCGGCCGGTCAGCTCGCCGACGAGCCGCTGGCACAGGACGGCGAGCGGGCCCCGCCCGGCGGCGGCGGGCGCCTCGCCCCGTTCCAGCCCTCGGCAGAGTCCCGGCTCGGGGCGCAGGGTGCCGGCCAGCGGCAGCCCGAGCGCCCGGGCCACCTCCGTTGCCTTCAGCCGGCCGGGTGCGGGGCCGCGCACGATCACCGCCAGGTCGGCGCAGTGCGGGGCGACGGCGGCGACCACCCGGGCCGCGGCGGCGGTGGCCCGCAGCTCGGCCGGTACGACCACGAGGGTCCGGTCGGCCGCCTGAAGGGCGACGACCGCCGCGTCGTCGAGCTGTCTGGGCAGGTCGACGACCACGACGTCCCGGCCCCGCCGGGCGGCGTCGACGGTGGCGACCATCGCCTCGGCGGGCAGGTGCCGCAGGTCGCCCCGGTCCCAGGAGAGCACCACCAGGTCACCTCGACTGGGCAGCGCACGCACCAGCGAGGGCGGGTCCATCCGTCCGTCGGTGGCGGTGAGCGCCGGCCACCGCAGCCCTTCGAGCTGCTCCCAGCCGAGCACCAGGTCCAGGCCGCCGCCGAGCGGGTCGGCGTCGACCAGCAGGGTGCGCAGCCGCGCCCGGGCGGCGGTGACGGCCAGCCCACCGGCGAGCACGCTGGCACCCGCGCCGCCCCGACCGCCGAGCACGGCGACGATCCGGGCGGTGCCGTCGCCCGGCCGGTCGGGGGCGCATTCGGCGAACCGGTCGACCAGCCACGGTTCGGCGGCGGGCAGGGTGGCGACGTGTTCCGCGCCGATCAGCTCGGCGACGTCCGTGGCCGGGTCGAGCTGGCCGGTCCGCCCCACCAGCACCGTCCGGGACCGCCGTGGCAGCCGGGCCCGCAGGCACGCCTGTGCCTGGTCGCCGCCGACGAGCACGAGGGGCGCGGGCAGCCAGCGGGCCCGGGCGGCGGCGGGGTCGGCGGCGAGTTCGACCTCGGTGCCACCGGCGGCGGCGAGGCGGAGCAGTTCGTCGAGGAGGTCGCCGTCGGCGGTGACGAGGAGGGGAAGGCGTCGGTGCGCGGGCAGCGGCGTACGGGGCGGCATGGCGGCCTCCAGCGGTCGGGCTCGGGATGCTGCCGGCGAGCGTGCCGCGCGATCGGGCCGGGCCGTCGCCCCGGCATCGTCGCCTGTGGACAACCACGGCCCCTGTGGACAGCGCCCGGAGGGCGGAAGAATCTGCTATGGCCACGAAGCGCCAAAAGCGCACTGCGGTCCGGGCGCGTCACACCGCACGGGCAACTTCGTCCGGACGGTCCGCGACCTGTCGACGATCGACCGCCACCGCAGGAAAACCGCTGGTCAACAGTCACGACATTTTGGCCGGACGGAACCATTGACGGCGGGGAGCGAGGCCCGCACATAATCGATGCCCCGTGTCGCCGAACGAGCGGCACCGTGCACTCGGAATCGGGGCCATGGCGGATTCACCGGACGACACGCACGGAGCCGAGCCAAACCGACGGGCGACCAGCCGACCGGGCGACCCCCACCGCCGCCCGACGCCACCGCCCGTGCTGCACACCGGGGCGGCCGTCCGCGACGGGCAGCACCGGCCGGGGTACGTACCCGCTCGGGGCGGACCGACGACGGCCCCGGACGGACGGTCGTGGAGTGAGGCCTGGTTGCGGGATCTGTCCCCGGCGACGCTGACCTCGCTGGCCGTCGGCCTGCTCGTGCTGCTGGTGGTCGGGGCGTGGAGCATCTTCCACACGCCCCCGCGACCCGAGCTGCCGCCGCCCCGCGCCGGGGAGGCGATCAAGGCGGAACCGCCGCGATCGGTCGACCCGGAGCTGCTGCCGACCATCAGCTACTCCCCGGCACCGGTCTCCCTCTCCACCCGCGCGTCGATGCCGCCCCGTCCGACGCACCGGCCGACGCGTCCGCCCACCAGGAAGCCCAGCCCGACGCCGTCGCCCAGTTCACCGAGGCCGCCGGCGCCCCGGTCGGACGAGCTGACCCCCCTGCCGCCCTCGCAGGAGCCGTACCTGCGGTCCGCCGGGGGCGGTCCGGAGACCTTCATCGACTTTGCCAACGCCCGCGCGGAGGCGGTGATCGTCTACTGGCTCGACTACGACGGCCACCGGCAGCAGTACGCGGTGCTCCAGCCCGGCCAGTCCTACCGGCAGCAGACCTACGTCGGTCATCCGTGGGTGGTGACGAACGGGCAGGGTTTCGGGCTGGTCTGCTTCCAGCCGGTGGACAGGACGATGCGGGCGGTGATCCGCTGACCGCCGTGGAAGAGGGAGCCCACGGGGTGCGGGTCACGGTCGACCCACGAGGTCCCTCAGTTGCTGCTGTGTCGGTTGGGATGTGAGCAGCTCTGTCCTACCGTTCGAGGCGGTGCGGCAACCGGCGAGGCGAACTCGCACTGTCACCGTCCCGCCGCGGCGGTACGCGAAGATGATCCGGATCGACCCTCCGGAATCCATCGGACAGCTGCGGGGACCTTCCGGGAGTCGCCTGCCCGCGTTCAGGTCAGCGGCGAGTGAAGCCGCGGCGCCGTCGCTGAGGGCAGCCGAGCGGGCCAGCGTCCCGAAAGGCTCGGATGCGGCGGCGCCGTGGTAGCGGCAGATCGTGGCGACGGCGGGATTGTCCGGTACGAGCGTGCCGGACAGTTCCGGGCGATCCGGGTTGGACACCTGTCCCGAGTCCCTGTCCGGACACGTCGCCGGGGTCACCGCCCCCGGGGCCGTGTCGCCGCCGCCGGGGCGGGGCAGGAATCCGGTAGCGGCAACTGCTCCCGCCACCAGGACGGCCGCCGTTCCGGCCAGTCGACGGCGTCGGCGGCGGCGCACCCGGTCCGCAAGCCGGTCGAAAATCGGCGACGAAGGCACCTGTCCGTCGACCAGGTCGCGCAACGCGACCGAGACCTGCCGTTCGAGGTCGGGCCCGCTCATCGAAGCTCTCCCATCGCCACCACGCCTTTGAGCTTGTGCAGAGCCTTGACGGTCTGGCTCTTCACGGTGCCTTCGGAGCAGCCGAGCAGCGCGGCGGTCTGCTCCACCGACAGGTCCTCGTAGAACCGCAGCACCACCACCGCCCGCTGGGCGGGTGGCAGCCCTCGCAGCACCCGGGCGAGCGAATCACGCAGATCCACGCCGGCCACCGCGTCACCGGCGTCCGAGACATCCGGCACCGGGAGACACCGCTCGCCCCACCAGCGCCGCCGCCGCCACGTCAGATAGCTGGTCATCACGACCCGCCGCACGTACCCGTCGGGATCCTCACCCTCGGCTGTCAGCCGCCTCCAGTGCGGCCACACCTTCATCAGGGCGGTCTGCACGAGGTCCTCCGCCTGCTGCCAGTCCCCGGTGAGCAGCCGCGCGGTACGCAGCAGCGCAGCCTGGCGAGCGACCACGTACTCCCGGAATCCCTCCGGCTCCGACACGCTGCCTCCTCGCTGCCCCACTTCCCCGTCAGCAGGGACACGACCTGGACGGCGGACGAGGTTGCCCGGGCTGTCGCCGGGTTCCACCGGCAGCGACGGAGGTCCGGGGAGGAATTCGAGCGGTGACCTGGGGTTGGAGCGCTCCAGCGGAAAGGGACGACCCCCGTCGGGGGGTGACGGGGGTCGTCTGGAGGTTCGGCTCCGGGGGGGGTTGAGCCGAACCCACTCAGCGGTCACGGGGGGTGCAACCGCCGAGGGCCTGCCGCGCGAACGGGACGTGAACGCTCGTCGCGTGAACCAGCATGCCGCAGCGGACCGGTATACGTCGAGTGGTGTACGGTCCACAGACTGCTAATTTGTGTTCGGAGAGTGTGATCACCATCACCCTATGGTGAGGGGCACGAGGTGTTCCACCAGCGGAACCCCCGGGCACCCGCCGACGCGGAGTCCTCGGGCTAGACTTTCGCGCCGTGGGCCGAAGTGCCGCTTTCTTCGATCTGGACAAGACCGTCATCGCCAAGTCGAGCGCCTTGGCATTCGGACGGCCGTTCTACCGGGATGGGCTGATCACCCGGCGGGACGTGGTGAAGTCGGCGTACGCGCAGCTGATGTTCCGGCTGGGCGGCACCGACGAGCAGACCATGGCCCGCACCCGGGACTACCTGGCCACGCTCTGCAAGGGCTGGCAGGTGGAACAGGTCCGCCAGATCGTCGCGGAGACGCTGCACGAGCTGATCAACCCCTACGTGTACGCCGAGGCCGCCGCCCTGATCGAGGAGCACCAGGCGGCCGGCCGGGACGTGGTGCTGGTCTCCGCCTCCGGTGACGAGATGGTCCGCCCGATCGGCGCGCTGCTCGGCGTCACGGACGTGATCGCCACCCGGATGGCGGTCGAGGACGGGCGCTACAGCGGCGAGGTCGAGTTCTATGCGGCCGGCCCGAGCAAGGTCGACGCGGTCGGCGAGCTGGCCACCGCGCGCGGCTACGACCTGGCCGACTCGTACGCCTACTCCGACTCGTACAGCGACCGGCCGCTGCTGGAGTGCGTCGGCCACCCCACCGTGGTCAACCCGGACCGCGCTCTGCGCAAGCTGGCCGTGGAGAACTCCTGGCCGGTGCTGGAGTTCCGGCACCCGATCCCGCTGGGCCGACGGCTGCGGGAGCGCCCCGCGGTGCCGGTGGCCGCCGCGGCGCTCGGGGTCGGCGTCGGCGTGGCCATCGGCATCGCCTGGTACGGCCGCCACCGCCGTACCCGCGCGGCCACCCCCGCCGTCACCGCCTGACCGCCGCCGGGCACCGACCGGCGGGAGGGGTCAGGAGGCGGCGGCGAGCACCTCGTCGCCGATCAGGCCGATCTGGTCGGCGCCCACCTCGACGGCCGCCATGTAGTGGCGCAGCCAGGAGCGCAGCCCGTCGGGTGTGCCGGTGGCGAAGGCACCGGCCGCGCCGACGTACTCCGGTTCCCGCTCCCGGTGCCCGACGTCCACGGCGACCAGCCCGCGCGGGTCGAAGCCGGTGGAGATCAGCACCAGCCGGGCGGCGGCCCGGGCCACCACCCCGGACGGCCCGGCGAACGGGCGCAGGTTCAGCAGCTCGCCGTGCACCACGGCGGCCAGCACCAGCGGGGAGACCTTCGTGCCGCCGGCCACCAGGCCGGCCAGCCCGTCGAGGCGCGCGGCGACCACCGGGTCGGCCACCGGCCGGCCGAGTTCGGCCTCGCTCACCACGTCCCGGGCGGCGAGCACGTGCAGCCGGGCGAGGGCCTGCCGGGGGGCCTTCGGCCAGAGTTCGCTCAGTCCGGGCAGCGCCCCGGCGACCCGCAGCGCGCCCTGGAGCACCGGGTCGGTGACGGTGCCGGAGCGGACCGCCTCGCGCTCGTGGACGTGCCCCTCCAGCGCGGCGCTGGCCACCGCGGAGCGGAGGCTGACCTCGGCCGCGACCTGGCCGCCGTGCCGCCGCAGGGCGCGGTGCCGGTGGGCCTGGTCGACCTGGTCGCGGGCCCGCTCGACGGCGGGCGCGATGTCGGCGAGCGCGAGCAGCGGGGCGAGCGGATCGGCGGTCACCCCGTCACGCTATCCACCCGGCCACCCCGCCCGACCCCCACCCGCCCGCAACGCGACCCGAACCACGTCCACCGCGCGGGGGCGGCGGTCCGGCGGCGAAAAGGCAGCCGTCCTTACTACTGGGCGCGCGCTGCCGGCCGCTGGGCGCGACGGCGGTCCCCGGGCGGTCGCGGCGCGGGTACGGCCCGACTAACCTCAGCCGGGTAGGAGACGCAGGTCACGCGACGAAGGAGTTCCCGCATGAGCGAGGCATTGGCCAACTTGTTGAACGAGACGCGCCAGTTCCCGCCGCCGGCCGAACTCGCCGCGAACGCCAACGTCACCGCCGACTCGTACGCCGAGGCGGCCGAGGACCGGCTGGGCTTCTGGGCGCGCCAGGCCGAGCGGCTGACCTGGGCGAAGCAGTGGGACGAGGTGCTGGACTGGTCGCACCCGCCGTTCGCGAAGTGGTTCGTCGGCGGGCAGTTGAACGTGGCGTACAACTGCCTGGACCGGCACGTCGAGGCGGGCCGGGGCGACCGGGTGGCGATCCACTGGGAGGGCGAGCCGGGCGACACCCGCACCCTGACCTACGCCGACCTGCACCGGCTCACCTGTCAGGCGGCGAACGCCCTGACCGAGCTGGGTGTCGAGGCCGGTGACCGGGTGGCGATCTATCTGCCGATGATCCCGGAGGCGGCGGTGGCGATGCTCGCCTGCGCGCGGGTCGGCGCCACGCACAGCGTCGTCTTCGGCGGCTTCTCGGCCGACGCGTTGACCAACCGGATCCAGGACGCCAGCGCCAAGGTGGTGATCACCGCGGACGGCGGTTACCGCCGGGGCAAGCCGTCGGCGTTGAAGCCGACGGTGGACGAGGCGGTGGCGAACTGTCCGTCGGTGGAGCACGTGCTGGTGGTCCGGCGTACCGGTGAGGAGGTCGCCTGGTCGGCGAAGGACCGCTGGTGGCACGAGACGGTGGAGACGGCCGCGCCGGAGCACACCGCGCAGCCGTTCGACGCGGAGCACCCGCTCTTCATCCTCTACACCAGCGGCACGACGGCCCGCCCGAAGGGCATCCTGCACACCACCGGCGGCTACCTGACCCAGGCGTCCTGGACGACGCACGCGGTCTTCGACCTGAAGCCGGAGACGGACGTCTACTGGTGCACGGCCGACATCGGCTGGGTGACCGGGCACTCCTACATCGTGTACGGCCCGCTCTCCAACGGCGCCACCCAGGTGATGTACGAGGGCACCCCGGACACCCCGCACAAGGGCCGGTTCTGGGAGATCGTCGACAAGTACAAGGTCAGCATCCTGTACACCGCGCCGACGCTGATCCGCACCATGATGAAGTGGGGCGAGGAGATCCCCGCCGGGTTCGACCTCAGCTCGCTGCGCCTGCTGGGCAGCGTCGGTGAGCCGATCAACCCGGAGGCGTGGATGTGGTACAGGCAGCACGTCGGCAAGGGTGCGCTGCCGATCGTGGACACCTGGTGGCAGACCGAGACCGGCGCGATCATGATCTCGCCGCTGCCGGGGGTCACCGAGACCAAGCCCGGCTCGGCGATGACCCCGCTGCCCGGGGTGGTCGCCGACGTGGTGGACGACCAGGGCCAGTCGGTGCCGAACGGTGGCGGTGGCTACCTGGTGCTGCGCGAGCCGTGGCCGTCGATGCTGCGCACCATCTGGGGCGACGACAGCCGCTTCATCGAGACGTACTGGTCCCGGTTCGAGGGGATGTACTTCGCCGGAGACGGGGCGAAGAAGGACGACGACGGGCACATCTGGCTGCTCGGCCGGGTCGACGACGTGATGCTGGTGTCGGGGCACAACATCTCCACCACGGAGGTCGAGTCGGCGCTGGTCAGCCACCCGTCGGTGGCGGAGGCGGCGGTGGTGGGCGCGACCGACCCGACCACCGGGCAGGCGATCGTCGCGTTCGCCATCCCGCGCGGCACCACCGACGTCACCGGTGAGGCGGGCGAGAAGCTGATCGCCGAGCTGCGCAACCACGTGGCCCGCACGCTCGGCCCGATCGCCAAGCCCCGGCAGATCATGCTGGTGCCGGAGCTGCCGAAGACCCGCTCCGGCAAGATCATGCGCCGACTGCTGCGGGACGTGGCGGAGAACCGGTCGCTGGGTGACGTCACCACGCTCCAGGACTCCTCGGTGATGGACCTGATCTCCTCCGGCATGGGCGGCGGAAAGTCCGACGAGGACTGACGGCAGACGTACCCCCAGGTGGGTGACGGTCCGAACGGGCCGTCACCCACCGTCGTTTTCTGACGGGTACGCCCCGGAGCGCGCAACCGGCGTCACATCGGTCGATCGGGGCGACCGGAGCGGCTGAACGGACACCCCCGCCGCCGAACCCTGTCGTTCATCTTCTTTCTCATTTAGTTTCACGCAAGTCGGGACACTTCGATGGTCGTCACATCGATGAAGCGCATCGCCCGACTCCTCTCCCCATGCCCGAGAAACGGAGCGGCATGAACACATTTCCGCAGTCCGGGTCGCGTCGACGCCTACTCGTCGCGCTGCCCGCCATCGCCCTCGCGGCCGCGTCACTGACCGTGACGGGCAGCGCGGCCGCCCAGTCGTCCGGTCCGGCCCGGGCCGCCATCGGGGCGGACGACTACTACATCAACTACGCCGAGCCCGAGGTGCAGCCGGACAGCTCCGGCAAGGAGGTCAGGGGCGCCGACGGGGTCTACACCTCGGCGGCGGACGAGGCCCGCGCCTACGACCGCAAGTTCGCCGGGGGCAACCCGGTGGCCGCCCGGCAGCTGGCGAAGCTGGAGGCCAAGGCGATCCGGACCGGGCAGAGCCCGCGCCAGATCAAGCAGGCAAAGGGCACCCAGACGGCCAAGCTGCTGACCCTGCTGGTGGAGTTCAACGACCACGCCAACGACGACTTCACCAACGTGATGGTCCCCAAGACGGTCTTCGAGGACCGGAGCTGTGTCCTCGGCACCGTGCAGAACGGACCCCGACACAACACGATCCCGGATCCGGCGACCCTGCCGCACCAGGACAACAACTCGATGTGGGTGCCGGACTTCTCGCCGGAGCACTTCGACAAGATGCTCTACACGACCGACGGCATCACCGAGCGGGTCCGCAAGGACCTGACCGGGCCGGACGGCAAGCCGGGCATCAGCCTGGCCGGTCGGACCATGCACAACATGTACCTGGAGATGTCCAAGGGCGCGTACACGGTCGACGGGCAGGCCAGCCCGTGGATCACCGTGCCGCACTCGGAGGGCTGGTACGCCGCGTCCCGCTGCTTCAAGGACGAGAACGGCAACTGGGTCGCCGGTCGGCAGCAGTCGATGAACGGGCACCCGGACAACCCGCAGGGCGCCGGCCGCCTGGCCACCGACGCGATCGACGCGCTGGCGAAGATGGACCCGAACTTCCCGTGGGCCGACTACGACATCGAGGACCAGGGCGACCGGGACGGTGACGGCAACGTCAACGAGCCGGACGGCGTGATCGACCACCTGGTGCTGGTGCACGCCAACCAGGGCAAGTCCCGCGGCGGCGGCGACGTGGGCGTCTACTCGGTCTGGGCGCACTCCTCGACGGTGGCCGGCGGCTACACCATCCCCGGCACCAACCTGAAGGTGTCGAACTACATCGTGCAGCCGGAGGACGCCGGGGTGGGCGTGTTCGCCCACGAGTTCGGTCACGACCTGGGTCTGCCGGACCTCTACGACACCTCGGGCAACGCCGACTCGGACGTCGACTTCTGGGACCTGATGGCGTCGGGTTCGCACAGCGGCGAGATCTTCCAGGCGCTCCCCACCCACATGGGCATCTGGGACAAGTGGGTGCTCGGTTGGGCCGAGCCGCAGGTGATCAACCCCGGTGACGACGCCCGCTCGGTGCAGCTGGGGCAGACCTCGAACACTCCGGTCGGCACCAGGGACGGCCTCCAGGTCAACCTGCCGGACAAGGTGATCACCCTCGCCCAGCCGCACAGCGGCGCGAAGATGTGGTACGGCGGGGCGGACCAGAACTGGGCCGACGTCAAGCTCAGCCGCCAGGTGGCCGTCCCGAACGCGGCCGACGCGAAGTTCTGGATGTGGAACAACTACGTCGTCGAGGCCGACTGGGACTACGGCTTCGTCGAGGTGTCCACCGACGGCGGGGCGACCTGGGCCGAGCAGAAGGTCTACGACGCCACCGGCAAGCTGGTCACCACCAACGACGGCTACGCCGACCCGAACGGCCGGATGGTCGACTACGGCAACAAGAAGTACGGCCTGACCGGCACCAGCGGCGGCTGGCGGCACGACTACGTCGACCTGTCGGCGTACGCGGGGCGGACCGTGCAGGTGCGGCTGCGCTACGCCACCGACGAGGCGTTCGTGGAGCGCGGCTGGTTCGCCGACGACTTCTCGGTCACCGGCGGCGGCGCCACCACCTGGAGCGACGACGTCGAGGGCGGCACGGCCGGCTGGACGCAGACCGGCGGGACGTTCACCGACACCACCGGCGCCGGCTGGCACGTCGACGCCGGCACCCAGGTCAAGGCGCAGTACTACCTGGCCGAGTGGCGCAACTTCGACGGCTTCGACAGGGGCCTGAAGTACGCGTACGACACGATCTACTCGCACGAGGCGTGGAAGGTCGACCGGATCTCGTACAACGCCCCGGGCATGCTGGTCTGGTACCGGGACACGGTGCTGGGCGAGGTCAACCACGTCACCGCGCAGATGACGGCGCTGCCGAGCTACGGCGCCAAGGGTGGCCTGCTGATCGTCGACTCGCACTTCGACCCGTACCGGCGGCAGGGGGTGGCGGCCGCCAAGGACCCGTCGGTGCTGGACAACCTGCCCAGCCGGCCGCAGTCGTCGAACGCGACGTTCTCGCTGAACCCGACGTACCCCTTCAAGGAGTGCCTGGAGGCCGCGAACGAGCTCTACAGCGAGTACTGCACCGACTTCGCCGCCCAGGCGCCGGTGTCCGCGTTCACCGACGCCAGGGGCTGGTACCCGGGCATCGAGATCCGCAACGGTGCGCCGTACGCCCGGGACAACGACGCCTCGGTGGTCGTCCCGTCGAAGGGCAACGCGAAGTACTCCACCCGGGTGGTGAACCCCGACGGGACGCCGGCGACGGCGTACTACGGGGCGACCCTCGGCGGCGGGGCGATCGTGCTGGGCACCGGCAACCCGGGTGACCAGGGCGTGGGTTACGGCGTCTCGATCACCGTCAAGCGGGCCGCCAAGGACAACTCGTACGCCACGGTCTACGTCACCTCGGCCACTCCGTGAGCTGAGCGGGTCGCCATGAGCTGAGGCCCGTCGGACCGACGGGACACACGGCGGGGCCCGTCTGGAGCACACTGCTCCGGACGGGTCCCGCCGTTTCTTACGCCACCCATCCTCCGGCGCACTTTTGGTGTGACATTTTCGTACCCGTCGGCGCTCCCCTTAGGGGACCTCATAATCACGGTTACGAAGAGTGATCGTGGCCGAAACGTAATGTGAGTCGGTGCCAAATTCCTGTCCTATCTAGTCCGTTTTTGTCAGGAAAAGATGCCCCACGCCTCAGATGATTGACCGATGACAACGATGGAAACCTCTGTCATTGTGGGTGACGCATGACATGACAGTGATGGCCCTGGTTGTCTCTGTCATGTAACAGTTCCACAAAGGAGGAGGACCTTTGAGGAGACGAGTCACGGCGGGCCTGGCTTCGGCCGCGGCCGCGCTGCTGGCAGCCGGCGTCGTCACGACCCCGGCGTCCGCCACCACGGCGGCGGAGCCCACCCCCGGTGTCGACAAGGCCAAGCACGGCAAGGACAACCTGCCCGATCCGAAGGCGGATCAGCAGCGGGAGGTCAAGAAGCAGGCGGTCGCCGACCTGCTCAAGGGCAAGGCCAAGCTCCAGACGCGCAACGGCTCGAAGGTCATCCAGGTCAAGGACGACCTGTTCGTCGAGTACCAGCAGGCCCCGAAGACCGACCCCATCTTCACGATGCTGGTCAACTTCGGGGACAAGACCGACCCCCGTACCGGCGGCACCCCCGGCCCCGTGGTCAACCAGATCCCGGAGCCGGACCGCAACTGGGACGGCAGCGCCACCGACAACAACAGCACCCTGTGGCGGTCCGACTTCAACCGGGCCCACTACCAGGACATGTTCTTCGGTTCGGGCGAGTCGTTCAAGGACTTCTACCTCAAGCAGTCCGGTGGTCGGTACACCGTCAACGGTGACGTCAGCGACTGGGTCACCGTCCCCTACAACGAGGCCCGGTACGGCAGCAACGCCATCTCCGAGGCCGACGGCTACTGGAACTTCGTCAAGGACAGCTCGACGTCCTGGTACGACTCCCAGATCAAGGCCGGCAAGACGCCGCAGCAGATCAAGGACTACCTGGCCCAGTTCGACGTCTGGGACCGGTACGACTTCGACGGCGACGGCAACTTCAACGAGCCCGACGGCTACATCGACCACTTCCAGGCGGTGCACGCCGGTGAGGGCGAGGAGGCCGGCGGGGGCGCCCAGGGCGAGGACGCCATCTGGTCGCACCGGTGGGCCGCGTTCCCGAACCTCGAGGGCAAGGCCGGACCGGCCGGCAACCTGGCCGGTGGTGTGCAGATCGGCGACACCGGGATGTGGATCCGTGACTACACCACGGAGCCGGAGAACGGTGGCCTGGGTGTCTTCACCCACGAGTACGGCCACGACCTCGGTCTGCCGGACCTGTACGACACGGCCGGTGGCGACAACGGCACCGGCTTCTGGACGCTGATGTCCTCGGGTTCGTGGCTGAGCCACGGCACCGACGACATCGGTTCGACCCCGGGCTACATGGACCCGTGGTCGAAGCTCTACCTGGGCTGGCTGAACTACAGCACGGTCGAGTACGGCAAGGGCGGCACCAAGGTGACGCTCGGCCCGGCCGGTGACAGCGACGGGCCGAAGGCCCAGGCTGTCGTGGTCAACCTGCCCGCCCAGACCCAGACCACGAGCTACAACACGCCGTTCGGCGGGTCGTACGAGTGGTGGGGCGGCAGCGCGGACGACCTGAACACCACGCTCACCCGCACCCTCGACCTGACCGGCGCGACCACCGCGTCGATCTCGTCGAAGCTGATGTACGACATCGAGACCGACTACGACTACCTCTACGCGGAGGTGTCGACCGACGGCGGCGCGACCTGGGCCGACGTCAAGAACAACCTGGTCCCGGCGGGTGCGAACGGCATCACCGGCTCCAGCAGCGGCGCCTGGGTCGACTCGACCTACGACCTGTCGGCGTACGCCGGCAAGACGGTGACCTTCCGCTACCGCTACGCCACCGACGGCGGCGTGCACCTGGCGGGCGCGTTCCTGGACAACATCACGCTGACCAAGAACGGCGCGGTCGCCTTCTCGGACGACGCGGAGACGCTGGACGCCGCGTGGACGGCCAAGGGCTTCACCCGGATGGGTGGCTCGGTCAGCGACTCGTACCCCCGCTTCTACATCGCGGAGAACCGGACCTACGTCGGCTACGACGACACCCTGCGGACCGGTGGGTACAACTTCGGCTGGGGCAACACCCGGCCGGACTTCGTGGAGCGGTTCGCGAACCAGCCCGGCCTGCTGGTCTGGTACGTGAACTACGCGTACGGCGACAACAACACGTCGCAGCACCCGGGCTACGGCCTGAACCTGCCGGTCGACGTCCGCTCCGGCGCGATCCAGGTCGGCAACCAGGGCACGATCAGCAACCGGCGCAACGGCTACGACGCGACGTTCAGCCTGTACGCCAAGCCGGCGCAGACCTTCCACAAGAACGGCGTGGCGGTCACCGTGCCTCAGCTCGACCCGACCCCGGTGTTCACCGACAACGGGATCAACAAGTACTGGAACAGCAACAACCCGTGGAACTCGGTGAAGGTGGCCGGTACCGGCACCAAGATCGAGATCCTCCAGCAGGGCACCACCCCGACCAGCGACATGGTCGTCAAGGTCACCAACTGATCGGGTAGTACGTCGAAGGGCCGATGGCGGAAACGCCATCGGCCCTTTCGGCTTTCCGGGGTGATCGAAGGTCTTCACTGCATTCCACCGATGGGGCGTTCTCCCAGCTCACCGCGGACATCACGAGTGGCTGATGTGACGCTGAAAAGCGTTCCCATCAAAAAGTTGCAACAAATCGACGCGACTGTCTTCCCACCAGTCACGGGAGTGTCTATGTTCACTTTGGTCCCACTCGTGGGACGTCTTCACCGGCCCGTACCCCCGTAGGGCCGGTTCCCTCACACCGGAGGTACCACGTGCGCAAAGTCGCAGTGGGTCTGCTCGGGCTTTCGCTGACGGCGACGGGACTGGTGACGGGCACGTCCGCCAGCGCGGCGCCGACGCCCAAGCTGCCGTCGGCCGCTCCGTCGGTTGCGGAGCCCGCGCAGACTGATCACGATCTGCCCAACCCGCTCGAGACCAAGCGGCGGGCGCTGCGCCAGGAGGGCCTGAGCGAGGTCCTCTCGGGCAAGGCGAAGGCGCAGAAGATCAACGGCAGCACGGTCGTCAAGGTCGGCAAGAAGCAGGCCGAGAACGCCGGCGCCCGGCTCACCAAGGCGAGCGCCGCTGCCCAGACGAAGGATCAGTACGTCGAGCTCTCCCGTGAGCGCACCGACAAGATCTTCGTCATCCTCACCGAGTTCGGCAACGAGCGGCACCCGAACTACCCGGACCAGGACACCGACCCGGCCACCCCGGGCCCGACCCGGTTCGACGGTCCGCTGCACAACCAGATCCCGCAGCCCGACCGCGCGGTGGACAACTCCACCAACTGGCAGCCGAACTACAGCGCGGACTACTTCCGCAAGCTGTACTTCGGCACCGGTCAGGGCGACGAGTCGCTGAAGCAGTACTACGAGGCGCAGTCCTCGGGTCGCTACAGCGTCAACGGCGAGGTCACCAACTGGGTCAAGGTCAAGTACAACGAGGCCCGGTACGGCCGTTCCAACGGCTACCCCTGCCCCTCGACCACCTGCACCAACACCTGGGCGCTGGTCCGTGACGCCGCGAACCAGTGGGTCGCCGACCAGAAGGCCCAGGGCCGCACCGACGAGCAGATCGCTGCCGACGTCAAGTCGATGGACCAGTGGGACCGCTACGACTACGACGGCGACGGCAACTTCAACGAGCCGGACGGCTACATCGACCACTTCCAGATCGTCCACGCCGGCGGCGACCAGGCCGACGGTGACCCGCTGCAGGGTGAGGACGCCATCTGGAGCCACCGCTGGTACGCGTTCGCGTCCGACCAGGGCAACACCGGCCCGGCCAACTTCCCGGCCGGCGGCACCCAGATCGGCAACACCGGCGTCTGGATCGGCGACTACACCATCCAGCCGGAGAACGGCGGCCGGAGCGTCTTCGTCCACGAGTACGGCCACGACCTCGGTCTGCCGGACGACTACAACGTCACCTCGGGCGGGGACAACAACAACGAGCACTGGACCCTGATGGCCCAGAGCCGGCTCGGCGCCAAGGGCGACCAGAGCATCGGCAACCGGGCCGGCGACCTCGGCGCCTGGAACAAGCTCCAGCTCGGCTGGCTCGACTACGAGACCATCAAGGCCGGCCAGAAGCGCACCCTGGAGCTGGGCCCGCAGGAGTACAACTCCGCCAAGGCGCAGGCTGCCGTGGTGGTGCTGCCGCAGCGGGAGTACACCTTCCAGAACGGCAAGCCGTTCGAGGGTGAGAAGCAGTTCTTCTCGGGCAACGACGACGACCTGAACAACTCGATGACGCGGACGATCGACCTCACCGGGAAGACCACCGCCGCGCTGTCGATGAAGGGTCGCTACAACATCGAAGAGGACTACGACTACCTCTTCTTCGAGGCGTCCACCGACGGTGGCCAGAGCTGGGTCTCGCTGCCCGGCACGGCCAACGGCAAGGCGCTCAAGGAGATCTCCCCCGGGCGCTACGCCCTGGACGGCTCCAGCGCCGACCAGTGGGTCGACGTCAACATCCCGATGGACGCGGTCGCCGGCAAGGTCGTGCAGTTCCGGCTCCGCTACCAGACCGACGGTGGCTTCTCCGCTGGTGGCTTCTACGGTGACGCGATCACCGTCACCGCCGACGGGCAGACCCTGCTCAGCGACGGTGCCGAGGCGGGCGCGGGCGACTGGGCCCTCAACGGCTTCGACATCGTGGCGGAGACCTACACCCGCAAGTTCGACAACTACTACATCGCGGGCAACCGGTCGTACGTCTCGTACGACCAGTACCTGAAGACCGGTCCGTACTACTTCGGCTACGCCAACACCAAGCCGGACTACGTGGACCACTACGCGTACCAGACGGGTCTGCTGATCTCCTACTGGAACCTCCGGTGGGCCGACAACGACACGTTCGCCCACCCGGGCGAGGGTCGGAACATGATCATCGACGCGCACCCGCGGCCGATCTACAACCTGACCGGCAACCCCTGGCGGGCCCGCGTCCAGGTCTACGACGCGCCGTTCAGCCTGAAGAAGGCCGACTCGTTCACCCTGCACATCAACAGCGTGCCGCAGTACATCCGCGGCCAGGCCGCGCAGCCGGTGTTCGACGACACCAAGCAGTACTGGTTCCCGGAGCTGCCGAACCACGGCGTCAAGCTCCCGGCCACCGGCACCAAGATCAAGGTTCTGGAGCAGGACGGCACCTCGATGAAGGTCCGCTTCTCCTGATCCGCTGATCAGCGCAACACCGCAACAGACGATGCCCGGGCAGGTCACCTGCCCGGGCATCGCCCTTTCCGCGCACCGGGAACCGGTGCGTCGCCGGCACCGTCAGACCTGGGTGCCCGCCACCCGCGCCATCCCGCCGTACGTCACCCTGGCCGCCCTGCTGGCCCTGACCCTGACCGGCTGCGCGCAGCCGGAGAACGGAGACACCGTGGGCGCCGAGCAGTCCCGAGGCACCGGCGGACCGACCGCCTCCGACGGGCCGGTCACGGCAGGCCCGTCGGCCTCTCCCGGCGGTCCGGCCTCCGTCGCGCCGTCGGGGCGTACCCCTCCGCCCCTCTCCTCCACCGACCTGCCGACGCTGCCGCGACCCACCGGACCGCCCGACAACCCCACCGACGTGCGCCGCTCGGACCTGCTCGCCGGCCGGATCACCCGGGGCGGCACCGGACCCTGCTACGGCCTGGTGACCGACGACGGCCGGGAGTACGCGCTGCACGGGGAGAACATGGGCACCTGGGGCACCGGGACCTGGGTCCGGGTCACCATCGGACCGCCCGTCAGCGGCGTGGACTGCGGGCCGGGCACCCGGGTCGAGCTACGGAAAATCGAGCCGGTCGGCTGAGGCGTCGACCGCCGGTTCCGTACCGGTCCGGGTCGTCGGGACGGACAGCGGTCGGCCGGGTCCTAGGCTGTGGCACATGACCGAGCAGCAAGGCGGACCCGTCGACGAGTCCTGCGTCCTGACCGAGGGACCGTGGACGCACCGGTTCGTCGGGGCGAACGGCAGCCGGTTCCACGTCGTCGAGGCCGGCACCGGCCCGATGGTGCTCTTCCTGCACGGCTTCCCCGAATACTGGTGGGCCTGGCGGGAGCTGCTGCCGGCGGTCGCCGATGCGGGCTTCCGGGCGGTCGCGGTCGACCTGCGTGGTTACGGCGCCAGCGACAAGCCGCCCCGGGGGTACGACGGCTACACCCTCGCCGCCGACGTGGCCGGGCTGATCCGGGCGCTGGGCGAGCGCGCGGCGACCGTGGTCGGCACCGGGGCCGGTGGCCTGATCGGCTGGACGGCGGCGTCGTTCCACCCCACCCTGGTCCGCCGGCTGGTGGTGCTCGGCGCGCCGCACCCGCTGCGACTGCGCGCGGCGATCTTCGCCGACCCGCGCGGCCAGTTCGCCGCCTCCACCCCCGCCCTGCGGTTCCAGCTCCCCCGCTACGAGCACGTGCTGACCCGCGACGACGCGGCGGCCGTCGAGGAGACGCTGCGCCGCTGGGGCGGGCCGCGCTGGGTCGACGGCCCCGACTTCGCCGAGTACGCGCGCTGCTGCCGGGCCGCCATGCGGATCCCGCAGGCCGCCTTCTGCGCGCTGGAGGGCTACCGGTGGGCGTTCCGCTCGGTGCTCCGGCTGCACGGCTACCGGTTCATCAAGCTCATGCAGAAGCCGCTGGTCACGCCGACCCTCCAACTGCACGGCGCATTGGACCGGGCGTCCCTGCCGCGCACCGCCCAGGGCTCCGGCCGCTACGTCACCGCCCCCTACGAGTGGCGGCTGCTCGACGGGGTCGGCCACTTCCCGCACGTGGAGGCGCCCGAAGTGGTGCTCGGCGAGATCCTGCGCTGGGCCAAGTCCTGAGTCAGACCCGCTTCTCGCGCAGGTCGGCCACCTCGCCGGCCGGCGCCCAGCCCTGGTAGACGCCGAAGTCGAACACCTCCAGCCCCATCGCCCGGGCCACCGGCCACCGACCACCGGTGTACTCCACCCGCAGCCAGCCCTCGTGCTCGCCGAGCACGATGAACGGCTGGCCCTGCCAGGTGCAGGTGGTCCGGACGTACGCCAGGTCGTCGACCTCGGTCAGCGGCAGCACCCGGACGTACCGGCCGGGGCGGACCTCCTCGAAGCCCTCACCGGGTTCCGGCTGATAGAGCCGCACGTCGTCCCCGTCGGGGCTGGCCAGGTATTCCCGGCCCCGCCAGCGGGCCACGTAACCGTCCCGGATCACGGCGCACCGACCTGTCGCCAGAGCAGCGCGTCGGTGTCCAGGATGGCGATCACCCGTTCGCTGCCGTCCGACCCGATCCGCCACAGCTGCGCGCCGTGCGGCAGCCGGGCGCTGTCCACCTTGAACTCGGCCACCACGTCGCTGCTCTCACCCGGGGCGAACCCGTTGCCCCGGAACGGCGGACGTTCGATGACCCAGCCCTCCATGGCCCGCATCGCCGCCTCGCTCTGCCCGCCGTAGGGGATGCGGTAGAGGCTCGGGCGGTGCGCCGGCCAGCGCAGCACGTAGATCTCGGCGGCGTCCCGGGTGAAGGGCGAGTCGGGATGGCCCAGGCCGAGGGCGTCGTAGAGCTGGGCCGGGCTGTTCAGGTGGGCCAGCTCGTTGGCCCGGTGCACGAAACCGGAGACCCGGTCGTAGCCGCGCTCCAGGTAGTACGCGAGCTGACTCGGGGCGACCGCCTTCTGCATGGTCACCGGCCGGGTCGGGTCGACGGCGGGCGGCGCGGGCCGGGGCCGGCTCACCGGCTCGGCGGCGGGCTGCTCCGGTTCGCTCTCCGCGTCGTCGCCCAGCCCCACCTCGGCGGCCCAGTTCGCCAGCCCGACGACCTGCTCGCCCGGGTACTTCGCGCCGACCGGGGTGCCCGGGTTGACGGCGAACGACCAGTTCTCGTCGGGCCAACGCCGGATCAGCTGCACGAACCGCACCAGCACCGTGTCGACCGCCCCGTCGGTCCGGTCCGCGAGCCGTTCGGGCGACGTGTAGACCACCACGTACGTCTCGCCGTCCAGCTCCTCGGTGTGCCAGACGAAGCCCGGCTCCCCCGGCCGGCTGCCCGGCAGCGAGTCCGGCGCGACCGGCAGCAGCACCCGGGCCAGCAGCAGGGTGGAGAGGAAGGTGTCGGTGCTGCCGCTCCCGGCCGCACCGAGCAGGTCCTCCTCGACCTCGTTGGCCGGCAGGAAGTCGACCGTCGCGGGCCCCACCGGGACCGCCTCGGTGACCGGCTCGTCCACCGGCTCGACGGTGTCGGGCCGGAGCTGTTCCGCCGGCACGTCAAGCGGCAGGGTGCTGTCGTCGGCCGGGAACGACGGCGCAACCCCGGTCGCCGCCGGCATGGCGTCGTCGGCACCGGCCCGGTCGGCCACGGGCACCTCGGCACCGGCCCAGCCCGCCGCGGACGACTCGGCGTCGACCGCACCGGCCCGGTCGGCCACGGGCATCTCCGCGTCGGCCCGGCCCGCCGCGGGCGGCTCGGTGTCGACGGGTGGCACCGGGTCGGCTGCTGCGGCGGCGGAGGTGCCGGGCGAGGGGGCGACGGGTGGGTCCGCCACGACCGACGCCGGGGTGGGTCCGGCCCACGGCGTGGCGGCGGCCGGGCTGACCGGCCCGGCGAGGTCGAGGTCGCGGGACTCGATGACGGTGCCCTCGATGACGATCGGCGAGAAGCCCCGTCGGGACGCCGGCGGCCCGGAGACCGGTTCGGCGATCGAGGTGGGCAGCTCCTCCGGCTCGTCGACCGGGTCGTACGCGGGGGCGGGCGGGATCGGCACGGTCTGCTCGGCCGGCTCCGCCGAGGGCGGCCGACGCCGGGGCAGCGCCTGGGTGGTCTCGTCGGTCGGCGTCGCCGCCGGGAACGCCACGGTCGGCTCCCCGCCCGGCGCCTCGGGACGGGGCGTCGTCCGATCAGCCTCCTCGGGCGCGTCGAACCGGAAGGCCCGAGTGGGCTCGTCCCGCACCGGCTCGCTCAGCGGGCGCCGACGCGGGAACGCCTGGCCGCCCTGGCCGAGGCGGGACGGCGGGACCGCCCGGTCACCGGCGCGGCGCGGCTTGTCCAGTGGCGACATCCGGCGGCTGCGGCCGGACGCCGGCTCGAAGAAGGAACGCCCGCTCGGCTCGCCGGAGCGGCCGTTGGCCGGTTCCCCGCCGGGCCGGGCGGCGGTGCCCGCCCCGAAGGGGTCGGGCTCGTCCGGTCGACCCCGGAGGTCGTCGAGCCAACCGCTGACGCTCTCCCCGCCCTGCTCGGCGCGCAGCGGCGACCGCGGCGGCGGGGTGGGCCGTCCGGGGCGGGCACCGGCGGCGTCGGGCGGGTGGCCGCCCTCCTCGGTGGCCCGCCGCAGGGGCACCCGGGCGGGAGGCGGCATCGCGCCGGCCGGCGCGCCGTTCGAAGTCGGCTGCCCCGCCGCGCCACCGGGGACCGGCGACGGGCCGGCGGGGGTACGCACCGGCGGGGCCGGGACGGCCGCGGCCGGCACCGACGGGGCCGGCACCACGGGCGGCGGGACCACAGGGGCGGGCACCACGGGCGGCGGAACGGCCGGGGCGGGCACCGGCGGCGGGGTGGGGGCGGCTGCCGGGACGGGTGCGGCGGGGACCGTGGGAATCGGCACCGTCGACGGTTCGGGGGGCGTGGTGGCGGGACGGCGGGGTGCCGCCGGGACCGGCTGCGGCGCGGGCGAGACGGGTGCGTCCTGGCCGGCGGCGTCGGCCCGGGCGCGGGCGGCGTTCTCCGCGCGTTCCAGCCGGGCACGGGCACCCATGGTGCGGCCGGGCAGCCGGACGTCGCCGCGGGAGAGCTGCGCGACGAACCAGGCCGGCAGGTAGCCCTCGATCGGCAGGCCGGGGTTGACCGCCAACCACCACTCGTGGTTCGGCCAGTCGGCCGCCAGGTCGGCGTACGCGGCGCGTCGGCTGGTGCCCGCGTGCTCCCCGAGGCAGGCCCGCATCGCGGCGGCGGAGGTGAAGGCGAGCACGTGCGTACGGCCGCCGGTGGTCCAGGTCCCCCAGCCCATCGGGGCCCGCCCGGCGAGCGCCTCCGCCGAGACCGGCAGCAACAGCTCGGTACGGGTCAGGATGCGGAAGTAGAGTTCCTGGTTCTGGGCGCGCAGCGCGTCCTGCATCTCCGCCTCGGCCTCGGTGGCCGGCTCCCATTCGGTCACGGCCACCTCTCCTCCCGCCAACAGGCCATAGGCATCGCGTACAACCTACAAGGTGGTATCAAGATCACAATGCTTGGCCGTCGGCGGCCGACCGCGTCGCGGACGAGGCGCTAACATCGCGTTCCGGAGTCGACACGATACGGAGGCCGTCGATGTCCCGGCCCACCGCGCGCCCGGCCCTCACCGCGCTGGCGGCGCTCCTCGTCGCCGCCCTGCCGGCCGCGCCGGCAGCCGCCCGGGCCGTCCCCGGCTGCGCCGACCCGCCCGCCCCCGCCCGGCCGGTCGCCGACCAGCCCTGGCCGCAGCAACGGTACGCCCCGGACCGGCTCACCCCGCTCGCCACCGGAGCCGGCGTGGTGGTCGCCGTGGTCGACTCCGGGGTGGACCGCCGGCATCCCCAGCTCGCCGACCGGGTGCTCGACGGCGCCGACTTCCTCGACCCCGGCGGTGACGGCACCCGGGACTGCGCCGGACACGGCACCGGCGTGGCGAGCATCATCGCCGCCTCGCCCCGCCCGGGCGTCGCCTTCCGGGGGCTGGCCCCGGACGCCCGCATCCTGCCGGTACGGGTCAGCGAGCAGCAGGTGGTCGACGGGCGGGAGTCGGGGCGTACGGTCGGGGCCGCCGACTTCGCCCGGGCGATCCGCTGGGCGGTGGACCACCACGCCGACGTGCTGAACCTGTCGGTGGTGCTCTACGCCGACGACCCGGCCGTCCGGGCGGCGGTCGCCTATGCGGTACGCCGGGACGTGGTCGTGGTGGCCGCCGCGGGCAACCTGCACGACAACGGCGACCCCCGCCCCTTTCCGGCGGCGTACGACGGGGTGCTCGGGGTGGGCGCGATCGGGCCGGACGGCGTGCGGGCCCCCTTCTCGCAGACCGGCCCCTACGTCGACCTGGTGGCCCCCGGCACCGACGTGCTGATGGCCGCCCCGGAGCAGGGTCACCACCGGGCGGAGGGGACCAGCTATGCCGCGCCCTTCGTGGCCGCCACGGCGGCGCTGCTGCGGCAGTACCGCCCCGAGTTGACCGCCGCCGAGGTGGCGCGGCGGATCGTCGGCAGCACCGATCCGGCCCCGGGCCCCGACGGCGGGTACGGCGCGGGGGCGCTGAACCCGTACCGGGCGGTCACCGAGACGCCGGGCCGGCTGGGCGCGCGTCCGGCTCGGGCGGCGGTGCTGCCGGCGGAGCGGGTCGACCCGGCGGTGGCGGCCCGGCAGGCCCGACGGGCGACGGCCCGACACCGGGCCCTGCTGGTGGCGGGCGTCACCGGGGCGGTCGCGACGGTCACCGTGCTGCTGGCCGTGGTGCTGCCGAGGGGCAGCCGCCGCCGGTGGCGCCCCGCCTGACCGGCTCCGGAGCCCGGCCGCGCACCCGGACGACGCGGGCGGCGGTGCGGACGAGGTCGTCCGGCACCGCCGCCCGCCCGGGCCTCACTGGAAGAGGCCGACGTTCTTCTTCTCGGTGTCGAGGTAGTCGGTGGCGGAGTCCTCCACCGCCAGCTTGATGTCGCGCAGCATCGCCTGGAGGTCCTGCGAGGCGGAGCGCCAGCGCGCCTGCCGCTGCTCGTACGCCTGCCGGGCCTCACCGTTCCAGCTCGCCACCAGCGGCGCGGCATCGCGTTCGAGCTGCCCCAGCTGGCTGTCGAGGGTGTTCAGCGCCTTCTGGATGTCCGCGCCGGCCTGGTGCAGCGCGGCGAAGTTGACGACCAGCACACCGTGGTCCATCGGTTCTCCCCTGTGATCAGAGCGGCAACTGGATGCCGCGGTTGGTGCCGGCGACGCGGCTGGCGGCCTCGGTGTCCGAGACGTCGTACTGCTGGCCGGCGGTGCGGATCGCGGCGGCGGTCTCGCGCAGGGCCCGCTGGAGCGCCGCCTGGTCCTGCGCCCACTGCTGCTTCACCTGCTCGAAGGAGCGCCCACCGGCACCCCGCCAGGCCTGTTGCAGCACCTCCAGCTCGGCCATCAGGCCGCTCAGCATGGTCTGCAACGACTGGTCCACCTGGTCGAACTTCGCGGCGGTCTGCTGCATCACCGCGGCTTCTGCCTGGGTCTGGGACACCCGGACGTCACCTCGTCTCCTCGGTCGTGGCTGGCCGTGTGGCGGCCACCGTGGACGGCCGCGCGATGCCGGAGGGTGGGGCCGGGGGACGGCGGCGCGCGGCGAACTCGTCGCTGACGGTAGCGGTCCCGTTCCTGATGTGCTACCCCCCGGGTCTCCCCTGTGGACAACCGGCCCCGGGTGGACCCCTTACGATGAGCCACGTCACCGTCACCCGACGAGCGGTGGCGGAGGAGGTGCGGTGACGGCCACCACGACCACGCAGCCGACGCCGGCCGTCCGCCAGGCGCTGCCGCCACAGTGGACACGGACGTCACGGGCCGGTGTCCGCACCGGTCAGGTGGTGGCCGCGCAGGTCGCCGTGGCGGTGCTCGCGGCGGCCGTCGGGCGCGGACCCGCGGCGGTCGCGGGTGCGCTGCTGCTGGCCCTCGTGCTGCTCCCCGGTGCGTGGCTCCGACTGCGCGGACGGTGGCTCTTCGAGTGGGCGGTCGTCGGGCTGGCGCACCTGACCCGGCGGCGGGCCCTGCCGCCGACCGCCGGGCCGACCGCTCTGCTCGACCTGGTCGACCGGGGGGCGCAGGTGCGCTCCGCCGAGCTGGCCGGCGGTCCCGCCGCGGTGCTGGACGACGCGACCGGGATGACCGCGCTGCTGGAGATCGGCGACCCGGGTGACCTGCTCGGCGACGGCCGGCGGATGCTGCCCGGTCCGCTCGCGCTGCTCCCGCCGGCCACGCCGGAGAGCCCACCGGTCCGGCTCCAGCTCCTGCTCTCCGGCTCACCGGCGCCCGTACCGGCGGTCGGGGCCGGCGCGGCGGGGACGTCGTACCGGCAGCTCACCGACGGGCGGCTCGCCGGGCGGGAGTGGGCGGTGCTCGCGGTCCGGGTGCTCCGGCTCGACGGCTGGTCGGACGAGGAGCTGCGGCGCGCCCTCTCCGGCACGGTCCGGCGGGTCCTCCGCCGACTCGGCCCGCTGACCGGCCGCCCGCTGGGCGAGCAGGCGGCGCTGCGCGTACTGGCGGAACTGGCCCACCACGACGCCGGTGGGCCGACCCGCGAGTCGTGGCAGACGATGCGCACCGGCGGGCTGCTGCAGACGAGCTTCGGGTTGCGCCGCTGGCCGGACCCGCGCTCCGAGGCCGGTCAGCGGCTGGTGCCCCGGCTGCTCGCACTGCCGGCCACCGCGATCACCGTCTCGCTGGGGCTCGGTCCGCACGGCGGCCCCGGTCCGGTGCCGGCCGAGCTGACCGTACGCCTGGCGGCCTGGACCGCCGGGGAGCTGGCGATGGCCGCCCAGTCGGCGCGGCGGCTGGTCGCCGACGCGGGCGGCGAGCTGCGGCGGCTCGACGGCGAGCAGCTGGACGGGCTGGCCGCCACCCTGCCGCTGGCGGTGGCCCGGCCCGGTGCCCGGGTCGGCGGGGAGGCGTTGGACGCGCTGGAGCTGCCGCTGGGCGAGGCAGGGCTGATGGTGGGCGCGAACCGGCACGGCGGGGCGGTCACGGTCCGGCTGTTCCGCCCCGAGGAGACCCGGGTGATGGTGGTCGGCGGCGTACGCGTCGCGCAGCTCACCGTGCTGCGCGCGCTGGCCCTCGGTGCCCGGGCGGTGGTGCAGACCACCCGCCCCCGGGCCTGGGAACGCTTCGTCCGGGGGGTCGGCGGGATCCCGGTGACCCCGCCCGGGCGTCCGGTGGGTGGCGTGCCCGGCGGCCCGTTGCAGCCGCTGCTGCTGGTCCTGGACGCCGGTCCGGCGCCGACCGAGGCGGCACCCGGGCCGGCCTGGCAGTCCACCCTGGTGGTCCGGGACGAGCTGACCCCGGCCGACGTGGACGCGCTGGGCCGCGCCGACCTGGCGATCCTGCAACCGTTGGACGCGGCCGAGGCCGCGCTGGCCGGCGCCGCCCTCGGCCTGGGCGGTTCGGCGGAGTGGCTGACCCGGATCCGGGACGACATGGTGGCGGTGGTGAACCGGCGCGCCCTGCGCTGGGCGCTGCTCTCCCCGACGCCGATCGAGTCGCAACTCGTGGGCCGCCCGGTCCGGAGCTGAGCGGGTTCCGTCGGGTGGCCCGAGCGTGGCACGATCCCGGCCATGGATTTTCTGAAGGGTCTTCTGATCCGGCTGGGCTCCACGGCGGTGGCCTTCTGGCTGGCCACGCTCCTCATCCCGGGCATCACGCTGGAGTCGGACTCGGCGACCGAAACGGTGACCACGCTGGTGCTGGTCGCGGTGATCTTCGGCGTGGTCAACGCGGTGCTCCAGCCGATCATCAAGACCGTCGGCTGCGGCTTCTACCTGCTGACCCTCGGTCTGATCGCGCTGGTGGTCAACGGCCTGCTCTTCCTGCTCACGAGCTGGATCGCCGACCAGGCCGGGCTGCCGTTCCACGTGGACGGCTTCTGGCCGGCGGCGGTGCTGGGTGCGCTCTTCGTCGGCATCGTCACCTGGCTCCTCGGCGCGGTCCTCGACCGCGACTGAGGCCGCCGGCAGCCGCCGGTTCCCGTCCACCGGCGCAGGCCAGTGGGCGGGAATTGGCTGGTGAGGGTGCCCGGGGGTGGGGCTAGCGTCGCAGGGGTGTCCATCCTGACCCGGCCCGACGGCTACCAGCTCAGCACGGATCCCGACCGCCTCGACCTCGACCTGGTGCACGGGTGGCTCTCCACCGACGCGTACTGGGCGCTGGGGCGGGACCGGGAGACGGTGGCGCGCGCCTTCGCCGGCTCGATCGGCTTCGGCGTCTACCGCCCCGGTGACGGCCGGCAGGTGGCGGTGGCCCGGGCGGTGACCGACCGGGCGACGTTCGCCTGGCTCTGCGACGTCTACGTGGACCGGGCCGAGCGGGGCCGGGGGCTGGGCACCTGGCTGGCCGGCGCGGCCCGCGACCACCTCGCCGGGTTCGGCGTACGCCGGATCGTGCTGGCCACCGCCGACGCGCACGGGGTGTACGAGAAGATCGGCTTCACGCCGATCCTGCCGGACCGCTACATGGAACTGGACCACCGGGTGAACCGGGTCACCGGAAAGGAACAGGCCGGCGATCCGCCCCTTACGGTGGAGGCGTGAACCAGACCCGCCTCGGCTACCTGTACGGGCTCGGCGCGTACCTGCTCTGGGGCTTCTTCCCGATCTACTTCAAGCTGCTGCGCCCGGCCGGACCGGTGGAGATCCTCGCCCACCGGGTCGTCTGGTCGGTGGCCTTCGTGGCGCTGCTGCTCGCCGCGCTGCGCAACTACGGCTTCCTCCGGGCCCTGCTGCACCGGCCCCGCACGCTTGCCGGCATCGTCGTCGCCGCCGCGCTGATCGCGGTCAACTGGGGCACCTACATCTACGGGGTCAACTCCGACCGGGTGGTGGAGACCGCCCTCGGCTACTTCATCAACCCGCTGGTCTCGGTGCTGCTCGGCGTCTTCGTGCTGCGCGAGCGGCTCCGCCCGGCGCAGTGGGCGGCCCTCGGCGTCGGCGCGCTCGCCGTGGCGGTGCTGACCGTCGACTACGGTCGCCCGCCCTGGCTGGCGCTCACCCTCGCGGTCAGCTTCGCCGGGTACGGCCTGGTGAAGAAGCGGCTCGGGCTGCCGGCCGCCGAGGGGCTCTTCGTCGAGTCGGCGGTGCTGGCGCTCCCCGCGCTGGCCTACCTCGGCTGGCTGGTCCACCGCGGCGACTCGACGTTCGGGCACGGGTCGGCCGGGCACACCGCGCTGCTGGTGCTGGCCGGCGCGGCCACCGCCATCCCGCTGCTGCTCTTCGCCGGAGCGGCGAACCGGCTGCCGCTCTCCGCGGTCGGCATGCTGCAGTACCTCGCCCCGATCCTCCAGCTCGGCTGCGGAGTGCTGATCTTCCACGAGCCGATGCCGCCGGCCCGCCTCGCCGGGTTCGCGCTGGTCTGGCTCGCCCTGATCGTCTTCACCGTCGACGCACTGCGCCAGGCCGGGCAGAGCCGCGCCGAGGCCCGGGCGGCCGGCGCGCCCCGACCCCCGGTGCCGGCGGAGGCCGGCGGTCAGCGCACGTCGTAGGCCAGGACGGGGGTGCCGTCGCCGCGCAGCAGTTCCAGGCGGACCAGCTCGCCCCGGGTGAAGTGGGTGGCGCCGGTGAGGCGGACGTCGTCGCCGGGGGCGGCCAGCCAGGAGCCGACCTGCTCCGTCGCGCCGTCCGGGCCGTGCGCCACCAGCCGGAAGGTGTACGCCTCGCGGTGCCCGGCCCGCCGGTCGTAGCCGCAGCGCATGGTCACCTCGGTGCCCCACTCGGTGTCGGCCAGCCCCAGCTCGGCGTGCACCGGCACGGCCTCGTCGACCGGGCGCATCGCCACCAGCGGCACGCTCGGCGGGGGCGGGGCGGCCGGCCGGACCAGGGTCACCCCGACGCCCACCAGCACGGCGAGCACGGCCGCGGCGAGGGTGGTCACCGCGTACCGTCGGCGCGACCGGGAGCGGTCCCGGCGGCGGCGCTCCCGCGCGGCGTCGAGCAGCGCGGGCATCCGGGAGGTCTCCGACGCGGACGGCAGGAACTGCTCCAGCCCGGCCGGGTCGAGCCGGCCGAGCAGACCGGGCAGGACGGCGATCTCGGCCACCGCCTCCCGGCAGGCCGGGCAGCCGGCCAGGTGCCGCTCGTAGGCGGCGCGGTCGGCCGGGGCGAGGGCACCCAGCACGTACGCGCCGTCGTCGTGTGCGAACTCGCAGCGGGTCATCCGGTCACCCCCATCTCGGCCAGCACCAACCGTAGTGAGCGCAGCGCGTAGTGGGTGCGCGACTTGACCGTGCCCGGCGGTACGCCCAGCCGGGCGGCGGCCTCGGCCACCGACCGCCCCTGATAGAAGCACTCGACCAGCACCTCCCGGTGGGTCGGGCTGAGCCGGTTCAGTGCCTCGGCAACGGTCCACGCCTCCACCGCGCGCTCCGCTTCGTCGACCGTCTCGGGGGGTTCGGGCAGCTCGTCGGTGTAGACCTCACCGACCCGGGTGGACCGGCGGCGCCAGGCGTCGATCGCCAGGTTCCGGGCGGTGGTGAAGAGCCACGCCCGGACCGAGCCGCGCCGCGGGTCCAGCGACTCCGGGTGCCGCCAGGCCCGCAGCAGCGTCTCCTGCACCAGGTCCTCGGCCCGCGTACGGTCGCCGTTGACCAGGCGCAGGGCGTGCGCGAAGAGCGCGTCGGCATGCTCGTCGTGCAGCGCGCGCAGCAGTTGGGCGTCGTGGTCGCTGATGGCGGTCTCCTCGCGTGGACGGTGAGCCCGGCGGTGCGTTCGCCCGTGAATACGTGCGGTGACCCCGATCGGTTCAGCGCGTACGCGCGAGTGCTGCCGACGCGGTGGAGCGTCAGGCGTCGGCGGCGATGCCGTCGGCGACGGTGCGCGCCACGGTGAGCAGCTTGGCCCGGACCACCCGGGCGGAGGTCATCATCTCGCTGGCCGGCAGCGCGCAGGCCAGCACGACCCGCCGCTCCATGTCCTTGTCCGGGGTGACCAGCACGGCGGCGCAGGCCACGCCCTGGCGGAACTGCCCCAGCTCCAGCTGCATGCCGCGGCGGTCCCCGGCGGCCAGGTCGGCCTCGAACGCCTCGGTGCTGGTGAGGGTGGCGCCGGTGAACGGACGCATGCCGTATTCCCGCAGGTAGCGGAAGCGCTGCTCGGAGGTGAGGGTGGCGAGCAGGCTCTTGCCGAGGGCGGTGGCGTGCGCCCCCTCGTCGAAGCCCGGCACGAGGTCCTCCAGGTAGGGCGAGCGCGGCCCCTCGGCGACCCCGGTGATGGCGACCTGACCGCCGACGAAGCGGCCCAGGTAGTGGCTGTAGCCGGTGTCGGCGGCGGCCCGGCGCAGGCACTCACCGACGGCGGGCGGCCCCCGGAAGGCGGTCACCAGCTCCCGGTACCGGTCGGCCACCTCCAGCCCGACGATGTAGGTGCCGTCCTCCCGGCGGATCACGTAGCCCTCGTACGCCAGGGTGCGCACCAGGTGGTAGGTGGTGGCCACGGTCAGCTCGCAGCGGCGGGCGATCTGCTTGACGGTCAGGCCCTTCGGCGCGCGGCCGACCGACTCGAGCACTCGAAGCGCGCGGGAGACACTTCGGATGAGGTCCGAAGGTTCCGCCAAGGGGTCGCGCACAACCACCTCCGCCGCCGGGGACTTACACCATATGAAAAACAGGCCGAGTGCGAAATGCCTGTTCGGATCGAGGATGCCAGATCACCGGGCACACTCTGTGCATCGACAGACACGATGCGCTGCGAAAACGTGTGCGGCGTAGGTTTTCTGACGATGACCGAGATCTCGACACGCCCCTCGCCGCCCGCCGCCCCGCGCACCGGCCGGGTCAGCGCGGGTGCCATCGCCACCACCATCGCCTGCGTGCTCCCCGTCTTCCTGGTCGGCGGGCTCGCCGTGCAGATGGGTCACGACCTGAGCTTCTCCCCCGCCGGGCTGGGCCTGGCCGTCTCGGTCTACTTCGGGATCAGCGCCCTCGCCTCGGTCCCCTCCGGCGCGCTCGTGGAGCGCTACGGCAGCGCGGTGGTGGCCCGGGCCGGCATCCTGCTCTCCGCCGGCTCGCTGCTGGCCGTGGCGGGGCTGGCCCGGTCGTACCCGGTGCTGGTCGGGCTGCTGGGGCTCGGCGCCGCCGCGAACGCGCTCGGTCAGCTCGCCAGCAACGAGGCGCTGGCCCGGCACGTGCCAACGCACCGGCAGGGGCTCTCGTTCGGGGTGAAGCAGGCCGCCGTCCCGATCTCTACCCTGCTGGCCGGCGTGGCGGTCCCGACGGTCGCGTTGACCGCCGGCTGGCGCTGGGCGTTCGTCGCCGCCGCCGGGGCGGCGCTGGCCGCGCTGCCCGCCGTACCCCGGCAGGAGCGGGAGGGGGCGCGGCGGCCGACCGGCCGGCGGGGCGGGCGCGCGACGGCGGCCCTGGTGGTGGTCGGGCTGGCCGCCACCCTGGCGGCGGCCGCCGCGAACGCGCTGGGCACCTTCGTGGTGGACTCCTCCGCGACCCGTGGCCTATCCCCGGCGCTGGCCGGTCTCACCCTCACCCTGGGCAGCGCGGTCTGCGTGGTGGCCCGGGTCGGTGCCGGCTGGCTCGCCGACCGGCGGGACAGCGGGCACGTGGCGCTGATCGCCGGCATGCTCGTGGTCGGGGCCGGCGGGCTGGCCCTGCTCGCGGTGGCCGGCCCGGTGCCGCTGGTGGCCGGCGTGGTGCTCGGCTTCGGCCTCGGCTGGGCCTGGCCCGGGCTGATGAACTTCGCGGTGGTCCGGCTCCACCCGCAGGCTCCGGCCGCCGCCACCTCGATCACCCAGACCGGCGTGTACGCGGGCGGCTGCCTCGGCCCCCTCGCCTTGGGCGCCCTGGCCGACACCCTCGGCTACCCCACCATGTGGATCACCGCAGCCGCCGCCATGCTCGTGGCCGCCCTCCTCATGCTCACCGGCAGCCGCCTCCTGGCGCACCCCGCCCGGCCCTGATCCCGCCTCCCTCGGCGCGATCCCGCCGCACGGCGCGACCGGCGCGATCCCGCCGCACGGCGCGTTGATCAAGAGGTTTGCGTCAGGGAACGGGCCCGCGTCGACGCAAACCTCTTGATCGACAAGAAGGGGTGCTCGGGGCGGGGATGGGTGCGGAGGGTCAGCTGGTGCGGTCGGCGATGTAGTCGCAGAGGGATTCGAGGGCGCGGCGGGACGGGCCCTGCGGGAGCGGGGCGAGCCGGGTGCGGGCGTCCTCGGCGTAGCTGCGGACGGTCTCGCGGGCGCGCTTGAGCGCCGGGGACTCGCGCAGCAGGCCCAGCGCCTCGGCGTGCAGGGCGTCGTCGACCAGCGGGCCGGTGGAGAGGATCTCCCGCAGCCGCACGCCGGCGGCGTCCGCGTCGTCGGAGGCGAGCGCGTAGAGCACCGGGAGGGTCGGTACGCCCTCCCGCAGGTCGGTGCCGGGCGTCTTGCCCGACTGCGTCGACTCGGAGGCGATGTCGAGCAGGTCGTCGGAGAGCTGGAAGGCCACCCCGATCGTCTCGCCGTAGCCGGCCAGCGCCTCGATGTGCTCCGGCGAGGCACCACTGAACAGGCCGCCGAAGCGGGCCGAGGTGGCGATCAGCGAACCGGTCTTCTCGGCGATCACGTGCAGATAGTGCGCGACCGGGTCCTCGCCGCCGCGCGGGCCGACCGTCTCGGCGATCTGACCGTGCACCAGCCGGGCGAAGGTGCGCGCCTGGAGGCGTACCGCCTCGGTGCCGAGGTCGGCGGAGATGTCGGCGGCGCGGGCGAAGAGGAAGTCGCCGACCAGGATGGCCACCGAGTTCGTCCAGCGCGAGTTGGCGCTCGGCGCACCCCGACGCACGGCCGCCTCGTCCATCACGTCGTCGTGGTACAGCGTCGCCAGATGGGTGAGTTCCATCACCACCGCCGCCGGTACGACCCCCGGGGAGGTCGGATCACCGAACTGCGCCCCCAACGCCACCAGCAGCGGCCGGAACCGCTTGCCGCCGGCCTCGACCAGGTGCCGGGCCGCCTCGCTCACCAGCGGGTCGGCGCTGGCCACGTTGGCCCGCAGCTCACCCTCGACGGAGTCGAGCAGGCTCAGCACCGACGCCTCGACACGAGGGTCGGCGAGATGAAGGCCGAGCGTGCTGAACTGACCCGTGCCCTCCGTGCCCCGACGGCCGCCGGAGCCGGAAGCACCTGAACGCTCGCCAGCCGGAATCACCACGTCTCCAACCATGCCACACCCGTTCGACCTGCCCGGCGGAGGGATACGGACCGGGGGCCGGTACGCCACGGCGTACCGGCCCCCGGTGGAACGACCTCGGTCATCGCACGAATTCGGCGGCACCGTTGGCCAGGTCGAGCAGCGGCCCCGGCACCACGCCCAGGGCCACGGTGGCCAGCACACCGATCACCAGGGCCGCCGAGGTGAGCGCGCCCGGCACGGTGACCGTCGGGGTGGCGTCGCCCGGCTCGGAGAGCCACATCATCACCACGACCCGCAGGTAGGGGAAGGCCAGCACCATGCTGGTCAGCACACCGGCGATCACCAGCCACGCCTGGTGCGCGGCCAGCGCGGGGGCGAAGACGGCGAACTTGCTGGTGAAGCCGCTGGTCAGCGGGATACCGGCGAAGGCCAGCAGGATGAAGGTGAAGATCGCGGCGAAGAACGGCGACCGCCGGCCCAGACCCGCCCAACGGGACAGGTGGGTGGCCTCCCCGTCGGCGTCCCGCACCAGCGTCACCACCGCGAACGCGGCGAGCACCGAGAAGCCGTACGCGACCAGATAGAACATCGTGCCGGCGAGCCCGTCCTTGCTGGGGGCCAGCACGCCGACCAGAAGGTAGCCGGCGTTCGCGATCGACGAGTAGGCCAGCAGCCGCTTGATGTCGGTCTGGGTGACCGCCAGCACCGCGCCGACCAGCATGGTCAGCACCGCCACCACGCCGAGCACCGGGGTGAAGTCCCAGGCGGCCCCCGAGAAGGCCACGTGGAAGACCCGCAGCAGGGCGCCGAAGGCGGCCACCTTGGTGCAGGAGGCCATGAAGCCGGTGACCGCGGTCGGGGCACCCTGGTAGACGTCCGGCGTCCAGACGTGGAACGGCGCGGCGGCGGCCTTGAAGAGCAGCCCGATGGCGAGCAGCGCCATGCCGGCGAAGAGCAGCACCTGGCTGGCCGGGGACTCGTCCACCGCGGCGTGCACGGTGGCGAAGTCGACGCCCGCCGGCCGACCCGGGATGCCCGAGGTGAAGCCGTAGATCAGCGCCACGCCGAACAGGAAGAACGCCGACGAGTACGCGCCGAGCAGGAAGTACTTCATCGCCGCCTCCTGGCTCAGCAGCCGCCGGCGACGGGCCAGCGCGCAGAGCAGGTAGAGCGGCAGCGAGAAGACCTCGAGCGCGATGAACATGGTCAGCAGGTCGTTCGCCGCCACGAAGATCAGCATGCCGCCGATCGCGAAGGTGGTCAGCGGGTACACCTCGGTGGTGCCGCCGGCCCCCTCGGCCTGCCGACGGTCGTCGGCCGACTCGGCGGTGACGGCGGCGTGGGCCACGAAGACCCCGCCCCGCTCCACCGCGCGCTCCCCCATCAGCAGCAGCGCCATCGCGGCGAGGATGAGGATCGCGCCCTGGAGGAAGAGCGTCGGCCCGTCCACCGCGATCGCCTGGCCGGCGGTGAGCAGCCGGTCGTCGGCGTTGAGGATCACCATGGTGAGGGCGCCGAGCACCGCCGCCAGGGCGAGCAGCAGCTGCACGGTGTTGCGCAGGCGTCGCGGCACGAACGCCTCGACGAGCACGCCCACCAGGGCGGCGCCCAACATGATCAGGATCGGAGCGAGCGCCGCGTAGTCGATCGACGGCAGCTTCAGTTCACTCACTTCGCGGCCTCCTGGACGCTGCCGACCGTGGGCGCCGGGTCGGTGCGACCGACGTCCTGCATGGTCGCCTTCACGGCGGGGTTGATGACATCCGTGACCGGCTTGGGATAGAAGCCGAGCAGCACGATCAGCGCGATCAGCGGGGCGACCACGATCTTCTCGCGCAGGCTGAGGTCCCGGCGCATGCCCTGGACCTCGGTGAGCGCCGGGTTCAGCGTGCCCTGGGTGGTGCGCTGGATCATCCAGAGCACGTACGCGGCGGCCAGGATGATGCCGAGCGTGGCGATCACCGCGACCGGCTTGTTGGTGGTGAACGTGCCGATCAGCACCAGGAACTCGGAGACGAACGGCGCGGTGCCGGGCAGCGCCAACGAGGCCAGACCGGCGAAGAAGAGCACCCCGGCCAGCAGCGGGACGAGCCTGCCCGCGCCGCCGAAGTCGCTGATCAGCGACGAGCCGCGCCGCGCGATCAGCATGCCCACCACCAGGAAGAGCAGGCCGGTGGCGAGCCCGTGGTTGAGCATGTAGAGCACCGCGCCGGTGCCGGCCTGGGTGGTGAAGGCGAAGATGCCGACCCCGATGAAACCGAAGTGCGCGATCGAGGTGTACGACACCAGCCGCTTCAGGTCGTTCTGGCCGACCGCCAGCAGCGCCGCGTAGATGATGCCGATCAGGCCCAGCGCGAGCGCCCACGGCGCGAACCACCGGGACGCCTCCGGGAAGAGCGGCAGGCAGTAGCGCAGGATGCCGAAGGTGCCGACCTTGTCGAGGACGCCGACCAGCAGCGCCGCCGCGCCCGCCGGGGCCGCGCCACCGGCGTCCGGCAGCCAGGTGTGGAACGGGAAGAACGGCGCCTTGATCGCGAAGGCGAGGAAGAAGCCGAGGAAGAGCCAGCGGGCGGTGCCGGTGGAGATGTCCGCCTGGCTCAGCGCCTGCCAGTCGAAGGTCTTCCCGCCGACCACCCAGAGGCCGATCACCGCGGCCAGCATGAACAGACCGCCGACCAGCGAGTAGAGGAAGAACTTCACCGCCGCGTACTGCCGCTGGTGGCCGCCGTAGCTGCCGATCAGGAAGTACATCGGCACCAGCATGACCTCGAAGAACACATAGAACAGGAAGACGTCGGCGGCGGCGAAGACGCCGATCATCGTGCACTCGAGGACGAGCAGCAGCGCGAAGTAGGCCGGCACCGAACGCTTCGACGACTCGGCGTCGTGCCAGGAGGCCAGGATCACCAGCGGCACCAGGATCGCGATCAGCATCAGCATGACCAGCGCGATGCCGTCGGCCGCGAAGGTGAAGTTCACGCCCCAGTTCGGGATCCAGGCGTACGACTCGCGGAACTGGAACCGGTCACCGTTGGCCTGGAACGTGATCCACATGATCACCGAGAGCACCAGCACCAGCAGCGACCAGCCGAACGCCACCAGCTTGGCCAGGTCCGGCGACCGGCGGGGCAGCAGGGCCACCACCAGCGCGCCGACCAGCGGTGCCACGGTCAGCACCGAGAGGAACGGGAAGTTGGACATTATTCGGCCTTACCTCCGTCGTGACTGCGTGGTCCGCCGGCGGGGGCGGCCGGGAAGAGGTCGATCACGCCAGCCACCCCGCCTGCACCGCCAGGAACGCCGCCACCACGAGCAGCGCGCCGGTCAGGATCGAGGTCGCGTACGACCGCACGAAACCGGTCTGCAGCCGCCGGAGCCGGCCCGAGCCACCGCCCACCGCGGCGGCGAGGCCGTTGACCAGCCCGTCGACGCCCCGGTTGTCGAGGAAGACCAGCGCCCGGGTGAGGAAGACGCCCGGCTTCTCGAAGACCGCCTCGTTGACGGCGTCGGTGTAGAGGTTGCGGCGGGCGGCGGTGACCAGTACGCCCGCCGGCTGCGGCTCGGTGGCCGTGCCGTTGCGGAACAGGAACCAGGCCAGCCCGGCGCCGAGCACGGTGACCAGCAGCGAGAGCGTGGTGATCAGCCAGTGCGCGAGGACCGCCTCGTGCCCCTCCTCCTGGCCGCCCAGCCCGGCGGTGGCCTGGAGCCAGTCCGGGACCGAGGTGGCGAGCAGGAAACCGGCGCCGACGGAGCCGATCGCCAGCAGGATCAGCGGGATGGTCATCAGCTTCGGCGACTCGTGCGGGTGCTCGATGTCCTCGGTCCACCGCTTCGGCCCGTGGAAGGTGAGCACGAAGAGCCGGGTCATGTAGAACGCGGTCAGCCCGGCGCCGACCAACGCCGCACCGCCGAAGAGCCAGGCGGTCCAGCCCTCCCGCTCGAACGCGGCCACGATGATCGGCTCCTTGGAGAAGAAGCCGGAGAACGGGAACATGCCGATGATGGCGAGCCAGCCCATCATGAAGGTCAGCCAGGTGACCTTCATGTACTTCGAGAGGTTGCCGAAGCGGCGGATGTCCACCTGGTCGTTCATGCCGTGCATGACCGAGCCGGCGCCGAGGAACATGTTGGCCTTGAAGAAGCCGTGCGCCAGCAGGTGCACGATGGCCAGCGCGTACGCCGCGCCGCCGAGGCCGACGCCGAGGAACATGTAGCCGATCTGGCTGACCGTCGACCAGGCCAGCACCCGCTTGATGTCATCCTTGGCGGCGCCGATGAGGCAGCCCATCAGCAGGGTGATCGCGCCGACGCTGACCACCACGAGCTGGAGCGTCGCGTTGGCCGTGAAGATCGGGTTGGAGCGGGCGATCAGGTAGACGCCCGCGGTGACCATGGTGGCCGCGTGGATGAGCGCCGACACCGGGGTCGGGCCCTCCATCGCGTCCGGCAGCCACGCCTGGAGCGGGAACTGGCCGGACTTGCCGGTCGCGCCGAGCAGCAGCAGCAGGCCGAGCACCAGCACCGTGGTCGCGCCGACCGAGCCGATCCCGTTGAACACCTCGTCGTACTGGGTGGTGCCGAGGGTGGCGAACATGACGAAGATGCCGATGGCCAGGCCGGCGTCGCCGACCCGGTTCATCAGGAACGCCTTCTTGCCGGCGGTGGCCGCGCTGGGCCGCCCGTACCAGAAGGAGATCAGCAGGTACGACGCCAGACCGACGCCCTCCCAGCCGAAGTAGAGCATCACGTAGTTGTTGCCGAGCACCAGCAGCAGCATCGCGGCGACGAAGAGGTTGAAGTACGCGAAGAACCGCCGCCGGCCCTCGTCGTGCGCCATGTACTCCACCGCGTAGAGGTGGATCAGGAAGCCCACCCCGGTGATCAGCAGGACGAAGACCGCGGCCAGCGGGTCGAAGAGCAGGCCGAAGTCCACCTTGAAGTCACCGACCGAGATGAACTGCCAGAGGCTCTGCTCGACCGACTTGTTCTCCAGGCCACGCAGCTGGAAGAAGTAGGTCAGGCCGAGCACGAAGGCGGCGCCGATGGCGGCCACCCCCAACCAGTGCCCCCAGCGGTCGGCCCGCCGGCCGAGCAGCAGCAGGATCGCCGCGCTGACCAGCGGGATCGCCACCAGCAGCCAGACGCTGCCCAGCAGGCCGCTGGCCTGGGCGAATTCCACAGACTCTTCCACCGGTGGACCCCTCAGTACTTCAGCAGGTTGGCGTCGTCGACGCTCGCGGAGCGCCGAGTCCGGAAGATCGACATGATGATCGCGAGCCCGACCACGACCTCGGCCGCGGCCACCACCATCACGAAGAACGCCATGATCTGGCCGTTGAGGTCACCGTTGATCCGGCTGAAGGTGACCAGCGTCAGGTTGGCCGCGTTGAGCATCAGCTCGACGCACATGAAGAGCACGATCGCGTTCCGCCGGATCAGCACGCCGACGGCGCCGATGGTGAACAGCACCGCGGCGAGGATCAGGTAGTAGTCGGGGGTCACTTGTTCTCGGTCCCCTTCAACGAGGTCTCCTCGGCGGTCAGCTCACGGACCGGCAGGATGTCCGGCGTGCTGCGGTCGGTCAGCCGGCCGTCGGGCAGGCGGGCCGGGGTGGCCACGGAGGAGGAGGTGGCGAAGACGCCCGGGCCGGGCTTCGGACCGGGGTAGTTGCCGGGGCGGAACCGGGCCTTCATGGTGGCGACCTGGTCCATCTTGTCCTCCTTGCGCCGCTCCACGTGCGCCAGCACCATCGCGCCCACGGCCGCCGTGATCAGCAGCGCGGAGGTCAGCTCGAAGGCGAAGACGTACTTGGTGAAGAGCAGCCGGGCGATGCCCTGGACGTTCCCCTCGGCGTTGGCCTGCTCCAGCCCCACGGCCCGGACGCCGTGCAGCGCCCGGTAGAGGCCGCTGCCGACCAGGCCGGCGAAGCCGAGCCCGAGCACCACCGCCGCGATCCGCTGGCCGCGCAGCGTCTCGATCAGCGAGTCCGAGGCGTCCCGACCGACCAGCATCAGCACGAAGAGGAAGAGCATCATGATCGCGCCGGTGTAGACGATGATCTGCACCATGCCGATGAACGGGCCCGCCTGGAGGACGTAGAAGACGCCCAGGCAGAGCATGGTCAGCACCAGCCAGAGCGCCGAGTGCACCGCGTTGCGGGCCCAGACCATGCCGATCGCGCCGATCAGCGCGAGCGGGGCCAGGATCCAGAAGGTCACCGCCTCGCCGCCGGAGACCTGGGCCGCCTCGGCGAGCACCGTGGACGTGGTCATGCGCCTTCTCCCTTGCCCGCCGCCGCCCGCTGGGCCTGCTGCTCGGCGCCCGGGAAGGTCACCCCGGGGTGCTCCTCGACCTGGTAACGGCCGGGGTTGTTGGCCGAGTGCTCGGCGCCGGCCGAGGTGCCCGGGTTGGTCAGCGAGCCGATGTAGTAGTCCTTCTCGCTGTCGCCCAGACGCATCGGGTGCGGCGGCTGCTCCATGCCTTCGAGCAGCGGCGCGAGCAGCTGCTCCTTGGTGAAGATCAGGTCCTGCCGGTTGTCCCGGGCCAGCTCGTACTCGTTGCTCATGGTGAGCGAACGGGTCGGGCAGGCCTCGATGCAGAGCCCGCAGAAGATGCAGCGGGCGTAGTTGATCTGGTAGACGCTGGCGTACCGCTCACCCGGGGAGAAGCGCTGCTCCTCGGTGTTGTCGCCACCCTCGACATAGATCGCGTCCGCCGGGCAGGCCCAGGCGCACAGCTCGCAGCCGATGCACTTCTCCAGCCCGTCCGGGTGCCGGTTCAGGATGTGCCGCCCGTGGTAGCGCGGCGCCGAGACCGGCGGCTTGAACGGGTAGTCGGTGGTGACGACCTTCCTGAACATGTGCGAGAAGGTGACCCCGAAGCCCTTGAACGTTCCGGTGATCGCGCCCACGTCACACCTCCCTGGAGTCCGAGCCGGCGGCGATGTTGGCCGGCTCCCGCTCGGCGACCACGCGCTTGGTGCGCGGGCTCGGTGGTACCTGAAGATCCATCGGGGGCAGCGGGAAGCTGCCGTGCGGCCGGCTGTTGGCCTGCTCCTGCGGCGTCGGCTTCGGCTCCTTCTTGCGGCTCGGCCAGAAGAGCGTGGCCAGCAGCAGCACGCCCGCGCCGACCGCGGTGGCGAGCAGCCGGTCCCGGGCCTGCCAGTCCTCGATCGAGCGCAGACCCGACAGGACGAGGATCCAGACCAGGTTGATCGGCAGCAGGACCTTCCAGCCGAAGCGCATGAACTGGTCGTAGCGGAGCCGGGGCAGGGTGCCCCGCAGCCAGACGAAGACGAAGACCAGGATCAGCACCTTGCCGAAGAACCACAGCATCGGCCACCAACCCGAGTTGGCGCCCGACCAGAGGGTGATCGGCCAGGGTGCCCGCCAGCCACCGAGGAAGAGCGTCGTGGTGACCGCGGACATGGTCACCATCGAGACGTACTCGGAGAGCATGAAGAGCGCGAACTTGAGCGAGCTGTATTCCGTCATGAAGCCCGCGACCAGCTCCGACTCCGCCTCCGGCAGGTCGAACGGTGCCCGGTTGGTCTCACCGACGGTGGCGATGAAGAAGATGATGAAGCTGGGCAGCAGCAGGATCGCGTACCAGCCCGGGGCGGGGATCTGGGTGCCGAAGAGGGTGATCCGGGTGGCGTCCCCCTGGGCGGCGACGATCCCGCTGGTGGACATCGTGCCGGCGGTCATGAAGACCGCCACGATGCTCAGCCCCATCGCGACCTCGTACGAGATCATCTGGGCGCTGGAGCGCAGCCCGCCGAGCAGCGGGTAGGTCGAGCCGGAGGCCCAGCCGCCGAGCACGATGCCGTAGATGCCCATCGAGGAGCAGGCCAGCAGCACCAGCACCGCCACCGGCACGTCGGTGACCTGGAGCGGCGTCCAGTGGCCGAAGATGCTCACCTTCGGGCCGAACGGCACCACCGAGAGCGCCGTCACCGCGCAGATCACCGAGATGGTCGGCGCGAAGAAGTAGACGACCTTGTCGGCGGCGCGCGGGAGGATGTCCTCCTTGAAGGCCATCTTCAGACCGTCGGCGAGCGTCTGCAGCAGGCCGAACGGGCCGACCTGGTTGGGGCCGGGCCGGACGGCCATGAAGCCGACGACCCGGCGCTCGAACCAGACGCCGAGCAGCGTGGCGAGCAGGCCGAACGCGAAGGCAAAGACGATCTTGCCGAGGACCAGCCACCACGGGTCCTTGCCGAAATCGGCCAGCGTCGGATCCTGCGCGGCGAGGAGCACCGGACTCACTGTGCGCACCTTTCGTTCGCGACTGCGGGGCTCACTCGCTGCGCTCGTTCACTCCTCGCACTCACTGAACACCCCCAGAATTGAGGAGCGGACCCGGGCGGCCGGCCTCGTCCGCCGCGACCCGGCTGGCCGGAACGGCCGAGGCGGGGGCGGGAACGGAGATCCGTACGACCGTGCCGGACGTCGCGCCGAGGCTGCGCCGCACGGTCGAACCGGGAGAGTTGGTCGGCAGCCAGACGACGCCGTCCGGCATCTCGGTGATCGCCGCCGGCAGGGTGACCGCACCGCGGTCGGTGCCCACCGTCACCGGCTCACCGTCGGCCACGCCGAGCGCCTCGGCGGTGCCCTTGCCCAGCCGGACCACCGGCGGACGGGCGGTGCCGGCGAGGTGCTCGTCGCCGTCGGTCAGGCTGCCCAGGTCGATCAACTGGTGCCAGGTGGCCAGCACGGCCTCCCCGGCGCCGGGGTGCGGCACCGCCGCCGGCTCCACCGACGGGGCGGACGGCCGGTCGGCCCGGGTCGGCGGCAGCGCGCCCAGCTCCCGGCGGACGCTCATCACGTCACCGGTGCCGAGTCGCACGTCGAGCTGGGCGGCGAGCGCGTCCAGCACCCGGCCGTCGGTCATCGCGGTCGTCTCCAGCACCGCCTCGAAGGGACGCAACCGCCCCTCCCAGTCCAGGAAGCTGCCGGCCTTCTCGGCGACCGGGGCGACCGGGAGGACCACGTCCGCCCGGCGGGCCACCGCGCTGTTGCGCAGTTCCAGGCTGACCAGGAACGGCACCGCGTCGAGGGCCTCCTCGGCCAGCCGCGGGTCGGCCAGGTCGGCCGGGTCCACCCCGGCCACCACCAGGGCGCCGAGCCGGCCACCGGCGGCGGCGGCGAGGATGCCGTCGGTGTCCCGGCCGGCCTGGCTCGGGATCACCCCGGCGGCGATGTCCCACGCCTCGCCGAGCTCGGCCCGGGCACCCGGCTCGGTGACCAGGCGGCCACCGGGGAGCAGGTTGGGCAGGCAGCCCGCGTCGACCGCACCGCGGTCACCGGCACGCCGCGGCACCCAGGCCAGCTTGGCACCCGTACGCCGGGCGACGTCCGCGGCGGCGGAGAGCCCGCCCGGCACGGCGCCCAGCCGCTCGCCCACGAGCAGGATCGCGCCCGGCTGGCTCAGCGCCTCGGCGACCGTGGCGTGCTCGGCGAGCACGCTGGCCTCCTCGCCCGGCACCACCCGGGCCAGCTTGGCCCCGAGCTTCTCCAGGCCGCGCGTGGCGAACGGCGCGATCGCGTACACCGTGAGCTTCTTCTTCAGGTACGCCTTGCGCAGCCGCAGGAAGAGGATCGGGCACTCCTCCTCCGGCTCCAGGCCGACCAGCACCACCGCGGGCGCGTTCTCCACGTCCGTGTAGGTGACGTCGGTGACCCCGGCGACGCTGCTGGCCAGGAAGTCGGCCTCCTCGCGGGAGACCGGCCGGGCCCGGAAGTCGATGTCGTTGGTGTTCAACGCGACCCGGGCGAACTTCGCGTACGCGTAGGCGTCCTCGACGGTCAGCCGGCCGCCGGTGAGCACCGCCGTGCCCTGCCCGCCGTCGCGGGCCGCGCGCAGCCCCTCGGCGGCGCGGGTCAGCGCCTCGCTCCAGGACGCCTCGCGCAGCTCACCGGTCCGCTCGTCGCGGACCAGCGGGGTGGTGAGCCGGTCGAAGGCGCGGGTGTACTGGAAGCCCCACCGGCCCTTGTCGCAGTTCCACTCCTCGTTGACCTGCGGGTCGTCGCCGGCCAGCCGGCGCAGCACCTTGCCCCGCCGCCAGTCGGTGCGCTGGGCGCAGCCGGCCGAGCAGTGCTCGCAGACGCTCGGGGTGGAGACCAGGTCGAACGGGCGGGCCCGGAACCGGTACTGCGCGCCGGTCAGCGCGCCCACCGGGCAGATCTGCACCGTGTTCCCGGAGAAGTACGAGTTGAACGGCACGTCACCGCTGTCGTCCCCGGACTCCGCGCCGTACGCGTCGTCCCGGTAGATGTTGATCTCCTCGGCGGACGACCGGCCCATCAGGTCGATGAACTTGTCACCGGCGATCTCCTCGGAGAACCGGGTGCAGCGCTGGCAGAGCACGCAGCGCTCGCGGTCGAGCAGCACCTGGGTGCTGATCTCCATCGGCTTCTCGTACTCCCGCTTGTGCTCGTGGAAGCGGGAGTCCGTCCGGCCGGTGGACATGGCCTGGTTCTGCAGCGGGCACTCGCCGCCCTTGTCGCACATCGGGCAGTCGAGGGGGTGGTTCACCAGCAGCAGCTCCATGATCCCCTCCTGCGCCTTCTTGGCGACGCCAGAGGTGAGCTGGGTGCGGACCACCATGCCGTCGGCGACGGTCTGGGTGCAGGAGGCGACCGGCTTGCGCTGGCCCTCCACCTCCACCAGGCACTGCCGGCAGGCGCCGGCCGGGGCCAGCAGCGGGTGGTCGCAGAACCGCGGGATCTCGGTGCCGATCTGCTCGGCGACCCGGATCAGCAGGGCGCCCTTGGGGGCGGTGACCTCGACGCCGTCGATGGTGAGGGTGACGGTCTCGGTCTGCTTGGCGACGTCGGTCATTAGTGGGCTCCCACCAGAGACTTGTCCGACAGCTTCGGCGCGGTACGTCCCTCGATGTAGTCGAGGTAGTCCTGCTTGAAGTACTTCAGCGACGAGGTCACCGAGCTGGTCGCACCGTCACCCAGACCGCAGAACGCGCGGCCGAGGATGTTGTCGCAGGTGTCGAGCAGAGTGTCCAGGTCCTCGTGGGTGCCCTGGCCGGCGAGGATCCGCCGGTAGACCCGGACCATCCAGTAGTTGCCCTCGCGGCACGGGGTGCACTTGCCGCACGACTCGTGGTGATAGAACTCCAGCCACCGGTAGGTCGCGTAGACCGGGCAGTCCTGGTCGGAGAAGATCTGGGTGGCCGTGGTGCCCAGGATCGAGCCGGCCGCCGCCACCCCCTCGAAGTCCAGCGGCACGTCCAGGTGCTCGGCGGTGAGCAGCGGCGTCGACGAGCCGCCCGGCGTCCAGAACCGCAGCTCGTGCCCGGGCTGCATCCCGCCGGCCAGCTCGATCAGCTCGCGCAGGGTGACGCCCATCGAGCACTCGAACTGGCCCGGGTTGGCGATCCGCCCGGAGAGCGAATAGATCATCGGCCCGGAGGACTTCTCGGTGCCCATGGTCTTCCACCAGTCGGCGCCTCCCAGCACGATGTACGGCACGCTGGCGATGGTGCCGACGTTGTTCACCACGGTCGGGCTGGCGTACAGGCCGTGGGTCGCCGGGAACGGCGGGCGGAGCCGGGGCTGACCCCGGAAGCCCTCCAGCGAGTCCAGCAGCGCGGTCTCCTCACCGCAGATGTACGCCCCGGCGCCGGAGTGGACCACCAGCTCCAGGTCGAAGCCGGTGCCCATGATGTTCCGGCCGAGGTAGCCCTTGGCCTGCGCCTCGGCCACCGCGTTGCGCAGCCGCCGCGCGGCGTGCACCGCCTCGCCCCGGATGTAGATGTAGGCGCGGTTGGCCCGGATCGCGTACGACGCGATGATCACGCCCTCGACCAGCGAGTGCGGGTCGTGCGTCATCAGCGGCAGGTCCTTGCAGGTGCCCGGCTCGCCCTCGTCGGCGTTGACCACCAGGTAGTGCGGCTTGCCGTCGCCCTGCGGGATGAAGCCCCACTTCAGGCCGGTCGGGAAGCCCGCGCCACCGCGGCCGCGCAGCCCGGAGTCCTTGATCAGCTGGATCAGGTCGTCCGGGTGGGCCTTGAGCGCCTTGCGCAGGGCGGCGTAGCCGTCCAACCGCTCGTAGGTGCCGATCCGCCAGGCGTCCGGCGACAGCCAGCGCTTGGTCAGCACCGGCGTCAGCTTGGCCAGCGTCTCCGGCCGAGGAGTGGTCACTTCTGGCCCCCCGTTTCGCTCGCGACCGTCGGGCTCGCGCCGTTGGCGCCCGTCGCCGCTTCCTTGAGGTTGCGCTCCTGCGCACCGGCCACGTCACCGGCGGGCTTGCCGTCGCCGGCCGGCGCGTTGGCCGCCGCGCCGGCGGCCTGCGCCTCCTGCGCGTCGCGCGGTGCCGGCGCGGTGGTGTCCGTCGGGACCTTGGTGCCGGGGGCGTCCGGCGCGGCGGTCGCCGCGGTCGGCTGCCGGGTCTCGGCGGTACGCACCTGCGGCGACTTGTCGTCCGGTGCCTTCACGTCCGGCGCGGTGCTGCCGGTCGGCTGCGCCGGCTTCGCCGGTTCGGCGGCCGGTGCGGCCGGCTTGGCGGCTTCCGCCTTCGCCTTCGCCTCGGCGGCGGCCTTGTCCGCCTCCGCCTTGCTCCGGATCGGAGTGTTCGGGTCGAAGCCGGGTACGGAGATGCCGTACTGCTCCGCCAACCGCAGGCCCCGCAGGGTCGGCTCGCCCGGCCCGCCGTCGGCGACCGCGCCCTCGCGCTCGTCGGCGAAGCCGGCGAGCTGCACGGCCATCTCCTTGAGCGTGCAGAGCCGGGCGCCCCGGGTCGGCATCGGCCGGCCACCGGCCCGCAGCTCGTCGACCACGCCGACCGCGGCCTGCGGGTCGACGCCGTCGAAGAAGTCGTAGTTGACGGTCATCACCGGGCCGTAGTCGCACGCCGCCAGGCACTCGGCGTGCTCCAGGGTGATCTTCCCGTCGCCGGTGGTCTCGTCGTGCCCGACGCCGAGGTGCTCGGCGAGGGTGTCGTAGACCTCCTGCCCGCCCAGCACGTTGCACATCGTGTTGGTGCAGACGCTGACCAGGTAGTCGCCGGTCGGCTTGCGCTTGTACATGGTGTAGAAGGTCGCCACCGCGCCGACCTGGGCCTTGTTCAGGCCGAGCACCTCGGCACAGAACTCGACGCCGGCCGGGGAGACGTAGCCCTCCTCGGACTGGACCAGGTGCAGCAGCGGCAGCAGCGCCGAGCGGGACCGGTCCGCCGGGTACCGGGCGACGATCTCCCGCGCCCGCTCCCGAGTCGTGTCACTGAAAGTCATCGGTCACATCCACCCATCACGGGGTCCAGCGAGGCGCCACCGGCGATCACGTCGGCGATCAGGCCGCCCTCGGCCATCGCCGGCAGGGCCTGGAGGTTGACGAAGCTCGGCTCCCGGTAGTGCACCCGGTAGGGGCGGGTGCCACCGTCGGAGACCGCGTGCACGCCCAGCTCGCCGCGGGGCGACTCGACGGCCACGTACACCTGGCCTGGGGGGACCCGGAAGCCCTCGGTGACGAGCTTGAAGTGGTGGATCAGCGACTCCATCGACTGACCCATGATCTTGGCGACGTGCTCCAGCGAGTTGCCCATGCCGTCGACGCCGATGGCGAGCTGCGCCGGCCAGGCGATCTTGCGGTCGGCGACCATCACCGGGCCCGGCTTCAACCGGTCGAGGGCCTGCTCGACCAGCTTCAGCGACTCCCGGATCTCGGCCAGCCGGACCAGGTAACGGCCCCAGACGTCGCCGTCGGTGTGCGTCGGCACGTCGAACTCGTACGTCTCGTAACCGCAGTACGGCATGGTCTTGCGCAGGTCCCAGCCGAGCCCGGCGGAACGCAGCACCGGGCCGGTCACCCCGAGCGAGACGCAGGCGGTCACGTCGAGCACCGCCACGTTCTTGGTCCGCTCGGTCCAGATCGGCTGTCCGGAGAGGAGGTTCTCGTACTCCTTGAGCTTCTTCGGCATCAGCGCCAGGAAGTCGCGGATCTTGCGGATCGCGTCCTCCGGCACGTCCTGCGCCACCCCGCCCGGCCGGACGTACGCGTGGTTCATCCGCAGGCCGGTGATGGTCTCGAAGATGTCGAGGATGTACTCCCGCTCGCGGAAGCCGTACAACATCATGTTGATCGCACCGAGCTCCATGCCGGTGGTGGCCAGCCAGACCAGGTGCGACGAGATCCGGTTCAGCTCCATCATCAGCACCCGGATGGTGGTGGCCCGCTCGGTCACCTCGTCGGTGATGCCGAGCAGCTTCTCCACCGCGAGCGCGTACGCCGTCTCGTTGAACAGCGGGGAGAGGTAGTCCATCCGGGTCACGAAGGTCGAGCCCTGGACCCAGTTGCGGTATTCGAGGTTCTTCTCGATGCCGGTGTGCAGGTAGCCGACGACGGAGCGGGCCTCCCGGACCGTCTCGCCCTCCAGCTCCAGGATCAGCCGGAGCACGCCGTGCGTGGACGGGTGCTGCGGACCCATGTTGACGACGATCCGCTCGTCGTTGATCGGGTCCGTGCCGGAGACGACCTGGTCCCAGTCCCCACCGGTGACGGTGAAGACCTTGCCCTCGGTCGTCTCGCGCTCGGTCGCGTAGTTCGAGGTGGTCACTGGTAAGACCTCCGGCGGTCCGGCGGGGGAATCTCCGCACCCTTGTACTCGACGGGGATGCCGCCGAGCGGGTAGTCCTTGCGCTGCGGGTGCCCCTCCCAGTCGTCCGGCATCAGGATCCGGGTCAGGTTGGGGTGGCCGTCGAAGACGACGCCGAACATGTCGTACGCCTCCCGCTCCTGCCAGTCGGCGGTCGGGTAGACGGCGGTGACGCTCGGCAGGTGCGGGTCCTCGGTGGAGACCGCGGCCTCCAGCCGGACCCGACGCCGGTAGGTCATCGAGGTGAGCTGGTAGACCACGTGCAGCCGGCGGCCGTCCGCGCCCAGGTAGTCCACGCCGGACACCGAGGAGCAGAGCTCGAAGCGGAGCGCCAGGTCGTCCCGCATCACCTGGCAGACCTCGGCGATCCGCTCCGGACGCACGTGCAGGGTCAGCTCGCCCCGGTCGACCACGACCTTCTCGATCGCGTCGCCGAAGGCCGGGTACGCCTCCTCCAGCGCGTCCCGGACCTCGTCGAAGTAGCTCCCGTACGGCCGGGGGGCCTCCTCGATCGGGGTGCGCTGGCGGACCAGGCCGCCGAAGCCGGAGACGTCGCCGCTGCCCTGGTTGCCGAACATGCCCCGGCCAGCCGGGCTGGACGGCGGGTACTCCGCGGGGGCGGCGCTGCTGGCACCGGCCGGGGTCACCGGTACCGGCACCCCGCCGTCGTTCTGCCTGTCGTTGGGCGCGGTCATTTCGGTCCCTGCTGGGTGTGGAGGTGGTTCTGGGCCTTCATCCAGTTCTCGATCCGCAGCTGCTCCTCGCGCCCCTCGCGGACGGCCTTCGTCCACTCGGCACGCCGGGCCTTGTCGTTGCGGTACGACGACGGCATCGAGCCGTAGGGCACGACGGGCACGTCACCGCGCTCCTTGCGGGCCTCCAGCATCTTGCGGCCGTTCGGGCCCAGCGGCTCGTACATGATCTTCTCGCGGAGCTTGAGCACCGCGTCGATGAGCATCTCGGGCCGGGGCGGGCAGCCGGGAAGGTACATGTCCACCGGCACGACGTGGTCGACGCCCTGCACGATGGCGTAGTTGTTGAACATGCCGCCGCTGCTGGCGCAGACCCCCATCGAGATGACCCAGCGGGGCTCGGCCATCTGGTCGTAGATCTGGCGCAGGACCGGGGCCATCTTCTGGCTCACCCGGCCGGCCACGATCATCAGGTCCGCCTGTCGCGGCGAGGCCCGGAACACCTCCATGCCCCAGCGGCCCATGTCGTAGTGCGGACCACCGGCGGCCATCATCTCGATGGCACAGCAGGCCAGGCCGAAGGTGGCGCCCCAGACGGACGACTTCCGCGACCAGTTGACCAGCTTCTCCACGGAGGTGAGCAGGACGCCGGCCGGGAGCTTCTCCTCGATGCCCATCTGACGTACCTCCCTCAGTCCCAGTCCAGGCCGCCGCGCCGCCAGACGTAGGCGTATGCGACGAAGACCGCGACGATGAACATGACCATCTCCACGAAGCCGAAGATCGGCAGGGCGTCGAAGGAGACGGCCCAGGGGTAGAGGAAGATGATCTCGATGTCGAAGACGATGAAGAGCATCGCCGTCAGGTAGAACTTGACCGGGAACCGGCCGCCGCCCACGGGCTGCGGGCTCGGCTCGATGCCGCACTCGTACGCCTCGAGCTTGGCCTTGTTGAAGCGCCGGGGACCGGCGAAGCGGGCGGCGGCCACGGAGAACAGCGAGAACCCCGCGGCGAGGGCGAACAGCCCGATGATCGGTGCGTAAGGCGAGAGCGACATCTTTTCTCCTGCTCGTCCTTCCCCTGCCCGTGCTACTTGGCGAAAATCACACTATTCACGTCCCTCGTGACGTCCGTCAGCGGGGGTCGATCTCTGTCCGCGCCCGGGGCCGTCGCCGACCCCGGGACACGGTTGTCCTAGACGGCCGGCGCCACCTTGGTCATCGCGTTGATGACCCGGTCCATCGCGTCCCCACCACGGGGGTCGGTCAGGTTGGCCAGCAGCTTGAGCACGAAGCGCATCAGCGCCGGGTGCGGCATGCCGTGCTTGGTGGCGATGCGCATGATCTCCGGACGGCCGATCAGCTTCACGAAGACGCCGCCGAGCCGGTAGTAGCCGCCGAAGCGGGCCTTCAGCTCCTGCGGGTACGCCATCAGGGCCCGCTCCCGCTCCGCGCCGGCCGGCCGGGCGAGCGCCTGGACCGCGACCTCCGCGGCCAGCTCGCCGGACTCCATCGCGTACGCGATGCCCTCGCCGTTGAACGGGTTGACCATGCCGCCGGAGTCGCCGACCAGCAGCACCCCGCGGGTGTAGTGCGGGACCCGGTTGAAGCCCATCGGCAGCGCCGCGCCGAGGATCGGCCCCTCGGCGTTGGTCTCGTCGGTCAGCCCCCAGTCCTCGGGGGTGTTGGCCAGCCAGTCGGTGAGCAGCCGCCGGTAGTTGGTCTTGCCGAACGCCGACGACGAGTTGAGGATGCCGAGGCCGGCGTTCACCCGCCCGTCGCCGAGCCCGAAGATCCAGCCGTAGCCCGGCAGCAGCGTGTCGCTGCCCTTGCCGCGCAGCTCCAGCCACGACTCCAGGTAGTTGTCGTCGTGCTTCGCGGGCGAGCGGTAGTAGCGCCGGACGGCCACGCCGATCGGCCGGTCCTCCCGCTTGGCCAGCCCGAGGGAGAGCGGGAACCGACCGGAGACGCCGTCCGCGGCGACCACCAGCGGGGCGTGGAAGGTGGCGGGCTCCTTGTCCGGGCCGACCTCGGCGGTCACGCCGATCACCCGGTCGTCCGCGTCCAGCACCGGGCCGACGACGGTCACGCCGGTGCGCAGCTTCGCCCCGGCGGAGACCGCCCGCTGGGCGAGCAGGTCGTCGAAGTCGAGCCGGGTGCGGACCAGACCGTAGTTGGGGAAGCTCGCCAGGTCGGGCCAGTCGAGTTCGAGGCGTACCCCGCCGCCGATCACCCGCAGCCCCTTGTTGTGCAACCAGCCGGCCTCGGGCGAGGTGTCCACGCCCATCCGGATGAGCTGCCGTACGGCGCGCGGGGTCAACCCGTCGCCGCAGACCTTCTCCCTGGGGAACTCGGTCTTCTCCAGCAACAGCACGCGTACGCCGTGCCGCGCCAGGTGGTACGCGGTCGCCGATCCTCCGGGACCGGCGCCCACGACGATCACGTCGGCGTCGTTCTCCACCGCGGTCATCTGCGCCTCCTCCCGCATGCTCGTGAAATGCTTCACAAGCCGATCGGGTTGGAGTCTATGACCGGCGTTACACCAGTAGGCGGTGAGGGGTACCTAACTTCACGGAAACCTGCCGGTCGAACTGCCCGGACAGCTCAGGGGTGGGCCGGACTGGCCCGGTCGAGCCCCGCGTCGGCCCGGATCGCCTCGGGCAGGTGCTCGCGGAGCGCGCCGCCGGCCACCCGGTCCAGCGCCGCCAGCACCTCGGCCACCACCTGACGGACGTCGGCGGGATCCGCCCCGGCCAGCTCCCTGAGCTGGGCCACGAGTTCGGCGGCGTCGTCGTCGCCGGCCACCCCGCCGGCCGCCTGGTCTGGTGCCGTCATGCGGGCGAGCCTACGGGTCGAAATGGCGTGAAACCGGCAATTCACGAAACCGCGTCGCCGGTCGTCGCGGCTGCCCGACCCGGGTGGTCAGTCCCGGGTCGCCCGGTGCAGCGCCACGACCCCACCGGTGAGGTTGCGCCAGGCCACCCGACCCCAGCCGGCCGCGCCGATCCGCGCGGCGAGCGCCGGCTGGTCCGGCCAGGCCCGGATCGACTCGGCCAGATAGACGTACGCGTCGGGGTTGCTGGAGACCGTGCGGGCCACCGCCGGCAGGGACCGCATCAGGTACGACAGGTAGACCGTGCGGAAGGCCGGGTTCACCGGCGTGCTGAACTCGCAGACCACCAGCCGGCCACCGGGCCGGGTGACCCGGGCCAGTTCACGCAGCGCCGCGTCGGTGTCGTTGACGTTGCGCAGCGCGAAGGAGATGGTCACCGCGTCGAAGCTGGCGTCGGCGAAGGGCAGCCGCAGCGCGTCGCCGGCCAGCAGCGGCACCCGGGGACGGGTCCGCTTGCCGGCGTGCAGCATGCCGAGCGACAGGTCGGCACCCACCGCGTACGCCCCGGAGTGGGCCAGCTCCTCGGTCGACACACCGGTGCCCGCGCCCACGTCCAGCACCCGCTCGCCGGGGCGGAGGCCGAGCGCCGCCCGGGTGGCCCGCCGCCAGGAGCGGTCCTGGCCGAAGGAGAGGACGGTGTTGGTCAGGTCGTAGCGGGCGGCCACGCCGTCGAACATCGCGGCGACCTCGTGCGGGGACTTGTCCAGGCCGGCGCGCTGGCCCTGCGGGGTACGGCTCACCCCTCCACTCTGCCAGCCGCCCCCGGACACAGTCGGGGCGGGATGGTCACCCATCCCGCCCCGGCTGCCGTGCGTTATGTGAACGGCCCTCCTGGGCCGATGGAGGACGACCGTCAGGCGGTCGGCTTCTCGTCGCCCGGGGTCACCAGGACCACCCGGCGACGGCGGGCCACCATGAACATGGCGCCACCCGCGGCGAGCACGGCCACGCCGACGCCACCGAGCAGACCGGCCTTGGCACCGGTCACCGGCAGGCCGCCGTCGTCGTTGCCGCCACCGCCGCCCGCGCCACCCTCGGCCGCGACGACGACAGCGTAACCGTCGGTGTTGTCGCTGGCGTCGAGGTCACCGGCCTGGACCGGGGTCATGTTCTCCGGCAGGTTCTTGATCTCGGTCGACTGCGGGGCGACGCCCTTGGCCGGCAGGATCGGCTCGACCTCGACGGTGCCACCGGAGAGCGCGCCGGCCTTGACGTCCTTGGCCACCGTCAGCAGGTGGTAGAAGCGACCACCGGAGACGATGTTGTCGCCGTCCTTCTCGTCCTGGTCCTGCGGGACGAACGGGGCGTCGGCGTAGGTGCAGACCAGCGAGGTCTTGTCCGCGTTGTACTCGCAGTCGTCCTCGGCCTCGGTGAAGGTCACGCCCTTGGGCAGCTTGACCGAGATCTTCAGACCGGCGGTGGCCTTGTCACCCTGGTTCCACGCGGTGTAGACGAGCTGCGCGGTGTCGCCCGCGTGCAGGTCACCGGCGGCCTGGATCTTGCCGTTCTTGACCGTGACCGCCGTCTTCACGTCGTCGGCGAGGACGACCAGGTCGGCGCCGCTCTCCTTGGTGAACTCCAGGGTGGCGGCCTTGGTGTTGTTGTCCTTGTTGGTGTCGTCCTTGGAGACGATGCTGAAGCTCACCGGGGCGCTGTACGCCTTGTCCAGCGTGCCGGCCAGCTTGAACAGGACGACGGGCAGGTCGATCGTCTCACCGGCGCCCGGCAGGCCGTCCTTCGTGGCGTAGCAGGTCCACGCGACCGGCTTCGCCTCGGTGCCCTCCAGCTCGCAGCCGTCCGTGACGGCCGGGTACGCGACCACCTTGGAGAAGTCCACCTTGGAGACGTCCGCGCGGACGGCCAGCTCGGACGGGGTGTTCTCGCCCTTGTTGGTCACCTTCGCGAAGGCGAGCTTGCCCTGGGCGCCGTCGGCGACCCGGGTGCCCACCACGTCGAGCGAGAGGTCCGTCTCGGTGCCGGCGGCCTGGGCCGGCGTGCCGAGCGCGGTGAACGCACCGGAGGCGAGCAGCGCGGCAGCGCCGAGCCGCACCAGCGGCCGGTTACGGAAGATCATGGAAGAAGTCCCCCCGTGGGGTGAAGGAAACGTACGAGCGGGCACGTTAGCGGCCGACGATCACCCTCGCCACCCCCGCGCCGATCCTTCACCACCTGCGCGGCTAAGCGTCACTTAAGGAATGCCCGAATTGATGGTTCTTGTTGCGCGCGAGCCGTGACGCGGCTCGGCCGAACGGGCAGCCGAAAGCGGCCGTTCGGTGGATCGTCCCGGTCAGCGGGACGGTCACCGACCGTGCAGAAGGGTGTCGCAGGCCGTGCCGAGCAGGTCAGTTGACCTCGACGAGGGGCAGCGACTTCCCGGCCCCGCCGCCCGGCAGGGCGATCGAGGAGAAGTGCGAGACCACCCGGTCGTCGCTCGGGTCGTCAGCCGGCGTCCAGTGCACGGCGAGCCGGTTGTAGAGGGTGTCGCGCTGCGCCGGGATCCGGTCGGCGGTGCGGATCATCTCGATCAGCTCGTGCAGGTTGGACCGGTGCCGGGCGCCTGCGGAGGAGATGACGTTCTCCTCCAGCATGATCGAGCCGAGGTCGTCCACGCCCATGTGCAGCGCGACCTGGCCGACGTCCTTGCCGGTGGTGAGCCAGGACGCCTGCAGGTGCGGCACCGTCTCGAAGAAGAGCCGGGCGACCGCCACCAGCCGCAGGTATTCCAGGGTGGTGGCCTGGGTGCGGCCCTTGAGGTGGTTGTTCTCCGGCTGGTAGGTCCACGGGATGAAGGCCCGGAAACCACCGGTGCGATCCTGCACGTCGCGGATCATCCGCAGGTGCTCGATCCGCTCGGCGTTGGTCTCGCCGGTGCCCATCATCATCGTGGCCGTCGACTCCAGGCCCTGCCGGTGGGCCAGCTCCATCACCTCGAGCCAGCGCGCGCCCGACTCCTTCAGGGGCGCGATCGCCTTGCGCGGCCGGTCGGGCAGCATCTCCGCGCCGGCGCCGGCGATCGAATCCAGCCCGGCCACCTTGATCCGGGCGATCGCCTCGTCCAGGCTGACGCCCGAGACCTTGGCCATGTGCAGGATCTCGCTCGGCCCGATGGAGTGGATGGCCAGCTGCGGGTACGCCTTCTTGACCGAGGAGAAGAGCTCCTCGTAGTACTCCACGCCGTAGTCGGGGTGGTGGCCGCCCTGGAGCATGACCTGGGTGGCGCCCAGCTCGACCGCCTCGCCGCAGCGCCGCAGGATCTCCTCGGTCGGGTGGGTCCACCCTTCCTTGTGCTTGGGCGCGCGATAGAAGGCGCAGAACTTGCACGCCGTCACGCAGACGTTCGTGTAGTTGATGTTGCGGTCGATCAGGTACGTGACGATGTTGTCCGGGTAGCGGCGTCGACGTACCGCGTCCGCCGCCTCGCCCAGCGCGTGGAAGGGCGCCTCGGTGTAGAGCAGCAGGGCCTCCTCGGGCGTGATCCGCCCGCCGTCCGCGCCACGCTGCAGGATGTCGTCGATCTCCCGGCTCACCGTCACGCCTCCGAGCCTACGTCGCCCGTCGGGACCGGGCGAAGAGCGGCCACCCGATGTGACGTCTCTGGCGCGACGGCGGCCGTGCTGGGCACCGTCCGTCACGATGGTGGTCGCACGGATAGTGCGGCCTTCCACCTTTGCTCTGCTGCCTCCGGCGCAACAGTCACCCACCGTGGCGGGGAGCCTAGGAGAGATCCGGCGACCCGCCGGAAGAATGACTGGTCAGAACCGGTGTTGCCTCCGTTGCAGCAGAGCAAAGGCGGCGATGCGGCTGGCCGAGCGACGCGAGGCAGTCACCCAGCGCAGAACCTGGACCTCCGCACCCCCGCGTCACGCGTCGTAGTCGACGACGACCTTGTCGGTGGTCGGGCTGGACTGGCAGGTCAGGACGTAACCCGCCGCCACCTCGTCCGGCTCCAGGGCGTAGTTGCGGGCCATCGTCACCGCACCGTCCACCACCTTGGCCCGGCAGGTGGAGCACACCCCGCCCTTGCAGGCGTACGGCAGCTCGGCACGGACCTTCAGCGCCGCGTCCAGCACCCGCTCGTCCCGGTCCATGGTGAAGGTCGACGAGCGGCCCTCCAGCACGATCGTCACCTCGGCACCGGCCCCCGGCTCGTCGCCGGGACGGCGGACCGGCTCCGGCGGCGCGTCGACGTGGAACAGCTCGGTGCGCACCGCCGACTCCGGCAGGCCGCGCGCGGCCAGCACCGCCTTGGCGTCCAGCACCATCCCGTACGGGCCGCAGAGGAACCACTCCTCGATGGCGTCGCCGGGGACGACGGTGTCCAGCAGCCGGGTCAGCCGCTCGGCGTCGATCCGCCCGGACAGCAGCGCCGACTCGCCCTGCTCCCGGGAGAGCACGTGCACCAGGTGCAGCCGGGTCGGGTAGCGGTCCTTCAGGTCCGCCAGCTCCTCGGCGAACATCACCGTGTTCGCGGTGCGGTTGCCGTACACCAGGGTGAAGGTGCTGGCCGGCTCGACGGCCAGCGCGGTCGCGACCAGCGCGAGCACCGGGGTGATGCCGGAACCGGCGACCACCGCGCCGTAGTGGCGGACCCGGTCCGGCGCGAACGCCGTGGTGAAGTGCCCCAGCGGCGGCAGCACCTCGACGGTGTCGCCGCGGCGCAGCGCGCCGCAGGCGAACGCGGAGAAGGCGCCGCCGGGGACCTCCCGCACCCCGATCCGCAGCCGGCCGTGCCGGGCCAGCTCCTCGGGCGTCGAGCAGATCGAGTACGACCGCCGCACGTCCTCGCCGCCGTCGCCGGCCCGTCTCACGGTCAGGTGCTGGCCCGCGGAGAACGCGAAGGTCTCCCGCAGCTCCGCCGGCACGGCGAAGGTGACCGCCACGGAATCGTCGGTGAGCCGGTCGACGACGGCGACGGGCAGCGGGTGGAAGACCGGCCGGCGACGGACCGGTCGGGTGATGGTGACAGTCACAGCGCCTTCAGGTGGTCGAAGGGTTCGGCGCAGGAACGGCAGCGCCAGAGGGCCTTGCACGCGGTGGAGCCGAAGCGGCTGACCTGCTCGGTCTCCACGGAGCCGCAGCGGGGACAGCGGACGGCGAGGGTGAGCGGCACGACGGTGCCCGTCCGGACCGGGTGCGGCGGGGCGATGCCGGCCGCGGCGAGCTTGGCCCGCCCCTGGTCGGAGATCCAGTCGGTGCTCCAGGCCGGGCTGTGCACCGTCCGGACCTCGGCGTCCGGATGCCCGGCGGCGGCCAGGGCCCGGCGGATGTCCGACCGGATCACGTCCATCGCCGGGCAGCCGGTGTAGGTGGGGGTGATGGTGACGACGACCCGACCGGTGGCCGGATCCTCCTCGACCGCCCGCAGGATGCCCAGCTCGTCGATGGTGATCACCCGGATCTCCGGATCCACCACCGACGCCGCGGCTTCCCTCGGAGTCATCACCACCTGGCCCCGGGGTGGGCGCGGTGCAGCACCTGCATCTCGGCCAGCAGATAGGACAGGTGCTCGCTGTGCACGCCGTCCCGCCCGCCGCCGGGCATCCAGCCGTCCGCCGGGCGGGTCAGGGTGGCCTCGTCCAGCACGGCGGAGACGACGGCGTCGAAGTCGGCCCGCAGGGTGGCCGGGTCGACCGGCGCCGCCGGGTCCGCCGTGAAGAGCTCATGGGTGTACGGCCACACCTCGTCGACGGCGGCCTGCATGCGCCGGTGCGACTCCTCGGTGCCGTCGCCGAGCCGCTTCACCCAGAGCGAGGCGTGGTCCAGGTGGTACGCCGACTCCTTGCGCGCCTTCGCCCCGATCGCGGCCAGCCGCTCGTCGGCGCAGCCGGCCAGCGCGGTGTAGAGCGGCAGCTGCCAGGCCGACAGGAAGAGCAGCTTCGCCATGGTCACCGCGTAGTCGCCGTTGGGCAGCTCGACCAGGAGGCAGTTGCGGAACTCCCGGTCGTCGCGCAGGTAGGCCAGCGCGTCCTCGTCCCGGCCGGCACCCTCCAGCTCCCCCGCGTACGTCAGCAGGAGGCGGGCCGCGCCGAGCTGGTCGAGGGCGATGTTGGCCAGCGCGATGTCCTCCTCCATCTCCGGCGCCCGGGTGGTCCACTCGGCGAGCCGCTGCGCCGCGATCAGCGCGTCGTCGCCGAGGGAGAGGACGAAATCGAACAGCTCGCTCACAGGTGGGCCACCCCGTCCGGCACCTCGTAGAAGGTGGGGTGGCGGTAGACCTTGTCGGCGGCCGGGTCGAAGAAGGCGTCCTTCTCGTCCGGGCTGGACGCGGTGATCGCGCCCGCCGGCACCACCCAGATGGAGACGCCCTCCTGGCGGCGGGTGTAGAGGTCGCGGGCGTTGCGCAGGGCCAGCTCCGCGTCGGGGGCGTGCAGGCTGCCGACGTGGGTGTGCGACAGTCCGCGCCGCGCCCGCACGAAGACCTCCCAGAGCGGCGAAGGATTCCCCGCGCCGAGCTGACCGGGTCGCTCACTACGCTCGCTCACGCGGCCACCTTCTCCTTCTGTTCCGACCGCTTGGCGGCGTACGCCGCGGCGGCCTCGCGTACCCAGGCGCCCTCGGCGTGGGCGGCCCGGCGGTGTTCCATCCGCTGCCGGTTGCACGGGCCGTTGCCCTTGATCACCTGCATCAGCTCGTCGTAGTCGGGCTGGGTGTAGTCGTACGCCTGCCGCTCGTCGTTCCAGCGCAGGTCGGGGTCGGGGAGGGTGAGGCCGAGGATCTCGGCCTGCTGGACGCACATGTCCACGAAGCGCTGGCGCAGCTCGTCGTTGGAGAACCGCTTGATCTTCCAGGCCATCGACTGGGCGGAGTGCGTCGAGTCGCCGTCCGGCGGGCCGAACATCGCCAGCGACGGGTACCACCAGCGGTCGACGGCGTCCTGCGCCATCGCCTTCTGCCCGGGGGTGCCGTGCGCCAGGGTGTGCAGGATCTCGTAGCCCTGGCGCTGGTGGAACGACTCCTCCTTGCAGACCCGGATCATCGCGCGGGCGTACGGGCCGTAGGAGCAGCGGCAGAGCGGGACCTGGTTGACGATCGCCGCGCCGTCCACCAGCCAGCCGATGGCACCCACGTCGGCCCAGGTCAGCGTCGGGTAGTTGAAGATCGAGCTGTACTTCTGCCGGCCGCCCAGGAGCAGCTCGACCAGCTCGTCCCGGCTGATGCCGAGGGTCTCCGCGGCGGCGTAGAGATAGAGACCGTGGCCGGCCTCGTCCTGCACCTTGGCCAGCAGGATCGCCTTGCGCTTGAGCGAGGGGGCCCGGCTGATCCAGTTCCCCTCGGGCTGCATGCCGATGATCTCGGAGTGCGCGTGCTGGGCGATCTGCCGGATCAGCGTCTTCCGGTACGCCTCGGGCATCCAGTCGCGCGGTTCGATCTTCTGGTCGGCGTCGATGACGTCGGCGAAGTACGCCGCGAGGTCCTCGTCCGGAGCGGGTCCACCGCGGCGGGCCCGGGCGGCGGCCTCGCGCAGTGCCGCCTCCGCCGCCTCGACCTCGCCGAGCAGGCCACCGCCGGGCGCGTCGTCGGGCGCGGAGAAGTCGTTGCCATACATGGAGCCAGTGTTACAGCTCGCGCCCGATGACACCAGAGGGTGTAACAGGAAACCGGACACACCTTCCGTGACCGGATGACCGCTTCCGGTGAACGTCCCTGACCTGCGCAAACCTGTGAGTTGGGCCACGACCGGAAGATGAATCCTCGCAACGGTGGCATAGCGGTCCATTGCCCCGCCTTCGCGGCGAGTTGGCGGGCCTCAGGTTCTGGCGCCCGGCCTGTCCGGAAGTAGACTTCCCCCGGCACACCGATCGGCTGCTGACGATCGCCACCGGCTCACGGCCACTCCCCCGGCCCCCGGCGATCAGGCCGAACCCATTCGGAACAGCCGGTCCCCCCGGCCAGACATCTGGAGCTCACCCACTCATGCGACCTCGCGTGACCATGGTGCTCGCCATCGTGGCGGTCCTCATCGGTGGCGTCATGCTGGTGCCCGCCGCGTACGCCCGCCTCTCCGGCGGCGACAGCGTCGCGGGCCTCGGCGGCGTCGGCGGCGGCACGGAGCACGTCCCCGCGCCCGCCCCCACCACACCGCCCCCGCCCACCCTGGCCAACGCCCCCGTCTCGGTGAACTTCAAGGGTGAGTTCTTCTCCTGGGCGCTGATGGACCGGCAGACCGGCAAGATCGACGGTGCGGCCAACATGAACCGGACGAACTCGACCGAGTCGATGCTGAAGACCTGGATCGTCTCGGACTACCTGCGCCAGCTCGGCGACAGGCAGCCGACCCCCGAGCTGAAGAAGTGGGCGGGTCTGGCCATCCGGGACAGCAACGACGTCGGGGCCAACAAGGTGTACGCGGCGGCCGGCGGGTCGTACAAGCCGCAACCGAACGGAAAGCCGGACCCGGTGATCCAACGGGCCATCAAGATCTGCGGCCTGACCGACACCACGCGCAGCGGTCCCCCCGCCCCCGCCATGTACAACGGCTGGTGGAGCTTCACCCGGATGTCCCCCCGGGACGCCGTCCGGCTCGGCGACTGCATCGCCGACGGCAAGGCGGCCGGACCGAAGTGGACCAAGTGGGTCCTCAACGAGATGGCCAACGTCCGGGGCAGCGTCAAGGACCAGCAGGAGAAGTCCGGCGGCGGCAAGTGGGGCATCGTCGACGGCCTGCCCGCCGAGATCAAGGCGCAGGGCCCGGTGAGTATCAAGAACGGCTGGACGCGGCTCGCCTACGACAACAACTGGCACGTCAACTGCCTGGCGGTCACCGACCGGTGGAGCCTCGCGGTGATGATGCGCTACCCCGCCGGCACCAGCATGGCCCCTTCGTACGGCGCGCAGGTCTGCGCCAGCGTCGCCACCCAACTGGTGACGCCGCAGCCCGGCGCCGCCCTCAAGGTGCCGCAGCAGCCGCTCGGGAAGCTCTGATGGCGGGCAGTCGCCGCCGGCCGGGCAGCCACCACCGCCCGCTGGCGTTCACCGCGGTCGCCGTACTCCTGGTCGGCCTGGCGCTGGTCTCGCTGCGGCTGGTGCCCGGCTCGCCGCTGCGGCCCACGGCCGCCGCGCACCCGGTCGCGCCGTCCGGCCGGTCCACCACCGCGCCCACCGACCGCCGTTCCCGGCCCCTGCCGCAGCCGACGCCCTCCCCCTCGCTGGAGCCGCTGCCCTTCGAGGCCCAGGAGCTCGACCTCGACATCAAGGGCTGGTACGCCTGGAGCGTGCTGGACAAGCGCAACGGCGAGATCATCGGGTCGAAGAACATGGGCGAGACCAGCACCACCGCCTCCATGATCAAGGCGTGGATCGTCGCCGACTACCTGCGTCGGGCCGCCGAGGCCGGGCAGACGCCGAGCGACGCCAAGCTGGCCGACGCCACCTCGATCATCCGGGACAGCGACAACACCCGGGCCGAGCAGTTCTACAACGGCGTCGGCCGGGCCGCCTCCATCAAGCGCCTGATCTCGATGTGCAAGCTGACCGACAGCAAGGTCGCCAGCGACGGCGGCTGGAGCCGGACCAACCTCTCGCCCCGGGACACCGCCCGGCTCGGGCTCTGCATCGACGACGGCCGGGCCGCCGGGCCGAAGTGGACCAAGTGGCTGCTGAACGAGATGCGACTGGTCCGCGGTGCCGGCGACTTCGGCATCCGGAAGGCGTTCCCGACGGCGCAGCAGAAGACCATCGCCATCAAGAACGGCTGGATCGACCGGACCCGCGAGCAGGAGATGCACATCAACTGCCTCGCCATCGGGGACACCTGGACGATGGGCGTGATGGTCCGCTACCCGATCAACATGGGCTACGACTACGGCATGAAGAACTGCCAGAAGATCACCGAGGCGTTGCTGCGCGAGGGCACCTAGCCGGCGAAGAACTCCGGGCCGCCCTCGGGCAGGGCCGGGGTCTCGCCGAGCGCGGCGGCCCGACGGGCGAACTCGCGCAGCCCCGCCACCTGCCGCTCGCCGAGCGAGAAGTCGAGGGTGCGGAAGTAGGTGGCCAGGGTCGCCGCGTCGAACGGCTCCCACCGGGCAGCCGCCGCGGCGACCTGGTCCAGCTCGGCCAGGCAGAGGTCACGCGAGCGCAGGAACGCCTCGTGCACCTCCTTGACCACGCCCGGGTGGGCGGCGGCGAAGTCCCGGCGGACCGCCCAGACGGCGAAGACCATCGGCAGCCCGGTCCACTCCCGCCAGGCCTGCCCGAGGTCGGTCACCGCCAGGCCGCGGCGAGGTGCCTCGTAGAGGGCGCGCAGCGCCACGTCACCGATCAGCACCCCCGCGTCGGCCTCCAGCAGCATCTGGGTCAGGTCGGGCGGGCAGCGGAAGTACTCGGGGCGGACGCCGTACCGCTCGCCGAGCAGGAGCTGGGCCAGCAGCACGCCGGTCCGGGAGGTCGACCCGAGCGCCACCCGGCCGCCGTCGAGCTGGTCGAGGGGCTTCGTGGAGACCACGTTGACCGAGAGCACCGGGCCGTCGCTGCCGACCGCCAGGTCCGGCAGGAGCAGCAGCTCGTCGGCGTGCCGCAGGTATTCCACCTGCGAGATCGGTCCGATGTCCAGGTCACCGGCGACCAGCGCGGCGTTCAGCCGATCCGGCGAGTCCTTGTGCAGCTCGACGTCGAGCAGGGCACCGGACCGCATCAGCCCCCAGTAGATCGGCAGGCAGTTCAGGAACTGGATGTGTCCCACCCGGGGACGGGCGATGCGGTCAACCATGACCCGACGGTATCCCCGCCGGGATCGTCGGGCTCAGCGGGAGGCCGCCGGAGTGGCCAACTCCGCACGCCGGGGCCACCGGCCGGCCCGAAATCCGGTTGCCGGCCCGGTGGACGGCGGTAGGCTGTCCCGTCCCCCGCCTGACGGCCGAGGTGTGTAGCACCGCAGCGGACGTCCCGCGCCGACCCGCAGGGTCGGAAACGCGAGCGGCAGCGTTTTTCCCGTGTCGAGGAGTACGTGGATGACCCTGCACGCCCAAGCACAGACCCTGGACGACGAACTCGGCGCCGAACGCGCCCACCTGGACACCTCGCGCGCCGCCCTGCGCCGGATGCGGGAACGCGCCGAGGCCCTCTTCGCCACCGGCGACACGGTCGCCGGGGACGCGTACACCGCCGAGCAGCTGGGCCGGCACATGGCCCGGCGGGTCGCCGAACTCGCCGACGACCCCACCACCCCGCTCTTCTTCGGCCGGCTCGACTTCGGCGGTTCCGCCGACAACCGGCACAGCGGTGCGGCGGATCCCGACGACGAAGTCGTCGGGATCTACCACGTCGGGCGGCGGCACGTCACCGACGAGGCGGGCGAGCCGCTGGTGCTGGACTGGCGGGCCCCGATCTCCCGCTCCTTCTACCGGGCCAGCGCCCGCGACCCGCAGGGCGTCGCCGTCCGCCGCCGGTTCGGGTTCAGCAGCGGCGCGCTGACCAGCTTCGAGGACGAGCACCTGGACCGGGGCGAGGAGCTGGGCACGGCCAGCCGGATCCTCACCGCCGAGATCGAACGCCCCCGCGTCGGCCCGATGCGGGACATCGTCGCCACCATCCAGCCCGAGCAGGACGAGCTGGTCCGGGCCGACCTGGCCGACTCGATCTGCGTCCAGGGGGCACCCGGCACCGGCAAGACGGCCGTCGGGCTGCACCGGGCCGCGTACCTGCTCTATCTGCACCGGGAACGGCTGCGCCGCTCGGGCGTGCTGATCGTCGGGCCGAACCGGGCGTTCCTGTCGTACATCGCGGCGGTGCTGCCGGCGCTGGGCGAGGTCGAGGTCGCGCAGGCGACGGTGGAGGACCTGATCGCCCGGGTGCCGGTCCGGGCCGTCGAGGACCCGGCCGTCGCCACGGTGAAGCACGACGCCCGGATGGCCGAGGTGCTGCGCCGGGCGGTCGACGCGCACATCGGCACGCCGACCGAGCCGATCATGGTGTCGGACGGCTCGTTCCGCTGGCGGATCGGCCTCGACCCGCTGCACCGGGTGGTCGAGGAGACCCGCCGGGAGGGGCTGCCGTACGCGACCGGCCGGGAGCGGGTCCGGGCCCGGGTGGTGGGGCTGCTGCAACGCCAGGCCGAGGCGCGCCGCGCGGAGTCACCCGGCGACCCCTGGCTGCGCCGGATGGGGAAGGCGAAACCGGTCACCGGGTTCCTCGACGCGGTCTGGCCGGCGCTCACCCCGGAGGGGCTGGTGCACACCCTGCTCGGCGACCCCGACGCCCTCGCCGTCGCGGCGGAGGGCCTGCTCACCGCCGACGAGCAGGCGCTGCTCCAGGGCCGCCGGCCGGACGACGACGGCGCGTCCGACGAGCCGGCGGCCGGGCGGCGGGGCGTACCGGCGACCGGGACGAAGCTCGGGCGCACCCCGAAGGCGACCCGGTGGACGGCCGCCGACGCGGTGCTCATCGACGAGGCGGCCGGGCTGCTGGAACGCCCCGCCGGCTTCGGGCACGTGGTGGTCGACGAGGCGCAGGACCTCTCCCCGATGCAGTGCCGGGCCATCGCCCGCCGCAGCGAACACGGCTCGATCACGCTGCTGGGCGACCTGGCCCAGGGCACCGCCCCGTGGGCCGCCCGCGACTGGCGGGAGTCCCTGGCCCACCTGGGCAAGCCGGACGCCGTGGTGGTGCCGCTGAGCATCGGCTTCCGGGTGCCCGCCGCCGTGGTCGCGTTCGCCAACCGGCTGCTGCCGGTGCTCGCCGTCGACGTACCCCCGGCGCAGTCGCTGCGCCACGACGGGACGCTCGACGTGCGTACGGTGGAGGACCTGGTGGCGGCGGCGGTGGCCGAGGTGCGGGCGGCGCTCGCGCACGACGGCTCGGTCGGCGTGATCGCCGCCGACGACACGGTCGACCGGCTCCGCGCGGCACTGCACGCCGCCGGCGTCGAGACCGCGACCGCCGACGAGGTGGAGACCGCCGCGCGGGTCACCGTCGTCCCCGCCACCCTGGTCAAGGGCCTGGAGTACGACCACGTCGTGGTCGTCGAGCCGGCCGCGATCGTGGCGGCGGAACCGCGCGGGCTGCACCGCCTCTATGTGGTGCTGACCCGGGCGGTCTCCCGGCTGTCGGTGCTGCACACCGCGCCGCTGCCCGACCCGCTCGGCTGAGCCGTCAGCGCCGGCTCCGCCGGGCGTGGTGGCCCCGGCTGAGCCGTCAGCGCCAGGTCAGCCGGGCCACCCGGCCCTGCTCGCCGGAGGCCCAGCAGGCACCCGTCGGGGTGCACTCCACCGCGTCGAAGCTGCCGGTGTCGAAGCGTCGCCAGCTCCGGCCGCCGTCCCGGCTGACGTCGCTGCCGGTGGGGCCCACCGCCAGGGCGGTGTCGCCGTGCACCCAGCTCGCGCCGGAGCGGTATTCGCCGGGCGGGACGTCGGCGGCCGTCCAGCTGCGACCGCCGTCGCCGGTGCGCGCCGCACCGTCCGGCGCGCTGGTCGGGGCGGCGAAGTCACCGCCGAGCGCGATGCCGTGCCGGGGATCGCGGAACGCCAGCGAGTAGATGCCGGCGGAGGGGCCGCTCGGCACCGGGGTGTCGGTGACCTGCCAGCTCAGCCCCCGGTCGGCGGTGCGGAACACCCGGGCGGTCGCCCCGCCGCCGGTGGCGAACCAGGCCCGGTCCGGGCCGTGGTCGGCGGTCACCAGGCAGGTGCCGCTGGCGGCGAAGGCGAACTCGCCGGGCAGCGCCGCCGGCATGCCGTCGGTCGGCAGCACCGACCAGGACCGCCCACCGTCGGCGGTGGAGACCAGCCGGAACCGGCCGTCCACCGGGTCCGACAGGGCCAGCCCGTGCCGGTCGTCGAAGAAGGTCAGGCAGTCGTAGAAGGCGGCGTCGTCGCCGTTGCGGAACGTCTCCGTCCAGTGCCGACCGGCGTCGTCGGTGCGGTAGACCCGGGACTCGCCGCCCGGCCCGATCGACAGGACCACCGCCCGACGCGCGTCGAACGCCTCGATGTCGCGGAACTGCAGCGGGATGTCCGTGGCCGGTCCGACCTGCGCCCAGTGCCCGCCACCGTCGACGGTCCGCAGCACGGTGGAGTCGGTGCCGCTGGCCCACGCCACCCGGCCGTCGACCGGGGCGAGCCCCCGCAGCCGGGCGGTGACCCCGGTGTCGGTGAGCTGCCAGTGAGGTGCCGGGTGCCAGGCGGCCCCGGAGCCGGCGACGACGGCGGCGGCCAGGACGAGGGAGGTGAGCGCACGCATCCGCATGGCCGGAACCTACCGGAGATCGGTGCGGGCCGATACCGCTGCCGGCGAGGATGCGGTGTCACCCCGACGTTCTGTCCGATTCCGCCCCGGCGGGCCACGGGACGGTGCCACGATGCCGACAGGGCACGCCGGCGGGGCGCGCCACCGGCGAGAGGGGTCCGCGTGCGTACCGTCGAGCCCGGCACGCCCTGCTGGGCCGACCTGGCCACCCCGGGCCTGGAGGACGCGAAGCGGTTCTATCCGCAGCTCTTCGGCTGGACCGGCCGGGTCTCCGCGCAGCCGCAGGCGGACGGCTACACCGTCTTCCTCAAGGACGGCCGGACGGTCGCCGGGGTGGGACCGCCGGCCACCGAGGACCAGGTGCCGATCTGGTCGACGTACGTGGCCACCGACGACGCCGACCTGGTCGCCACGCGGGTCGAGGCGGCCGGCGGACAGGTGGTGGTCAGCCCGTTCGACGTCCACGACCAGGGGCGGATGGCGGTCCTCGCCGACCCGGCGGGTGCCGTGTTCTGCGTCTGGCAGCCGATGACGATGCGCGGCGCGGAGCTGTTCAACGCCCCCGGCTCGATCTGCTGGACCGAGCTGGTCAGCCCCGACCCGGAGGGGGCGAAGGAGTTCTATGCGCTGGTCTTCGGCTGGCAGGCGGAGGAGCAGCCGGTCGGGCCGGTCACCTACACCGGCTGGCGGTGCGGGGCGCGGATCGTGGCCGGCATGACGCCGCCGCTGGCGGAGCTGCCGGCGGACCTGCCGGCCTACTGGACGGTCTACTTCGCGGTCGAGGACGCCGACGCGACGGCCGCCCGCGCCGCCGAGCTGGGCGGCACCATCCTCGTCCCGCCGTACGACAACCCGGCCGGTCGGACCGCCGCCCTGCGCGACCCCCAGGGCGCCCTCTTCTCCGTCACCGCCCTGGCCTGACCCGCGGGCCGGTCACCTCACCGGGGACGGACGGGGACGACGAGCGGACCGTGCTCGCCCGGGATGACGCGCAGGTGGGCGCGGTAGTGCTCGGCCAGCAGCGGTTCGGTGAGCACCTCGTGGGGTGGGCCGCTGGCGGCGACCCGGCCGTCGGCGAGCAGCACCATCCGGTCGGCGTACTCACCGGCGACGGAGAGGTCGTGCATGGTGGCGAGCACGGTCAGGCCGTGCTCCCGGCGGAGCTGGTCGACCAGTTCCAGCACCTCCTGCTGGTGGCCGATGTCCAGCGCGCTGGTCGGCTCGTCGAGCAGCAGCAGGGTGGCGCCCTGGGCCAGCGCCCGGGCCAGGAAGACCCGCTGCCGCTCCCCGCCGGAGAGGGTGGCCAGCTCCCGGTGCCCGAACCCGCCGAGGTCCAGCCGGTCCAGCACCTCGTGCACGGCGGCCAGGTCGGCGGCCGACTCCCGACCCAGCGGCGGGATGTACGGGGTCCGGCCGAGCAGCACGTAGTCGAGCACCGACATGCCGGCCGGCACCACCGGGGACTGCGCGACGGTGGCGACGACCCGGGCCCGGTCACGGCGGCGGAGCGCCTTCAGCGGCGTACCGAAGAGGGCGATCGCGCCCGGCGCGGGCAGCAGGCCGCCGACGGCGCGCAGCAGGGTCGACTTGCCGGCGCCGTTCGGGCCGATCACGGTCACCCACTCACCGGCCGCCACGGTCAGGTCGACGCCGGCCAGGATCGGCGCGCCGCCCAGCCGGACGTGCAGGTCCCGCACCTCGACGGCGGGCGGGTCGACCGGGCCGGGCGACCGGGGGGTCACGTCAGCACCCGGCGGGCGGTCCGCAGGACCAGCACGAAGAACGGGCCGCCGAGCAGGGCGGTGACCACGCCGATCGGGATCTCGGCCGGGGCGGCGGCGGTCCGGGCGACCACGTCGGTCAGCGCCAGGAAGGCCCCGCCGAAGAGCATCGACAGCGGCAGGATCACCCGGTAGCTGGAACCGGCGAGCAGCCGTACGGTGTGCGGCACGATGATCCCGACGAAGCCGATCAGGCCGGAGGCGGAGACGGCGGCGGCGGTGCCCAGCGAGGCGGCGGCCACCAGCAGCCAGCGGGAACGCTGCGGGTGCAGGCCGAGGCTGACGGCCTCGTCGTCGCCGACGGAGAGCACGTCGAGTTCCCGCCGGTGCAGCAGCACCACGATCGCGGTGACCAGGAAGTAGGGCAGCACCAGCCGGACGTCGGCCCAGCCGGCGGTGGAGAGCCGGCCGAGCAGCCAGGAGTAGACCGGCTGGATGCTGTCGGCGTGCCGTTGCAGCAGGTAGGTCTGCCCGGCGGCGAAGAACGCCGACACCGCCACCCCGGCCAGGACCAGGGTGGCCGGGGACCGGTCCCGCCCGCCGGCCGCGCCGAGCAGGTACGTCAGGGCGACCGCCACGAGCGAGCCGACGAAGGCGGCGAGGGGGATGGTGACCGGCAGCCCGCTGATCGCCCCGCCCGCCCCCGCGCCGAGCGCGATCACCGCGGTCACCGCCAGCCCGGCACCGGCCGCCACCCCCAGCAGGTACGGCTCGGCCAGCGGGTTGCGGAACACGCCCTGGTAGCAGCCGCCGGCCAGGGCGAGCAGCCCGCCGACGAGCAGGCCGAGCACCACCCGGGGCAGCCGCAGCTCGGTGACGATGGCGATCTCGCGTTCGCTGAGCCCGCTGTCCAGGTGCACCCCGGGCAGCAGGTTGAGCAGTTCGGCGGCGACGCTGCCGGGCGGCAGGCTGACCGGTCCGAGGGAGACCCCGGCGACGAGCGCGACGAGCACCGCGACGATCCCGGCGGCCAGCCAGCGCTTGCGCAGGCCGGCCGGTCGGGGCGTACCGCCGGTGGCCGGCGCGGCGACGGACCGGGCCGGACGCGGGCGGCCCGGTCCGGACGCGGGCACGCCGGTCGGCCGGGACGCATCGGGCGTCCCGGCCGGCCGGTCGACGGGTGGTCGCACGGTCACCGACGGGTCACGCGGGTACCTTGGCGGTGGCGTCGACGATCGCCTTGAGCAGGTCGACGACGCGCGGGCCCCAGCGCGAGGCGATGTCGTCGTCGAGGGCGACGACCTGGTTGTTCTTCACCGCGGTGACGCCGGCCCAGCCGCTGCGCGCCTTGACGGTGTCGGAGGTCTGCTTGCAGCACTTGGTGTCGGCCAGGAAGACGAAGTCCGGGTTGGCCTTGACGATGATCTCCTGGGAGAGCTGCGGATAGCCGCCGTTCTTGCCGTCCGCGTCGGAGGCGTCGGCGATGTTCTCCAGCCCGGCGAGGGCGTAGATCGAGCCGATGAAGGTCTTGCTGGTGGCGCTGTACAGCTCCGGGCCCAGCTCGTGGTAGTAGGTGAGCTTCTTCGCCCGCTTCGGCAGGTCCTTGGTCAGCTCGGTGATGCGGTCCTTCATCTTCGTGGTGACGTCGGCCGCCTCCGCCGGGTGGCCGGTGAGCGCGCCCAGGTCGGTGATCTGCTGGTAGCTGTCGTCGAGGGTGGCCGCCGCCGGGGTGAGCAGCACCGGGATCTTCAGCGTGGTGAGCTGGTCGACGATCTTGTTGGTGTCGTTGGAGAGCACCACCAGGTCGGGGCTCTTGCCGGCGATCGCCTCGGCGTTCGGCTGGAAGCCGGACAGGTCGCTCTTCGGCGCGTCGGCCGGGTAGTTCGACTGGTCGTCGACGGCGGTGACCTGCTTGCCGGCACCGATGGCGAAGAGCATCTCGGTCGCCGTCGGCGAGAGCGAGACGATCTTCTCGGGGCGCTTGTCGAGGGTCAGCTTGCCGACGGTGACCGGGAAGGCGGCGGCCGCCGAGCTGCTGCCGGCGGCGGGGGTGTCGGTCGAGGTCTTCTCGGCGCAGGCGCCGAGGGCCAGCGCGGCCACCGCGAGGGTCGCGGCGAAGAGCCGGGGGGTACGTCTGGACATGGGTCCTCCTGTCGGTCGAGGAGCGTGGTGCTTCGCCGACAGGGACCGCCTCCGCGTGCCCGTCCGCGAGGCGCCCTTCCTCGAAGGCGCGTGTCGCGACCGGCCGCAGGCGACCTGGCTCGTCCCCACACACGTCGGCGTCGGCCGGAGCCGACGCCGTGCGGGGCATCACAGTTGCGGGACAGCGCCGGTTTCACACCGGCTTCGCTGCGGACTGGTCGGTGTCACGGTAGCGCACGACCAGCGGAGATCGTCCGGACGGGAGGGGTGGGTGGGGCCCCTACGACGGGGGTTGGTTCGGGGCCCCACCCGGAATCAGGTCGGTGGGTCAGCAGTAGGTGCTCTGCTTGCCGATCGCCCGGTACGGGCAGTCGGCGTACTCGGAGAGCAGCAGGACGGCCTCCTTGTTGCGGGCGGTCTGCGTCGGGATCACCTCGTCGGGCGGGTAGAAGCCGCCGCCGGAGGACGACCCGGGATACATCTCGAAGGTGTACGCCCAGATCTTGTGGGCGTACCACATCCAGTCGATGCTGGTGCCGTCGGCGATGTAGAGGTCGCTGGACTGTTCCGGGGTGTAGCCGTTGCTGCTCGCCATCTGCTGGCCGATGGTGGCGAAGGTGTTGTACTGGTCGGCGTTCATCCCGGTGGCGGTGTTCGCGGTGGTGTAGCCGTACGGCCAGAGCACCAGCTGCGAGTAGGTGTGGAAGTCGATGTTGGCCTTGATCTGCTGCACCCCGCCGACCACCCGGCTGTTGACGAAGTTGCGCAGCGCCTGGGTTTCCGGCGCGGAGAAGGCGGACGGGCCCCGGTAGGTGAGCGACGAGGTCGAGCCGGACGAGCCGCCGCAGCAGCCCCACTGGTAGCCCCAGTTCCGGTTCAGGTCGGTGCCGACGTACGAGGAGCCGCTGTTGGGCTGCCGGTTCTTCCGCCAGGACCGGTACGACCCGGTGGCGATGTCGTACTCGCTGCCGTCCGGGTTGAGGGTGGGGACGATCCAGATCTCCCGCGAGTTGACGACGTTGGTGATCCGGGAGTCGGTGCCGTAGCTGCCGGTGAAGAGGTTGAGCAGATAGATCGCCATCTCGACGGTCAGGTGCTCGCGGGCGTGCTGCTGGGCGTTGAAGAGGATCTCCGGCTCGTTCTCGTCGGTGCCGACGTTGTCGGAGATCTTCACCGCCATCAGGTCCCGGCCCTCGTAGGAGCGGCCGATGCTGATCTTCCGCGCGATGGCCGGGTGGGCGGCGACCACCTGGTTCACCACGGCGGTCAGCTCGGCGTAGTCGTGGTAGTTGGAGTCGGCCGGCGGGAAGGCGTACGTGCCGACCTGGCCGGAGGGCGCGGGGGTGGTGTCGCGTTCCAGCCGGAAGCCGAGCCGGGTGATCGCCGCCGCCTCGGCGCGGGTGGCCGAGACGTACAGCCGGCCGTCCTCGACCAGGTCGATCGCGGCGCCGGTGCGCGCGACGGCGTCCCGGTCGGCGAGGGTGCGGGGGCCGACCACCTGGTAGGCGACCGCGTCGGGGGTGGCGCGTTCCGGGGCCGGCCGCGCGGCGGCCGGGCCGGTGACGAGGGTGACGAGGGTCAGGCCGGCGGCGGCGACGAGCGCCACTCGGCGGCGGAGCGATGACGTGCGGAGGGCCATGGATTCCTCCTCGGGGTACGTCACATGTTCATATCAACATCCATCGTTGGAGTGCGTCATCCCGACCGGATCCTCACTCCGGCAATGATTTTCCATGCGTTGACCTCTGGCGAAACTTCCTTCCAGGCGCGACAGTGAACGGCAACGATGTCGTCCTCCTGTGGAGCTGCCATGGTCAAGACATCCCTGCGCGCGACCGCCGTCGCCGGCCTCGCCGCGCTCACCCTCCTCGGCCCCACCGCACCCGCCTCGGCCGGCCGCCCCACGTCCGGCGGCACCACCGTCACCCACGACGAACAGGTCACCTGGCAGGGCTGGTCCGGCACCGGCTGGTCCGCCGGCACCGGCGCCGGCACCACGGCCACCGCCGCCGGCCTCACCCTGGCCACCCCGGTCGGCACCACCGTCTACCGGGACCCGCACACCGGCACCCGGCGCACCTGGGCGTACGGGACCTGGACCGCGCCGGTCACCGAGGTCGGCTTCGGCGCGACCGAACTGGTCGCCTCGTGGAACGCCGACACCCCGGCCGGCACCTGGCTCCAGGTCGAGGTCCAGGGCACCTACACCACCGGCAGCCGGACCCCCTGGTACGTGCTGGGCCGCTGGGCCTCCGGCGACGCCGACATCAAACGGACCAGCGTCGACAAGCAGACCGACAAGACCTCCAGCGTCTGGACCGACACCCTCGCGATCGACAACCCGGCCGCCGGGACGCTGCTCCGGGCGCACCAGCTCCGGGTGACCCTCTACCGGGACCCGGCGTCCACCGTCTCCCCCGTGCTCCGCTCGATGGGCGCGATGAGCTCGAACGTCCCGGACCGGTTCACCGTCGCGCCGAGCACCGGTGGCACCGCCTGGGGCACCGAACTGGCCGTGCCGCGCTACTCCCAGGAGATCCACGCCGGCCAGTACCCCGAGTACGACGGCGGCGGCGAGGCCTGGTGCTCACCGACCTCCACCGAGATGCTGGTCGAGTACTGGGGTCGGAAGCCCTCCACGGCCGACACCGCCTGGGTGAACCCGGCCTACGCGGACCCGACCGTCGACCACGCCGCCCGGATGACCTACGACTACCAGTACCAGGGCGCCGGTAACTGGCCGTTCAACACCGCGTACGCGGCCACCTTCCCGGGACTGGAGGGCAAGGTCACCCGGCTGCACTCGCTGGCCGAGCTGGAGTACTTCATCGCCGCCGGCATCCCGGTGGCGACCAGCGTGTCCTTCCTCGCCAGTGAGCTGGACGGGGCGGGCTACGGCACCTCCGGGCACCTGATGACGGTGATCGGCTTCACCGCCACCGGGGACGTGATCGCCAACGACCCCGCCTCGCCGACCGACGCCGCCGTCCGGCACGTGTACAAGCGGGACCAGTTCGAGCAGATCTGGCTCCGGACCAAGCGGACCACCGCCAGCGGCGGCACCGGCAGCGGCTCCGGCGGCATCGTCTATCTGATCAAGCCGACCACGGTGGCCTGGCCGTCCGTGGCCGGCTCGACCAACTGGTGAGCCACCCCTTCACACCCCACGGAGATCCCATGGTCAGACCAGCCCTGCGCACGGTCGCCCTCGTCGGCGTCGCCGCGCTCGCCCTGCTCGGCACGGCGGTCCCCGCCCAGGCCGACAACAACCTGCCGGTCGTCGCGCACGACGAGCAGATCACCTTCCAGGAGTTCTCCAGGTACCCGGACTGGCGGGGCGGCACCCACCAGGGCACGTACGCCGTCCCCGGGCACCGCGCCGGGATCACCATCGGCGAACCGGTCGGCACCATCGCGTTCACCGACGAGCACACCGGGGCGACCCGCACCTGGGAGTACGCCACCTGGACCTCCCCCGAGCAGCAGATCGGCTTCGACGCCACGGAACTGGTCTCCTCGTGGAACGCCGAGACCCCGACCGGCACCTGGATCCAGGTCGAGCTGCACGGCACCTACAACACCGGGGCACAGACCCCGTGGTACGTGATGGGTCGCTGGGCCTCCGGCGACCAGGACATCAAGCGGGCCACCCTGGACGGTCAGGGCGACCCGTGGTCGAGCATCTGGACCGACACCTTCTCGATCGACGACGCGAAGGCGGGCGTGCTGCTGCGGTCGTACCAGCTGCGGCTCACCCTCTACCGGGCGCCCGGGCAGACCGCCTCGCCCGTGGTCCGGATGCTCGGCGCGATGGCCTCCAACGTGCCGGACCGGTTCACCGTCACCCCGAGCAAGGGCGGCATCGCCTGGGGCACCGAGCTGCCCGTGCCGCGCTACTCGCAGAACATCCACAAGGGCCAGTACCCCGAGTACGACAACGGCGGCGAGGCCTGGTGCTCACCGACCTCCACCGAGATGGTCGTCGAGTACTGGGGCCGGAAGCCCTCCGCCGAGGAGACCGCCTGGGTCGACCCGACCTACGCCGACCCGACCGTCGACCACGCCGCCCGGATGACCTACGACTACGAGTACGAAGGTGCCGGCAACTGGCCCTTCAACACCGCGTACGCGGCCAGCTTCCCGGGCCTGGACGCGCGGGTCACCCGGCTGCACTCGCTGGACGAGGTGGAACGTTTCATCAAGGCCGGCATCCCGGTGGTCACCTCGCAGTCCTTCCTCGCCAGCGAGCTGGACGGGGCGAACTACGGCACCGCCGGGCACCTCTTCGTGGTGGTCGGCTTCACCGCCGACGGGGACGTGATCGTCAACGACCCCGCCTCCTCGTCCGACGCCGAGGTGCGCAACGTCTACAAGCGGTCGCAGTTCGAGCAGATCTGGCTGCGGACCAAGCGGCACCGGGCCAACGGCTCCGTGGCCGGCGGCTCCGGTGGCATCGCCTACCTGATCAAGCCGGCCGACCGGCCCTGGCCGGTGATCCCCGGCTCCACCAACTGGTGACTGTCGGGACGGGGCCCCTGCTCGCCGCATCCGGTGCGCAGGGGCCCCGTCCCACGTCCGGGGCCGGGCAGCGGATCCGGCCGGGCGGACCGGTCAGCGGCGCCGGTCAGCGGGCCCGCGCCGGGCGGACCGGTCAGCGGGCCGGGGGCATGCCGCGACGGCGGAGGATCGCGCGGACGAGCCAGACCAGCCAGAGCAGCCCGACGGCGACGCCGACCGCGGCGAAGATCGTGGCGGCCAGCCAGAACTTCCCACCGGCGTCGGCGAAGACGCCCCGGGCGCCGGTGTCGCGGGCCGCCGCCGTGCCACCGGACACCAGCCCGTCCGGCGAGTCGTAGAGGATGACGTCACGACGGACCGCCGAGCCGTCGGCGGGCGCGAAGTCGCCGTACCAGGTGCAGGCTCGCCGGCCGCAGCTCTCGTGGACGGCGGTGAACGTCCCGGGAGCACCGGCACCGGACCTCGCCTGCCAGGCCGGCCCGACCTCGGAGCCGATCCCGCCCAGGACGACCAGCACGACGACCGGCGGCACGACCCACTTCAGGACCCACTTGACGATCTTCTTGACCACGACCGGACCCTAGTGCCGGCGGTCAACCTTGGCGCTCGCCCGGCCCGTCCTCGGTGGGCTGGTCGTCGCCGGCCAGCGCGGAGCGCAGCTGCTCCTTCTCGGCACGCCGCCGCTCCGAGGCCTCGGCCATCTCGCCGGCCATCTCGTCGCGCCAGCCCTTGAGCAGGAAGAACGACAGCGCGGCGGAGAACGCCAGCGCCAGCATCAGCCGGAGGAACATGTTCATCTCGACGAACCAGAGGGCCGCCAGCACGGCGACGAACAGCCCGATCCGGCCCAGCGTGTACTTGACCGCCGCACTCACCGTCGTACTCCGTTCTCCACCACGGCAGCGCCGGTGGCGGGAGGTTCAGCCCGTCCGCCGGGCCAGCCAGTGGACGCCATGAAACCAGATCACCGCGTACGCCAGGGTGAAGACCGCGGCGGCGAGCGCGCCCGAGGCCAGCGGCGGCAGCCCGGCGGCCAGACCCGCGGCCAGCAGCCCGGCGAGGACCGCCACCGCCGCGGCGACCAGGGCCGCGAGCACCCGGGCCGCGCCGAACTCCCAGGCGCGGAAGTCGTCCCAGAACAGCCAGAGCGGCAGGATCACCGCCAGCCAACCGTTGGTGTGCCCGAAGCCGCCCGCCCCGACCGAGGCGAAGGCCCACTCGAAGAGCACCAGCGCCAACACCCCGATGACCAGCCCGGCGAGGCTCACCCCGAGCAGGTCGCCCAGGAAGAGGATCCGCCCCTCGGCGTCCCGCCGGGGAAAGGCGGCGCGCTGCTGCTGCTCGGTCATCGGTGCGCGGGTCAGGCCCAGACCTGCTGCGGCTCGGCGCGCCGCTCCGCCAGCGAGGAGGGCTTGTCGTACTCCCGGACCACGTTGTAGCGGGTGTCCCGCTCGACCGGCTGGAAACCGGCGTCCCAGATCAGGTGCAGCAGGTCGTCCCGGTGCATCGTGTTCGGGGTGCCGTACGAGTCGGCGTCGTGGGTGATCTTGTATTCCACGACGGAGCCGTCGAGGTCGTCCACGCCGAAGTTCAGCGACATCTGGGCGACCGAGAGGCCGTGCATCACCCAGAAGCACTTCACGTGCGGGACGTTGTCGAAGAGCAGCCGGGAGACCGCGAAGGTCTTCAGCGACTCGGCCGGCGACGCCATCGTGGTCCGCGCCTGGATCCGGTTACGGATCTTGCCGTCCGCCGAGTCCACGAAGTCGTGCTGGTAGCGCAGCGGGATGAAGACCGCGAAGCCGCCGGTCTCGTCCTGCAGCTCCCGCAGCCGCAGCACGTGGTCGACCCGGTGCCGAGGCTCCTCGATGTGGCCGTAGAGCATCGTCGCCGGGGTCTTCATGCCCTTGGAGTGGGCCAGCGCGTGGATCCGCGACCAGTCCTCCCAGTGGCACTCGTGGTCGACGATGTGCTGCCGGACCTCCCAGTCGAAGATCTCGGCGCCACCGCCGGTCAGCGACTCCAGGCCGGCGTCCATCAGCTCGTCGAGGATCGCGTCGGCGGAGAGGCCGCTGATCTTCTCGAACCACTGCACCTCGGTCGCGGTGAAGCACTTGAGCTTCACGTTCGGCAGCGCGGCCTTCAGCTCGCGCAGCACCTTGGGGTAGTAGCGCCAGGGCAGCGTCGGGTGCAGGCCGTTGACGATGTGCAGCTCGGTGAGCTGCTCGTCCTCCATCTCCTTGGCCTTGCGGACCGCCTCGTCGATGCGCATCGTGTAGGCGTCCTTCTCCCCCGGCTTGCGCTGGAAGGAGCAGTACGCGCAGCTCGCGCTGCACACGTTGGTCAGGTTGAGGTGCCGGTTGACGTTGAACATCACCCGGTCGCCGTTCAGCTCGGTGCGCCTGTGGTGCGCCAGCCGGCCCAGCCAGGCGAGGTCGTCGCTGTCGTAGAGGGCGATCCCGTCCTCACGGGTCAGCCGCTCGCCCGCGTACACCTTCGCTTCGAGCTCGCGCTTGAGTCCGGCGTCCATCGAAAGCCACGTCCCTTCCACCTGCGGTCCCGGTCGAGCGTACGTCGGTCCTCCGACGAACCGGCGGGCCGGTCAACCGCAGCGACCTAGTTCACCGGACTCTCAGCCGACCGTCACCCTCCGCGCATCGACAACCCTGCCCATGTGAGGTAAGACAGGGTGGGGCGGAACACACACACTGGTACCGTCCCGGATCTCCGTGCCCATCAGGCGCGGAACCACACCAGACCGGACGGGGAGCGGAATGGTCGACAGGCAGCACGGGCGGCGGCAGGCACGACGACGGAGCCCGGTGATCTCGCCGGTGCTGCGTCCGGCGCTCTGGTCCGCACTGCTCGGCGCCGTCGCCGCGGCCGCCCTCGCCACCCCGGCCTGGGCCGAGCCGCCGCTGCCCGACCGGGTCCCCGACACCGGCGTCCGGCCCGTCGTCACCGGGAGCCTGCGACTGCCCGGCTCCGTCCCGGCCCGCCCCGGCGCTCTCCCCGGCGGCGTCACCGGCATCCCGGGTGGCGTCCCCGGACTGCCCGGCGGCGTCACCGGCATCCCCGGTGCCCCGGCCGGCCCGGTCGCGCCGGTCAACCCCGCCGACGGTCCGCTGATCGCGCAGATCACCGCCGCCGACGCGCTGGTCGACCAGCTCGGCGACGACCTGGTCCGGATCAAGGGGGAACGCGACGAGGCACAGGCGCAGCTCATCGTCGCCGGTGGCGAGCTGCAACGGGCCCAGGAGGCGCTCGCCAAGGCCCAGGAGAACGCCAGGACCGCCGCCACCGACGCGGTCAAGGCCGCCGCCGCGCTCCCGCCCGGCGAGTTCGGCGCCGACCTGCGCGACCTGAACACGCTCCAGCGGATCGCCCGTGGCGACCGGGCCGAGGGCGGCACCACCGCGGCCGACGGGGAGGTCGCCCGGGCCACCGCCGCCGAGAAGATCGCCCGCGAGGCGTACGCCGCCGCGCAGCTGCGCGTCCGGACCAAGGTGCAGGAGTTCACCCGCGCCGAGACCGACCTGCACCGGCAGGAGGCGACGCTGCTCAAGCTGCGCAAGGACAACGCGGCGCAGCTCGTCGAGATCGAGAAGCGGCAGGACGCCGCCGAGCAGCAGATCGGCACGTCGTACGTCAGCAGCCAGGGCGTCAGCGGGCTGGTCGCCGACCCGAAGGCCCTCGCCGCCGTCCGGTACGCCCTCGCCCAGCTCGGCGACCCCTACCTGTGGGCGGCGGAGGGACCGAACCGGTTCGACTGCTCCGGCCTGATGCTGGCCTCCTACGAGTCCGCCGGCTACCACGACCTGCCCCGCGTCTCCCGCGACCAGTACTACGCCACCCGCGCCCGGACGGTCGACCCGACCGCCCTGCTCCCGGGAGACCTGCTCTTCTTCGCCTCCGGCAGCAGCTGGACCTCGATCCACCACGTCGCCATGTACATCGGCGGCGGTCGGATGGTCGAGGCGCCCCGGACCGGCGACGTCGTCAAGATCTCGGTGGTCCGCTGGACCCGGCTCTACGCCGCCACCCGGGTCATCGGCGGGGTGCCCGCCCCGGCCACCCCGGCCCGGCCGATCCCGCTGCCCACGCCCACGACCGGTACGCCGAAGCCGAGCACGACGCCCACGCCGAGCGCGACGCCCAAGCCCACGAGGACGGCCACCCCGAAGCCGACCCGGACGGCGACCCCGAAGCCCACCGGCACCACGCCGAGCCCGACGAAGAGCCCCTCCCCGAGCACCTCGCCGACGCCCAGCACCTCGCCGTCACCGTCGCCGACCCCGTCGACCTCGCCGTCGTCGGCCCCCAGCTCGGCGACCAGCACCGAGCCCAGCCCGACCACCAGCAGCGCGGCCCCGTCCGACAGCACCTCCGCGGCGGCGTCCGAGGCCGCCTCGGGCAGCCCGAGCGCCAGCAGCTGACCCAGGCGTCCACTCCGGCTGTGCTGCCGGCCCGGAATGTGGCACGGTGAGATCCTGGCACTCCGGGCCGATGCCGCGGTCCGGTGCGAGCGTGGGGCGCGGAGGGCGAGCATGGGCGAGCAAGAGGTTCCGGCGGAGCGGGTCGACCCCGGATCCCTGGCCGGTGCCACCGACCGGCCCGCCGCGCAGCGGGACGCCGCACCCGACGCGTCGGACACGCCCGACGGTTCCGTGCCGTCCGCCCGGCCGGCCGCCACGGTGGCCCGGGCCCGGGTCAGCGTCGCCTCCGCCGCCGCTCCACCGTCCGGAGAGGAACGGCCCGCCGCGCCGGCCACCGCCACCACCTACCGCTCGGGCCACCCCACCGGCGCTCCGGGCCAGGACGGGACCGTCGACCGGCCGGCACCGGGGCCCGGGCAGTCCGCCCCGCCACTGGAACGCCGCCGACCGGGCGTCCCGACGGCCCCGTCGAGCTGGTCCGGCTTCGCCGCCGCCGAGCGGGACACCGACCGACCGGTCAGCGCCGAGGACGCCCCGGTGAGCGCCGCGCCCGCCGCACCGGCGGCCGGGAACGCCGTACCGGCGCAGCGGGAGACGTCCTCCGGCGCGGGTCCGGCCCGGGCGAGCGCGTCCGTACCGGGGCTGCGCCGGCTCTCGGCCGACGAGGCGGGAGCCGCCGGCGCCGCGGTGGCGGCCCGGGCGAGCGGCACGAAGGTCTACCGCTCGGCACCGGTCAACCCGGAGCCGCCCGAGCCGACGCAGCCGCCGGAGCCCGTACAGCCGCCCGCCCCGCCCGCGCCGACGCCGGAGCCGGCCCCCACGCCCGTACCCGGGCCGGAGCCCGTCCCGACGCCCGTGCCGGGGCCGGAGCCGGTGCCCACGCCCGTGCCGGGGCCGACCCCGCCCTCGCCGGCACCGCCCGTGCCGGAGCCGGAACGCCCCTTCCCGATGCCGCCGACGCCCGCGCCGCCACCCGCGCCCCGGCCCACCCCGCCCGGTCCGGTCCCGCCGGTGCCCGGGCCGCCGGTGCCGCCGCCCGCCCCGCCGGTGCCGGCACCCCCGCCGCCCCCGGGCCCGATGCCGGCGCCGCCGTTCCCGCCGCCGCCCGCCATGACGGCCGCCGCGTCGGCGCCCGTCTCCGCGCCTCCGGCGGTGCCGGCGCCCGCGGTGGTGCCGGCGCCCGCGCTGCCGGCCTGGCCGCCGCCGACCAACCCGACCGCGCACCGGAGCGGCACGACGTATCCGACGAGCGCGCCGCCGGCCCGGTCGGGCGGATCGGCTCCGCATCTCGGGCAGCAGGACCTGGCGGGCACCGCCTACGGCGGCACCGAGGGCCCCGGATACGCCACCGTGTCGCTCCCGCAGGGCAACCACCTGGAGAATTCCGGCTCGCTGACCGGGCACATCCTGGCCCAGGGCTGGGCCGAGGACCCACCCGCGGCCCGGTCCCGCAACACCCGGGTGGTGATCGTGCTGGCCGCTGCGCTGGGCCTGCTGGTCGCCGTCAGCGTGCTGGTCGTGCTGCTGGCCGACGACGCGGTGAGCGGGCTGACCGGCAACCTGCTGAGCAAGTGACCCCGGCCGGCGGGGCATGGTGAGCCCGCCCACTACGACATCGCGGTGCGGTGGCGGCCTCGGCGCAGCGCCGTACACTGGTGTAGATCACTGACCTGGCGCGCGGGACTGCGCGCCCATGGGCGATCTTGCGGGCGATTCGGCGGCTTCTCGGCTGCGGCGGGCCATCGCGAAGATGCGCCCCGCTCGAAAGGCATTTCTTGACCACCTTCGCTGAGCCCAGCACGTCCCCGTCCGTCCACGACACTCCGGTGGAGCACTCCGCCGACGCCCCCGACTTCGCCTCCCTCGGGCTGCCCCAGCCGGTGGTGGCGGCGCTCGCCCGGCAGGGCATCACCACCCCCTTCGAGATCCAGCGGGCCACCGTCCCGGACGCCCTCGCCGGCCGCGACGTGCTCGGCCGGGGCCAGACCGGCTCCGGCAAGACGCTCGCCTTCGGCCTGCCGGTGATCGCCCGCCTCGCGGAGCGCAACCGGGCCCGGCCGCTGCACCCGCGCGCCCTCGTCCTGGTCCCCACCCGGGAACTCGCGATGCAGGTCAACGACGCGCTGATGCCGCTCGGCAAGGCCGTCGGCATCTTCCTCAAGACCGCCGTCGGCGGCGTGCCGTACGACCGGCAGATCGACGCGCTCCGCCGGGGCGTGGAGATCATCGTGGCCACCCCGGGTCGGCTCGGTGACCTGATCGCCCGGGGCGTCTGCAAGCTCGACGACATCGAGATCACCGTGCTCGACGAGGCCGACCAGATGGCCGACATGGGCTTCCTGCCCGAGGTGACCGAGCTGCTGTCGAAGACGCCGGCCGAGAGCCAGCGGCTGCTCTTCTCGGCCACCCTGGACGGTGACGTCGACTCGCTGGTCAAGCGGTTCATGACCGACCCGGTCACCCACTCGACCGCCCCGTCGACGGCGTCCGTCTCCACGATGGACCACCACCTGCTGCTGATCCCGCCGCACGACAAGTTCGCCGTGGCGGCCTCGATCGCGGCCCGCTCCGGCCGGACCATGCTCTTCGCCCGTACGCAGCTCGGCGTCGACCGGCTCGTCGAGCAGCTCGCCGCGGTGGGCGTACGCGCCGGTGGGCTGCACGGCGGCAAGACCCAGCGGATGCGCACCAAGACCCTCGCCGAGTTCAAGGAGGGCCGGATGAACGTGCTGGTCGCCACCGACGTGGCGGCTCGGGGCATCCACGTCGACGGGGTCACCCTGGTGCTGCACGTGGACCCGCCGAAGGACCCGAAGGACTACCTGCACCGGGCGGGGCGTACGGCCCGGGCCGGCGAGTCGGGTGCGGTGGCGACCCTGGTGCTGCCGAAGCAGCGCCGTACCACCCTCGCCATGCTGGAGAAGGCCGGTGTCGAGCCGGCGCAGACCAAGGTCCGGGCCGGCGACCCGACGTTGGCCGAGCTGACCGGTGCCCGGGAGCCCAGTGGGGTGCCGGTCCGCGAGGAGCCGCAGGAGCAGCGCCGGTACGGCGACCGGCCGTCCGGCCCGCGTCGCTTCGGTGACCGGGACGGCCGTGGCGAGCGCCGGTACGGCGACCGCCCGTCCGGCGACCGCGGCTCGTTCGGCGAGCGGCGCTTCGGCGACCGGGACCGGGGCGAGCAGCGCTTCGGCCGCCCGTCGGGTGAGCGGCGTTTCGACGACCGGCCCGCCGCCGACCGGGGCGACCGGCAGTACGGCGACCGCCCGGCCGGTGAGCGGCGCTTCGGTGACCGCCCGACGGGTGAGCGGCGCTTCGGTGACCGCCCGACGGGTGAGCGGCGCTTCGGCGACCGCCCGACGGGTGGCCGGAGCTTCGGTGACCGGGACGCGCGCGGCGAGCGACGCTTCGAGGACCGGCCGCAGGCCGACCGGCGGTTCGGTGACCGCCCGGCCGACGACCGGCGGTTCGGCGACCGGGACGCGCGGGGCGAGCGCCCGTTCGGCGAGCGGGGCGGCGACTTCCGTCCGGCGGACCGCCGGGGCGGGTTCCGCGCCGAGGGGCGGGGCCGGGACGACCGGCCGCGCGACGACCGGCGGGGCTTCGGCGGGCGACCGCCGGCGCGTACCCACTGATCTGACGGGCTGACGCCGCCGGGGAGCTTCCGCTCCGCGGCGGCGTTTCCGCATCCCGTGCCGGTGCCCGGCGGGTGGCGTAACGTCCGGTTCATGCCGACCATGCCGAAGTCCCTCTTCTGGAGCCGGACGGACACCGCCGGGGCGGAGCACGTCAGCTTCGACGACCGTCAGGGGTTGACCGCGCGGGGCACCGTGCTGGCCGCCGACCCGGTCCCGTACACCTGCCGCTACCAGCTGACGACCGGGCCGGACTGGGCCACCACCCGGCTGGAGGTGGAGGCCGAGGGGGCGGGCTGGTCGCGGAGCGTACGGCTGGAACGCGCCGGGGACGGCTGGCGGGTGCGGACCGGCGAGGAGGGTGACCTGGACGCGGCCCTGCGGGCGGCCGGGCACCCGCCGGCCGGCCTGCCCGGCACCGACGACCCGGACCGGCTGGCCGACGCCCTCGACGTGGACCTGGGCGGTTCGCCGCTGTTCAACACCCTGCCGGTACGCCGGCTCGGGCTGGCCCGCGGCCCCGCCGACCAGCCCCGCCGGCTCACCGTGGCGTGGGTGCTGGTGCCGAGCCTGGTGGTGGTCCCCGCCGAGCAGGTCTATTCGTCGCTCGGTCCGGCCCGGGTACGGTTCGCCAGCGACACCTTCACCGCCGACCTGGACGTGGACCCGGAGGGCTTCGTGGTGCGCTACCCGGGTCTGGCCGAGCGGGCCGCCCCGCGCTGAGCCGGGGCCGGTGGGTCAGGCCGGCCAGGTGCCGGTGGCGAGGAAACGGTCGATGGTGGCCAGGTGCGGGGCCAGGTCGAGCCCCTGCGCGGTCACCCACTCGTCGGAGTAGTAGGTGTTGGCGTAGCGGTCGCCGGCGTCGCAGATCAGGGTGACCACCGAGCCGGTCCGCCCGGCGGCGAGCAGTTCGGCGATGAGCCCGAAGGCACCCCAGAGGTTGGTGCCGGTGGAGCCACCCACCCGCCGGCCGAGCACCGCCGAACCGGCCCGCATGGCGGCCAGCGAGGCGGCGTCCGGCACCTGGACCATGCGGTCCACCACCGAGGGCAGGAAGGACGCCTCGACGGTCGGTCGGCCGATGCCCTCGATCCGGGAGCCGCGGCCGGTGTGTACGGACCAGTCACCGGCCTGCCAGGCGGGATAGAACGCGGAGTTGTCCGGGTCGACCACGCAGAGTTTGGTGGGCAGCCGCCGCCAGCGGACGTACCGGCCGATGGTGGCGCTGGTGCCGCCGGTGCCGGCGCCCACCACCACCCAGGCCGGTACGGGGTGCCGTTCCAGCGCGAGCTGCGCGTAGATCGACTCGGCGATGTTGTTGTTGCCCCGCCAGTCGGTGGCCCGCTCGGCGTAGGTGAACTGGTCCATGAAGTGCCCGCCGGTGTCCTCGGCCAGCCAGCGGGCCTCGATCACCACCTTCGCCGGGTCCTGGACGAGGTGGCAGCGGCCGCCCTGGAACTCGATCTGGGCGATCTTCTCGGGTGAGGTGGAGGCCGGCATCACGGCGATGAACGGCAGCCCGAGCATCCGCGCGAAGTACGCCTCGGAGACGGCGGTGGAGCCCGACGACGCCTCGATCACGGTGGTGTCGGGGCCGATCCAGCCGTTGCAGAGCCCGTAGAGGAAGAGCGAGCGGGCGAGCCGGTGCTTCAGCGAGCCGGTGGGGTGCACCGACTCGTCCTTGAGATAGAGGTCGACGCCCCATTCGCGCGGCAGCGGGAAGGGCAGCAGGTGGGTGTCGGCGGACCGGTTGGCGTCGGCCTCGACGGCGGCGATCGACGCGGTCACCCACGTCCGGCTGGCTTCGTCGCACCGGTCCAGATGTGTCACGCCGGCAACGTTACAAGCGAGCCGGGTTCTCGTCCGGCCCCGGTCGGGGTCCGGTTCCCGGCTCCGTCGACCCGGTCCGGCGGCGCTGCCGCCGCTGCCCGGCCCGTCCGGCGGCCCGGATCACCGGGGTGAGCGCGAGCGCCAGCCGGGGCAGCGCGTCGAGGAGGCGTACCTGGGCGCCGCGCCAGCGCGGCAGGCTGACCACCGGCCGGGGCCGGCGGGCCAGCCGGGCGGCCCGCGCCGCCACCCGCTCGGGCGTCAGCATCGATCCGGTGAAGGAGGCCAGCGCACCGGGGTCGTCGAGCCGGTCGTGCAGCATCGGCGTCCAGATCCCGTCCGGGCACAGACACGACACGTGTACGCCCCGCAGCCCGGCCATCCGCAGGTCGCTCAGGGTGCCGAGGCTGAACGCGAGCAGGGCGTGCTTGCTGGCCGCGTACACCGTCTCGCCGGGCGCGGCGATCAGCCCGGCGAGCGAGACGACGTTGAGGACGTGCCCCCGGCCCTGGGCCCGCATGATCTCCAGGGCGGCGAGCGTGCCGTTGATCGCGCCGAGGGTGTTGACCTCGATCAGCCGGCGGCGGGTCGCCGCGTCATGGGTCCAGGACGGTCCGGTGGCGAGGATCCCGGCGTTGTTCACCCAGAGCCCGAGCCCACCACGGGTCCCGGCCGCTGCCTCGGCGGCCACGGCGGCACAGGCCGCCTCGTCGCGGACGTCGAGCGCCCGGGACCAGCCGCCCAGCGGTGCCGCCGCGGCGGCGACGGCGTCCGCGTCCAGGTCGGTCAGGAGTACGGCCCAGCCGTCGGCGTGCAGCGCGGCCGCGACGGCCCGGCCCAGTCCGCCGGCCGCTCCCGTCACCACCGCCGCTCCCGTCACCACCGCCGTCCTCGGCGCCCCGACCCCTCGGTCTCCTGCCGCCCGCCCGGCCCCCACGACTTCCCCGGTTCCCGCGGCCCGCCCGGCTTTCTGCGCCCGCCCGGCTCCCGCGGGCCGCCCGGGTTCCACGGCCCGCCCGGGTTCCACGGCCCGCCCGGGTTCCACGGCCCGCCCGGGTTCCACGGCCCGCCCGGGTTCCACGGCCCGCCCGGGTTCCACGGCCCGCCCGGGTTCCACGGCCCGCCCGGGTTCCACGGCCCGCCCGGGTTCCACGGCCCGCCCGGGTTCCACGGCCCGCCCGGGTTCCACGGCCCGCCCGGGTTCCGCGGCCCGCCCGGGTTCCGCGGCCGGTCCGGGCGATGGCGTCGTCATCGACGCACGGTATCGCCGCGCGAGCAGGTCGCACCAGACGTCCCCGCCGACCCGGCCCTTCCCTCATCCCGCTACGAACTTGATTACAAAGATGAATCATCCGGACGGCGGCCGGTGGCGCACAGCGTCGACGGCGCAGGGCCACCGCCCCGACCCACCGCCGCGACCCACGGCCCACGGCCCACGGCCCACAGCCCACGATCCAGGACCCAGGACCCAGGACCGATAGCCCACGGCTCCTGATCCATCTTTGTAATCAAGTTCGTAGCGGTCGAAGGGGGATGTCCGGCCTGGTGAGAGCCCGGGGGCAGCCAGGTCCGTCGGCTCAGGCTGGCCGCTCAGGTCGCGTCCGGTCGGCAGGGCGTGGCCGGCCGGCCGGCGGGACGTGGCCGGTCGGCAGGGCGTGGCCGGTCGGCAGGGCGTGGCCGGTCGGCAGGGCGTGAGGTCAGGGCGTGGGGAGTTCGATGGGTTGGGGGCGGTTCTCCCACTTGGTCGACAGGGCGATCCCGGTCCGGGTGGAGGCGACGCCGGGCGTGCGGTTCAACCGGACGATCAGCTGCTCCAGCTCGGCGATGGTGCCGACGCGCGCCTTGAGCAGGAACGACTCGACGCCGGCCATGAAATAGCAGGATTCGATCTCGGGCATCTGCCGGAACACCTCCAGCACGTCGTCGGTGTCGCCGCCGGAGTCCTCGACGATGCCGATCAGCGCGGTGACCCCGAGTCCGATGGCCTCCGGTTCGACCTCCGCCCGGTACGCCCGGATGACGCCGCTCGACTCCAGCTTGCCGACCCGCTCGTGCACCGCCGGTGCGGAGAGGCCGACCTGGCGGGCCAGCTCGGCGTACGACAGGCGGGCGTTGCCGCGGAGCAGCTCCACGAGGCTCATGTCGATCGCGTCCACGGACTGTGACCCTAGCCGCCCGGCCGTAACGTCCCGCACCCGGCATCCGTTGAACACGACAACACGTAACTATTTACGGACTCAGGGTCACGGAGGCTTTGACCAGGTAACATTTCCTAACTTCCCACTCAGTGCTTTTTTCGCGTTTGGCGGACAGGCCAGGTCGCTGGTGCTGTAATTGCCATACGTCCCTCATGACGGCTCTGGGCTCGCACCGGCCGGGGGCAGTGTGTTCAGCCGGGGGCTTCGTCGACGCGAGGAGGGGGCTGTGGACACTGGAGATCGCCTGCTGACACCGGGTGAGGTCGCCGCGCTGTTTCGGGTTGACCCGAAAACTGTGACGCGCTGGGCGGCGGCCGGCCGGATCGGCAGCATCCGGACTCCAGGCGGGCATCGCCGGTTTCGGGAATCCGAGGTGCGGGCCCTGCTTGAGGGGGAGGGCATGCTGGACGAGGCGGAGGACATGGGCAAGCCACGCAACATGGGCCCCGCCGCTTCGACCGGCCCCGGACCGGCCAACGCCGGCATGTACTGAGTGGTGCGGATCGGCACGCGGACCGGCCGTCAGGCCCGGTCCGCGTCCCGCCCGAGCGGATCGTCCGGTCGGGAACGGTCCGCGGCCAACTCCCCCGACCACCGGCGGAAGAGGGTGTGCGGTACGCCGAGCGCGTCCAGCACCTTGCCGGCCACGAAGTCGACGAGCTGCTGGGCGGAGGCCGCCGCACCGGCACCGTAGAAGCCCGGGCTGGCGGGCAGCACCACCGCGCCGGCGTCGTGCAGCGCGATGAGGTGCTCCAGGTGGCTGCGGGTCACCGGGGTCTCCCGGGGCACCACCACCAGCGGCCGGCGTTCCTTGAGGTTGACCTCGGCGGCCCGCTGCAACAGATCCTTGGAGAGGCCGATCGCGATGCCCGCGCAGGCCGCGGTGCTCGCCGGCACCACCGCCATGCCGCGTACCCGGTAGGAGCCGCTGCTCGGGCCGGCGGCCAGGTCGCCGGCGGGCCAGTACCGCACGTCCGCGCCGGTCAGGTCGCGGCCGAGCCAGCCGGCCAGGTCGTCGGACCAGTGCCCGTCGCGGAACGGGCGGCCGGTCTCGTCGAGGATGGTCAGCCGGGCCGCCCGGGAGACGATCAGGTCCACCGGCTCGCCGGCGTCGAGCAGCGCCCGGACGACGGCCGCCGCGTACGGCGTGCCGGAGGCCCCGGAGACGCCGACCACCCATGGTTCGCGCATACCGTCAAGCGTGCCTGGTCACCGCCCGGGCCGGAGCGGCACCCCCCGGCTGGCCGCTGTCCGGAGCATCCCCCGTTGTCCCCGGGGTCGGCGCTCGGTCCCACGACCTGACATGCTTCCCGTCGGCGATCTCTGTCGTACGGGAGGGACAGGTGATGACCGACGCCGTCCTCCGGTCGCTGCGGTCCGCCTGCCCGATCCCGCCCCGGCTCTCGCCGCACGCCGACCCGGTGCAGGAGTGGCTCGTCGACCGGCTGGTCGGCATCGGCCTGCCGCTGGACGCCGCCGCCCGGGAACGGCTGGCCCGGGCCGGCTTCGCCCGGTACGCCGGCCGGCTCTATCCGAACGCCGCCGAGGGGGACCTGCGGACCCTGGCCACCCTGTTCACCTGGTTCTTCCTGGTCGACGACGCCTGCGACGGGCGGGGTGGACTCACCCCGCCGCAGATCCGGGCGCTGCGGGACGGCGCGCTGGCGCTGCTCCGGGAGGGTCCCCGGGCCCGGCACCCGGGCTTCTCCGGGCCGCTGCGCCGACTGCTGGTGCAGGGCTGGCGGGAGCCCCGCCGCCGGATGCCGGCCCGCTGGCGGCTCCGGTTCACCGACGCGGTGGCCCATCACCTCGACGGCACCTGGCGGGAGGCGGTCGCCACCGCAGCCGGGCGGGCACCGGGCGTCGACGAGTACGTGGAGCTGCGCCGGGCCACCTCCGCGGCGTACGTGTCGTACCCCTTGATCGAGTTCGCGACGGGTCGGCCGCTGCCCGACGCGGTCTTCCACCATCCCACCCTGCGGCGGGTCGGCGACCTCGGCAACGACCTGCTCTCCTGGTTCAACGACGTGGCGTCGTTGGAGCGGGACACGGTCTCCGGCGGCGGGCACAACCTGGTGCTGGCGCTCGCCGCCGAGCGGGGCGTCCCGGTGGAGGTCGCGGTGGAGCTGGTGGCCGAGCGGTGGCGGACGACGATGGAGCGCTTCGTCGCGCTCTGCGCGGCGGTGCCGTCGTTCGGGCCGGCGCTGGACGAGGCCGTCACCGCCCACCTCGACGGGGTGGCGAACGCGGTCCGGGGGACCGTCGACTGGACCCTGGAGAGCGGCCGCTACCCGGTCACCGCCCCCTGAGCCGACCGGGTCAGCCGCGCAGTCCCAGCCGGATCACCAGGTCGAGCAGGGCGAAGACGAAGAGCACGATGCCGACGAAGCCGTTGGCGGTGAAGAACGCCCGGTTGACCTTGCTCAGGTCGGTGGGGCTGACCACCAGGTGCTGGTAGCCGAAGGCGACGGCGGTGAACGCCAGCCCGATCCACCACAGCCAGCCGAAGCCGACCAGCGCGCCGAACCAGAGGAAGAGGCCGAAGGTGATCACGTGCGCGACGGTGGAGGCGTGCAGCGCGAAGCGCCGGCCATAGCGCGCGGGGACGCTGTGCACCCCGATCTCCCGGTCGATCTCCGAGTCCTGGCAGGCGTAGATCAGGTCGAAGCCGCCGATCCAGAGACCGACGGCCGCACCGAGCAGCCAGGCCGGCCAGGACCCGGCGAGAGTGCCGGTGACCGCGAGCCAGGCGCCGACCGGGCCGACCGCCTGGGCGACGGCCAGGATGGCGTGCGGCCAGTTGGTGAACCGCTTGCCGTACGGGTAGACGACCAGCGGCACCACGGCGAGCGGGGCGAGCACCAGGCAGAGCGGGTTGAGCAGCGCGGCGGCGGCCAGGAAGACCACCAGCGCGACGGCCGCGCCGGTCCAGGCCGTCCGCACGCTGACCGCCCCGGTGACCAGTTCCCGGTTGGCGGTACGCGGGTTCCGCGCGTCGATCCGCCGGTCGAGGATCCGGTTGGCGGCCATCGCGAACGTCCGCGCGCCGACCATCGCGACGGTGATCAGCAGCAGGTCGAGCCAGCGCACCCGCCCGCCGTCGACCTGCATCGCGGTCAGCGCCGACAGGTACGCGAACGGCAGCGCGAAGACCGAGTGCTCGATCGCCACGAGCTTGAGGAAGGACGTGACGCGACCGGGCCGCTCCAGCACAGCCGTCATCAGATCCCGTACTCCTTCCAGCGCTTGTCGACCAGGGAGGCGACCTCCGGCGACATGGTCATCTCCTCCGGCCAGCCCCGGGTGTAGCCCTCCGTGGGCAGTTTGCGGGTCGCGTCGACGCCCACCTTGCCGCCCCAGAACTGCTGGTAGGAGGCGTGGTCGAGGTGGTCCACCGGCCCCTCGGTGAGCAGCAGGTCGCGGGCGTAGTCGACGTTGCCGAAGGCGCGGAAGGCGACCTCGTTGTAGTCGTGCACGTCGCAGTCCTCATCGACGATCACGATCAGCTTGGTCAGCGACATGAGGTGGGCGCCCCAGATCGCGTTCATCACCTTCTGCGCGTGCTTGGGGTAGCGCTTGCGGATCGACACGATCGCGCAGTTGTGGAAGACCCCGGCGGCCGGCAGGTCGTAGTCGACGATGTCCGGGATCAGCAGCTTGAGCAGCGGCTGGAAGATCCGCTCGGTGGCCTTGCCGAGGCCGTGGTCCTCCTGCGGCGGCTTGGAGGTGACGATCGAGTGGTAGACCGGCTCGCGCTGCATGGTCATCGTCTCGATGTGCAGCACCGGGAACGGCTCGACCGGGGTGTAGAAGCCGGTGTGGTCGCCGAACGGGCCCTCGGGCAGCCGCTCGCCGGGCTCCAGATAACCCTCCAGCACGATCTGGGCGTGCGCGGGCACCTGGAGCGGCACGGTGAGGCAGTCGACCATCTCGACCCGCTCGCCGCGCAGGAACCCGGCGAAGAGGTATTCGTCGATGTCGCCGGGGAGCGGCGCGCTGGCGGCGTACGAGACGACCGGGTCGCAGCCGATGGCGACGGCGACCGGCAGCCGCTGGCCGAGCCGCTCGGCGACCGCGTGGTGGGCGGTGGAGTCCTTGTGGATCTGCCAGTGCATGCCGAGGGTGTTCCGGCCGTGCTGCTGGAGTCGGTAGAGCCCCAGGTTGCGCTTGCCGGTCTCGGGGTGCTTGGTGTGGGTCAGCCCGTAGTTGTGGAAGATCCCGCCGTCGCCGGGCCAGACCTGGAGGCCGGGCAGCCGGCCCAGGTCGACGTCGTCGCCCCGGTAGACCACCTGCTGGCAGGGGGCGGTCTTCACCTTGCGCGGCGGGACGGACTTGAGCTGCATGACCTTGCCCAGGCCCTCGCGGATGCCGGACCAGCCGACCGGCAGTTCCGGCTTGATCAGGGCGCCGATCCGGTCGCCGATCTCGTCGAGCGAGTCGACGCCGAGCGCCATCGCCATCCGCTTCTCGGTGCCGAAGAGGTTGATCGCGACCGGCATCTCGCCCCGGGTGGGCCGCTCGAAGAGCAGCGCCGGGCCGCCGGCCCGGACGGTCCGGGTGACCACCTCGCTGATCTCCAGGGTGGGGTCGACCGGGACGGTCACCCGCCGCAGCTCACCCGCGCGCTCCAGCGCCGCGAGGAAGTCCTTGAGATCGTTGTACGGGAAGCCACGAGCCGCCATACCGGCCAGTCTCCCGCACACCTCCCGTCCCCGCCCACGCCGGGTGCTGTGATGTGCGCACAGGCCCCCGGCCGACGGGTCCGGCGGAAAGCCGGACGGCGCGGACCGCATGAGCGGTGGCCGGTCGGGTATCCGGGCCGTCCGACGCGGGACGGGGGCGGCGATGGGCGAGGGACGGGTTCCGGCGGGGTTCACCGAGCAGCAGGCCCGGGTCGGCGAGATCACCATGAACTTCGTCCGTGGCGGCAGCGGTCCCCCGCTGGTGCTGCTGCACGGCTATCCGCAGTGCTGGCACATGTGGCGGCACCTGCTGCCGGAGCTGGGGCGCTCGTTCGAGGTGGTCGCGCCGGACCTGCGCGGTTTCGGCGACACCGACGCGCCGGCCGGCGGGTACGACAAGAAGACGATCGCCGCCGACGTGCACGGTCTGCTCACCGGGCTCGGTCTGACCGGTGACCTCCGGCTGGTCGGTCACGACCTGGGCACCATGGTCGCGTACGCGTACGCCGCCGCCCATCCCGACGCGGTGTCCCGGCTGGTGCTCACCGAGGCGCCGATCCCGGACGAGAGCATCTATGCGATCCCGGCGCTGACGTCCGCCGGCCCGGCGGTGTGGAACTTCGGCTTCTTCAACGTCGGCAACGGCCTGCCGGAGCAACTGATCAGCGGACGGGAGGCGCTCTGGGTGGACCGCTTCACCGACTCGATCATGGTGCGGAAGGGCAGCATCGGCCCGGACGACATCGAGGTCTACGCCCGGCACCTGCGCGACCAGGACCACCTGCGGGCCAGCTTCGACTGGTTCCGGGCGTTCGGGCAGGACGTGACGGACAACGCCCGGTACCGGTCGACGAAGCTGCCGATGCCGGTGCTCGCCGTGGGTGCCCGGGCCAGCCTCGGCGAACAGGTGGCGGCGCAGGTCCGCGGCTATGCCGACGCGGTGACCGGCGAGGTGGTGGAGGACTGCGGCCACTGGTTGTTCGAGGAGCGGCCGGCGGAGTCGACGGCGCTGGTGCTGCCGTTCCTGCGCGGCTGAGCGGCTCAGGCGGCCGGCTCCCAGGCGTACGCGGCCAGCGGCGGGTCGAGCGGGGCGCGGGTGAGCCGGTTGGCGAAGGTGGAGATGGTGTACGTCCCCACGCCGAGCACCACGTCGAGGGCGTGCCGGGGCTGCCAGCCGGCGGCGAGGAAGGCGCCCAGTTCGTCGTCGGGCACATCGCCGCGGTGGTCGAGCACGGCGAGGGTGAACCGGCGCAGGGCCGCCAGCCGTGCGTCGGGCAGTTCGGTGCCGTCCCGCAGCGCCGCGATCAGTTCCGGGGTGCCGCCCTGCCGTTCCAGGGTGACGGTGTGCATGGCGACGCAGAGGTGGCACTCGTTGCGGGTGGCGACGGTGAGCACGACCACCTCGCGGGAGACCGGGTCGAGGTCGGTGGAGTCGAAGACGGCGAGGGCGGCCAGGAAGCCCTTGAGCAGCTCCGGCGACTCGGCCATCAGGGCGACGGCAGTGGGCAGGTGGCCCTGTTTGCGCTGCACGGCGGCCATGACGGGGCGGGCGGCGGCGGGTGCGGTATCGGGAGTGTGGGCGGTGAAGACCGGTCGGGACATGCCGACCCCTCTCGGATACGATAGTCAATGTGGTTGACCAAACGGTAAACGAGGTTGTCGAACATGGCAACACCTGACCGCCCGGGCTTCGTGCTGCCGCTGCTCCTGCTGGCCGGCTTCCGTACGCTCATCGACGACCTGCACGCCGAGCTGGCCGCGCAGGGGCACCCCGAGCTGCGCCCGGTGCACGGCTTCGTTCTCCAGGCCGTCGGCGTCACCGGCACCACCGCCTCCGAGCTGGGCCAACGCCTCGGCGTCTCCAAGCAGGCCGCCGGCAAGACGGTGGACCGGCTGGTCGCCCTCGGCTACCTGGAACGTGCCGACGACCCCGCCGACGCCCGGCGCAAACTGGTCCGGATGACCGAGCGGGGCCTCGACGGGTTACGCCGCTCGGCGGTGCTCTTCGACCAGCTCCGCGACCGCTGGGCCGCCACCCTGGGCGCGGACCGCGTCGACGCCATCGAGGACGACCTCCGCCGGATGGTCCCCACCGACGTCTTCCGCCTCGACGTCCCGGGCTGGTTCGGCGGCTGAAAAACATGATCGTCTGCACCTCAGCGACGCGACACGCCGAAGACGCGGTCGGTGAAGTGCAGACGATCATGGAACCCGCAGCAGCGGGTCAGTTGACTCCGGCGTAGGAGTGCAGGCCGGTGAAGAAGAAGTTGACCCCGAAGAGGTTCATCAGCATGGTCGCGAAGCCAATGATCGAGATCCAGGTGGCCACGTTCCGCTTGATGCTCGGCGTCGCCCGGGCGTGCAGATAGCCCGCGTACACCACCCAGGAGATGAACGCCCACGTCTCCTTCGGGTCCCAGCCCCACGCCCGACCCCAGGCCGCCTCGGCCCAGATCGCGCCCGCGATCACCGCGAAGGTGAAGATCGGGAAGGCGAAGGCGTGCAGCGCGAAGGTCAACCGCTCCAGGCCGGCCGCCGTCGGCAGCCGCCGGGCCAGGGTGTACGGGAAGCTGCGCCGCCCCTGCTCCCAGCCGGACCGCATCAGGTAGGCCGTCGCGGGCACCACGCCCAGCAGGAAGATGCCCGAGGCGAAGACGATCGTCGAGACGTGGATCACGAACCAGTACGACTGGAGGGCCGGCATCAGCGGGGTGACCTGGACATAGAGCTTCAGCTCGGCGAACGCCAGCAGCAGCACCATGACCAGGGTCAGGAAGAGCCCGAGCCTCCGCAGCTGCGGGCGCTTCGCCAGCACGGTCAGCCAGGCCGCCGACCCGATCCAGGTGACCGTCAGCACGAACTCGTACATGTTGCCCCAGGGCATCCGCTCGGCGGCGATGCCCCGGGTGACCAGCGCGCCCAGGTGCAGCGCGGCGGCCAGCGCGGTGAGCCCGACGGCGATCCGGCCGGCCAGCGCGGCGCGGGAGGCCGAGCGGCTGGGCCGGGTCACGCCCGGGCCGGCGGCGGCTTCCTCGACGATCCCGCCCGGGCCGCCGACGCCCGCGCCGACCAGCTCACGGGCCGGTACGGCGGCCGTCGCGGGGACCGCACGGACGTTGCCGAGCGCGTACTCGACGGCGTGGCTGATCATCGCGACCAGGTACGCCAGGATCGCGTACGTGACCAGCTGGTCGGAGAGTGCGGACATCACTCGTCTCCTTCTCGCGCCCGCCGGTCGGGCCGCCCGTCGTCGCTGACCGCGGCGAGGAGCTGCGCGAACTCGTCGGCGAACCCTGGATGCTCGGTGCGCGGCAGCCCACCGGCCTCCACCAAGCTACTACCGCCCGTCGGAGATCCACTGTCGGGGGGCGTGACCCGGAACCAGACCCGGCGACGGCGGGCGAAGAGCGAGCCCATCAACCCGGCGAGCAGCACCACGCAGGCGGCCAGCATCAGCGTCTGCCCCGGCGCGTACCGGACGGAGAGGGTGACGTACGGCTTGCTGCCGAGGAACTCCAGCGTGCTGCCGTCGTCCAGGGTCCACTTCTCGCCGACGCCGAGCTTCTTGTCGCCGACCTGCTTGAGCTTGCCGTTGGTGACCTGCCGCTGGTCCAGCTTGTAGACCGAGCCGGGGATGCCGGCGTCCAACCCCAGGTTCCCCCGGTACGCGACCAGCACCACCGCCGGGTTCCGCTCCGCCGGGAACTCGGACTTCACGAACGGCGCGCTCTCCGGCGCGGTCGGCAGATAGAGCCCGTCGAAGGCGACCTGCTGGTCGGCGGCCCGCTTGCCGGTCCTCGGGTCGACGTTGGCGTCCGGGAAGGCGGCCACGCCCTCACCGGTCAGGCCGATGTCGCCGTTGGTCAGGAACGGCACCGTGCTGGTCTGGCTGCGGCCGTACCGGTCGGTGTACTTCAGGATCGGGGCGTACCCGTGGCCGAGCAGGTAGACGTTCGCGGGGCCGAGCCGCAGCGGCGAGTTGACCGAGAAGTCGGCGGTCCGCTTCGCTTCCCCGTCCGGCTCGTCCACCGTCACCCGGGCCCGGAAGCTCTCCGGCTGCCCCGACGGCAGGAACTTCGCCTCGAAGTCGTCCAGCGTGAGGCAGAACGGCGGCAGGTCGGCGCTGTCCACCCGGGCGCCGAGGGAGGCCTCGCTGTACTGCTGGCGGGTGTTGCAGAAGGCGTTCTCCTCCCCCGCCACCAGCAGCCGGTTGCCGTGCCAGCCGTACCAGGAACCCACCGCCACGCCGAGCAGGATCGCCACCAGCGAGGTGTGGAAGAGCAGGTTGCCGGTCTCCTTGAGGTAGCCCTTCTCGGCGGAGACCTCGTTGCCGCGTACCGCCACCCGCCAGCGGCGGCGGCGCAGCACGGCCGCGACGGCCTGCGCGTCGGCGGCGGCCGGGGCCGCCAGCACGGCGTGCTGGGGCAGCCGGTCGAGCCGCTTCGGCGCGGCCGGCGGCGTCATCCGCAGCGCCCGCCAGTGGTCCCGGACCCGGGGCAGCACGCAGCCGACCAGCGAGGTGAAGAGCAGCAGATAGATCGCGGAGAACCAGACCGAGCCGAAGACCTCGAACATGCCGGCCTGGTCGAGCCGCGGGGCCAGGTCGGGGTGGTCGACGAAGTACTGGTTGACCTTCTCCGGGTTGACCCCGCGCTGCGGCAGCACCGAGCCGGGGATCGCGGCCACCGCGAGCAGGAAGAGCAGGACCAGCGCCGTACGCATGCTGGTGAGCTGCCGCCACGAGTTGCGCAGCAGGGCCAGCAGCGGGTTCGGCCGGCGCCGGGGCGCCTCGGCGGGCGGGCTCGCCGGCCGGTCGTCCACGGTCGTCATCAGATGCTCACCTCGCCGGGGCCCACGGTCGTCTGCAACCAGATCAGGAAGTTCTGCCACCCGCCGGTGACCAGCGCCAGGCCGATCAGGATCAGCAGGGCACCGCCGATCCGGGTGACCCAGCGGCTGTTGCGCCGCACGGCGCGGAAGACCCCGAGCAGGCGCTGGAAGCCCAGCCCGAAGACGACGAACGGTACCCCCAGCCCGAGGCAGTACGCCACGGCCAGCACCACCGCCCGGTCGGTCTGCCCGCCGGTCGCGGCCATGCCGAGCACCGCGCCGAGCGTGGGGCCGGTGCACGGCATCCAGCTCAGCGCGAAGACCGCGCCGAGCACCGGTGCGCCGAGCAGGCCGGCCGCGGGGAGCCGGTGAATCCGGAACTCCCGTTGCAGGCCCGGGACCACGCCGACGTAGCCGAGGCCCAGCACGATGATCAGCAGGCCGATGACGACCTGGAACGTCCGCTCGTACTCGAAGAAGATCCGGCCGAAGCCGGCGAAGAGGATCGCGGTGGCGGTGAAGACCACGGTGAAGCCGGCGATGAAGAGCAGCGTCCCGGCGAGCACCCGGCCCTTGACGGCGGCCACGGCCACCCGCTCGCGCACCGCCACGCCACCGCCGCCGCCGGGGTCACGGTCGGGATCGGTGGGAGGCCTCCGCTCACCTTCGAGTTCGGCGCCGGCGAGGCCGGTGACGTAGGAGAGGTAGCCGGGCATCAGCGGCAGGACGCACGGGGAGAGGAAGCTCACCAGGCCGGCGAGCGCCGCCGCGCCGATCGCCAGCAGCAGCGGACCGGAGCGGGCGAGTTCGCGGAACGTCTCGCCCATCAGCGCGATCCGGCGGCCGGCTGCTCGGCGGCGATCCGCTCGACGATCGGGCGCAGGCCGTCCTGGGTGACCGCGGCGCGGACCACCACGGCGATCCGGCCGTCCCGGTCCAGCACGACCGTGGCGGGGATGGTGTTCGGCGGGATGTCCAGCGCCAGCGCCAGGCGGCTGGCCGGGTCGAAGATGCTCGGGTACGTGACCCGACCCTCCTCGAAGGCGACCGCCTTGTCCCGGCTGTCCTGCACGTTGATCCCGAGGAAGGTCACCCCGGAGCCCTTGGTGGCCTGGTAGGTGGCCTCCAGGTCGTCGGCCTCGGCCCGGCAGGGCGCGCACCAGGAACCCCAGAAGTTGACCACCACCACCTGACCGCGCGCCTGGCTGACGTCGTACGTCCCGCCGGTGAGCAGGTCACCGGCGAGCTTCGGGGCGGCCGAACGCTGGTCGGGTGCGCACTCGACGATGCCGTCGCGGTTGGTGCAGCGGCTCTCCTCGTTCCCGGAGGAGCAGCCGGCCAGCGCCGTCCCGGCGGTGACGGCGGTGAGCAGGGCGGCGAGCAGCCTGCGGGAACGCATGTCAGGCCCCCTTGGCCGTCCGGGCGGTCGGCGAGGTCGCCACCAGATGGGCGGCCGGCTCGGAGTAGCCGATACCGACGATCTTGGCACCGTCGAAGTGGAACGTGGTGAGGCTGGCCAGCCCGCACTGCCGCTTGCGCGGGTCGTGCCAGAGCCGCTTGCGCTCGACGTACCGGCGGAGCGTCCAGATCGGGAGCTGGTGGGAGACGAGCACAGCCTCGCGGCCGTCGGCGGCGACCCGGGCGGCGTGCAGGGCGGCGAACATCCGCTCGGCGATCGCCTGGTACGCCTCACCCCAGGACGGGGTGACCGGGTCGCGCAGCACCCACCAGTTGCGCGGGTCACGGAACGAGCCGTCGCCCGGGGAGACCTTCTTGCCCTCGAACCAGTTGGCGCTCTCGATCAGCCGCTCGTCCACCCCGACCGGCAGGCCGAAGGTCGCGGCGATCGGCTCGGCGGTCTGCTGGGCGCGCTCCAGCGGGCTGGCCACCACGTGCACGACGGTCCGCTCGGCGAGGGCCTGGGCAGCGGCCTTGGCCATCTGGACGCCCAGTTCGGAGAGGCGGAAACCGGGCAGCCGGCCGTAGAGGATGCCGTTCGGGTTGTACACCTCGCCGTGCCGCAGCACGTGCACCACCGTCTGACTCATGTGATCAACCCCCGTGTCCCGCCGCTGCGGCGGCCCGCGCCGCACCCGGGAGGGCCGCGGCGATCTGCTCCATCGCGGCGTCGTCGATGGCCGCCGAGACGAACCACGACTCGAACGCGCTCGGCGGAAGGTAGACGCCGGCGGCGAGCATCGCGTGGAAGAACGCCTTGAACGCGGGCACCTGCTGGGTGCGGGCGCTGTCGTAGTCGACCACGTCGCCGTCGGTGAAGAAGATCGAGAACATGCTGCCCGCGTACGAGAGGCGGTGCGGGACCCCGGCGGCGGCCAGGGCGTCGGCGGCCAGCTTGCCCACGACGGCGGCCGTCTCGTCGAGCCTGCGGTAGAGCGCGTCGTCGGCCAGCCGCAGTGTGGCCAGGCCGGCGGCGCAGGCGAGCGGGTTACCGGAGAGGGTGCCGGCCTGGTAGACCGGGCCGGCCGGGGCCAGCCGGGCCATGATCTCGGTCCGGCCGCCGAAGGCCGCGGCGGGCAGCCCGCCACCCATGACCTTCCCGTACGTCCACAGGTCGGCATCCGACGGGTCGAGGCCGTGCCAGCCGGCGCGGGAGACCCGGAACCCGGTCATCACCTCGTCGACGATGAGCAGCGCGCCGTGCGCGTGCGCGATGCGGGCGAGCTGGCTGTTGAAGCCGTCGCGCGGGGCGACCACGCCCATGTTGCCGGCGGCTGCCTCGGTGATCACCGCGGCGATGTGCTGGCCCTCGGCCGCGAAGGCCGCCTCGACCGCCGTGATGTCGTTGTACGGCAGCACGATGGTGTCGCCGGCCGCCGCGCCGGTCACGCCGGGCGAGTCGGGCAGCCCGAAGGTGGCGACGCCGGAGCCGGCGGCGGCGAGGAGCGCGTCGGAGTGGCCGTGGTAGCAGCCGGCGAACTTGATGATCTTGGCGCGACCGGTGAAGCCGCGGGCCAGCCGGATCGCCGACATGGTGGCCTCGGTGCCCGAGTTGACCAGCCGGACCTGCTCGACCGGGGTGCGGTCGACGATCTCGGCGGCCAGCTCCACCTCACCGGGCGTCGGGGTGCCGAAGCTGGTGCCGAGGCCGGCGGCCTCCCGCAGCGCCTCGACCACCTGCGGGTGGGCGTGCCCGAGGATCAGCGGCCCCCAGGAGCAGACCAGGTCGACGTAGCGCCGCCCGTCGGCGTCGAGGAGCCAGGGACCCTCCCCCCGGACCATGAAGCGCGGGGTGCCGCCGACGGCACGGAACGCGCGCACGGGGGAGTTGACCCCGCCCGGCACGATGGCCTTGGCGCGGTCGAACAGGGCCTCGGAGGCCGGTGCGTCGGCCGGGTAACGGCCGGATCCGGCGGAAAAGGTATCGGTCACGATGCGGCCATTGTGTCAGCGCCGGACGGCGAATCGGCACCCACCCCGCAGCAGGGTTACCGGGCTCACCCGCCACCTGCGGGGAGAGGTCGACACCGGGCGGCCGGACAGCCGGCGGTCCGCTCGGCGGGCCGGCCGGTCGAGATCGCGATAGGCTGACCGCGTGGATCGTGCCGAACTGTCCATCACGCTACACCGGACGGGCGATGAAGTGGTTCTTCGCCTCGCCGGTGAGATCGACATGCTCACGGCCGCCCAGCTGTCGACAGTCGTCAATGAGGCGCTGGCCGACCCGCCACCCCGCATCGTCCTCGACATGGGTGGCGTGACGTTCTGCGACTCGCAGGGCCTGGGCACCCTCGTCGTGCTCAGCCGCAAGGCCAGCCACGCGCAGAGCCTGCTGGTGCTCAGCAACGTCGGCGACTTCCTGCTCCGCGTCCTCGACATCACCGGCCTCCGCTCCGCCCTCATGATCAAGAACGAAACCGCCCCCTGACCCCTCGCACCGCCACGCCCGCACCCCCGCCGCCCCCGGCTTGCCCCGACCGCACGCCGCGCCGACCGCCCGGGTTGATCAAGAAGTTTGCGTCGCGAGCAGGCCGCTTTCTGACGCAAACCTCTTGATCAACGCGGATCCCCGCGCCCCGCGCCCCGCGCCCCGCGCCCCGCGCCCCGCGCCCCGCGCCCCGCGCCCCGCGCCAAGATCGTGCTCGATCCTGGAAGTTGTGGGGTCGGACGGGGTCGGATGCCACTCGATCCTGGATCGAGTGCGATCTTGCGGCAGCAGGGCGTGCGGAGAGCGGCGGCGTGGGGTCAGGTGGTGGGGATGTCGCGGCGGGTGAAGGCGGTGAGGCCGGTGGCGGCGAAGAGCAGGGCCGCGGCGGTCAGGAGCCAGAGCGGGGTGGGGTGCCAGTGGGCGCCGAGGACCTGCGGGGTGTGGGTGAACGGGGAGACGTCCAGCAGCCACTGGCTCAGCTTGAGGACCGCGCCGAGCTGGCCGAGCAGCACGCAGACCGCCAGCACCGCCCAGGCCGACGGGGCGAGTCGGGGCAGCAGGCCGTAGAGCAGCACGGCGAGGCCGGCCAGCACCCAGGCCGCCGGTAGCTGCGCCAGCCCCGCGCCGACCATCCGGGGCAGCTGACCCGACACGTCGTGGACGCTGACCCCGTAGGTGAGGCCGATGGCGAACCCGGTCACCGCGAGCACCACCGCCGGCCCGAGCAGCGCGAACGCCAGGTGGGACCGGAGCCAGCGGGACCGGTGCACCCCGGTCGCCAGCAGCGGTTCGGCCCGGCCACCGGTCTCCTCGGCGCGCATCCGCAGCGCCGCCTGGATGCCGAAACCGGCCGCCGCCCACCCGGCGAGGCCGAGCGACGTGCCGAGGTAGGCGTCGGCCATCCCCTGGGCGCCGCCGATCCGCGCCATGATCTCCTCCAACTGCGGGTTGCCCTCGACCGACCGGCCAGCCGCCTGGGCGGCTCCGCCGAGGATCAGCCCGAGCAGGCCGAAGCCCACCGACCACCAGAGCAGTTGCCCCCGGTGCAGACGCCAGGCCAGCCCGAACGGCCCGGCCAGGGCCGACCCGCCGGCGGCCGGACCGAGCCGGGGCGGCAGCAGCCCGGCGCCCAGGTCGCGGCGCACCGAGAGGGGGTACGCGACCGCGGCGAGCAGCACCGAGAACAGCACCGGCAGCACCAGCACCCACCATCGGTCCCCCTCGTACGCCCGGACGCGTGGCGCCCAACCCAGCGGCGAGAGCCAGCTCAGCCAGTCCCGTTCGGTCGTGTCACCGGCGAGGCGCAGCCCGAAGGCCGCCCCGAGCACGGCGACCGCGATCCCCCGGGCACCGCCGGCCGTCTCGGTGAGCTGGGCGGCGAGTCCGCCGACGGTGGCGAAGACGATGCCGGTCAGCGCGGCGCCCAGCCCGTACGACAGCGAGCCGGCCGTCGGCAGCCCGGTGGCGATCAGCCCGGCGGCGGTGAGCAGCCCGAGCAGCAGGTCGGCGGCGTACGTGACGGCGAGCGCGGCGGTCAGTCCGGCGTACCGGCCGAGGACGGAGCCGCCGAGCAGTTCCCGCCGGCCGGCCTCCTCCTCGGTGCGGGTGTGCCGGATGACGGTGAGCAGGCTGGCCAGCGCGATGAGCGTCAGCAGGAAGCCGCCCCGCTGGGCGGTGAGCGCGCCGACGCTCTCCCCGTAGAGCGGGCCGAGCAGGGCGACGATGGACGGGTTCCGGCCGGTGCCGGCGGCGTACGCGGCCCGCTCGGCGGGGGTGGCGAAGAGTTCGATGAAGCTCTTCGCGTAGGAGACGGGCAGCACGGCGAGGACCAGCACCCAGAGCGGGAGCAGCAGCCGGTCGCGGCGCAGCATCAGCCGGGCCAGGTGCCGGGCCCCGGTCAACGTGCTCATCGGGTCGCCCCAGCGGGGGAGTCGGCGGGGTCGGCGGTCCCGGTGGACTCGTAGTGGCGCAGGAACAGCTCCTCCAGCGTGGGCGGCTGGCTGATCAGGCTGCGTACGCCGAGTTCGGTGAGCCGGCGCAGCGCGGTGTCCAGCGCGGCGGTGTCCACGTCGAAGCGCACCCGGTTGCCGTCGATCCGCAGGTCGTGCACTCCGGGCAGGTCACCGATCCCGTCGAGCGGGGCGGCGACCTCCGCGTCGATCGAGGTGCGGTGCAGGTGGCGCAGCTCGGTGAGGGTGCCGGTCTCCACCGACCGCCCGTTCCGGATGATCGTGACCCGGTCGCAGAGCGCCTCCACCTCGGCGAGGATGTGGCTGGAGAGCAGCACGGTGCGGCCGTCCTGGCGGGCCCGGCGGATCCAGTGCTGGAAGACCTCCTCCATCAGCGGGTCCAGCCCGGAGGTGGGTTCGTCGAGGACGAGCAGTTCCACGTCGGAGGCGAGGGCGGCGACCAGGCCGACCTTCTGCCGGTTGCCCTTGGAGTAGGCCCGCCCCTTCTTGCGCGGGTCCAGCTCGAACGATTCGAGCAGCTCGGCGCGGCGCTTCGGGTCCAGCCCGCCGCGCATCCGGCCGAGCAGGTCGATCACCTCGCCGCCGGAGAGGTTGGGCCAGAGGGTGACGTCACCCGGGACGTACGCCAGCCGGCGGTGCAGGGCGACGGCGTCCCGCCACGGGTCGCCGCCGAGCAGTCGGACGGCCCCCGCGTCCGCCCGCAGCAGGCCGAGCAGCACCCGGATGGTGGTGGACTTGCCGGAGCCGTTGGGGCCGAGGAAGCCGTGCACCTCCCCGGCGCGCACGGTGAGGTCGAGTCCGTCGAGCGCGCGGATCCGGCCGAAGGTCTTCACCAGGCCGGACACCTCAATCGGAGTTTCCATGTTTTGGAAGCTACGCTTATTTCATAAACTTGTGAAGACACTGACACCTGAGGCACGATCGGGTCCACGACACGCCGCGAGGAGCCCGCACCCATGCCAGACGACGACCGCCCCGCCCGCAACGAGGAGGAGGTCCACCTCTTCGTCGAGCGGATGGCGATGGCCTGGGCCGACGTCGGCTTCCCCCGGATGGCCGGCCGGGTGCTCTTCGCCGTGATGAGCGCCGACGAGCCACTGACCGCCGCCGAGATCGGCGAGCGGCTGGGGGTCAGCGCGGCGGCCGTCTCCGGCGCGGTGCGCTATCTGACCCAGTTCGGCATGCTGGTCCGCGAGCCGGTGAAGGGCTCCCGGCGGGACCACTACCGGATGCCGGAGAACCCCTGGTACGAGGCGACCATCGTCAAGACCAGCATCTACAAGAACTTCATCGACATCGCCAGCGGCGGCGTGGACGCCCTGCACGGGCGGGCCACGCCGGCCGGCGAACGGGTGGCCGAGATGCGGGACTTCTTCCTCTTCGTACAGGAGGAGATCGACTCGCTCGGTGAGCGGTGGCGGGCCCGGCGCGCCGCGACGGGACACGGCGGCCGGGCCGACGCCTGAACGGTCAGTGCGTGTTGCCCCAGCGGGCCTGCTCCAGCAGATCGACCGCGCGGTCCCGGGCCTCCGTGCTGTCGTCGGCGCGCAGCAGCGCACTCGCCTCGTCGACGGCGTCGGTGAGCGCCCGCCACTGGGCGTCCCGCTCCCGGACCACGTCGGACTGGGCGGCGAGCTGCCGGGTCTTCACCCACAGCTCCACGAAGACCGACACCTTCGCCCGCAGCACCCACGGGTCGAACGGCTTGGTCAGGTAGTCGACCGCGCCGACCGCGTAGCCGCGGAGCGCGAGCTGGGCGTCCTTGTCCGCCGCGGTGAGGAAGATGATCGGCACGTGCCGGGTCCGCTCCCGCCGCTTGATGTGGCTGGCCGTCTCGAACCCGTCCATGTCCGGCATCTGGGCGTCCAGCAGGATCACCGCGAAGTCGTCCACCAGGAGCTGCTTGAGCGCCGCCTCGCCGCTCTCCACGGCGACCGACTGCACCGGGAGCCCCTGGAGGATCGCCTCCAGCGCCATCAGGTTCTCCCGACGGTCGTCGACCAGCAGCGCCTTGGCCATCTGTGTCACGAATTCTCCTCGCCTCGGCCACCGCTGATCCAGGAGGCCATCAACTCGATCAGCTCGTCCAGGTCCACCGGCTTGGTGATGTAGTCACTGCCCCCGGCCGCCAGCGCCGACTCGCGGTCCCCCGGCATCGCCTTCGCGGTCAGGAACACGATCGGCAGGTCGGCGAAGCGGTGGTTGCGCCGGATCTGCCGGGTCGTCTCGTACCCGTCCTGGTCCGGCATCATCGCATCCATCAACACGATGTCCACCTCCGGATGCTCCGCGAGCAGGCGGACCCCGTCCGCCCCGTTGTCCGAGTACAGCACGGTCATGCCGTGCAGTTCCAATGCGCTGGTCAGCGCGAAGACGTTCCGGACGTCGTCGTCGACGATCAGAACGGTCACCCCGTCCAGCCGCCGGGTCGACGGAGTCTCCGCCGGCTGCGGCACGTCCATCGGCATGAGCAGGGAAGACGGCAGGCCCGCGCGGCTCGGCGAGGGGGCCTGCGGCGCCACCACCGCGTCCGGCGCCAGCACATCGGGTACGAAGAGAGTGAACGTCGAACCCTGCCCGGGCGCCGACGAGACGCTGATCGCACCACCCAGCAGTCGCGCCAGGTCCCGGCTGATCGACAGGCCCAGCCCGGTGCCGCCGTACCGCCGGCTGGTGGTCCCGTCCGCCTGCTGGAACGCCTCGAAGATCAGCGACAGCTTGTCGTCGGAGATGCCGATCCCGCTGTCGATCACCGTGAAGGCGATCACCTGCCGGGCGTTGGTCAACGCCGGCACGTCGAAGACGGCGTTCTCGGCGGCCGGGGCGATCCGCAACGTCACCGCGCCGTTGTCGGTGAACTTCATCGCGTTGGAGAGCAGGTTGCGCAGGATCTGCTGCAACCGCTGGGCGTCGGTGACCAGCGCCGGCGGCAGGTCCTTGGCGATGCGTACCTGGAAGTCGAGGCCCTTCTCCTCGGCCTGCGGGGCGAACGCCTGCTCGACGTAGCCGCGGATCTCCGAGAAGCGGATCTCGGTCGGCTCGACGTCCATCCGGCCCGCCTCGATCTTCGACAGGTCGAGGATGTCGTCGATCAGCGAGAGCAGGTCCGAGCCGGAGCCGTGGATGGTCCGGGCGAACTCGATCTGCTTCGGCGTCAGGTTCTGCTCCGAGTTCTCCACCAGCAGCCGGGCCAGCAGCAGCAGCGAGTTCAGCGGTGTACGCAGCTCGTGGCTCATGTTCGCCAGGAACTCCGACTTGTACGCCGACGCCCGGGTGAGCTGCTGCGCCTTGTCCTCCAGGCCGAGCCGGGCCAGCTCGATCTCCCGGTTCTGGGTCTCGATGTTGGCCTTCTGCTCCGACAGCAGCTGGGCCTTGTCCTCCAGCTCGGCGTTGGTGCGCTGCAACTCCGCCGACTGCTCCTGCAACTCGTGCGCCAGCCGCTGCGACTGGGCCAGCAGCTCCTCCGTACGCCGGTTGGCCTGGATGGTGTTGACCGCCACCCCGATGGTCAGCACCAGCCGCTCCAGGAACGCCAGGTGCAGCTCGGAGAAGGTGGTCACCCCGGCGAACTCGATCACGCCGAGCAGCTCGCCCTCGAAGAGGACGGGGAGCACGACCAGGTCGGCGGGGGGCGTCTCGGCCAGCCCGGAACGCAGCACCAGCCGCCCGTCGGGCTGGGCGTTGACCCGGATCGTCCGGCGGGACAGGGCGGCCTGCCCGACCAGGCCCTCGCCGGGCCCGAAGGTCACGTCGTGTCCCCGCGCCACGTAGCCGTACGACGCCGTCAGCCGCAGCCGCATGCTGCCGTCGGAGCTGTCCGCCAGGAAGAACGCGCCGAGCTGCGCGTCCACCAGCGGGGTCACCTCCATCATGATCATGCGGCAGACCTCGCCGAGGTCCCGCTGACCCTGGAGCAGGCCACCGATCCGGGCCAGGTTGGAGTCCAGCCAGCCCTGCTCGGCGTTCTTCTTGGTCGTCTCCCGGAGGGTGACGATCATCTGGTTGATGTTGTCCTTCAGCTCGGCGACCTCGCCCTGCGCCTTCACCGCGATCCGCTGGGTCAGGTCCCCCCGGGTCACCGAGGTGGAGACCTGCGCGATCGCCCGGAGCTGGGTGGTCAACGTCGAGGCGAGCTGGTTCACGTTCTCGGTGAGGTCCCGCCAGGTGCCAGAGACCCCCTTCACCTGGGCCTGACCGCCGAGCTTGCCCTCGATGCCGACCTCGCGGGCCACCCGGGTCACCTCGTCGGCGAACGAGCTGAGCTGGTCGACCATCGTGTTGACGGTGTTCTTCAGCTCCAGGATCTCGCCCTGCGCGTCCACCGTGATCTTCTGGCCGAGGTCGCCCTTCGCCACCGCCGTGGTGACCGAGGCGATGTTGCGCACCTGACCGGTCAGGTTCGACGCCATCGAGTTCACGTTGTCGGTCAGGTCCCGCCAGGTACCGCTGACGCCCTTGACCTGGGCCTGACCGCCGAGCTTGCCCTCGGTGCCCACCTCGCGGGCCACCCGGGTCACCTCGTCCGCGAACGACGAGAGCTGGTCGACCATCGTGTTGACCGTCGACTTCAGCTCCAGGATCTCGCCCCGCGCGTCCACGGTGATCTTCTGCGACAGGTCGCCCTTCGCCACCGCGGTGGAGACCTGGGCGATGTTCCGCACCTGGGCGGTCAGGTTCGACGCCATCGAGTTCACGTTGTCGGTCAGGTCCCGCCAGGTGCCGGCCACGCCGCGCACCTGCGCCTGGCCGCCCAGCTTGCCCTCGGTGCCCACCTCACGGGCCACCCGGGTCACCTCGTCGGCGAACGACGAGAGCTGGTCGACCATCGTGTTGACCGTCGACTTCAGCTCCAGGATCTCGCCCCGGGCATCCACGGTGATCTTCTGCGACAGGTCGCCCTTGGCGACGGCGGTGGTGACCGAGGCGATGTTCCGCACCTGGCTGGTCAGGTTCGACGCCATCGAGTTCACGTTGTCGGTCAGGTCCCGCCAGGTGCCGAGGACGCCCTTGACCTGGGCCTGGCCGCCGAGCTTGCCCTCGGTGCCCACCTCGCGGGCCACCCGGGTCACCTCGTCGGCGAACGACGAGAGCTGGTCGACCATCGTGTTGACGGTGTTCTTCAGCTCCAGGATCTCGCCCTGCGCGTCCACCGTGATCTTCTGGCTCAGGTCACCCTTGGCGACCGCCGTGGAGACCTGCGAGATGTTGCGGACCTGACTGGTCAGGTTGCCGGCGAGCTGGTTCACGTTCTCGGTCAGGTCCCGCCAGGTGCCGGAGACGCCGCGTACCTGCGCCTGACCGCCCAACTTGCCCTCGATGCCCACCTCACGGGCCACCCGGGTCACCTCGTCGGCGAACGAGCTGAGCTGGTCCACCATCGTGTTCACGGTGTCCTTCAGCTCCAGGATCTCGCCCTGCGCGGCGACCGTGATCTTCTGACTGAGGTCGCCCCGGGCAACCGCCGTGGAGACCTGGGCGATGTTCCGCACCTGGGCGGTCAGGTTCGACGCCATCGAGTTGACGCTGTCGGTCAGGTCCTTCCAGGTGCCGGCGACGTTCGGCACCTCCGCCTGGCCGCCCAGCTTGCCCTCGGTGCCCACCTCCCGGGCCACCCGGGTCACCTGCTCGGCGAAGAGGCGCAGCGTGTCGGTCAACGAGTTGAAGGTGTGCGCCAGCTCGGCCACCTCGCCCTTCGCCGACACGGTGATCTTCTGCGACAGGTCACCCTTCGCCACCGCCGTGGCCACCTGCGAGATCGACCGCACCTGGTACGTCAGGTTCGACGCCATGGTGTTCACCGAGTCGGTGAGGTCCTTCCAGGTGCCGGCGACCCCGCGTACGTCGGCCTGGCCGCCGAGCTTGCCCTCGGTGCCCACCTCGCGGGCCACCCGGGTCACCTCGTTGGAGAAGGACGAGAGCTGGTCGACCATCGTGTTCACGGTGCGGCCGATGCGCAGGTACTCGCCGCGCAGCGGGCGACCGTCGATCTCCAGCGCCATGTGCTGGGAGAGGTCGCCGTCAGCCACCGCCACGATCACCCGGGCGATCTCCGTGGTGGGTCGCCCCAGGTCGTCGATGAGCGAGTTGACCGCCCGCTGCCCCTCCGCCCAGGAGCCGTCCAGACCCTCGTCGTCGAGGCGTTCGGTGAGCCGGCCGTCCCGGCCGACGATCCGGCTGATCCGGCGCAGGTCCAGGTGCTGCCGCTCCTGGAGCGACACCACGTCGTTGAAGGCGTCGGCCACCTCACCGGCCTTACCGGCCCGCCGGGGCAGGCGTACGCGCAGGTCACCGCCGCGCACCCGCCGCAGCGCCTCGACCAGCTCGCCGAGCAGCACCTCGTGGTCCGGCGCGGACGGGTCCGCGGCTACCGACTGTTTCGCCGTGGTCATCATTCCTCGCTCAGCTCGGGGCCACCGGCTCGTGCCGACACGCCGCCATCCCACCATTCTGCCCGCGCGACCGTCGAGCCCACGCCCACCGACCACACGCCACGCCACACCGTCCCCACACCGCGTGATCATGGGGTGGACGGTTCGATCCGTCAGATTTTCCGCCGCCGACCCCATGATCGCCGGCAAGAACGGCGAGCAGGTTGGCAGTCGGGGTGGGGGCGGTGGAGGATACGGAGGTGTCAGGAGCGGAGGCGGGGCCCCCGGGGACCGGCGCGGCCGAGGACCACGTCCGGCACGTGCGGCTCCCCGCCGACCGGCGTACGCCCGCTGCCGCCCGCGCGCTGGTCCGCTCGGTGCTCGCCGAGGCCGACCTGGACGAACTGCTCAACGAGGCGCTGCTGCTCACCACCGAGCTCTCCACCAACGCCGTCGAACACGCCCGCACCGAACTCGACATCGAGGTCGTCGCCGACCGCACCGGGCTGACCGTCACCGTCTCCGACTTCGCCGCCGGCCCGGTGGACGAACTGGTGGTGGGCGTCCGCAACGACACCCCCGAGATCGACGAGGTGTCCCCGCGCGGGCGGGGACTGCTGCTGGTCGACCACTTCGCCAGCCGCTGGGGCACCACCTACCTGCCCACCGGGAAGGGCGTCTGGTTCCGGCTGGACCGCGCCGGCACTCCCCCGCCGGCGAGAGCCACCGCCGGCCACCCGCGGGTCCCGGACGCGGGCGGCGCCGACACCGACGGCAGCACGCCGAGCGCCGCCGCGATGAGCGAGCTGATGCAGATCAGCCCCGACCCGTACGCGGACGACCCGCTGCCCGAGTTCGCCACCGGGCTGCTGACCCGGCTCGCGGAGATGGTCGGCGCGGCCGGTGGCGTGGTCCGGCTGGACCGCGGTGACGCCCAGGGCGCCCAGCTACTCGCCCGCTACGGCCGGCAGCCCCGGGCGAGCAACGAACTGCTCCGGGTGCCGCTCGCCGTGCACCGCCCGTACGCCGGTGAGCTGGAACTCGACGCGGCACCCTCGGCGTACGCCCGGCCGCTGGCGATCCTGGCCGCCGAGCGGCTCTCGCTGCACCTGGAGAACGACCGGCTGCGCCGACTGGACGTCCGGCGGCAGGCCTGGTTGACCTTCCTCGCCGAGGCGAGCGAACTGCTCGCCCAGTCCCTCGACGTCGAGCTGACCATGGCGCTGATCCCGCAGCTGGTGGTGCCCCGGCTGGGTCAGTGGTGCGCCGTGCACACCACCGACGAGTGGGGCCGGCTGCGGCTGGCCACCGCCACCCACGCCGACGAGTCGGTGCTGCCGCAGCTGCACAAGGTGCTCCAGGAGACCGGCCCGGACTCGATCCAGGCCCGGCTGCGCGAGGCGTCCCGGAGCGCGGCGCAGGTGCCGCTCGCGGGCCCGATGGAGGGCTTCGCCGTCCCGCTGATCGCCCGTGGCCAGCGGCTCGGCACCCTCGCGGTGGGTCGCCACCAGCGGCACCGGCACGACCCCGACGAGGTCTCGGTGCTGGAGGACGTGGCCCGCCGGGCCGCCCTGGCGATCGAGAACGCCCGCATCCACGCCGAGCGGCGGCGGGTGGCGCAGACCCTCCAGCAGTCGCTGCTCCCCCCGGTGCTCCCGGTGGTGGAGGGCATCGGCTTCGCCGCCGAGTACGTCCCCACCGGCGACGACGCCGAGGTCGGCGGCGACTTCTACGACGTGGTGCCGCTGCCGGACGGCCGCTGGCTGGTGGTCATCGGCGACGTCTCCGGCAAGGGCGTCCAGGCGGCGGCGGTCACCGGGCTGGTCCGGGACGTGATCCGGGTGCTCGTCGGCGACGGCAAGCCGCTGCCGGAGGTGCTGGCCCGGCTCAACGAGACGCTGGTGGAACGGGGTGGCGGCCGGTACTGCACGCTGGCCCTGGCCGCCGTCGGGCCGGGCCGCGGCGACCAGCTCGACGTGGCGCTGCACCTGGCCGGGCACGACCGGCCGGTGCTGCTCTCCAGCGCCGGGGGCGCCGGTTTCGTGGGCACCGGTGGCACCGCCCTCGGGCTGCTCGACTCGATCACCACGCCGACCGCGGACGTCCCGCTCGGCCCGGGTGACGCGCTGGTCTTCTACACCGACGGGGTGACCGAGCGGCGGCGTGGCCGGGAGCTGTTCGGCATCGACCGGCTCCGCGACGCGGCCGTCCCGCTGGCCGGCTATTCGGCGGACGTGGTGGCCGCCCGGCTCCGGGCCACCGCGATCGGCTTCTCCGTCGAGGCGCCCCGCGACGACATCGCCATCCTGGTGCTGCGCAACGACGCCCTCTGAGCCGGCCGGTCCCGCCGGGGCCGAGGACGGCTCACAGGCCGCCGGGGAGCCGGCCCGGGGCCAGCCGCTGGTGCGGGTCGAGGTGTTCCTTGGCCGCCCGGAGCCGGGGCAGTGAGGGCAGCTCACCCCACAGGTCGACCGCCCGGCGGACCGGCGGGGGCGCCGCCACCACCGTGCAGCGGCCCTGCCGGGCGAGCAGCACTCCGCGTACGGCGGTGACGATCGAGGCGACCCGGTCGGTGGGGAGGGCGGCGGGCAGCACCGCGTGCACCGTGCCGACGCCCGCCGAACCGCGAACCGGCACGGGAGCACCGGCCGCGTCACGCAGCGCGTAGACGGCGGCGTGCAGGTCGTTGATGGGCACCTCGATGCGGAGTGCGGTGTCCCCGGGGCCGAACGGGTAGCGCCCCCACCACTCCGGGGCGGTGTGGCCGGCGGTGGCCTCGGGGCCGAAGAGGGTGGTCAGCCGCTCGGCCCGTTCCGCCACGTCCGCCGGGCCGCCTTCCAGGAGCACCACCAGGCTGCCGGCGGCGGCCGGTCGACCCGTCCGGCCGGTGACCGCCGGGTGGTCGGGACGGTGGACCACGGACGGGTGGGACGGGTGGACCCGGCGGCGGGGCAGCGGCACCGGGACCGGGAGGTCCAGCTCGATCGCCGCCGGGTCGAGCCGGGCCGCGAGCACCGCCCGGACCAGGTCGTTGACCTCCAGCGGGGTCCAGACCGGGCGGGAGACCCAGACCCGGCCGGCTGGAACGGGCTGCACCCGCATGGTGGCCGAGACCAGCACCCCGAGGCCGCCCTGCGAGCCGCAGAGCAGCCGGGCGACGTCGAAGCCGGGCAGGTCGGCCGCGCCGGGCAGGTCGCCGGCCCGGGCGCCGCGCGCCGGAGCGGCCCGGCCGAGCAGCGCCGTGCCCGGCTCGCCGACGCTGACCAGGTCGCCGTCGGCGTCGAGATAGCGGACGCCGACGAGCTGGGCGCAGGGGCTGCCGTGCCGGTGGCGCAGCGGGCCGGCCTCGTCGGCGGCGAGCACCCCGCCGAGGGTCGCACCGGGCGACGGGGCGTCCACCGGGAGCCGCTGGCCGGTGCGCTCCAGGGTGGCCTGGGCCGCGCGCAGCGGCGTCCCGGCGCCGATCTCGGCGACTCCCGCGCCGCGCGGCTCGTGCCACACCCCGGCGAGCCGGCCGGTGTCGAGCATGATGTCGACCTGGGCCGGGGCGGCACCCCAGTCGATCTTCGTGCCGGCACCCCGGGGGACGACGGCCAGGTCGTGCGCCGCGGCGAGCCGGATCACCTCGGCGGCGGCGTGCGGACCGCCCGGCACGGCGACCCAGCGGGCGGTGCGGCCGGCGACCTCGTCGGCCGGGCCGGCGAAGCGGGCGAAGGGGGGACCGCAGATCTCCGCGAGTCGCCGGGTGATCTGGTCCGTCACGCTCACTGCAGCCGCCATGGCGGTTATCGTACATGTGTTCGAAAGGCGTGGTGGCGGATCGCGGTCACCCGTCGGCGGACCCGGCCTCGCCGGCCGCGACCGGGAGCGGTCGACCGGTAACGTGACGGCCGTGACCACCGAGACTTCCGCGCCCGTCGCCAAGCGCGTCCCGACCGAGCGCACCCACCACGGCGACACCGTCCTCGACGAGTACGCCTGGCTGGCCACCAAGGACGACCCGGAGACGATCGCGCACCTCACCGCGGAGAACGCGTACACCGAGGCGCGCACCGCCCACCTCGAAGGACTCCGCGCGGAACTGTTCGAGGAGACCCGCCGGCGCACCCAGGAGACCGACCTGTCGGTGCCCACCCGCAAGGACGGGTACTGGTACTACAGCCGCACCGTCGAGGGCCAGCAGTACGGCGTGCACTGCCGCCGGGCCGTCCGCGACGGCGAGACCACGCCCCCGATCAGCGCCGACGGCGCCCCGCTGGACGGCGAGGAGGTGCTGCTCGACGGCAACCAGCTCGCCGAGGGGCACGACTTCTTCGCGCTCGGCGCGTTCGACGTCAGCCCGGACGGCCGCTGGCTGGCGTACTCGACGGACTTCGACGGGGACGAGCGGTTCACCCTGCGGGTCAAGGACCTGACCACCGGCGAGGTGCTCGCCGACGAGGTGCCCGACACCTTCTACGGCACCGCCTGGTCGGCCGACGCCTCGACGCTCTTCTACGTCACGGTCGACGAGGCGTGGCGGCCGAACCGGGTCTGGCGGCACACCATCGGCACCCCGTCGAGCGAGGACGTGGTGGTCCACCAGGAGGACGACGAGCGGTTCTGGGTGGGCGTCGAGCTGACCCGCTCCGAGCGGTTCGTGCTGATCGACATCCACAGCAAGATCACCAGCGAGGTACGGGTCATCCCCGCGGCCAACCCCACCGGCGAGCCGGCGATCATCGCCCCGCGCCGGCAGGGCGTCGAGTACGCCGTCGAGCACCACGGCCACCGCTTCCTGATCCTGCACAACGACGGGGCCGAGGACTTCGCGCTGGCGTACACCTCGGCGGACGCGCCGGGCGACTGGACGCCGCTGATCGCGCACTCCCCCGGCACCCGGCTGGAGTCCGTCGACGCGTTCGAGAACCACCTCGTCGTCTCGCTGCGCGTCAACGGGCTGACCGGGCTGCGGGTGCTGCCGATCGGCGGCGGCGACGCGTACGACATGACCTTCCCCGAGCCGATCTACAGCGTCGGGCTCGACGCCAACCCGGAGTACCGCACCAACGAGGTCCGGTTCCGCTACACCTCGCTGGTCACCCCCGACTCGGTCTACGACTACGACCTGGTCAGCCGGGAGATGGTGCTGCGCAAGCGGAAGCCGGTCCGGCCCGGGCCGGACGGTCGCCCGTACGACCCGGACGACTACGAGCAGCACCGCGACTGGGCGCTCGCCGACGACGGCACCCGGGTGCCGATCTCGCTGGTCTGCCACCGGGGCACCCCCCGCGACGGCTCCGCCCCCGCCGTCATCTACGGCTACGGGTCGTACGAGGCGAGCATGGACCCGTGGTTCTCCATCGCCCGGCTCTCCCTGCTCGACCGGGGCGTCATCTTCGCCGTCGCGCACATCCGCGGCGGCGGTGAACTCGGCCGGCGCTGGTACGACGAGGGCAAGCTGCTGGCCAAGAAGAACACCTTCACCGACTTCGTGGCCTGCGCCCGGCACCTGGTCAAGGCCGGCTGGACGGCCAGCGACCGGCTGGTGGCCCGGGGCGCCTCGGCCGGTGGCCTGCTGATGGGCGCGGTGGCCAACCTGGCCCCGGACGCGTTCGCCGGCATCGTCGCGCAGGTGCCCTTCGTGGACGCGCTCACCTCGATCCTCGACCCGTCGCTGCCGCTGACCGTGACCGAGTGGGAGGAGTGGGGCAACCCGCTCGACGACCCCGAGGTCTACGCGTACATGAAGTCGTACACGCCGTACGAGAACGTGGCGCCCCTGGACTATCCGGCGATCCTGGCGGTGACCAGCCTCAACGACACCCGGGTGCTCTACCACGAGCCGGCGAAGTGGGTCGCCCGGCTGCGCGCGGTCGCCCCGCAGGGCGACTACCTGCTCAAGACCGAGATGGGCGCCGGCCACGGCGGTCCCAGCGGCCGCTACGACGCCTGGCGCGAGGAGGCGTTCATCAACGCCTGGATCCTCGACCGGCTGACGTGACGGAAGGCGCGGCCCGACGCGGCACCGCCTGGGTGATCCTCGCGGTGGTCGCCGCCGCCCTGGTCGTCTGCTGCTGCTCGGCGGTCATCGGCCTGGCGGTCTCCTGGTCCACCGGCCTCTTCCACCCGCGCTGACCCCGCCCCGGGGTCAGCGCGGGGCACCGCCCGGCGCCGCGACCAGGGCGGCGGCCTCGCCGGTACGGGCCATCCGCTGCCAGCGCAGCCGGTTGCCGACCACCGCGGTCACCACGGACTGCACCACGACCAGGTACATCACCTGCCGGTAGACCAGTTGCTGGAACGGCAGCGTCCACAGCGGACCGAACCGTTCCCGGTCCAGCCGCAGGGCGTACGCGGCGGTGAAGCCCTGGAGCAGGAGCAGTCCCGCCCAGGCGAGCAGCAGCGACGACCAGGGCAGGAAGATCAGCCCGTAGAGGGCGAAGACGTCGACCGCCGGGGCGGTCAGCGGCAGCACGATCTGGAAGACGGTCAGGTACGGCAGCCCGCGCCGGCCCAGCCTGCCGCCGGCACCCGACTCGCGCAGCGCGTGCCGGTGCTTCCACATCGCCTGGAGGGTGCCGTAGCACCAGCGGTAGCGCTGCCGCCACAGCTGCCGCAGCGAGGACGGGGCCTCGGTCCAGGCGATCGCGTTCTCCTCGTACACCACCCGCCAGCCGGCGCGGAGCACCTTCATGGTCAGGTCGGTGTCCTCGGCGAGGGTGTCCGCGGGGACGCCGCCGACGGCCAGCAGCACCTCGCGACGGAACGCGCCGATCGCACCCGGGATGGTCGGCATGCACTCCAGCACGTCGTACATCCGGCGGTCGAGGTTGAAGCCGATCACGTACTCCAGGTGCTGCCAGCGGCCGAGCAGCCGCCGCCGGTTGGCGACCTTGGTGTTGCCGGAGATCGCGCCGACCCGGGCGTCGGCGAAGCCCTGCACGAGCCGGTGCACGGTGTCCGGCTGGAAGACGGTGTCCCCGTCGACCAGCACCAGCAGGTCCGCCCGGGCCGCCCGGATGCCGGTGTTCAACGCCGCCGGCTTGCCGGCGTTGGCCTGCCGGATCACCCGTACGCCGCGCAGCCGCAGCCGTTCCACGATGTCGGCGGTGCCGTCGCTGGACCCGTCGTCGACCACGATCACCTCCAGCGCCGGGTAGGCGCTGGACACCAGGGACCGCACGGTGGCGGCGATGTTCGCCGCCTCGTTGTACGCTGGCACGATCACCGAGACCGGGGCGTCCACCGGCCACCCGGGACGGGGCCGGCGGACCCGGCGCACGTGCACCTGGGCGCAGATCACCTGCACCACCAGCCGGGCGACGCCGAGCACCAGCGCGACACCGAGCAGCAGGTTCATCAGCCCGGTCAGCCCGTCGGCCACGCTCTGCGCCCAGCGCAGCGTGGTGCCGCTGAGCCGGGCGCCGACGGTGGCCGGCACCATCGAGTCGGGTGCGCCGATGCCCGCCGAGACGGTGGTGAACCGGTAGCCGTCGCGGGTCAGCCGGGTCAGCAGCTGGTCGAGGGCGGCCACGGTCTGGGCGCGGTCACCGCCACCGTCGTGCAGCAGCACCACCGCACCCGCCCCGCCCTGCGGGGTGGCCGCCCGCACGATGGCCGGCACACCCGGCCGCTGCCAGTCCCTGGCGTCCCGGTCGGCGAGGACGGCGACGTGTCCCGTGCCCGCCGCGCTCCGCAGCGCCTCGTACTGCGGTGCGGTGAGCGACTGGACCGTCGACGAGTACGGCGGCCGGAACAGGGTCACCTCCCGGCCGGTGGCACCGGCGATCGCCGAGCGGGTCCAGGAGAGTTCGGCGGCGGCGCGCCAGGGCGGTACGGCGGTCACGTCGGCGTGGGTGAAGGTGTGCGAGCCCAGCTCGTGCCCCTCGGCGAGGATCCGCCGGACCAGCTCGGGGTGCTCGTCGACCCGCGCGCCGACCACGAAGAAGGTGGCGTGGGCGTGGTGCCGGCGCAGCACGTCGAGCACCTGCGGCGTCCAACGCGGGTCCGGCCCGTCGTCGAAGGTCAACGCCACGGTGCGGGCCGGCAGTCGACGGCTGACCGGGGTCGGCCCGTCCAGCCGGAGCACCGGACCACCGGAGGTGACCAGCGACGACGCCGGTGAGGCGGACGCGTCGGACGGTCCGGAGCCGCCGCCGACGTTGGTCACCAGGGCGTGGAAGCTGAGCGCGGCGAGCAGGACGACGAGACCGAGCAGCAGCAGCACCCAGTGCGCCCGGGGGTCACGGCGGGCTACGTGGCGGGCCATCGTCAGGGCTTGCCCGGGGTCCTGCTCGGCTTGGCCGTGTTCCGCCGCGTGTCGCCGTGGCCGGGCACGGACGGCTGGGGTGCCGGCGCGGTGGTCCGGGTCGCGGTGCGGGCGGGGGCGGCGGCGGAGGTGGGCGCGGAGGACGGCACGGGTGCCGTGGTGGTGGTGACCGGGGTGGGCCGAGGGCTCGGGCGGGGCTTTCCGCCGGGTGCGGCGGGGGCGTCCACGCCGGCCTCGATCGGCGGCGGCACCCGGTTGTCGGACCAGCCGGGCAGCGGCACCCGGGAGTCGAAGAAGAGACCGGCGAGGATCAACCCGAGGCTGGTGAGGAGGCCGAGGCCCATCGCCGTACCGGCGATGACGCTGATCCGGCGACGCCGCCCGGTCCGGTCGACGAACACCGGCGATCCGCCGGGCTGGTTCTGCATGGCTGGTGATCTCCTGATGTCCCGCGTGCCGCCGGCCGGTGCGCGCCCGGCCCGGGGCCCGCCGAGCGGACCCCCGCAACCAAGAGCGCCCGCGGCGGGACCGGCGTCACATCAGCGGCGAAGGCCCCCGTCCGCCGCCCGGCGTCGCCCGTCGCGTCCATGAAGGCGTACGTGGCGGTCAGCACGGCCGGCTCGACCTCGAAGCTCCGGCCGGTGGCACGGGCCAGGTCCCCGCCGTGCACGGTCAGCCGCCGCTCGAAGTCGATCAGGGGCGGCGGACGGCGACCACGGCGACGTCGTCGTGGATCTCCGGCGGGGCCAGCTCGACCAGCAGCCGCTGGCAGAAGGCGTCGAGGTCGTCGTCCACCCGGGAGGCGACCCGGGCCAGCGCGGCCAACCCGTCGTCGATGGTCGCGTCCCGCCGCTCGATCAGCCCGTCCGTGTAGAGGACCAGCGTCGCCCCGGCCGGCAGCACGAACTCCAGGTCGGTCGGGCGGGGCGCCCGGACGCCCAGCAGCGGGGCGGACTGCTGCACGTACTCGACCCGGCCGTCGGCGCTGATCAGCGCCGGCAGGTGTCCCGCACTCGCCAGCCGGATCAGACCGCTGCCCGGGTGCAGCAGCAGCACGCAGATGGTCGCCAGCTCGTTCGGCAGCAGCGTCCGCATCAGCTCGTTGACGCGCTCCAGGATCACCCCGGGCTGGTGCCCCTCCACCGCGTACGCGCGCACCGCGTGCCGCAGCTCGGCCATCACCGTCGCGGCGTGCAGCGAATGGCCGGCCACGTCGCCGATCGCCACCAGCAGGTGCCCGTCGAGCATCACCAGCTCGTAGAAGTCGCCGCCCACCTCGGTCTGCGCGCTCGCCGGCTCGTACCGGACGGCGAGGTCGAGACCGGCGACCTCGGGCAGCCGGCGGGGCAGCAGGCTGCGCTGGAGGGTCACCGCGATCCGGTGCTCCTCGTCGAAGGAGCGCTGCGCCTCCACCGCCGAGGCGACCGCCTGGGCGAGCTGCACCAGCACTGGCGTCCGTACGGTCTGGGTGGCGGTCGGGACCACCACGTAGAGCGGCGCGCGGTCCTCCCGCAGCTTGGCCGCGGCCACGGTCACCGTGTCATCGGTCGGCCAGTCGATCCGGCCCCACGCCTCCGGCTGCTCCACCCGGATGGTGGCACCGATCGGCACGCCGGAGTCGTCGACCACCCAGGGGATGACGCTCGGCTCCCCGTCCGGGCCCGTGACCACGCCGGCCAGGCAGTCACCGTCGAAGGTCTCCGCGACGACCGCCGCCGGGGACTTGAATATCTGCGCCGCGCCGACCGCCGCCGCCTCCAGCAGCCGGACGAAGTTCGGCGCGGCGTGCATCTGCACGGTGGCCTCGGCGAGCGCGGCGAGCCGCTCGGCGAGCAGCTCGGCCCGCTGCCGGGCGTGGTAGTAGCGGAGCACGGCGTGCGCGGTGGCGATCAGCTCCTCCGGCTCGATCGGCTCGGCCAGGTAGGCGTCGGCGCCCCGGGTGAGACCCTGCGCCCGGTCCACCACGTCCACCGCGTGCGCCGAGACGTGGATGACCGGGGTCGCCGGATGACGCTCCTTGATCCGCTCGCAGACCTCGAAGCCGCTCAGGTCCGGCAACCGTACGTCGAGCACCACCAGGTCGATCTTGTCCGTCTCGACCCGGGCCAGCGCGTCGGTGCCGTTCTCCGCCTCCATGGTGACGAACCCGGCCCTGGTGAGCCAGCTGACCAGCAGATACCGCTTGGTACGGCTGTCATCGACCACGAGTACGGTCGCCCCGCCGCCCTCCACCGTCACGCTCCGCCCACGGGGAGGGAGATGGTGAAGGTGCTGCCCCGACCGGGTTCGCTGGACAGCTCCAGCGTCCCACCGAGGATCGTCACCAGCCGCCGCGCGTACGGCAGGCCCAGGCCGGTGCCGCCGACCCGGGTCGTCCCGGGGACCTGGTAGAACTCCTCGAAGACCCGCTCGTGCAGCTCGGGCGGGATCCCCACGCCGGTGTCCGAGACGGACAGCGACCAGCGGTCACCGACCCGTTCGGCACTCAGCCGCACCTCGCCCTGCTCGGTGAACTTGAGCCCGTTGTGCAGCAGGTTGCGCAGCACCTGGGCGAGCAGCACCTCGTCGGAGCGGACCAGGGCCGGGGTCGGTGGCTCCTCCACCACCAGCTCCACCTGCGGCCGGGTGGCCAACGCCCGGAGCGTGCCCCGCAGCTGCCCGTAGAGCGCCCGCAGGTCCACCTCGGCCCAGTTCGGCTCGATCCGGCCGGACTCGGCCTTCGCCAGGTCCAACAGCTCGTTGACCAGGCCGAGCAGATCCGACGCCGAGGAGCGGATCAGCCCCACCTGGCGGGCCTGCTCGGCGGTGAGCGGGTCGGAGGCGGAGTCGGCGAGCAGCCGGCCCAGGCCGATGATCGCGGTCACCGGGGCGCGCAGCTCGTGACTGACGTTCGCCAGGAACCGGCTCTTCGACTCGCTGGCCGCCCGGAGCTGTGCGGACTTCTCGTCCAGCTCGGCATAGAGGGCGACCACCCCGCGGTTGGTCTCCTCCAGCTCCTCGGTGAGCTGGTTGTAGAGCGCCATCACCCCGCGGTTGGTCTCCTGGAGTTCCTCGTTGAGGACCGCCAGCTCGTCGCGCTGACTGCGTACCTCGTCGAGGGCGGCGATGAGCTGGCCGTTCTGCGAGGCCAGCTCGTCCAGGGCGCTGCCGGGCGCGCTCCGGCCCAGCTCCTCGCGGAGTTCGGCGAGCCGCTCCGGGGTCAGCGCCTGTGCGTTGGCCGGGACACGTCGGGACATCCTCACGACCGTATCCCCCTCCTCCTGCACGACGCCGAGCATGTCCACCAGACGTGCCACCGCGCCGGACTGCGGTTGGTAACGACCGTCCTCCAACGGCCGCACCGGCGTGAGGTCCACCTGGAGCGCGGGCCGTCCGGCCGGCCCCGCCGCGACGGCGAAGGTGACGTCCGCGCCGTTCGACGAGTGAAGCAGGTCCCGGGCCACCTCGCTGAGTGCGGTGGCGATCCGGACCTGATCCTGGTGCTCCAGGCCGACCGCCGCGGCGACCTCCCGGCCCCGCTGCCGGACCACGAAGATGTCCTGCTCGACCCGGAGCGCCATCTGGAGCAGCACCGCCGGCCCGGTCATGGCTCCGCCCGGGCGACCAGGACGCAGGCGTCGTCGCGACGGACCCCGGCGTCCCGCAGCAGGGTGGCGGCCACCACCAGGGGGGCCCGTCCGGTCAGTCCCGGATAGTCGGCGAGGTCCCAGCGGTCGACCACCCCGTCGCTGTGCATGACGAGGGTGGTGCCCAGCGGGAAGGGATAGTCGTACTCCCGCACGTTGGGGCGCTGGTGCCCGGCGATGCCGGGCAGCGAGACCATGCCCCGCCGTCGTTCGCCTTCGGCCACCGTCATGGCGGCGATGTTGCCCAGCCCGGAGAATCGCAGCAGACCCGACCCGGAATCCAGCTCGGCCACGGCCAGCGCGGCACCCCGGGTGTGCGACATGGCGTTGTGCAGGTGCCGCACGACGATGCCCGGTGAGCCGGCCGGCGCGGACCGGAAGGCGGTGAGCGCGGCCTCGGTGGCGGCGTTCGCCAACGGCCCGTGCCCGAGCCCGTCACAGACCAGCACCTGGCGTCGCCCGTCGGCGACCCGGACGGCGTAGCCGTCGCCGCTGACCTGCTCACCGGTGATCGGCCGGGTCAGCGCGGCGGCCCAGGACGGCTCCGGCGGCGGGCCCGACCAGACCTGCACCGCGAAGACGGTGCCCCGACCGGGCAGCGAGTAGCTGTCGAACCAGCTCGTCTGCCGGGCGATCGCGCCGAGGCCGATGCCGAGGGTGCCGGTGGTGGAGTGTCCGTCCCGGGACGAGACGGTCAGGTCGGCCATGCCGGGGCCGGAGTCGACGGCGACCAGTTCCACCCCGGCCCGCCCGGCCCGGCGTACGGGTCGCAGCAGCACGGTGCCTTCCTGGGCGTGCTTGACCAGGTTGCTGGTGATCTCGGCGGTGACGATGGCCAGGTCGGCGATGCGCGGGCCGCCCAGCTCCAGCTGGGCACCGAGCCGTTCGGCCGCCCGGCGTACGCCACTGGCGGCGCTGCCGTTCTCGACCCGGAACCAGAGGCCGGCATCCGTCACGGCCTCGTCGCTCATCGGGACCACTTGGTGATGGTGATCCGCGTGCCCTTGCCCGGCTCGGTCCAGATGTCGAAGTCGTCCACCAGTCGACGGGCCCCGCTCAGCCCGAGCCCGAGGCCGCCGCCGGTGGTGTACCCGTCGGTGAGGGCCAGGTCGAGGTCGGGGATGCCGGGGCCGGAGTCGGCGAAGACGATCCGTACGCCCCGACGGCGGCCGTCCTCGGCGGTGGTCACCTCGGCGCTGCCGCCGCCCCCGTAGATCAGGGTGTTGCGGGCCAGTTCGCTCGCCGCGGTGACCAGCTTGGTCTGGTCGACCAGGGACAGCTTGGCGGAGACCGCGGCGGCCCGCACGAGCTGCCGCACCCGGACGACGTCCTCGTCGCTGCGGATCGTCTGGGTCTGCGGCACGCCCAGGACGACGTCGGTGGTCATGACGTGGCCGTCGTCTCGGCGTCCTCGTCGCCGCCGACCTCGTCCCACTCGTCGTCCCGGGACGCCGCGACCAGCTCCATGCCGCGTTCGACGTTCAGCGCGGTCCGGATGCCGTTGAGCGACAGGCCCAGCTCGACGAGGGTGATGGCGACGGCGGGGCGCATCCCGACCACCACGGTCTCGGCGTCCAGCACCTTGGAGATGGACGCGATGGTGGAGAGCATCCGACCGACGAACGAGTCGACGATGTCCAGCGCCGTGATGTCGATGATCACGCCGTGGCAGCCGGTGGCGACGATCCGCTCGGCCAGATCATCCTGGAGGGTCACGGCCGTCTGGTCGGACATGTCGACCTGGATGGAGACCAGCAGGATGTCGCCGATCTTGAGGATCGGCACCCGCTCCATCAGGACTCCCGGCGCGCGTGGCGGCGGGTGGTCTCGACCCCGGTCAGCCGCAGCACGTGACGCAGCGCGTCGGCGAGGCTGGCCTTGGTGGCGATGTCACCGAACTCGATGCCGAGGGCGACGATGGTCTGGGCGATCTGCGGCCGGATGCCGGAGATGATGCAGTCGGCACCCATCAGCCGGGCGGCCACCACAGTCTTGAGGATGTGCTGGGCGACCTGGGTGTCGACGGCCGGTACGCCGGTGATGTCGATGATCGCGTACGGCGAGCCGGTCTCGACCAGGGTCTGGAGCAGCCGCTCCATCACCACCTGGGCGCGGGCCGAGTCGAGCGTGCCGACCAGCGGGACGGCGACGACGCCCTCCCAGAGCTTCACCACCGGGGTGGAGAGCTCCAGCAGCTGCTCGGCCTGGTCGGCGATCAGGCTCTCCCGGGTCTGCACGAAGCTCTCGAAGGTGAAGAGGCCCATCTGGTCGATCAGCGCCGACCAGGCGATGTAGTCGCGGAGGCTGGCCGCGGACCCGTCCTGCTCGATCAGCTCCAGCAGCGCGTCCTTGAGCGCGAGGACGCTGATCGCGGTCTCGGTGGCGGTGAAGCCCTGCCGGGCGCGACCGCGGGAGAGTTCGGAGAGCACGGCGCGCAGCTCGCCACCCTGCTCGGAGCCGAGGTTGGTGAGGCCGGCACCGCCCGCGTCGGTCATCGCGCGGTGCAGCTCGCGCACCTGACGGCCGAGTTCCGCCCGGCTGAGCCGGCCGCGCAGCGAGGTGGCGACGATCTCCGTCCAGCGCTCGGTCAGCCGGTCGGCGTGCTGGTTCAGCAGATCGGCCAGTCGGCCGCTCTCCTCGGTGCTCAACGGCATCGTGACCTCCCTGGACTTCGAACCGGCCGGACTCTATCACCGGCCCCCGACCATATATTTGCCCGACCGCAAACAATGATCGTGGCCACCCGTACGGGCTCCCGTTCTGCATAGCACCCCGATCGTGGGATACCGTTCCACCGAACACAGGAGGTCGGCGAATGTCCCTGACGGTGCACACGGAACAGCGCGGCGACGTGGTCGTCGTGTCGGTCGCTGGCGAGCTGGACATGGCGACGGCGCCGCAGTTGCAGGACCAGATCACGGATCTGCTGGACAAGGGGCGCAGCCGCCTCGTCTTCGACCTGGCGAACGTGTCGTTCTGCGACTCGACCGGGCTGTCCGTGTTCGTCCGCGCCAAGAACAGCTGCGACGAGGCCGGCGGCGTGGTCCGGCTGGCCGCCCCGCAGCGTGGCGTGCTGCGCATCCTCGAGGTCAGCGGCCTGGTCGAGGTGCTGCACACCTACCCGACGGTGGAGCAGGCCGTCGCGGGCGATCCGACGCCGGCTTCTTCCTGACCCAGCCGATCAGCGCTCGTCCTCGATGTAGCGGGGACGAGCGATCGCCATGCCCGCGGCGGTCTGCACGGCCAGCGCCCCCAGCAGGAACCCGATCGGTGCGGTCCAGCCGCCGGTGGCCTCATAGAGGATGCCGACCAGCAGCGGGCCGAGCGCAGCGATGACGTACCCGGTGCTCTGCGCGAAGGCGGAGAGCGCCACGGTGCCCTCGGCCGTCCGCGCGCGCAGCCCGATCGTGGTCAGGATCAGCGGGAACGCGCCCTGACCGAGGGCGAGCAGCAGCACCCACAGCGGGGCGAGGCCGTGCGGGGCGAGGGCCAGGCCGACGTACGCGGCCGTGGAGAAGGCGGTCAGCGAGAGCACCAGCTGCCGTAGCGTGCGCAGCCGGCCGGCCAGCGTGGGCATGGTCAGCGCCACCGGCACGCCGAGCGCGGTCACCCCGGCGAGGAGCAGTCCGGCGGCCTCCGGGCGGTAGCCGGCGTCCCGGAAGAGCTGGGCCAGCCAGCCCATGATCGCGTACCCGCTGAGCGACTGTGCCCCGAAGTAGACCGCCATCGCCCAGCCGAGCCGGGTCCGCCCGGGCCGGACCCGCGCCGGGGTCGCGACGGCCACCGTCGGGGTCGCCGCCCGCCGGGCGGCCCGGGCCCGCAGCGCCAGCGGCACCCACGGGAGTACGGCCAGCGCGGCCAGCCCGGCCCAGACGCCGAGCCCGGCCCGCCAGGAGCCGAAGGCGTGCGCGATCGGCACGGCCGACGCGGCGGCCACCGTGGTGCCGATGGTCAGCGACATCGTGTACGCCCCGGTGACCAGCCCGGTACGGCGCGGGAAGTGCTGCTTGACCAGCATCGGCAGCAGGATGTTGGCGACCGCGATGCCGGCCAGCGCCAGCGCGCTGGTGAGCACGAAGACCAGCGTCGAGTCGGTGACCACCCGGAGCACCTGCCCGACGGTGAGCGCGAGCATCGCCACCACCAGGACGCGGGCCGGCGCGTACCGGCGGACCAGCCACGGGGTGAGCGCGCCGAGGCCGGCGAAGGCGATGGTGGGCAGGGTGGTGACGAGGCCGGCCATCGTGCCGGAGAGGCCGAGACCGCCGCGTACCTCGTCCAGCAGGGCACCGAGGCTGGTCACCGCGGCCCGCAGGTTCAGCGCCACCAGCAGCATGCCGACCAGCACCAGCGCGCCTCCGGCGGCCGGCGTGGTGGCGCCCCGCGCCGGTACGGCGGCCGGGGCGGGGCCGGGCGTCACGTCGGCGGTGAGCACGGCCGGATCGACGGGGGCGGGGGCCTCGGCGCAGGTGGGTGGCGGGGTCATGACCTCGAACCTACAATCATGGGATGAATTTCGGCAGGAGGTGTAACCGGTGACACCCGCCGTCGACTCCGTCGCCGTGCCGCCGCGCGGGCACCGGGTCCGCGAGACGATCGCCCAGCTCAGGGAGCGCATCCTCGGCGGCGAGTGGCCGGTCGGCGGGCGCATCCCCACCGAGCCGCAGCTCGTCGCCGCGCTCGGGGTGGGCCGCAACACGGTCCGCGAGGCGGTCCGCGCGCTGGTGCACGCCGGGGTGCTGGAGTGCCGGCAGGGCTCCGGCACGTACGTGGTGTCGACCGACGAGCTGGCGCCGGTGGTGGCCCGCCGGGTCGCCGACGACCGGATGGCCGAGGTGGTCGAGGTCCGGCGCGCCTTCGAGGTGGAGGCCGCGCGGCTGGCCGCGCTGCGGCGTACGCCCGGGGACCTGGCGGCGCTCGACGGCGCGCTCGCCGCCCGGGAGGCCGCCTGGCGGTCGGGCCGGGTGGCCGACTTCGTGGAGGCCGACGCGGCGCTGCACACGGCGGTGGTGGCCGCCGCCCACAACGGCATGCTCGCCGAGCTCTACGCCTCGGTCGGCGCGGCGCTGCGCGGCACCGTCGCCCAGGCCATGGGGGACGCCCTGACCCCCGAGCGGTACGTCGACCATGGTCGACTCGTCGACGCGATCCGGGCCGGCGATCCGGCCCGGGCGGCGATCGAGGCCGGTGCGTTTCTGGAACCGCCGCCCGAGGCATAGGTTGTGCCGGACGCAGAATCGGACAGCACGGGAGTACGGATGCTCAAGGGCTTCAAAGACTTCATCATGCGCGGCAACGTCGTCGACCTGGCGGTCGGTGTCGTCATCGGTGCCGCGTTCACGGGCGTGGTCACCCAGCTCACCAAGTCGTTCCTGGAACCGCTGGTCCGGGTGATCATCGTCCTGATCACCGGCAACCCCAAGGGCATCAGCGGCTCGACCCCGTCGTACCGGGGCATCCCGTTCGACTGGGTGGCCTTCATCAACGCGGTGATCACCTTCCTGCTCACCGCGGCGGCGCTGTACTTCCTGGTCGTCTACCCGATGAACCGGCTCGCCGAGCGGCGCAAGCGGGGCGAGGAGCCGCCGCCCGCGGCGCCGAGCGAGGAGGTCAAGCTGCTCACCGAGATCCGCGACGCGCTCGTGGCGGGCGGGCAGTCGATCCCGGCGCAGCAGCGCGGCGCGCTGGACGACGTGCTGGGTCGCCGGCACGAGCCGCCGGCCACCCGCTGACGGAGCACCAGCACACCGGCCCCTGTGGGATTCCCACAGGGGCCGACCCGTGTCGTACACATGTTCGATAGAGTCCGCCCATGGAACAGCGAAAGCACTGGTGGAACGGGAAATGGGGACGGCTGGCCCGGCGGGACGTCTTCCTCCGGGCGGACGCGGACCGCTGGCACGTGGAGCAGCGGGCCGGCGGCGCCGAGGGGGTCTCCCAGTTCTACGAGTACGACAGCGTGGAGGAGGCCGAGGAGACCGTCCGGGCGCTGCTGGAGGGGCCGGACACCTGGCGCGAGCTCTCCCCCCGCCCACCGGGCGGCTGGACCCCGACCGTTTAGCCCCGGGGCGACCCGGGAACCGCGCCTGAATGAACCAGCAGGGTACGCAGCAGGCCGTCATCTCCCGGGTCACCACCGGCATGCGGGTGGTCGACGCGACCGGCGCGGAGGTCGGCACCGTCGACCTGGTCCAGCGCGGCGACCCGACGGCGGTGACCGTGCAGGGCCCGCCGACCGCCGACCCGGGCAGCAGCCTCGACGAGCTGATCGCCTCGACCGCCGTCGAGGAGCCCGACGTACCGGCCGACCTGGCCGCCCGGCTGCTGCACAGCGGCTACCTGAAGGTCTCCACCGAACTGGCCCGCACCGGCGCGGTCTACGTCCTCGCCGACCGCATCACCACCGTCACCGACCACGAGGTACGCCTCGACGTCCCCGCCGCCGACCTCCCCGAGCAGGAGTAGCCGGCCGGGCGGAACCTCGCCGGAACCCGAGGGCCGCCCGACGCGTCGGATCGGCGAGCGCCGCACCCGGCGGCGGTACGGACGGGGGTTCCGATGCGGAGAACAGTTCTGCCGGTGACGGCGATGGTGCTGGCGGCGGCCCTGGCGGGTTGCCAGGGCGCGGATCCGGTGGCCGGGCCTGGCACCCCGCCCCCGTCGACCGCCCGGGCCGCCGCGTACCCGGTCCGGGAACTGCCGTTCACGCTCTACACGCACTGCGGCGTCAACGAGGTCAGCATCGAGGGCCGGTGGTACGACGCCGTCGCGCCGCTCTCCGACGGCAACGGCAACCCACCGCCGGACTGGGACCACCTGTTCCAGGAGGGCACGATGCGGCTGACCTCGCCCACCGAGGCGGAGTTCCACGACTCCGCCGGGCACGTCGTCACGTTCCGGCTCCGCCCCGGCGCCACCGAACCGCGGATGATCTGCGCCTGACCGGGGCCCCTACCCCGGCCAGGCACTCTAGGGTGGCTCGCATGTGGATGGTTATCGGAGAGCAGCACGGCACGCCGGCCGACCCCGACGAGCGGGCCGCCCAGTTCGCGCACATGGCCGAGGTGACCCGGCAGAGCCCCGGCTTCGTGCGCGGCTGGTGGGGCGCGGACGACGACGACCAGAGCCTCGGCCACGCCCTGGTCATCCTCGACTCGCTGGAGAACGCCCGCGGGCTGCGTCGGATGGTCGAGGAGAACGTCACCGGCGTACGCCTGCGGATCATGGAGATCGGCGTGGCCGTACCGGCGTCCTGACCTCAGCGGACGGTCAGCGGCCGCTCGTCGGGGGCCGCCGCCCGGTCGGACGGCGCCTCGGCGGCCGGTCGGCGGCGGCGGAACAGCAGCAGCATCAGCCAGCCCGCGAGCAGCCCCCAGAAGGCCCCGCCGACGCCGAGCAGGCTCACCCCGGACGCGGTGACCACCAGGGTGACCACGGCTGCCTCCCGGGTGTCCGGCGCGGCGACGGCGGCCGACACCGCGCCGGCCAGCGCGGCGAGCAGGGCGAGCCCGGCCACCGCCTCGACCAGGATCGGCGGGGAGAGCAGCACCAGGGCGGTCGCCGCGCCCGCGCCGAGGCCGAGCAGGGCCATCCCGATCCCGGCGGTGACCGAGGCGATCCAGCGGCGGTCGGGGTCCGGGTGGGCGTCCGGGCCGGCAGCCAGCGCGGCGGTGATCGCGGCGAGGTTCACCGCGTGCCCGCCGGCCGGTGCGCCGAGCGCGCTGGCGAGCCCGGTGACCCGGAGCGCGGAGCCGAGCGGCGCGCGGTAGCCGTAGCCGGCGAGCACGGCCATCCCGGGGACGTTCTGCGCGGCCATGGTGACCAGGAAGAGCGGCAGGGCGAGCCCGACGACGGCGGAGACCGTCCAGGCCGGCGCGGTGAGTTCCACGACCGGCGCCAGGTGTACGCGGCCGGGGGCGGGAGCGGTCAGCGCGATGCCGACCGCCGCGACGGCGAGGGCGGCGGGTACGGCCCAGCGACGGGCGAAGCGGTGCAGGAGCAGCCAGGTGACCACCACCGGCCCGGCGAGGCGGGGCACCTCCACCAGTGCCCGGACGGGCGCGGTGCAGAGCGGCAGGAGCACCCCGGCGAGCATGGCGCTGGCGAGCGGCGCGGGGATCGCGGCGACCGCCCGACCGAGCGCCGGGACCAGCCCCGCCGTCACGATCAGCAGGCCGGTGACGAGGAACGCGCCGACGGCGGCCGGCCAGCCGCCGGGCACCGGACCGGTGGCGACCAGCAGCGCCGCCCCGGGGGTGGACCAGGCGATGGCCATCGGCAGCCGGTGTCGCAGCCCCAGCCAGACGGCACAGAGCCCGGCGGCCACGCAGAGCACGAGCAGCCCGGAGGCGGCCTGCGCGTCGCTGGCGCCGACCGCGCGCAGGCCGGCGAGGACCACGGTGAACGAGCTGGCGAAGCCCACCAGCGCCGTCACCACGCCGGCCAGCACCGGTTGCAGTCGCCCCGCCATCCGTTCCCCCCACCGCCCGGCCGTTCCGTTTACGGAACGACGACGTGTAGCACCATAGCGGCATGGCGACGCCCTCCACAGCTCCGGACCCAGCCCTCGGGACGGTCGGCCCCCGGATCCGCGCGCTCCGCGAGGAGCGGGGCATGTCGCTGTCCACCCTGGCCCGGCTCGCCGGCGTCGGGAAGGCCACCCTCTCCGGCCTGGAGAACGGCACCCGCAACCCCACCCTGGAGACCCTGTACGCCGTCACCGCCCAGCTCGGCGTGCCGCTCACCGCCGTGCTCTCCGGCCCGGCCGAGACGCCGACCGTGCGGGGCGCGGCGGTCGGCGCCACCCTGCTGGAGGTCTTCTCCGACACCGACGCGACCTACGAGCTCTACCGGATGCGGGTCAGCCCCGGCCCGGCGCAGCTCTCCCCCGCGCACCAGCCCGGCGTCACCGAACACGTCACCGTCTTCTCCGGGGTGCTGCGCGCCGGCCCGGTGGACGCCCCGCTGACCGCCGGCCCCGGCGGCTATCTGCGCTGGAACTCCGACGTGCCGCACAGCTACGCCGCCGTCGGCGACGAACAGGTCCGCGCCAGCCTGCTGCTGCGCTACCCGCGCCGCTGACCGCCGCCCCGCCGGTCAGCGCGGCGCGATGATTCATCGATGTAATCAAGTTCGTAGTCACCATGAGGACCGACCGGAGGGTGGACGCCGACACCGGAGCCGGAGCGCCGGCGGCCAGGCCGTGGCCGCTCAGCCGGGCGGCGCGGCCACCGGCAGCCGATGGCGTACGGCCCAGAGGGCGGCCTCGGTGCGGGACGCCGAGCCGGTCTTGCGGAGCAGGTTCGACACGTGCACGGTGACCGTACGCACCGAGATGCCGAGCGCCCGCGCCGCCTGCTTGTTCGACATCCCGGCGACCAGACAGCCGAGCACCTCGATCTCCCGGCCGGTCAGCTCGGCGTCCGGCGGGGTCGCCGGGCGGGGCACCGCCGGGCGCAGGTGCCCCAGCAGGTGCGCCGGCAGCGGCTCGTGCAGCAGGCCGTCCGGGCCCCGGCCGGCGTGCGCGGCGAGCAGCTCGGTCAACGCGTACGGGTTGCCGCCGGTGCGCCGCCAGACGGCGGTGACCACCGGCTCGGCGGGGCGGCTGCCGTCGTACACCTGGGTCAGCACCTCGGCCACCTCGGCGGGGGTGAGCGGGGCGAGATGCTGGCGCACGGCGCCGCGTACCCCGCAGAGGCGCGCCAGGACGCGGACCGCGAGGTCCGGCGCCACCGCGTCGGCCGGCGGCCGGGTCGCCACCACCAGCAGGGCCGGCAGCTGCGGGGTGACGGCCAGCTCGCAGAGCAGGTTGAGGCTCGCCGGGTCGAGGGCGTGCAGGTCCTCCACCACCAGCACCGCCGGGCCCGCGCCGACCAGCAACCGCACGGTACGCACGGCGAGTCGCAGCAGGGTGCCCGGTGCGTAGCGTTCGCGCGGCGCGGTCGGCTGCTGGGCGAGCCACGCCAGCGCGTCGGGCGGCAGATCCAGATCGGTGGTGTCCCGACCGCTGAGCACCGCCGCCAACCAGTCGTACGGGGCCGGGTCGTGCATCCGCGCGGCCCCCGCCAGCAGCACGGCGGGACGCGGCGCGAAGCGCTCCAGAGCGGCCCCGACCAGCAGAGACTTCCCCACCCCGGCGGCCCCGGTGATCACCGTGACGGCTGCCGAGGGGCGGCCGCCGGCGGTCACGGTGGACCACGCCCGGTCGAGCTCGGCAAGCTCGCCGGCGCGCCCGACCATGGACACCGGCAACATTTCTCACACCCTACGCAGTAGTGCGTAGAGACGGCGGCAGGGTCTTCTTGGCAAGCTTGTCCCCATGACGCTGATCCTCCGCTCCGCCATCCTCAACGATGTCGGCCTCGTCCGGACCAACAACGAGGACTCCGCCCTCGCCGGTGACCGCCTGGTGGCGGTGGCCGACGGCATGGGCGGGCTGCCCGCCGGCGAGGTGGCGAGCGAGATCGTCATCCGCATCCTGGACGAGCTGACCCCGCCGACCGTGCCGGACGAGGCCGCCGACGCGCTGCGCGCCGTGGTGAGCACCGCCAACCAGCGGATCCGCGCGGCCATCACCGTGGACCCGGCCCGCGACGGCATGGGTACGACGCTGACCGCCGCCCTGCTCGCCGGGGACACCCTGGTCCTCGCCCAGGTCGGTGACTCCCGCTGCTATCTGCTGCGCGACGGGGAACTGACCCAGCTCACCCGGGACGACACCTTCGTCCAGGCGCTGGTCGACCAGGGGGCGCTCTCCCCCGACCAGGCCCGGCACCACCCGCAGCGGTCGCTGGTGACCCGGGCCGTGCAGGGCTCCGACGCGCCCCCGGCGGTCGGCGTGCTCACCGTCTTCCCCGGCGACCGGCTGCTGCTGTGCAGCGACGGCCTCTCCGACTACGTGGAGGACAGCGCCATCGCCGCCGCCCTCGGCACGTACGGCGACCGCCAGCAGTGCGGGGAGCAGTTGGTCAAGCTCGCGCACCAGGCCGGCGCGCCGGACAACGTGACCGTCGTCGTCTCCGACCTGACGACGGCCTGACGGACCGAACCCGCCGATCGAGTTGCGGGGGTCCACGGGGCGGGTTGGGATGGGGAATGCCCATCCGCCGGTTGACCGCCCGGGACCGCCTCACCACCAGCTTCCCGCTCCAGGCGTACGCCTTCGAGGCGTCGCCGCTGTCGGCGTCCCGGGTGAAGGAGTTCCGCGGCTACCTGCCCTACAACGCGGGCAACCGGACGCTGGTCGCCGACGAGGCCGGTACGCCGGTGGCCGCCGCCTCGGCGATCCCGATGCGGCAGAACCTGCGCGGTCGGGTGCTGCCGATGGCCGGTGTCGCCGGGGTGGCCACCCATCCGCTGGCCCGGCGGCGCGGGCACGTCCGGACGCTGCTGCACCAGCTCCTCGACGAGGTGCGCGACGAGGGGCACCGGCTGACCGCGCTGCACCCGTTCCGGGCGTCCTTCTACGAGCGGTTCGGCTATGTCGGGCTGCCCCGGCCCCGGACGGCGGTCTTCTCCCCGGCCGACCTGGCCCCGCTGCTCGCCGCCGACCTGCCGGACGAGCTGGGTTGGGAGCAGATCGGCACGGGCTACCAGACGTGGCGCGCGTTCACCGAACGCTGCCTGGCCGACCGGCACGGGTTCGCGGTCTTCCCCGACTTCCGGGCCGTCGGGCTGCGGGACCGGGACGACCGCTGGCTGGTCACCGCCGTCCGCGACGGCTACACGGTCGGCGCGGTCACCTACCGGATCGACGACCACGGGGGTGAGCTGATCGCCGACGACCTGCTCGCCACCGACCCGTACGCGCGGGCCTCGCTGCTGCAGTTCTTCGCCCGGCACGTCGACCAGGTGGCCACGATCCGGGTGCAGTTGCCCGCCGACGAGCTGCCCGAGCTGTGGCTCACCGACCTGGCGGTGCACGTCGAGGCCCGGATCTCCCGGCCCGGTTCGCCGGCGCCGATGGCCCGGCTGCTGTCGCTGGACGCGCTGGCCGGCCTGCCCGCCGGGGCGGGACGGGTCGTCGTGGAGCTGGTCGGCGACCGTTGGCTGGCCGGCCGGCACCTGCTCGACGGGGCCACCGGGCACCTGGAGCTGGTCGACGCGGCCTCCGCCGGGGGCGGCGTACCGACCGCGACGCTGACCGCGGCCGGGCTCTCCGCCCTGGCGTACGGGGTGCTCGACCCGGCGGAGGTGGCCATCCGGGGACTGGGCGAGGTGCCCGTGGACGCGGCGGCGGAGCTGCGCCGGATCTTCCCCCGCGAACTGCCCTACCTCTTCGCCGACTTCTGAGCCGGTCTCCTTTTTCACAGTCCGGTTTTCCGATGGGGGCCTCGGGTACGGTCCTGCGAATGCCGGAATGGTTGCAAGCTGGTGCCTGGGGCCTGTTGGCCGGTTCCGCCCTGTTGATCGGGGCCGTCGCCGGATACTTCACCCGAATACCTCGCAAGATCATTGCGTCGATCATGGCCTTCGGCGCGGGCGTGCTGCTTTCCGCCGTCTCGTTCGAGCTGATCGCCGAGGCGCACGAGCAGGGCGGCCTGCTGCCCACCGCGATCGGCGCGGCGGTCGGCGCGCTCACGTACACCGGGGCGAACGTCCTGCTGGCCCGGCGCGGCGCCCGGCACCGTAAGCGCTCCAGCGACGTACAACCCTCCGAACAGGAGCAGCCCGGCTCCGGCAGCGCGATCGCCGTCGGCGCGCTCCTCGACGGCATCCCCGAGTCGGTGGTGATCGGCGCGAGCCTGCTCACCGGCGGCCCGGTCAGCCTGGTCACCGTGATCGCGGTCTTCCTGAGCAACGTGCCGGAGGGCCTCTCCAGCGCCGCCGGCATGCGCCTGGCCGGCCGCACCAAGCAGTACGTCTTCCTGCTCTGGACGGCGATCGCCCTGATCAGCGGCGCGGCGGCGCTGGCCGGCTACACGCTGCTGGGCGGGGCCCCGCCGGAGGTGCTGGCCACCATCACCGCGCTGGCGGCGGGCGCGATCCTCGCGATGATCACCGACACCATGGTCCCGGAGGCGTTCGACGACGCCCACCTCCTGGTCGGCCTGATCACCGTCCTGGGCTTCCTGGTCGCCTTCGCCCTCTCCCACACCTGACCCACCCCTCCCTCCGCGCCCCCACCCCCGGCGCGCACCCCTCCTCCCTGACCCACCCCTCCCCTCCGCGCCCCCACCCCCGGCGCGCGCCCCTCTTCCCTGACCCACCCCTCCCCTCCGCGCCCCCACCCCCGGCGCGCGTCTTCCCTGACCCACGCCGACCTGACGCCCCGCCACACCTCGTCCGCGCACTTTCCGGGAAACAGTTGCCTCCCGACCCCGATGAGGCCCCTCTTTCCCGGAAAGTGCGGGACGCACCCCGGGCGGGACGGCGGACGCGGGGCGGGGCGGGGTGTTCGGGGTGGGGGAGGTGGGCGGGGGCGGGGGTTAGGGGTGGGTTAAGAATCGGGCGGGGATTCGTGCCGGGGCGGGTGCGGCTCCTAGCATCGGCGGGTGCGTGTGAAGTCCCTTGTGGCCCTGCTCGTCCTCGGCACGGCGACCGCCACCCTGCCCGCCTGCGGTTCGGCGAGCCCCGACGCGGCTCGCCCGGCGACCGTGCCGGCCGCCGACGCCGGGCGCTCCACCGGCCCGGCTGCCACTGCGGGCGGTACCCCGTCGGGCACCCCGGACGCCCGGACCGGGTTCGGCACCCCGAAGCCGAGCGCGTCCGCGAAGCCGTCGGCGGGGGCGGTGCTGAAGGCCGGCAACCCGGACGGGCACGCGCCGGTGCCGGCCGAGGCGCGGGCGGTCGACACCTCGCACCCGACCCGTACGGTGGGCACCGGCACCGCCGCGAGCTGCACCTCCGCCGCCGTGGTGAAGGCCGTCGCGGCCGGCGGGATCATCACCTTCGACTGCGGCCCGGCCCCGGTGACCATCCGGATGACCGCCACCGCGAAGATCCGTAACGCCAACGGGCCACGGATCGTGCTGGACGGCGGCGGCAAGGTCACCCTGAGCGGCGGCGGCCAGCGGCGGATCCTCTACATGAACACCTGCGACAGCGCGCAGGGCTGGACCACCTCGCACTGCCAGAACCAGGACAGCCCCCAGCTCACCGTGCAGAACCTGACCTTCGCCGACGGCAACTCCACCGGTGACACCACGGAGGGCGGCGGGGGCGGGGCGATCTTCGTCCGGGGCGGCCGGTTCAAGGTGGTCAACTCGCGCTTCGTCGGCAACCGCTGTGACCGGACCGGGCAGGACCTCGGCGGTGGCGCGCTCCGCGTGCTCAGCCAGTACGACAACAAGCCGGTCTATGTGGTGGGCAGCACCTTCACCGGCGGGGTCTGCTCCAACGGCGCGGCGACCAGCAGCATCGGCGTCTCGTGGACGATCCTGAACAGCGTCTTCCGGCAGAACAAGGCGGTCGGCGCGGGCGCGAACCCGGCCCGCGCCGGCACCCCGGGCGGCGGCAGCGGCGGCGCGGTCTACTGCGACGGGAACGAGTTCGCCGTCCGCGTCGCCGGCACGATCATCGAGGACAACCACGCCAACGAGGGCGGCGGCGCGATCTTCTTCGTGAGCAACAACCGCACCGGCACCCTGCAGATCGACGACTCGACGCTGCGCAGCAACCCCAGCGACGGCTTCGAGACCAAGGGCCACCCCGGCATCTTCTTCCTCGGCGCCCGGCTGAGCTGACCGCACGCCCCCGGCGTCAGTAGGGGTTGCCGTCGCCCGGGGTGCGCGCCTTGAGGAGGCCGCCGGGGCGACCGGGCAGGTCGTCGTCGGTGGACATCGGCGGACCGTCGGTGCCCTCGCCGTGCGCCATGCCGGCGAAGAGTTCCTTCAGCGCGGTGAGCGCGTCGATCCGGGGCGTCCAGCCCAGCTCGGTCTCGGCGCGCGCGCTGGACATCAGCGGCGCGTTCAGGCCCAGCTCGACCCAACCGGCGTCGACCGGTTGCAGCCGCGCCCGCCAGGTCAGCGCCGCCGCGATCCGCAGCACCGGGGCGGCCACCGGCACCGTCCAGCCGCGGAAGTGCCGGGCCACCAGCTCCGGGGTCAGCACCGGGTCCGCGGCGATGTTGAAGGCGCCGCGCGCCTCACCCAGGACCGCTTTCGCGTACGCGTCGGCGACGTCGTCGGCGTGCACGGCCTGCATCCGCAGCCGGCGGTTGGCGGGTACGAGCGGGATCCGCCCGTAGCGGAGCAGCCGGACCGGGGCCAGTGGCCCGAGGAAGTAGCGGGTGATCTCCGTGCCGGCGTCCCGCTGGAAGATCAGTCCGGGGCGCAGCCGGACCACCCGCAGCTCCGGGTGCTCCCCCTCGACCGTGTCGAGCAGCGCCTCCACCTCGGCCTTGTCCCGGCTGTACGACGATCCGGGCACCCCCGTGGCCGGCCACCGCTCGCTGATCGGGTGGTCCTTGGGCCCGGGCGCGTACGTGCCGACCGACGAGGCGTACACGAGGGCCGGGACCTTGGCGCGGAGCACCGCGTCGATCACCGCCCGGCTGCCGCCGACGTTGGTCCGGTGCAGGGTGCGCTGGTCGTGGCTGGGCTGGATCTGCCAGGCGAGGTGCACGACCGCCCGCGCCCCCGCGAAGATCGCGGCGAGCTTCTCCACCGCGCCCGGCGCCCCCACGTCGCACGAGTGCCACTCCACCCCGTCGTACGGCGCTCCGGCGTCGGGGCCGGGCAGCCGTCGGGCCACGCCGACGAGTTCGGCACCGCTCTCCTGGCGCAGCCGGCGCAGCAGCGCCGTCCCCACGTTGCCGCTGGCTCCGACGATCACGATCCGCATACCGGCTGCGGTACCCGCTGAACCGGACTCCAATCGCGGTACCGGTCAGGGGCGGGGCGCGTGCCGTACCCAGTTCTTCTCGTCGCGGCGGCGGCCCTGACTGGCGGCCAGGCAGCGCGGGCAGACCCAGCCCTCCGGGTCGGCCGCGGTGAGCACGTCGGTCGACGAGTAGTCGAACGGCACGTGGGGGAAGCGGCGCAGTCGGGTGCGGCTGAGCTGCAGCCCGCAGACGGTCTGGTTCTGCCCGGGCAGCCAGGCGTGCACCTCGCCACCCGGCCGCCGTACCCCGTCCTCGCCCGCGACCTCGCTCGACGCCGCCACCGCAGGCGTACTGCTGATCCTCATGCCCTTTCCGTTCCCCGCGCCGTCCACGCCATGCCCGCTCGGGCCGCTCCGTGGCCCGACGACGCCTCACCACCCCCCGTCGAAGAAGGCCAGGAGGGCCGGTGCCGGGTCCGCCGCGGTGAGCGTGTTCGCGACCAGGACGACGATCACCGGCAGCGACGACAGGGCCGAGAGGACAGCGAACGACCTCAGCACCCGCCTCGCCCGCCGGTCGGACGTCCCCGTCCTCGCGGCCCTCCTCCACAACACCCCGCTCAGGATGATGAGGGCGACCGCCACGACGGCGGCGATCACGGCCATCGCCGCGTGGTACCGGGCAAAGTCGTTGATCATCGCTTCCACGGCTGGGGTGGTGCCACCACCGCGCTGCTGCGAGTCGGCCAGTCGCTGCCGGGCCTGGGTCAGCGCCGCCACGGTCGGACCCTCCGTCGCCCCGTCCGCGAGCATCGGCAACAGCGAGGCCCAGGGCGCCGCCGCCCCCTGGATGTTGGCCATCACCATCGCCAACGAGACCGGGGCGAGCATCGCGACCAGAGCACCGGCCGCGGCGAGGCCGACTCTCCTGCCCGCCCCGGCACCGCCCGCCCGCACGAAGGCCGTCCAGAGCTGCACGCCGAGGGTCACGAGCACGATCAGCAGGACCGCAGCGATCGCGGCCTTGGTGACGTGGTAACGGAACCAGTAGTCGACCACCCGGTCGAGGCCGGGGGTCAGCTTCCGGTCGCCGGAACGCCAGTATTCGACGAACGACTCGCGCAGGGCTGCGGTGAGCCGGCGCTTGTCGGCAAGGTCAGCGCTCGTCCCGTCCGCCGCCAGGCTGGGCGGGGCGACGACGAAGGCGCCGATGAGGACGGCCGCCAGGACGGCGAGCGCGGTGAGCGCGCGATCGGAGACACCTGTCGACCTCGACGCGACTGCGGGCATGTTCACGAAGACTCCTCCGAGTCGATCAGATGGCTCCCCGCTCACCGCTGACCCCGCAGGTACGCGAGGACGGCGAGGACCCGGCGGTTCGTGTCGTCGCTGACCGGGAGGTGCAGCTTGGCCAGGAGGTTGCCGATGTGCTTGCCCACACCCGCCTCGGTCAGCACGAGGATGCGGGCGATCGCCGCGTTCGAGTGGCCTTCGGCGACCAGCGCCAGCACCTCGCGTTCGCGGGACGACAGTTGGTCGAGCGGGTCCCGGCCGCGCAGCATCAGCTGGCGTACCACCTCGGGATCGACCACCGTTCCTCCGTCGGCCACCCGTCGCAGCATGTCGGCGAACTCGGCGACGTCGGCCACGCGGTCCTTGAGCAGGTAGCCGATGGCGCGGCCCTGGCCCGAGGCGAGCAGTTCGCTGGCGTAGCTGTGCTGCACGTACTGACTCAGGGCCACCACCGCGAGGCCGGGGTGGGCCGCACGCAGGGCCACCGCCGCCCGCAGACCCTCGTCGGTGAAGTCCGGTGGCATCCGCACATCGGTGATGACCAGCTCGGGCGTTGTCTCCGCCACGGCCGCCACCAGCGCGTCGGCGTCACCGACCGCGGCGACGACATCGAAGCCGAACCGGGTCAGGAGCCCGACCAGCCCTTCACGGAGCAGAACGGAGTCCTCCGCGATCACGACACGCACGGCAACTCCACTCGCAGGATCGTCGGCCCGCCGGGCGGGCTCGAGATGAGCAACCGACCTCCGGCTGCGGCCGCCCGGTCGGCGAGCCCCGTGAGCCCCGATCCGCGCGACGGGTCGGCGCCGCCGCGCCCGTTGTCGGTGACCTGGACCGTCAGCAGGTCTGCGGATCGCCGGACGGTGACGGCGACCTCGGTGGCGGCGGCATGCTTCACCGCGTTGGCGAGGGCCTCTGACACCGCGGCGAAGGCGACCGTCTCCACCGCGGGGGTGAACCGGTCCGAGTCGGCATCCACGCCCACCCGGAGCGGACTGCCGGCAGCCAGTTCCTCGACCGCGGCCCGCAGCCCCAGCTCGCGCAGCGTCCGCGGGCTGATGCCCCGGATCAGGTCGCGCAGCTCCACCATCAGCGCCTTGGCGTGCTCGTGCGCGGAGGCCACCGCGCCTGCGGCAGGCGAGTCGTCGGGCAGGTCGAGCCTGGCGAGACCGAGTTGCATGGTCAGGCTCACCAACCGCTGCTGGGCGACGTCATGCAGGTCGCGCTCGATGCGGTGCCGCTCGGCGTCGAACGCGTCGGCCAACCGTGCCCGGGACCGGGTCACCTCGACCAGTTCGGTCGCGGCCGGGTCGGGTTCGCTGCACAGCAGCAACCGAGCGAGAGCGGCGTGCGCGCCACCGAACGCCGAGCACAGATAGAGCACGACGGGGATCAACACCACCCCCAGCGCGGCACGCCCGGCCGCGCTGCCCATCGACTCCATGCTGACCAGGCGATGATGCACCGCAAACGGTGTGGAGACGACGAGCAGGCCGGCGAGGGCAAGCACACCGAGCCACACCGGCGCGACAGCCGCCAGGAGCAGCAGGTAGGCCGTCGCGCGCCAGGTGGCCGGATCGGTGTACAGGCTGCCCCGACGCCGCGAGAGTGCCGGAGCGTCGTCCGCCAGCCGCAACCGCCACCGCTCCGCGCCAGCGACCGCCAGGGCCAGTCGCGGACCCACGAGTGCGAGCAGACCGACACCGATCAGGCCGAGCACGGCGGCGACCAGCACGTAGCTGCCGGCCCACCGGAAGGGCGCCTCCTCACCCGCCCTTGGCCCCGCCAAGCGCAGCACCTCGACGGCCAGGGCAAGGGGAGCCAGCAGGAAGGAGAGCAGCAGCCAGAGCACGCCCACCGCCACTGCCGTGGTCGCGGTGTAGGCGACCCCACGCCAGGGCCACGCCGACCGGAGGAACCGGGGGCGCGTCACCGCCCTGAGCAGCGTGGTTGTCGACGTCATGCGCTCAAGCTAGCCAAGGGTGACCGGCACGTACCAGGACGCTGGATCGAGTCCTCTGGTAGTGCCAGCCATACCTCAGCTTCCTGGGCGCACCTGGACCGACTGCGCTGATCTCGGGATTACCCGCGGCAGCGTGTGGTGGGGCATCGACGGCGGCGGGAAGCCCCGATCCGGCGGGTTCCGGTAACCTGAGCGGGCGGGCCGCTAGCTCAATGGCAGAGCTGTGGACTTTTAATCCATAGGTTCAGGGTTCGAGTCCCTGGCGGCCCACTCTTTCGTAGCTCAGCGGCCCCTTGTGAGGCCGGTGGAGTCGCGATCATGGGCGATACAGCTGCCAGGGCGGAGATGCGGATCAGTTTCGACGGGATCCGGCCGTTCGGGTGGCATCGAGGGTTTCTCGCTTCGCCTACCGTCACTACCTGTGACCGACCCGTACCAGGTGCCCTAACCGCCGAAACGGCGGACGCTGCGCACCGTGTTGATCGTCGTCGGGGTAGTCGTGGTGCTGTGCTGCGGTGGCGCCGGCATCGGCGGCTTCTTCCTTTACAAGGGGATCAAGAGCGCTACAGCCTCGGCGCAGCAGGCTGCCGAGTCGTTCGTGAGCGATCTGGAAGCCGACGATGCGGACGCGGCGTACGGGCTGCTGTGCAGCGACACGCGCGGCAGGTACACGAGGGACACGTTCACCCAGGGCATCGCCAAGCAGCCGAAGATCCGCGGCCATGAGATCAACGGCGTCAACGGCCGCACGTCGGCGACGGTGAACATGGGCCTCACACCGGACAGCGGCTCCACCGACCGGCACGTATTCGTCCTGGTGAAGGAGGATGGATCCTGGAAGGTGTGCGGCCAGCCGTACTGAGCCCTTGGGAGCCGTGTCAGGAAGCCGCCACTGACCTACGTCGATGCCACGAGCGGCCATAGGTTGCGTGGACATGAGACTGAAACTCGCCCTTGCCGTCGTAACCGCGGCGCTCGCATCCGTCATCGTCCTCCCGGCCGCCGCCCAGGCCGCACCGGACAGCCTGGCCTGCGCCGCGGCCGGCAGCTACAGCAAGGTCGTCGACGGCACGCCGACGACCTTCTGGCTGGTCGGCTCCGTGAGCACCTATCGGTACTGGCACGTCGTCGACGCCACCTCCGACAACTACCAGCGCAGCTACGTCGTGCGGTGCAGCGGCGAAACGGTCGTCACCGCCACGGATCTGGCGGTGACCGCCACCGGCGGTGATCGATGCGGCAGCACCTCCACCACCCAGTTCCAGTACGTCGGCGCGCGGACCGGCCTCGAGCCGAATCCGGGCTGGCCAGGGTTCTACCTGGAGTACGAGTACCACTACTGGCACGTGAAGCGCTGGGTCTGGTCCGGATTCTTCGGTTACTGGACCTACGACCACTCAGAACTCGCCCGCTGCCTGATCTGAGGCGGGTTGTTGAGCGCCGCCTGGACAACGGGCTTCCACCGGGCAGCGAAGGCGTCGGCGAATCGCTCGTGGTCCGATCGCCGCCGTATGGCGTCCACCTTCCGGGCGCGGTGTTGCAGCAGATGATGGCCCAGCTCGTGCAGCAGTACGTCGAAGCGCATGAAGTCCCGCAGCCGTGCCGCCTCGCCTGCCGGTTGTTCGTACAGGAAGATCTCGCCCGGTGCTCTGGTCCTGCCGTAGACCACCGACCCGGGGTCGAAGTCCTCGGTCTGCCGCAACTCGATGACGCGTAGCCCGTACCAGGCGGAGGGCCCGATCGCCTCCAGCACCTCACGAAGGTCAGGTCCGCTCGCCGGATGCACGAATCCAGGTGGCGTCGCGTGGACGTGGATACGCACCTGGTCTGGCGACGAAGCGCGACGGAGCGCCTGGCGCCACCGGGGGTCTGTCCGCAGGCTTCGGCTCACATGGCACATGGTCGGCGGCCACCCGAGCGGGCAACAACCGATTTCACCACGGAACCCACGTCTCCTCCGGGGCAGCGGAGAGGGGCTCGTGCAGCGAAGGACAGCAGTAGCCGCCTACAGACCTGATGACGTGACGGACTCCTGGCGAGCGGCGCAGTCGGTCACCTGGCGGCCCGGTCCCTGGCCTCCGGCCAGGGTGGCATCTCGTCGAGGTCCTCGCCCTCCTCGGCCTTCACCCACCATCCGGTGTCGTTGACATAGTGCTCGAACCACGCCGCCAGGCTGGGAGAATCGACCCACCAGGCCGCATCCGGGTCGCCGGGATTGGGTTCGAAGAGCAGGACGGTCCCCTGCTCGCTCCGGCAGTCCACGCACGCGCACATGCCGCAGCCCCAGTCCAGGATCGGAAGGACACCTTCCGGCCAGGCCCACTCGGTGCCCGCCTCGCCGGCCCGGGTGTCGAGGTAGGCGTCGACGGCCTGCTCGGAGGTGGGTCCATCGGTCAGGCTGAGCAGTTGGTAGTCGGGACCGAAGCCTCCGTTCGCGAAGTCCCGATAGACCGCTGCCAGTAACGGGTGCAGGTGGAACCCGAGTCGCTCCTCCGCACTGCTGATCTGCTTCTGGGTGAGTGGAGCGGGCAGGCCGGCGGCAGGCGGCTCGTCCTCGCGGGCCCGCGCGGCGATGCGGGCCAGGAGTTCGGTGTAGTCGGTCACGAGAGGCGATCATGCCGTAGAGGGACGACACGTTCCGGCGCGGCGAAGAGTGCCGTAGACGGGTGACGTGTTCAGGCGATGAGCAGTCGGAGGCCGAGTTCTGCCGCGTCGAGGTCGACGATGTCGGCGTTCCGTTCCGCCCAGCGACCGGAGGCGAGGTCGGCGCGGAGGCTGTTCACGGCCCGCTGCTCGGCCTCCGGCCCGACCTTCGCCCAGACCGATATGCCGCGACGGACGTTCTCGTCCAGGTACGCCTCGGGCCGACGCCAGTAGGCCTCGAAGAAGCCGTCGACGCAGTCCCACGGGATGGGCACCGGCTCGACGCGGGCTCCGATCGCGTCGGCCAGCTCGGTCAGTGCGGGCCGGCCGACCAGCATGTCCGCGACTTCGGGGAGGTAGTCGCGGGTGAGCCAGAACCGGTGGAGCCAGCCGGCGTCGGTGGTGTCGGCCGTGAACACCACCACGCGGCGGGCGACCCGCCGCAGCTCGCGCAGCCCGGTGATCGGGTCCTGCCAGTGATGGATGGTGGCGAAGGCCATCGCCGCGTCGAAGGAACCGTCCGCGAACGGGAGGCGCTCGGCAGCGGCGGCCACGCACCGCGGCGCGTCAGCGGGGCGGTGCGCCCGCATCAGCGCTGACGGTTCCACCGCGGTGACATCGCGGTCGGTGGGCTCGTAGGAGCCCGTACCGGCCCCGACGTTCAGCACCGTCCGCGCGTCGCCGAGCGCGGCCCAGACCTGCGCGGCGATCCGCGGCTCGGTGCGCCGGGTCACCGTGTACGTGGCTCCGATGGTGTCGTACAACTGGGCGCTGGACATGTCGCCGCCTCCCTGGGCAGTGGATCCGTACGTCTGGTCCCGACAGTGCCACGACGAGCCGGAACAGGTGGCCCCGACAGCAAAGGCCGGTGTGGACGTGCCTTCCCTGGAGCCGCACGACTGGTCGGATCTCTAGCGCGTCCCGGCCGAGCGCAGCCGCTCCGCCAGCACCCGGCACCGCTCCACGAGTTCCGGCGGCTCCACCACCTCGAACTCGTGCCCGAGCAGCACCACGTGCATGAGGACGAAGTCCAGGCTGTCCGCTCCACTCACGACCTCGCAGCGTCCGCCCCCCGCCGGCCGTACGACGGCGGCCGAGGCCGGGATCTGCGCGCGTACCGTGTCGGCCGGCGCGTGCACGACGAAGCGCGCCCGGTGCCGGTAGGCCCGACTCGCCACCCCCTCCTGCACGTACGCGGCGGCGTCGGGTGCCGGGCGCGGCCGGAACCGCCAGGTGCGGGCGGCCACCCCGCTCATCCGGTCGACCCGGAAGCTGCGCCAGTCGACGCGGTCGAGGTCGTACGCGAGGAGGTACCAGCGCCGGTCGGAGGCGACCAGCCGGTACGGCTCGACCCGTCGCCGTCGTACCCCGTCGCCGGAGGGGTAGTCGAAGCCGGCCTCGACCTCGTCGCGGCAGGCCCGGGCCAGCGTCAGCAGCACCTCGGGGTCGACGGGCGTCCGGCCGCCGCCGAACGTCTCCACCGCGCCGGCGAGGGCGCGTACGTCCTGCCGGAGCCGGGTGGGCAGCACCCGGTCGAGCCTGGTCAGCGCCCGGAGCGCGGCGTCGCCCGCGCCGGTGACCGCGCCGGCCAGCAGCGAGACGGCGGTGGCGATCGCCTCGGAGTCGTCGAGGAGCAGCGGCGGCAGGTGCTGCCCGGCGCCGAGCCGGTAGCCGCCGCCGACCCCCTGGCCGGCGTGCACCGGATAGCCGAGCGCCCGCAGCCGCTCGACGTCCCGGCGGATCGTGCGGGGCGTGACGCCGAGCCGGTCGGCGAGTTCGGGACCGGTCCAGACCCGGCGCTGCTGGAGCAGCCCGAGGAGCGTGAGCACCCGCTCGGTCGTACCCCGCTCGGCACCGGCCGCGACGTCCATGTCGCCCAGCCTAGGCAGCGATAGCGGACCGATCCTGTCCGCCAGGGATGTCAGGGTGGGCGGGACGGAGACCGCTACGAACGGAGCAACCCGATGAGCCGCCACATCCAGGTCACCTTCGACGCGCGCGACCCCCGGGCGCTGTCGTCCTTCTGGCGGGACGTGCTGGGTTACGTCCACCCCGGCCCGCCCGGCGTCGACCTGCCGGAGGGCGCCGACCCGCTGGCCGCCTGGGACGACTTCCTGGCGCGCAACGGCGTACCGGAGGAGGAGCGCAACTCGCGGTCGGCCATCGAGGATCCGGACGGAGCAGGACCACGGCTGTTCTTCCAGCAGGTGCCGGCGGGCCAGGTCACCCGGAACGGGGTGCACCTCGACGTCCGGGCGGCCCCGGGGCTGCGCGGGGCGGAGCGGATGGCGGCGCTGGAGGCCGAGTGCGAGCGGCTGGTCGCGCTGGGGGCGATGCGGGTACGCCGGCACGAGCCCGCCCCGCCGATGGACGCCGGTCACCTCGTGCTGACCGACCCGGAGGGGAACGAGTTCTGCCTGGACTGACGCGGGTCAGCGACGGATGCCGACGCCGCCGTAGCCGTGCGACACGCCGGTGCGCGGCTCGCCGTCGGGCCGCCACTCGGCCAGCCGGACCAGGCCCGGCTCGACCAGGTCGTACCCGTCGAAGAAGCGCAGGACCTCGGCGTGCGGGCGCGGGATCAGCGGCGCGCTGCTGCGCCGGTAGACCGCCTGGCCCTGGGCGGCGCCGATCGGCGGCGCGCCGTCCATGGTCAGGTGGGAGACCGCGAGCAGGCTGCCCGGCGCGGTGGCGTTGCGCAGCAGGCCGACCGCCGCCCACGGGTTGTCGGCGTCGACCACGAAGTGCAGCACCGCGGCCAGCAGCACGGCCACCGGCCGGTCGAAGTCGATCAACCCGCGGACGTCCGGGTCGGCCAGCAGGCGGCCGGGTCGCCGCAGGTCGCCGTGGACCACCACGGTCCGGCCGTCGCTGGGCAACAACCGCCGGGCGTACGCGACGGCGACCTCGTCGTTGTCAACGTAGACCACCCGGGCGTCCGGGGCGAGCGGCCGGACGACCTCGTGCACGTTGCCCTGGGTGGGCAGCCCGGCCCCGATGTCGAGGAACTGCCGGATGCCCTGCTCGGCCGCGAAGCGGACGGCCCGGCGCAGGAACGCCCGGTTCGTCTGCGCGGCGACGCCGGTGTCCGGGAAGATCTCCAACACCCGCTGGGCGGCGGCCCGGTCGACCGCGAAGTTGTGGCAGCCGCCCAGGTAGTAGTCGTACATCCGGGCCACGTTCGGGCGGGCCTCGGCCTCGGTCGGGGTGGCGGGCGGGTCACCGGTCACGACAGCGTTCCTCCCTCGACGGATGTCCTCGCGCCCTGATGTCTAGCACCCTGCGCGACACACCGCTGACCCGTCGTGTCCGTGATCCGGCTGCGCTCGCCCCTGACCTGGTACGACGGTGGGGACCACCGATCGTCGAGGAGGAGATGCGCGATGACCAGTCAGCGAGAGACGGTCGAGGTCGACCCGGTCCTGTTCCGTGCCGTCTACGACTCACCGGCGTCGCTGCCGGGGCGGCACAGCTGGACCACCCCGGAGGCGGACGTACGCAGGTTGGAGAAGCTGCTCGGCATGCCGGCGCGGAGCATCGGTGCGCCGCTCTGGGTCAGCGGTGACCAGCCGGACTGCCCGAAGTGCGGTCGCCGGATCAACTGGTACGACATCGTCGCCTCGGCACTGCACGGCGTGCACGACCGGGCCATGATCGCCCGGGTGATCCTCGGCGACCGCAAGTACGTCAACACCGAGGTCCCGGACGCGATCCCCGGCGTGTACTGCGCCGACTGCCGGACCCCGATCGACGGCCTGCGCAGCTTCAAGTGCCACAACTGGGCGTACGCCTTCGAGGCGCTGGAGGCGGTGATCGAGCGGATGTCGGGCACACCCGCCGTCTCCTCCTAAGCTGGTCGTATGGACATGACGGATGTTCCGGACATCAGCGTCGAGTGGTACCGCGATGTGGTGGACTTCGCGGACGCCACTCCGGCGCCGGTGCACTGGTTCGCCCTCCACTTCACCGGGGGAGCGCTCGTGCTGCTCGGCCTGCTGCTGGTGCTGGCCGCCGGGCCGAAGCTGCTCCGCCCCGACGTGCGGGGGCGGGCGCTCGCCCTGGCCGCCCCCGTGGCGGTCGTGCTGGCGTACGCCGCCAGCGAGGGGATCAAGTCCCTGGTGGCCGAGGACCGACCCTGCCGCAGCCCCGCCGACCTGGTGATCCTCGCCGGGCACTGCCCGTCGGTGGGCGACTGGTCGTTCCCCAGCAACCACGCGACGATCGCGGGTGCGCTGGCCGCCGCGACGCTGCTGCTGCACCGCCGGCTCGGCCTCTTCGTAGCCGCCCCGCTGGCGCTGCTGGCCGCGATCTCCCGCACCTTCGTCGGGGTGCACTACCCGCACGACGTGGCCGCCGGGCTGCTGATCGGCGCCGTGGTCGCCACCGTGGTCACCCCGCTGGCCGCCCGCCCCCTCGCCGAGGCGCTGCGCTGGCGGGTCCGCCGCTCCACCCGCCCCCTCACCCGCCCCACCGCACGCCCCTGACCCGCTCCCCTCCCTCCGCCCCCCTTCCGCTCCGACTCCGGCTCCGACTCCGACTCCGGCTCCGACTCCGGCTCCGACTCCGACTCCGGCTCCGACTCCGACTCCGGCTCCGGCTCCGGGGCGGCACTTTCACTGAAAGAGTGGCTATTTCCCCGTCGATGAGCCCTCTTTCAGTGAAAGTGGGCGGCGCGGGCGGGGGGCGGCGCGGGCGGGGGGCGGCGCGATCGGAGGCGACGCGATCGGAGGCGACGCGATCGGGGGCGACGCGATCGGGGGCGACGCGGTCGGAGGCGGCGCGATCGGGGGCGGCGCGGGCGGGCGGCGGGGGCGGGCGGCGGGGGTGTGGGGGTCAGGTGGTGAGGAGGAGGGTGAGGGTGGTGCCGGCGATGAGGAAGGGGCCGAAGGGGAGGTGGCTGGACCAGCGGGCCCGGCGGGTCGCCAGCAGGGCCAGGGCGGTCAGGGCGGAGAGGGTGAAAGTCAGCACCAGGCCGACCACCAGGACCGGCCAGCCGTACCAGCCGAGCAGCGCGCCCACGCTCAGCGCCAGCTTGGCGTCGCCGAGCCCGAAGCCGCGCCGGCCGAGCAGCAGCGTGGTCGCCGCGAACCCGAGCGCCAGCCCCACCCCGGCGACCGTGGCGCGCAGCCAGGGCGCCGGCCCCGCTGAGGTCAGCGCGGTCAGCCCGAGCAGCGCCCAGGTGCCGGCGGCGGCCGGATAGCTGAGTCGGTCCGGTAGCCGGTGCACGGCCGCGTCGATCAGGGCCAGCGGCACCGCCCAGGCCAGCCACCAGGCCACCGTCAGCCGTTCGCCGACGGACCCGTCGACCAGGGCGACCACCACCAGCGCCACGACCAGCGCCGCCTCCACCACGCCCGGCGGCGCGCCGACCCGACCCCGGCAGCCGGGGCAGCGGGCCGCCGGCCCGAGCGCCGGCAGCGGCCGGTCCAACCCGATCCGCGCGCCGCAGCGCGCGCACCCCGCCCGGTCCGCAGACCCCGGGGGTACGGCGTACCGGGCCACCGCCAGCCGCAGCAGCGGCCCGACCGCCAGGCCGGCCAGCAGCCGTACGCCGGGACGGGCGCTCTCCCCGGACCGCCGGGTGACCCCCTCCCCCGGCTCGGACGACGCGACGGGCCCCGCGAGGGCGTCCTGGTCGGGGTCGCCCCGGCCCGCCGGTCGAGCGGGGACGGCGTCGACGGGCGCGGCAGAAGGCCGGGGGGCGGTCATGCCGACCCACCCACACCGTCGCGGTGAGTTCCATCATGGAACACGCAGAGTGATTCTCGCGCGGCGACGACCCTGCCCTGAACGGTCGCACCGGCAGACGTGCGGGCGCGACCGGGACCGAAACAGATCACGGCCGGCACCGCCGACCGGGGGCGACCCGAGGCCCGATCGGGGCAGGACGGATCGGACCAGAGGTCACGTTGTCGCCCAATCCACCGGCGGGACACCGCCACCTCCCGGGCCTCCGTCGGCCCGCCGGGCGCGCCCCGGCGACCGGAGGGCATCACCGGCCGGGATCCCGGCGTCATCCTCCGGACACCCACCCGTCACCACCACCCGTCATCACTGAGCGTGTTCACGCGAATTGCCTCTGTTGCATCGGCGGACGTCAGCCTATGCTCGCCCCTTGGGTACGACGCAACCCCCGATCAATAGGCGTCGGAGGCCAACGGAGACATCAGGTTCCGGATTTGTAAAAGATCCGTACAGGTAAATGCAGCGGCGGTGACACCGGCCCGGAGGAGCACATCCGGGGCGCACTTCCGCATGCCCGGAGCAGGCCGGTTCCCGGCGGCTCCGGGTCGCCACCGAGGAGGGCGCGGCGTTGCGAGCACGGCATTCCCGCCGATGGACGAGCTGCCTGCTCAGCCTTGCTTTGCTGGGCGGCACCGCCGGCTGCGGCACCCGGCGGGAGACGTCGGTGGGCCCCCTGTCCCGCCCGCACACCACCCCCGCCACCCATTCGGCCGCCGACGAGCAGGCTGCCCGAAAAGCCGCCCTCGCCGCCTATTCCGGCTATCTGGCGGCATCCCGGGAGGCGAGCGCGCGCAGCGACCCCCGGCACCCCGCGCTGGCCCGATTCCTCGCGGACCCGCTGCTGACCCGGGTACGACTGGCAATTCGTGACGCGAAGGAGCACGGCGCGATGCGTACCGGAAAGCTCGTTTCCGACCCCACCGTGACCTCGGTCGACCTGGCTGCCGACCCGCCCGCCGTGGAGATCCAGGACTGCCTCGACGCGACCGGCTACCGGCTGGTGTACGCCCGGGACCATCGGGTGGTCCCGGGGACGGGTGGCGGTCGCTATCTGGCGACGGCGACCGCCACCCGGTACCCCGACGGCCGGTGGCTGATCAGCACCGGTGCCGCGCACGAGGACCAGCCGTGCTGACCCGGTGCGGCGTGGGGACGCCCCGCCGGCTGCTCGTCGCCGCCGGCCTCGCCCTGCTGGTGGCCCTCGCCGGTGCCCCCGCGTCGGCGGCCCGGCCCGGCGATCCGGGGGCCGACTGCCCGCCCGGCCAGAACGACTGCTCGGTCTGGGACGACGAACCGGGGGTGCCCGGCGACCCGGGTGGCGGCGGCGGGAACACCGGCGGTGGCGGCAACGGCTCCGGTGGTGGCGCCGCCAAGTGCCAGTGGAACGGCCGGGTGATCCCCTGCTACGACGACGTCCTGGGTTGGTTCAACACCGGCGACGGCTGCTACTACAAGCTCGCCGAACCGCAGCCCACCGCGCCCGAGGGCAAGCAGTGGTACGTGCAGACCTGCAACGGCGGTGACCTCGGCGCGCAGACCGTCGTGCTGCGGGACGGCCCGCCCCCCGGCTTCGGCACCCCGCCCGACCCGGAGGAGCTGGCCCGTCGGGCGCTCGCCTCGATCAGCCTGCTGCCGCCCCGGATCGCCGTCGCGCCCCGGCGCAGCAAGGGAGCCGGTCTGGTCGGGCTGCCGGTCTGGATGTGGGCCAGCAGGGGCGCCAGCTACTTCGGCCCGCTGACGGCGTCCGCCTCGGACCGGGGGCTCACGGTCACCATCACCGCGAAGGTCGACTCGATCGTCTGGGACATGGGTGACCGGCACCAGGTCACCTGCACCGGCCCCGGCACCCCGTACGACGCCAAGGGCGACCGGGCCGGCCAGACCTCGCCGGACTGCGGCTACGACGGCGGCTACCAGCGGGCCGGCACCTACCGGGTCGGCGCCACGACGCACTGGACCGTGCACTGGGAGACCGGCAACGGCACGACCGACGGCAACATCCCCCAGATCCGGACCAGCAACACCATCCCCATCCAGATCCAGGAACTTCAGGTGGTGGCCCGATGAGCCTCGCAACCCGCAACGGGACCCCGGTGGACGCGCCGGTGGCGCCCCCCAAGGTGGTCCGGCAGCGGCGCGTACGCCCCGGCCTGCTCGGCCTGGCGGTGCTGCTGATCGCCCTCGGCGGGTTGGGTGCGGCGTTCGCGGTCACCTCCGTCCGGGCCACCGGCAGCTATCTCGCGGTGGCCCGCCCGGTCGAGGTGGGCCGGCAGCTCAGCGCCGACGACCTGGTCGCCGTGCAGGTCTCCGGCGGTCAGGGGCTCTCCCCGGTGCCGGCCCGCCGGATCAACGACGTGATCGGGCTGCGGGCCGCCGTGGCGCTGACCCCCGGCACGCTGCTCACGCCCAACCAGCTCACCGACGCCCCGCTGCTCGGCCCCGGCCAGCAGCAGATCGCCCTGAGCCTGGACCCCGGCAAGGTGCCGGCCCGCCGGCTGCACCCCGGTGACAAGGTCCTGCTGGTGAGCACCCCCGACGACAACGCGCAGGGCGCCTCCCGCAGCGGCGGCACCCGCTTCGAGGCGACCGTGATCGACACCGCCACCCCGGAGAACGACGACGTGGTGGTCTATCTGGCGCTGGCCGTCCGGGACGTACCGACGGTGGTGGTGCTGGCCGCGGCCGACCGGATCGCGCTCGTGCTGACCGCGGCCGCCTGATGGCGATCATCGCGCTGGTCTCGGCGAAGGGCTCGCCGGGCGTGACCACCTCCGCGCTGGCCGCCGCGCTGAGCTGGCACCGGCGGCTGGTGCTGGCCGAGTGCGACCCGGCCGGCGGATCCGTCCTCGCCGGCTATCTGGGCGGCGCGCTGGACGGCCCCCGGGGCATCGGGGAACTCGCCGTCGGGGAGCTGCGCGACGGCAACCTGGAGAGCGCCTTCTGGTCCCAACTGGTCGACCTCGACGCGCCGAAACGGGAACGGCTGCTGCTGCCGGGCGTGGTGGACCCCGCCCAGGCGGGCAGCGTCACCCCGCTCTGGCAGCGCTTCGCCGACTTCTTCGGCGGGCTGGAGAAGGGCCTCCCCCCGTACGACGTACTGGTCGACTGCGGGCGGCTGCAGGTGGCCGGTCCACCGTGGCCGGTGCTGCGGGCCGCCACGGTGGTGCTGCTGGTCACCCGGGCGAAGCTGCCCGACCTGTCGGCCACCCGGGCGACCATCCGGGCCATCGAACGGGACTTCACCGAGCACCGGGTGCCGCCGGGCACCCTGCGGCTGCTGGTGGTCGGGGACGGCCACGGCAACGGCGAGATCAGCAAGGCGCTGCGGCTGCCGGTGATCGCGCGGCTGCCGGACGACCCGCGTACCGCCGAGGTGCTCAGCCTCGGCGGCACCGTGCGGGCCGGACGGCCGCTGATGCGCGCGGCCGGCGCCCTGGAGGTGCCGGTCCGGGCGCTGCTGGAGCGGCGTCAGGCCCGGCTGGCCTGGCCGGTGCCGCAGGGCACGCCGCAGCTGCGGGCCGGCAGCACGCCGGGGGTGCCCGGTGCGGTTTGAACCGGTCTCCCACGACCCGCGCGGCCAGCAGCCGGGGGCCACCTCCACGGTGCCGCCGATCATCGCCGCGCCGCCGAACGGGCGGCACCACCATTCCGCGCCGCCGGCCGCCCTCCCGGCGCCCCCGCCGCCGCCCGCCCCGCCCCGCCCCCGGGTCGACTTCGCGGTGGTCCGGGAACTGCGCCGGGAACTCAGCGAACGACTCACCCTCTGGCAGCGCGGCCGGGAGTTCGACGCCGACGCCGAGGAGGTGGAGCGGGCCCGGCTCGCGGTCGCGGTGGTGTCGGCGTACGCGGACTCGGTCCGCCGGGCCGGCACGCCGATGCCCGCCGACGCCGAGCGGCTCCTGCTCGACCAGGTCACCGCCGAGCTGGTCGGCCTCGGTCGGCTCCAGACGCTGCTGGTCGACGACACCATCGAGGAGGTGCACATCCTCGGCTGCGACCAGGTACGCATCACCCGGCACGGCGGCGGCGTCGACTGGGCCGAGCCGATCGCCGACAGCGACGACGAGCTGGTGGAGATCCTCCAGGCGGCGGCCCGCCGGGCGGGGGCCACCGAGCGGTCCCTCTCCACCTCCAAGCCGACGCTGGACCTGCAACTGCCCGACGGCAGCCGGCTCGCCGCGGTCTTCCTGGTCAGCCACCGCCCGTACGCGGTGATCCGCAAGCACAACACGCTCGACGTCAGCCTGGAGGACATCGCCGGCACCCGGGCCGACCTGGACGAGATGATCGACCCGCTGCTGCGCGACTTCCTCCGCGCCTCCATGCGGGCCGGGCTGAACATCATGGTCGCCGGGCTGGCCGGGGCCGGGAAGACCACCGTCATCCGGGCGTTGATGAACGAGATCCCGGCCGACGAGCCGTACGTGCTGCTGGAGGAGAGTCGGGAACTGCTGCCGGCCCGCCGGGGACAGAAGCACCGGGCGGTGATGAGCTTCGAGTCCCGCGAGGGGCACGGCGAACGCGGCCTGGACGGGCGACCGGCCGGTGAGGTGAGCATCGCCGACCTGATCCCGGTGTCGCTGCGGATGGGCGTACTGCGGATCATCGTCGGCGAGGTGCGGTCCCGGGAGATCGTGCCGATGCTCCAGGCCATGACCACCAGCCGCGGGTCGATGTGCACCATCCACGCCCGGACGCCGAGCGGGGTGGGCGAGCGGATCATCGAGCTGGCGCTGGCCCACGGCCGCGAGATGACCGTCGAGCAGGCCCGCCGGATGGCCGGCAACGCGCTGGACCTGATCGTCTACGTCACCGTCGAGGACGAGACCGCGATCGGCGGTCGCAAGCACCGCTTCGTCTCCCACGTGGAGGAGGTGATCGGGGTCGGCGACGGCAACCGGATCACCACCACCACCGTCTTCGGCCCGGGCCCCGACGGTCGGGCGGTGCCCCGGCACCTGCCGGAGCGGATCCGCGAGCAACTGCTCCGGGTCGGCTACGACGCCCGGCTGCTGACCCGCTTCATCGAGGCCGGCACCGGCGCCTGGCGCCGCCCCCGCCACACGAGACTGGCGAGGCGGTGACCATGGCGAGCGCGAGGAGTGAGCCGGGGTTGCGAGCCCCGCAGTCGCGGGCGGAGGGCGGCACGTGACGACGCTCGAACTGATCGCGATGGTGTCGGGGGCGGCCTGCGTGGCGGGCCTGGTGCTGGCCGTGGTCGCGCTGGTCGGCACCCGCCGGCCGCCGGGCCCGACCCCGGGCGCCGGCACGGGTGGCGTACGCCGGCTCTGGACCGGGTCCGGGGCGAGCCGCCGCGAGCAGCGCAACCACCAGGTGCTGCTCGGCGGCGCGGTGGTGGCCGGCGCGCTGGCCTTCCTGCTGACCGGGTTGCCGGTGGTGGGCCTGCTGGTCGCCCTCGCGGTCCCGGGCGTGCCGTGGCTCTTCGCGGTCGGCCGGGCCGAGCAGCGGGCCATCGCCCGGATCGAGGCGGTCGGCGAGTGGACCCGCCGGCTCAAGGACATCTCCGGCACCGGCCAGGGACTCCAGCAGGCCATCATCGGCACCATCGCCACCGCGCCGGAGGAGATCCAGGAGGAGGTACGCACCCTGGCCGCCCGTCTCCAGGCCGGCTGGCTGGCCCGCGCCGCCCTGCTCGCCTTCGCCGACGAGATCGGCGACCCGGTCTGCGACCAGGTGGTGGCGGCGCTGATCCTGCACCTGACCGACCGGGGCGAGCGCCTCGGTGACGTGCTCGGCTCGATCGCCTCCGCCGCGTCCGCCGAGGTGGCCACCCGGCGGGAGATCGAGGCGAAGCGCACCCAGCCCCGGTTCGCGGTCCGCTTCCTCACCGGGATGACCCTGGCCACCCTGGCGTACGGGCTGGTCAACCGCGAGTACGTGCAGCCGTACGGGACGGTGTTCGGGCAGGTGGTGATGGCGATCCTCGGGGCGGCGTTCATCGGGCTGCTGGTCTGGGTCCGGTCGATGAGCCAGCCGCCCCGACCGGCCCGCTTCCTGCCGGCCCCCGACCCGGAGGAGGCGATCGCGTGAGTGTGGTTCTGAACTGGCAGCTCGCCATCGCGGTGGTGGGTGGGGGTCTCGTCGGGCTCGGGCTCTTCCTGGTCGTCCGTGAGGCACTGCCGGCCACCCCGGCGCTCGGTCCGGCGCTGCGCCGGCTGCACCAGCCGCCCGGGCAGGCCCCGGTGGCCGGCGCCGGTCCGGACTGGCTGGGCGGCTTCTCCCGCTGGCTGCGCCCACCGCACCGGCAGCTCGCCCTGATCGACCAGACCCCCGAGCAGTACGCCCTGTCGGTGCTGATCTCCGCGCTGGTCGGGCTGGCCCTGCCGACCGTGCTGTCGGCGGTGCTCTTCCTCGGCGGGGTGTCGCTGCCGGTGGCCGTACCCGTGCTGGGGAGCCTGGGGATGGCGCTGGTCGCCGGCCTGCTCGCGCACCGCGCGGTGCTGGCGAAGGCGGACGCCGCGCGGGACGAGTTCCGGCAGGCGGTCTGCACCTATCTGGATCTCGTGGCGTTGCAGCTCTCCGCCGCGCACGGCCCGGTGCAGTCGCTGGAGCGGGCGGCGGCGGTCTGCGACGGCTGGGTGTTCGACCGGATCCGCGAGTCGCTGCGGATCGCCCAGTTGCAGATGCACTCCCCGTGGGACGAGTTGCAGGAGCTGGCCGACCGGATCGGCATCGCGGAACTCGGCGACGTGGGCGCCATCATGCGCTCCTCCGGCAGCGAGGGGGCGCAGGTGCACGAGACGCTGCGCAGCCGCGCCGACTCGCTGCGGGACCAGATCCGCACCGACAACCTGACCCGGGCGGAGGGGGTGACCAGCAAGTTGGACATCCCCGGTTCGCTGCTGGTCTTCGTCCTGCTCGGCTTCGCCATCTATCCGTTCCTCGCCCGACTGTGAACCCACCCCCAGAAGGAGAAGTCATGTTCCTCTACACCTATCTGCACGCCGCGGTGGTCACCCGGCTGGCCGAGCTGCGCCGCGACGCCGAGCGGGGCGACAGCCCGGTACCGACCGCTGTGATCATCTTCGGGTTGGTCGCGGTGGCGATGGCGGTCACCGCCCTCGCCCTGACCAAGGCCAACGACTGGATGAAGGCCATCCCGAACCACACCCAGCCGAAGTGATCCGCCCCGCCCGCACGGACCGGAGCCGGTCGGCAGCCGCCGACCGGCCCGCCGGCCTGCGCGGCGCGGGACGGATCGTGGCCGTCCTCCGGCGGCGGCTCGACGCGGGCGGGGCGGACCGGGGCGCCAACCCGGTGGAGCTGGCGGTGGTGATGCCACTGATCCTGGTGCTGCTCTTCGCCGCCATCCAGGTGGCCGTCTGGTTCGTCGCGCGCTCCACCGCGCTGAACGCGGCGCAGAGCGGGGTCAACGCGCAGCGGCTCCTCCAGGCGCCGCCCGGCGCCGGCGAGGCGCGGGCCGCCCGCTTCCTGAACGCGGCCGGGGACTGGCTGGTCGGCGGGAAGTCGGCCTGCACCACCGACGCACCCGACCCCACCGAGGTGACCTGCACGGTGAGCGGGCGCTCCCTGTCGGTCATCCCGGGCGTGAGCTTCCCGGTCCGGCAGACCGCGCACGGCACGGTCGAACGCTGGACGACGGGGTGAGACGCATGCGCGACCGGCCCGAACGCGGATCCGTCTCCATCGAGGTGGCGGTGCTCGCCCCGGCCTTCATCGCGCTGATGGTGCTGGCCGGCGTGGCGGGGCGTACCGCGGTCGCGGACGAGGCGGTGGAGTCCGCCGCCCACGACGCCGCCCGGGCCGCCTCGATCGCCCGGGACGCCCGCCACGGGCGGGACGCCGCGATCGAGGCGGCGCAACGGCAGCTCGACTGGCGGGGACTGAACTGCGTCGGCACGCCACGGCTGACGTTCCGCGGCTCGGTCGGGAAGAAGAACACCAGCTTCCAGGAGGCGTACCGCAGCGCGCCGGGTGTGCCCGCCACCGTGACCGTGTCGGTGAGCTGCACGGTCTCCTTCGCGGACCTGCGCGCACCGGGGCTGCCCGGGGTACCGGGCGGCAAGGGCGTCTCCGCCACCTTCACCTCGCCGCTCGACACGTACCGGAGCCGCCGATGAGCGGGTGGACGGGTCGGGAGAGCGGCCGGGTCAGCCTCTTCCTCGCGGCGGCGATGATCGGCGTACTCGCGATCATCGGGCTGGCCTACGACGGTGCCGGGCAGCTGCGCTCGTTGCAGCGCGCGGACGACCTGGCCGCCGAGGCGGCCCGCAGCGGCGGCCAGATGATCGACCGGGCCCGGGCCATCGAGGGTGGGCCCAAGGAGATCGACGAACCGAGCGCCCGCGCCGCCGTCGCCACCTACCTCTCCGCCGCGGGCGGCGTCGGCGGCCACGACGTCAGCTTCCCGGTCGTCGACGGGGAGAAGCAGATCCGGGTACGCGTCACCATCAGCTACCGCCGGGACCTGCTCGGCCTCTTCGGCTTCGAGAACACCGTCACCGTCACCGGTGAGGCCACTGCCCGGGCACTCACCGGGGCACCGTAGGAAGGGAAGGCAGCCATGGCCGCACCGCAGCGTTCCGCCGTACGGCGGACCGGCCAGCTCCTCACCGGGCTCGGCGCTCTCGTCGTGCTCGTCGGCGTGCTGGCCGGCGCGCCGATCGCGCTCCTCGCCTTCGCCGGCAATCCGCTCCCGGAGCATCTGCCCACGCTCGCCGAGGTCGGCACCGCGCTGACCAGCCGCGACGACGGGCAGCTCTTCCTGCGCGCGCTGGCCGTGGTCGGCTGGTTCGGCTGGGCGACGTTCGCCTTCTCCGTCCTGGTGGAGCTGGTGGCGCAGGTGCTGCGCCGGCCCGCGCCGAAGCTGCCCGGGATGGGCCGCCAGCAGCGGGCCGCGGCGGCGCTGGTCGGCTCGGTCGCGGTGATCCTGGCGGCCAGCCCGGCCGCCGCGAGCGCCGCCACGCTGGCCGCCCCCACGCCGGCCGTCGCGCTGGCCGCCCCGGTCAGCACCGTCGCTCCGACGCTCCGACCCGTCTCGGCCACCGACTCGACCGCGCCGCCGGTGTACCGGGTGGCGAAGGGCGACTACCTGGGCGACGTGGCGGAACGCTACCTGGACGACTTCGAGCGCTACGGCGAGGTGGCCCGACTCAACCGGCTCACCGACCCGAACCGGATCCGCCCCGGCCAGCTGCTCAAACTGCCGCAGAGTGCCTCCGACGCGGGTGCCCGCGCACACGCCGCCGGCCGGCTGGTGGTGCGGCCGTCGCGGCCGGCCCCGGCACCGGGTACGCCGGGCCGGGCCGGGTTCGGCGCGGCACCGCAGGGTCCCGGGGCGGTGTCGCAGGCTCCGGGCGCCCGGCCGGGGGACGCCGACGGGGCGGGAGCCACCGGTCAGGCGCCGAAGGGCAAGCCATCGCCGCACACGCCCGCGCCGGACCGGACCCGTACCGTCGCGCCCCGGGCCGACGACCCGATGGGGCCGCCCCCGGCGATGGCGGCCGGCGCGTCCCGGGCCACCGTGGACGACGGGATCAACCGCCCGTTGGCGATCTCGGCGGTGCTGGCGGTGGCGAGCATGGTCGGTGCCCAGATCGGCGCCGTGCTCGGCCTGCGCCGCCGACCGGTGGTGCGCGCCGCGGGACGGGCGCTGGCCATCGGCCGGCACCGGAAGGACTGACGCCGGAGGAAGGGTGCCGGTCCGGGCGGGGTCAGGGCAGGCGGGTCTGGAGGACGCCGTCGACCACGCGCGTCGGCAGGACCTGCTGGTCGTTGCCGGACGGTCCGTGCACCACCTCGCCGCCGTTGAGCCGGAACGCGCTGCCGTGCCACGGGCAGACCACGCAGGCGTGACCGTCGATCTCCTGCACCTCGCCCTCGCCGAGCGGGCCGCTCTGGTGCGGGCAGCGCTCCAGCATCACGGTGACGTCGTCGCCGTGCCGGTAGAGGATCACCGACACGTCGTCCACGTCGCGGGTGACGAGCTGCCGCTGCGGCAGGGTGGCCAGGTCGGCCAACGAGTGCCAGCCGTCGCTCATCCGGTGCAGCTCGGAGACGCTCTGGTTGACCTGCGCCCCCTGCTTGTACGCCAGGTGCCCACCCAGGTACGCCCCGGCGCTCGCCGCGGAGAGACCCAGGTAGGCCAGCGCGCGGCCCAACCCGTGGCGGCCGTTCAACCGGGCGGCCAGCGAGCCGGCGTAGAGCGCCAGCCCGACGCTGTTCGAGGCGGCGTGCACCAGGCCGACCCGCCGCTGGTCGCGCGAGAGGGCCGCCCAGTCGTTGAGCCCGGCCACGGCGGCCGGTACGGCGCTGACCGTGCCCAGTCCGACCAGGACGGTGGCGGCCCGGCGCTGGCCGGGCAGCAGGTCCACCACGGCGGCGGAGATCCAGGCGCCGACCGGCACCTGCACCATCGCCGGGTGCAGCGGGTGCCCCAACCAGACGCCGTGCAGGGCGTCGCGGACCCGCTGTGGTCGCAGGGTGGCCTGGACGGCGCGCTGCAACCGGTCACCGATGCGGTCCAGCGCCGATGCCTGTTCGAGTTTCGTCAGGAGTTCTCGCACCGCTTCAGACTTCCCGACCCGTGCGGTCGCAAACCGGGCGGCAACCCCGAATCACCCGTCCGATACCCGGCTCTGGCCTCAGGCGCTCGCCCGCCGTTCTCGCACCTCGGCGCGTCGTCGAGGCGACAGGCACGCCCTCTGCACCCGTCCGTGGTGGGTCGATCGGGCGGCGGTCACACGGGAGCCGGTGGCGTCGCACCGATCCGGGCCACGGATGGTGCGTGCGCCCCGCAGCAGCCGACGCCGGCCGCCCGATCAGTCGGCTCCATGAAGGACGGACACGCTGGATATCCGGTCGCTGACAGAGCGTTGCCGCGACAATCATCGATTATTAGCATGAGCATGCGCCAACACGGGGGAAATGGCGTCGTGACGCCTGTTCACGGCGCGCCCCCTCATGTCGATTCGAGGAGGGCTTGTGCGCACATCTCACGGTTCGTTGCGATCGCGACTCACCGGAAAGCGGGTCGTCCAGGCGGCCGTACTTGGCCTGCTCGCCGGCGGCACCGTCGGGCTCACCGCCACCGCTCCCGCGGCTGCCTCCGGCACGTCCACGACCGTTTTCAACTGCTACACGCAGTGGTGGAACACGGCGTGGGCACAGAAGTGCTCGTCGCCGGGCGCGAAGTACAGCGGTGCCTACTATTCCGGCGTCGCGTGCTCTTACCAGACCGACAAGAGCATGAGGAAGGTCCGCAGCGCCGGCAGCACCACCACCTACAGTGGCACTGACTGCACGTACAGCGCCAGTAACGGCTGGATCAGCTACGACTACAACTGATCAATGCCAGCACTGACGTGAGGGAGTGCGGGTCGTCGGCCCGCGCTCCTTCATCTCATGTCCGCGAAATGAGAGTCTCTCCATGAGTGTCGTGCTCGACGCGCTGGCCCAAGGCTATGGGACGACCACCGTCATCGACAATCTGACTGTGACGCTGCGGCCCGGAATAACCGCGCTACTGGGTCCCAACGGAGCGGGTAAGACAACCCTGCTCCGTACGCTGGCAACCGTCATGCCACCACGGAACGGCGTGATCCGGATCGACGACATCGCGGTCGACGGCGAGCGGTCGGCTCGCCGGGTACGCGACCGGATCGGTTACCTGCCGCAGGACTTCGGCTTCGACCCGCAGATGACTGCCGCTGACTTCGTGACTTATGCGGCCTGGATGCGGGGCGTGCCGTCCAGGCAGTGGCGGCGGGCGGTCGATGAGGCGTTGGAGATGGTCGACCTCACCGATCGACGGAAGTCGAAGATGCGCAGCCTCTCCGGCGGCATGCGCCGGCGCGCCGGAATCGCCTGGGCGATCGTCGGGCGACCGCGACTGGTGCTGCTGGACGAGCCCACGGTCGGCCTGGATCCGCGCCAGCGACTGCAGTTCCGAAAGATCATCTCAGGGCTCGGCGACACCGTCGTGGTGCTCAGCACCCACCTCATCGACGATGTCGGGGCGGTCTGCGACCGGGTGATCGTGATGCACGGCGGAGCGGCCAGGTTCGACGGCACGGTCGCCGAGCTGGAGGCCCTGGATCGCGAAGAACTCCCCGGCCACTCTCCACTGGAACGGGCGTACATGCACCTGCTGCCCGAGGGGGAGCAGGAACTGTGAGTGCGGCATGGCTCCACGTGCGCAACTCCCCGATCCGCCGGGCACTGCCGGTGCTCATCGTCGTCGACCTTGCGGTGCTGTTCCTGCGGAACCGGTACTGGATCGGCGTCTGGCCGGAGACCGGCGCCGCAGCGCAGGTGCCCGCATACCTGCTGGGCATCGTCGGAGCGGGTGCCGCGGCCTGGTCGGCGGGTGAGCAACAGCGGCACGGGCTTGCGGAACAACTGAGGGCCGCGCGGGTCCATCCGATGGTTTCGGAGGCTCACCGTCTCGGCGCGACCGTCATCGTCCTGCTGATTCCCTATCTGGTCGGCCAGGCGGTGGCCTTCGCCGTCACCGCCCGGACGTTCCCGCCGGGCGTGCACCTCTGGCTGGGCTACGCCCTGCTGGGTCTGTTCGCGATCCTGCTGTCGGTTGCGCTGGGATGGGCGTGTGGCCATCTCTTCGGGCCGGTCTTCGCAGCTCTCGCGGCCGCGCTGGGGTTCCTGTTGTTGACCGCCGCGCTGAACCGGGTGGGATTCGTCGTGATCTCCGGTCGGCCCGAGGTGGCGGTCGATCCGTTACCCCTGGCACTACGGCTGGGATCGGTCGTTGCGCTGTTGCTGGTCCTCCTGTGGCTGGCCGCCGCGGGGGCCTCGGGACCGGCCGGACGGCGGACGTGGGCACTGGTTCCTGCGGTGCTGCCGCTCGTCGCGGTCATGCTCACCACCAGCGTGGTGGCCGACCGGGCACAACCCGGTGACAAGGTGGCCTGTGTCCGAGGGTCGACGACCCTGTGCATCTGGCCGGAACACGAGAAGTACCTGCCCCAGCTACGCGCGCTCGACGCACGTATCGACCAGTTGCCCCGCGCCTTCGTCCGGCCGCCGCGGATCAACGAGGTCGGTCTTCAGAAGACCCGGTACGTCGGGCCGGACGGGAAGGAGTACCTCGGTTACGAGGAGGGGCCACCGATCTTCTACATCCTCGAGGGGAGTCCGTGGTCCTACGCCGGCGACATCGGCAACGCGATCACCGAAGCGACCTTCGGGTTCCGGGACACCCGGGCCTGCGATTGGCAGAAGATCACCTCGTCGGACGAGCCCCGCATCTGGGCGCTGGGCGCGTGGCTCGAGGCGTTCCTGGCCGGCGGTGGCAGCCCCGACTATCACACCAATGCACCCGCACCGATGCAGCAGGCGTGGGCCGAGGGCCGGGCGATGGCCGGAGACACGTCTCCGGCCGACCAGTTCCGGTGGGCCGAGGGAGAGGTGAACGACATTCGTGGGCGTTACTGTCACTCGAGACGCTGAAGCCTCCTCGGAGATGCTGCCGGTGCGGTTGTTCCTCGCGGTTCGGCCGGCCCGGACCATGCTCGCCGTCACCGTTCTCCTGGGCGCCCTCACCGCCTGGTTGGGCCTGGTCGAAACGCCGGTACCTACGGCCGTGGAAGCCGGCAGCGCGTCGATCCCCCTGTGGCGCATGCTCACCATGGGCGTCGCCGTCCTGCCGGTCCTCGGGATGCACAGCCCGCTCGCCACCCTGGAGCTGGTGGCCACCCGACGGCTCCGTTCCATGCAGCGGATCTACCTCGCCGGCCTGGGTGTCGGCTCCGCGGTGATCTATCTGGGGATCTGTGCGTTCGTGATGCAGCGGGAGATCGTCGAGATCATGGCGCGGTCCTGGATCGCCTGGTTCGGGCTGGCTCTGCTCGCCGGAGCAGTCCTGGGATGGCGGCTCGCCTGGACACTGCCGGCGACGGTGGCCGTCGTGCTGTCGTACTGGGGGTACACCGGGGGCCAGCAGTACCGGTGGTGGGAGTTCACCGCCCGGCCGGCCGATGATCTGCCCAGCCTGCTGCTGAGCGCCGCGCTGCTCGCGCTGGGTCTGATCGCGTACGCGGCGACGCCCTGGCGGCGCCGCCGCTGGACCCGGTGGCGCCGCTGAGACGAGACCCGGCCCCTGGTCAGGTGGGCCAGTGGTCGGTGTGTACGGCGGCGGCGAGGGGGCGTCCGGCGCGCCAGCCGTGGCGGACCAGGTCGGGGACGGTCTCCAGGTGGGTGACCGGGCCGAGGCAGAGCCAGGCGACCGGCCGGATCCCGGCGGGGATGCCGAGCAGGTCGGCGAGGAACGGCTCGCGGTAGAAGGACACCCAGCCGACGCCGAGCCCCTCCGCGGTCGCGGCCAGCCAGAGGTTCTGGATGGCCAGGCAGACCGAGTAGAGGCCGGCGTCGGCGATGGCGTGCCGCCCCAGCACGGCCGGCCCACCCCGCGCGGCGTCGTACGTGACGACGACCGACAGGGTCGACTCCAGTACCCCGTCGATCTTGATTCGGGCGAACCGGCTCGCCGCCGCGTCGTCCAGGTCGGCCGCGAAGGTGTCCCGCTCGGCCTGGACGTGCTGGTGGAAGCGGCGGCGGGTCGCCGGGTCCCGGACCAGGATGAAGTCCCAGGGCTGCGAGTTGCCGACGCTCGGTGCGGCGTGCGCCGCGGTGAGGACGCGGGACAGGGTGTCGTCGGGCACCGGCGCTCCGGTGAACTCGGCGCGTACGTCCCGACGGCGGTGGATGACGTCGTACAGATCCAAGGCAGGCTCCCGCTGCGCTCGGCCCACCCCGAGGGGTGGGCGGCTGGCGCGAGGCCGGTCTTCGGACTCCCGGATCGACGCCTGGCCGTCCGCCTTCCCGGCCCGTACGGCCAGTGGCTGCGCGTGTCGCGCGTGGACGGTGGCTCCCCGGTCACCGCGGCGGGCCCGTGCCGGATTCACACCGGCTTCCCGATTCTCCCCGCTCACGCGGGGCACCTCGCATGATCGTTCCGCCCCGAATGCTAGCCACCCGCCCCACCCCACCCGGCCATCAGCTCCCGCTGATTCACGGAAAGCGTGGTCATCCGGGGCCGGAAAGGAACGCTTTCCGTGAATTTGCCGGGAGGGAGGGGCGGGAGGGAGGGAGGGAGGGGGCGGGAGGAGGAGGGGGTGGTGGGGTGGGGGTGGGGCGGGCATGCTGGGTGGGTGGGGGTTCGGGTGGAGCGCGACGGGGCGGTGACCACGGTGATCCTGGACCGGCCGGCGGCCCGGAACGCCGTCGACGGGCCGACCGCGCGGGCCCTCGCCGACGCGTTCCGCGCCTTCGAGGCCGACCCGGACGCGGCGGTCGCCGTGCTCTGGGGGGCCGGCGGCACGTTCTGCGCGGGCGCCGACCTGAAAGCCATCGGTACGCCGCGCGGCAACCGGGTCGAGCCGGAGGGCGACGGCCCGATGGGTCCCACCCGGATGCGCCTGTCCAAGCCGGTCCTCGCCGCGATCTCCGGGTACGCGGTGGCCGGCGGCCTGGAGCTGGCCCTCTGGTGCGACCTGCGGATCGCCGAGTCCGACGCGGTGCTCGGGGTGTTCTGCCGCCGCTGGGGCGTACCGCTGATCGACGGCGGCACGGTCCGGCTGCCCCGGCTGATCGGGGAGAGCCGGGCGATGGACCTGATCCTCACCGGCCGCCCGGTCCCCGCCGAGGAGGCGTACGCGATGGGTCTGGTGAACCGGCTGGTCGCGCCGGGTGAGGCCCGGGCGGCGGCCGAGCGGCTGGCCGCCGAGATCGCCCGGCACCCGCAGACCTGCCTGCGCAACGACCGGGCCTCGGTGCTCGCCACCGCCGGACTGCCCGAGCCGGCGGCGCTGGCCACCGAGCTGAGCTACGGCATGGAGTCCCTGGCCACGGACGCGGCGGCCGGCGCGGCCCGGTTCACGGCGGGCGCCGGCCGCCACGGCACCGCGGCGGGGTGACCCCGGGTCACTTCAGCGCGCGGAGGGCGTCCTCGATGGCGCGGTGGAAGGTCGGGTACGCATAGATCATGTGCCGGAGCTGACTGATCGGGACGGCCGCGTGCACCGCCACCACCAGCGCCGACAGCACCTCGCCGCCGGCCGGCCCGGCGGAGGTGGCACCCACCAGCACGCCCTGGTCGGCGTCGGCGATCAGCTTGATGAAGCCGGCGTTGCCGGTCTTGTGGATCCAGCCCCGGCTCGACGAGGTGAGGTCCGTCCAGCCGACCTGGACGTTGATGCCGCGTTCGCGGGCCTGCTGTTCGGTGAGGCCGACCGCGCCGATCTCCGGGTCGGTGAAGGTGACCCGGGGCAGCGCCCGGTAGTCGGCGCGGGGGACGCTGCCCGGCGCGGCGGTCGACCCGCCGGCGCTCATCGCGCCGCCGACCGCGCTGGCCACGCCGGTCGCGCCGCCGACGACGCTGGCGGTGCCGCTGGCGTCGGGACCGCCCCTGGCCCGGCGACTGTGGTCGAGCACGTCGGCGACGACGATGGCCGCCTGGTACATGGCGATGTGGGTGAAGGCGCCCTCACCCGTGAGGTCACCGACCGCCCAGACGCCGTCGGTGACGTGCATCCGCTCGTCCACCGGCAGGTAGCGCTGGGCGGCGTCGACGTGCACGGTCTCCAGGCCCAGCTCGTCCAGGTGCGCCCTGCGCCCGGTCACCACCAGCAACCGGTCGCCGGTGACGTCGCCCCCGGCGGCGTGCACGGTGAACCGCTGCCCGTCGTGGCTGACCCGCTCGGCCTTCACCCCGGTGGAGATGATCACCCCGTCGGCGCGCAGCGCGGTGGCGGCCAGCTCGGACGACTCGGGCTCCTCGATCGCGAGGACCCGCTCCGCCGCCTCCACCACGGTGACCCGGACGCCGAACCGGGCGAAGACCTGCGCCAGTTCCAGCCCGATCGCCCCGCCCCCGAGGACCAGCAGCGACTCCGGCAGCTCCTCGACCTCGATCGCCTGGTGGTTGGTCCAGTACGGGGTGTCGGCGAGGCCGTCGATCGGCGGGATCGAGGGACGGGTGCCGGTGCCCAGCACGATGCCGTACCGGGCCTGGAAGACCTGGTCGCCGACGCGTACCCGGCCGGGGCCGTCGAGTCGGCCACTGCCCCGGACGAACCGGCCGCCCTTGCCGGTGAAGCGGTCCACCGCCGCCTTGTCGTCCCAGGTGTCGGTGGCCTCCTCGCGGATCCGCTTCGCCACCGGTGCCCAGTCGGGCTGGACCTGCGCCGCCCCGGCCAGCTCGTTGACCCGGCGGGCCTCGGCCAGGGCGTTCGCCGCCCGGATCATCATCTTGCTCGGGATGCAGCCCCAGTAGGGGCACTCCCCACCGACCAGGTCCCGCTCGATCCCGACGACGGTCAGGCCGGCCTCGGCGAGCCGCCCGGCCACCTCCTCGCCGCCCACGCCGAGCCCGACGACGACCACGTCCACCAACTCCGGATCTGTCACCCCGCCAGCATTCCGCACCGCCCGACGGCCGACCACCGCAGCGGCCCGGAATTTCGCGGCCGGTAATGACTGCGACCGCCTACCGTGGCCGGATGCACGCACGCTTCGCCCCGGTCCGGGACTGCTTCCGCGACCTCTTCGCCGCCGGCCGGGAGACCGGTGCCGCGTTGACCGTCCGGTACGACGGTGAGCCGGTCGTCGACCTCGTCGGCGGCACCCGCGCAGCCGTGGCACCCGGCGTGGTGGTCCCGGCGGAGGGGGCCGGCGATCCGTGGCGGCCGGAGACGCTGGTGACCGTCTTCTCGGTGGGCAAGCCGGTGGCGGCGCTCTGCCTGCTGGTGCTGGTCGATCGGGGCCGGCTCGACCTGGACGACCAGGTGTCGGCGTACTGGCCGGGGTTCCGCACCCCGGCGACGGTCCGGCAGGTGCTCGACCACACCGCCGGCCTGCCGGCGTTCCCGGTGCCCCGGCCGGCGGCGGCGCTCGCCGACTGGGACCTGCTCTGCGCCGACCTGGCCGCCGCCGAGCCCGAGTGGGTGCCGGGCTCCGTCGCGGGCGAGCACGCCTGGACGTACGGGCACCTGGTGGGCGAGCTGGTGCGCCGGGTGGACGGGCGGTCGGTGGGGCGCTTCCTGGCCGAGGAGATCGCCGGGCCGTGGCACCTCGACCTGGGCTTCGGTCTCGACGCGGTCGACCAACGGCGCTGCGCCGACCTGTCGTACGCCGATCCGGGCTGGCCGGTCCGGATGCGGGGTGAGCCGGGGTCGCTGCGGGCGCGGGTGCTGGGCAACCCGGCCGACGGCCTCGACCTGGCGGTGCTGAACGGCCCGGGCTGGCGGGGCGTCGAGGTGCCGGCGATCAACCTGCACGCCACGGCGACGGCACTGGCCCGGCTCTACGCCGGTCTGCTCGCCGGCGGCACCCTGGACGGGGTACGCCTGCTCGACCCCGACCTGGTCGCCGAGGCCACCCGGGTGCAGTACGACGGCCCGGACCTGGTGCTGGACCGGCGGGCGTACTGGACGCTGGGCATGCAGTGGGAGCCGGACGGGAGCTGGGGCATGGGTGGGATCGGGGGCAGCAGCGCCTGGGCCGACCCGGAGCGCGGCTACACCTTCGCGTACGTGACGGCCCGGCTCGACGCGCACGACCGGGTGGACGAGCTGGTCGAGGCCCTGCACTCCTGCCTCTGACGGGTCAGCGCAGCCAGACCGGGTCGGCCCCGGGGACCTCCAGCGGGGGCGGGTAGTCCAGGGTGCGGCGTACCTCGGGGGGCAGCCGCCACGGCTGGTGGATCGCCTTCCCCTCGACCGACGCCAGCTCCGGCACCCAGCGCCGCACGTACGCGCCGACGGGGTCGTACCGTTCGGCCTGGCGGACCGGGTTGAAGCCGCGGTACGGCCGGCTGTCGTTGCCGGTGCCCGCCACCCACTGCCAGTTGCCGGAGTTGTTGGCCACGTCCCCGTCGAGCAGCCACCGGGAGAAGACCTTCACCCCGGGTCGCCAGTCCAGGCGGAGCGTCTTGGTCAGGTGGCCGGCGGTGATCAGCCGGGCCCGGTTGTGCATCCAGCCCTCGGCGCGCAGCTGCCGCATCCCGGCGTCCACGATCGGCATCCCGGTACGCCCCTCGGCCCAGGCGGTCAGCGCCTCGCCGTCCTCCCGCCACTCCTCCGTGGCGCCCCGCCGGTAGGCGACTCCTGAGATCTCCGGGAACGCGTCGGTCACCTGGTAGTAGAAGTCCCGCCAGCAGAGCTGCCGGACGAAAGGGCCGTCCCGGCCGCCGGCCCGGTTCGCCACCGACAGCGGCGACAGGCAGCCGAACCGCAGGTACGGGCTGAGCCGGGAGGTCTCGTCGCCGGCCATGTCGTCGTGGATGTCGTCGTACCGCTTGAGGGTCGGCAGCCAGCCGGTCAGTCGGCGCTGCGCGACCCGTTCGCCGCCCGGCGCGGCGTCGGGCGAGTCGCCCTTCGGCGGTGCGGGCAGCCGGCCGGGGTCGATGCCGTCGGGCAGCCGGACCCGCTCCGGGGCGGCCAGCTCCTCCCGGAGCGCCACCCCCTGCCAGGCCCGGAAGTAGGGGCTGAAGACCCGGTAGTGGTCGCCGCCGGTGGGTCGCAGGGCACCCGGGTCGACGATGGTGAGGCCGGGGAAGAGGCGCAGGAAGAGCCGGTGCCGCTCGCACTCGGCGCGCAGCCGTTCCTGCCGGCGGTGGGCGTGGCGGCTGACGTCGGCGGAGAGGCCGATCCCCTCGGCGTGCACCTCGCGGGCCAGCCGGATCGTCTCGGCCACCGGGTCGCCCCGGCGGATCACCAGGTCCCCGCCGCGCTCGCGCAGCGCCTCCCGCAGCTCGGCGAGGCTCTGGTGCAGGAACCGGGTCCGGTTCGGCGACAGCGCGGTCAGCGCCGGGTCGAGCACGAAGAGCGGGACCACCCGGTCGAAGGCCGCGCAGGCGGTGGCGAGCGCCGGATGGTCGTGTACCCGCAGGTCGCGGGTGAGGAGCACGACCGCGGTGCGGTCGCTCACGAGGCCGGGAGGGAGGTCGGGGTCGGGCCCGGGACCACCACCGGCGTCCCGGCCGGGGTGAGCAGCGCCCGCGCGGCCACCGCCATCCGCCGCCGCTGGGGTACGAGGGCACGCCGCACGAAGACGTCGTGGTCCTGGGCGGCCACCTCGTCGAGGATTCCACCGTAGAGCGCGTACGCGGTGCGCATGCAGGCCTGGGAGGCGGGCGAGAGCAGGGTGATGCCCGGCGCGGCGGCGGCGTAGTGGGCCTGGGCGCGGGTCACCTCGTACTCGATCAGCTCGCGGATCCGGGGCGTGGTGCGCCCGGCGGCCTTCGCCGCGAGCAGGTCGTCGCGGGTGACGTCGAACTTGGCCAGGTCCTCGTCGGGCAGGTAGGTGCGGCCCCGGTCCAGGTCCTCGGCGACGTCCCGGATGAAGTTGGTGAGCTGGAAGGCGAAGCCGAGCTGCCGGGCCGGTTCCCGGGCGGCGGCCGGGTCGGTGCTGCCCAGGATCGGCAGCATCATGGTGCCGATGACGGCAGCCGAGCCCTCCATGTAGTCGAGCAGGTCGTCGTAGGTCGGGTACGACATGACCGTCAGGTCCATCGCCATGCTGCGCAGAAACGACGCAAAGTCGCCCCGGTCCAGGTCGAAGATGGCGATGGTGTGCAGCACGGCGGGGAGCAGCGGGTCGTCGACGGGTTCCCCGTGCAGGCCGGCGACGAAGCGGGCCGACCATTCCTCCAGCCGGGCCGCGCGCTCGGCCGGCGGCAGGTCCTCGGTGCGGTCCACGATCTCGTCGGCGTACCGGGTGAACCCGTACAGGGCGTGCACGTGCCGCCGTTTCCACGCGGGCAGCAGCCGAGTGGCGAGATAGTAGGTACGCCCGTGCCGTTTATGCAGCTCCTGGCAGCGGGCATAGGCAGCGGTGAGATCCGTGTCCACCGGCCCTCCTCGGGGATTCGACGCAGCAATCGACGCAACTCGTAACCCTAGGGTACGCTCGCCGACATGGCCAACGACGCAGTTGCGGGTAATGCGCTCCGCGTCGCGCCGGCACAGCCGGGAGCGACGGACGATCCGGTCCGCGGCGTGCTGGCCGCGTTCACCAAAGACCTGATCAAGGGGGTCGACGAGACGCTCGCGGCGTTCCTCGCCGCAGAGGTCGACTCGCTCACCGAGATCGACGCAGCGATGGGCGGATTCGCCGCAACGGCCCGGGACTGTGTGCTGGCCGGGGGTAAGCGGGTCCGACCCACCTTCGCGTACTGGGGCTGGCGGGGGGTGGTCGGCGGGGACGAGCCGCTGCCCACGGTGCTGCCGGCGCTGGCCGCCCTGGAGCTGCTGCACACCTTCGCGCTCGTGCACGACGACGTCATGGACGCCTCGGACACCCGACGCGGCCAGCCGACCGCGCACCGGGCCGCCGCCGCCCGGCACGTCGCCGCCGGTCATGCCGGCGACCCGGACCGGTTCGGCGAGGCGGTCGCCGTGCTGATCGGCGACCTCTGCATGGTCTGGGCCGACCGGCTGCTCAGCCACGCCACCGTGCCGCCGTCCCGGCTCCTCGACGTGCGGCGCTGCTATGACCAGATGCGCGTCGAAACCGTCGCCGGGCAGTACCTCGACGTCCTCGGCGAGAACGACGCGGCCAACTGGTCGGTGGACCGGGCGCTGCGGGTGGCCCGCTACAAGACCGCCAGCTACACCGTCCAGCGACCGCTGCTCTTCGGCGCCTGCCTCGCCGGTGCCGACGCGCACGCGCCGCTGACCGCCGCGTACACCCGCTACGGCCTGGCCGTGGGTGAGGCGTTCCAGCTCTGCGACGACCTGCTCGGCGTCTACGGCGACCCGGCCACCACCGGCAAGCCGGCCGGTGACGACCTGCGTACCGGCAAGCCGACCGCGCTGCTGATGCTGGCCCGGCAGCTCGCCACCCCGGCCCAACGCCGCGCGCTGGAGCGGGCCGGCACGGTCACCGGGGCCCGCGAGGTGGCCCGGCTGGCCGACGTGGTCGCCGACACCGGCGCGGTCGCCCGGGTCGAACGGATGATCTCCGACCGGGTGACCGAGGCGCTGACCGCGCTCGACACCGCGTCGATCGACGAGACCGCGCGCACCGCGCTGACGGGCCTCGCCACCGCCGCCACCAAACGGCGGGCATGATGGGCAACTTTGTGAGGGAGGTGGTCGGAGTGCGGACCGTGAACGGACGTACCGACCAGGTGGTCGTCGTCGGTGCCGGCCTGGGCGGGTTGGCCTGTGCGCTGCACCTGGCCGGCAGTGGTCGGCAGGTGACCGTGCTGGAACGCGAGGCGGTGCCCGGCGGCCGGGCCGGTCGGCTCAGCGTCGACGGGTACGAGTTCGACACCGGACCGACCGTGCTGACCATGCCGGACCTGATCGCCGAGGCGCTCGGCGCGGTCGGTGAGGAGCTGCGCGACTGGCTCGACCTGACCCCGCTCGACCCCGCCTACCGGGCCTACTACCCGGACGGCTCGACGCTGGACGTCATCACCGACACCACCCGGATGGCGGCCGAGATCTCCCGCGTCTGCGGTCCCCGGGAGGCCGACGGCTACCTGCGCTTCGTCGACTACGCCCGCAAGCTCTGGCAGCTCGAGCGGACCGACTTCATCGAGCGCAACCTCGACGCCCCCACCGACCTGCTCACCGGCAACCTGGTGCAGCTCATGGCGAGCGGGGCGTTCCGGCGGCTCCAGACGAAGATCAACCAGTTCTTCTCCGACCCGCGTACCCAGCGGATCTTCTCCTTCCAGGCGATGTACGCGGGCCTCTCACCGCACGACGCGCTGGCCATCTACGCGGTCATCGCGTACCTCGACTCGGTGGCCGGGGTGTCCTTCCCGCGCGGCGGCATCCACGCGGTCTCCCGGGGGATGGCCGGCGCGGCGGAGAAGCACGGCGTGCAGATCCGCTACGGCACCACCGTGAGCCGGGTGGAGACCGCCCACGGCCGGGCGACCGGCGTGGTCACCTCGGACGGCGAGTTCGTCCCGGCCGACGTGGTGGTGCTCAACCCGGACCTGCCGGTCGCCTACCGCGACCTGCTCCCGCCGACCCGGGCCCGCAAGCTCACCTACTCGCCCTCCTGCGTGGTGCTGCACGTCGGCTCGAAGCAGGGCTATGAGAAGATCGCCCACCACAACATCCACTTCGGACGGTCCTGGAAGGGCACGTTCGACGAGGTGATCCGGCGAGGGGAGCTGATGACCGACCCGTCGCTGCTGGTCACCAACCCGAGCCGCACCGACCCGGCGGTGGCCCCAGCCGGCCGGCACACCTACTACGTGCTCGCCCCGGTGCCCAACCTGCACCGGGCGCCGTTCGACTGGCGCGGCGACCTGAGCCGCCGCTACGCCGACCAGCTCATCGACACTCTCGAAGAGCGGGGCTACGTCGGCTTCGGCGACGGCGTCGAGGTGCTCCGCACGGTCACCCCGGCCGAGTGGGAGGAGCAGGGCATGGCCGCGGGCACCCCGTTCGCGTCCGCGCACAGCCTCTTCCAGACCGGCCCGTTCCGGCCGTCGAACCTGCACCGCACCCTCTCCAACGTGGTCTTCGTCGGCTCCGGCACCCAGCCCGGCGTGGGCGTGCCGATGGTGCTCATCTCCGGCAAGCTGGCCGCCAACCGCATCACCGGGGCCGGACGATGACCACCTCCCGCGAGGAGCACCTGGTCGAGCTGGTCGACGACGGTGGGCGGCCGCAGGGTGCGACCACCGTGGCCGCCGCCCACCAGCCGCCGGGCCGGCTGCACCGGGCCTTCTCGGTGCTCCTGGTCGACCCGGACGGCCGGGTGCTGCTCCAGCGCCGGGCCGCGACCAAGACCCGCTTCCCGCTGCGCTGGGCGAACGCCTGCTGCGGCCACCCCCAGCCCGGCGAGTCGCTGGTCGAGGCCGCCAACCGCCGGCTCGGCGAGGAGCTCGGCGCCGAGCCGGTCAGCCTCACCGAGGTCGGGGTGTACGTCTACTACGCCGAGGACCCGGCCACCGGCCGCGTCGAGTTCGAGTACGACCACGTGCTCCGCGCCGACGTGCCGGCCGACCTGCGTACCCTGCCGGACCCCGACGAGGTGGCCGAGCTGCGCTGGGTCGACCCCGTGGAGCTGGAGGCCGACCTCGACGTCGACCCCCGCACGTACGCCCCCTGGCTGGGTGGAGTGGTGAACCGGTTGCTCCGTCCCGCAGCGGGCACCCCTGGCACGGCCGCGGTCCCGTCCGGGGCACCGGCCGACGAGGTGTCGGAGCGGTCGGGTGGCCGATGAGGCGCTGAGCGCGGGGGCCGTGGCGCGCCGACTGGGCGTCGCGGTCACCACGCTGCGCACCTGGCACCAGCGGTACGGGCTCGGTCCCAGTGAGCACGTACCGGGACACCACCGGCGCTACACGCCGGCCGACCTCGCCCGCCTGGAGATCATGCGGCGACTCACCGCCGAGGGGGTCACGCCGGCCGAGGCGGCCCGCTGGGCCCGACAGGCCCCGGCCGGGAACACCGTGGAGCTGGCCCGGATGACGACCCGTCCCGGGCTGACCCGGGACGGCGGCGGCCTGACCATCCCGGTGGGCCGGGCCGGCCCCGTCGCCCGAGGACTGGCCCGGGCCGCCATGCGACTGGACTCGGCAGCGATCGGCGAGACCATCTCCCACGCCCTCGCCACCGACGGGGTGGTCGCCACCTGGGACGGACTGCTGCGCCCGGTGCTCGCCGGGATCGGTGAGCGGCACGCCGCCACCACCGGCCTGATCGACGTGGAGCACCTGATGTCCCGGTGCGTCTCCGAGGCCTTCGCCGCGGTCGCCCGCGCCCACACGCCCGTCGGACCGCCGCGCGTCCTGCTGTCCTGTGCGGACGAGGAACAGCACAGCCTGCCGCTGGAGGCGCTGGCCGCCGCGCTGGCCGAGGCCGGCGTGAGCTATCGGATGCTCGGTGCCCGGGTGCCGGTGGCGGCCCTGGTCGAGGCGGTCACCCGGACCGGTCCGGCCGCCGTGGTGGTCTGGTCGCACACCCGGGCCACCGCCGACCCGGGGCAGCTCTCCGCCCTGCTCGCCATCCCGCGCCGGCCACTGCTGGTGCTCGCCGCAGGCCCCGGCTGGCGGGCCGACACGCTGCCCGCCGGCGTGGTGCGTCCGGTCGACCTGGGCGAGGCGGTGTCGCTGGCGGTGGCCGTCCGCGACTCACTGGATCAGTCGACAACGGACTGACCGCCTCTGCCGGAAGGGAAGATCATGAACTAGCGTCGGGGATGTCCGCCTTCCCCGACCCCTTCCGGGAGCGACGATGCGTTCACGCGCCGTACTGGCGTACGCCCTCGGCCTGGTGCTGCTCCTCACCGGGTGCGGCGATCCCGCCCGCAACCCGTCCCAGGCCGGCGGCCCGTCACCGGCGGCCGCGGCTCCACCGGTGTCGAAGCCGACGCCCAGCCCGCGACCCACCCGCACCAGCACACCGAAACCGCCGCTGCGGCCGCTGCCCAGCACCCTTCCGGTGGGCCTGGACCGGTCCTCCGGTGACCGGTCGGTGGCCCTCACCTTCGACGACGGGCCGGACCCCCGTTGGACGCCCCAACTGCTCGACCAGCTCCGGGCGGCCCACGTCACCGCGACGTTCTGCCTGATCGGCCGGCAGGTCCAGCGCCACCCGGAACTGGTGGCCCGGATCGTCCGGGAGGGTCACCAGCTCTGCAACCACAGCTGGCGGCACGACCTCAACCTGGGTCGGCGGCCGGTCGCCGACATCAGGGCCGACCTGCTCCGCACCAACCGGGCGATCCACGCGGCCGTCCCGAACGCCAAGGTCTCCTGGTTCCGGCAGCCGGGCGGTCGGTGGACGCCCGAGGAGGTGGAGGTCGCCCGCCAGCTCGGCATGCGCTCGCTGCACTGGAGCGTCGACCCGCGGGACTGGGACAAGCCCACCAGCCAGACGATCACCACCCGGGTGGAGCACGCCGTGAAGCCCGGTGCGGTCGTGCTGATGCACGACGGAGGCGGCGATCGGCGGCCCACCCTGACCGCCTGCCGGCACCTGATCCCCGACCTGAAACGCCGGTACGGGATCTCCCGCCTCCACTGACACCCGCCCTGACCTGCTGTTTTGCTCCCCGATGTGCCCCGCGCCATACCGGTTTGGTCGGCAGGCCAGCCATCACGTATGCTTTCCAAGCCTCCGGCGGGGCCGGATGGGAGCAAGTCCGCTTGAAGTTGCGAGTGTGCAATGATGGCGGGGCCGCCCTCATCGTCTAGCGGCCCAGGACGCCGCCCTTTCAAGGCGGTAGCACGGGTTCGAATCCCGTTGGGGGCACGGTCCGACCTCGGTCGGATGCAACAGAGCAAGGTCCTGTGGAGCAGTTGGAGTGCTCGCCGCCCTGTCAAGGCGGAGGTCGCGGGTTCAAGTCCCGTCAGGACCGCAAGCGCTGGCGCCGCGCGAATTCTGCGCGGCGTTCTGCGTATCGGAGCGTGTGGGCCTTCCGGCGGCAGTGCCGTCCGTTGGGTAGCATGAGCCGAGCACCACGGCCAGGTAGCTCAGTTGGTACGAGCGTCCGACTGAAAATCGGAAGGTCGGCGGTTCGACCCCGCCCCTGGCCACATAGCCTTTCGCCGGGCTACAGGAGCGCCGATCAGCGGAAACGCCGGTCGGCGCTCTGCTTTGTGCCCCAGGTTCTGCCCGATCTGCCCCTCGCCGGCCTCGACGTCCCACTCTGACCGGCAGGCCGCAACGTTCTGAACCGGCCCTGCGTGTAGTGGTCGATGACAGACTTCGACGACTTTTACGCGGCGTACTACGCCGACCTCACCGTGCAGTTGTACGCCTACTCGGGTGATCGGCATGAGGCGCAGGACGTCGTCCAGGAGGCGTTCTGTCGGGCGCTCGCCCGGTGGCGGCAGGTCTCCCGCTATGACGACCCCGCCGCCTGGGTCCGTCGGGTCGCCTGGAATCTCGCGACCAGCCGTTGGCGACGGATCCGCGTGATGCGGGCTTTCCACAGTCGCCAACGCGGTGAGCCGGTCATCGAGGGGCCGGAGCCTGATCGCATCGCGCTCATCGGGGCTCTGGCCTCGCTACCGGCCGCGCAGCGGCGGGCGATGGTGCTGCGCTACCTCGCCGACCTTCCGGTCGCCGAGATCGCCGATCGCGAGGGAGTGCCCGAAGGCACCGTCAAGTCCTGGCTGCACCGGGGCCGTGTCGCGCTCGCCGCCCAGCTCGGTCCCGCATACACGGAGGAAACTCATGCCTGAGGAACTGACCGAAGAGCAGACCCGGGCGGCCTTTGCCCTCCTACGCGCCGAATCGCTGACGCACATCCGCACCCCGGGAACCGCCGAGGCGCTGCGGACGGTACGGCGTCGCCGCCGCGCCGGCATCGCCACGGCCGCCGCCGGTGTAGCGCTCGCCCTGGCCGGCAGCGCCGGGGTGGCGAGCCTGGTCGGCGGCGACCGGTCCGCGCCACCCCCGGTGTCGTCGACTCCGTCGACGTCCCCGCCGCCGCTGTCCACCGCCCAGCTCGACGCCCTGGCGTCCGAAGCGGGCACCGCGCTCGGGATCAATTCCATCGACAACAGGAAGCGCAGAAGCGAGGGCAAGGGGCCGATCCTCATGTCCAGCTCCGGGCCCATCCTGCGCGGCGGCCCTTCAAACATCAGCGGCACGGGCTACAACGAGAACAAGACCGGCGTGTACGTGTTGGAGATCCTCTGTGTCGGCGAAGGGGCGCTCCGAGCGCGCTTCTGGGGTGAGCCCGCAATGTCCGGCGCGCGGGAGAGCCGGCCCACACCCTCGCCCGATTCGCCCGATGTGCGGGTGCCCTGCGGCGACCACCCCACACCGGTCACGGCCAGTGTGCGTGCGCCCTGGCCGGCAAGGGTCTATGTCTCGGTCGAAGCCGATCCGACAGCTGTCGGGCGGGCCGCCTACGCCCGCCTCGTCCGGGTGCCGTAAGACGGCGGCGAGCGGCAGGACGCCCCTACGGCAGCGCGGTGAGGGGCGTGTCACATCCTGGCCTGGACCCCGCCACGTCGGCTCCGGCACCCGCACCGACGCCCACGCCCGTCAAGGAGCGGCGTGCGACGCGCCGGCCGTCCAGCCCGGTGCTCCGAGGTCCGACGGCGTCCCGGCCGACCAGGGGGGCGTACCCGCCGACGGGGCGGGGCCGTGCTGGCCGCGGTGGCGCTGTTGGTGGGCGCGTCGCTGACCGCGCACGCCGCCGGGATCCGCGACAACCTGCTCTGGACGCCCCGGGACGCGGCCAGCACCGTCGCCCTGGCACCGGTCGCCAGGCTGCTCCTGCTCACCCGTACGCCGTGGTGGCGGGGCGGCAGCCCGGCGCGCTGAGCGCGGACGGCTAGCGCTTCGGGCGTTGCTGGCGGCTCTGACCCATGCCGCCCTGGATCGCCTCCCAGACGCTCCGGCCGGCCTGGCGCAGGCTCTCCCCGGCCTGCCCGGCCATCTGGGCCGCCCCCGAGGTTCCCGGCCGGGTGGCCCCCGGTCCGCCGGTCGGCTTCCCGGTCCCGGCGCCACCCGACGGCCGCTCGGGTCCGCCCGCCGCGGCGCCGACCTCCGGCCCACCGGCCGGTTCCGTACCGGACTCCCCGGCAGCGCCGGGATCCGCCGGCTCACCGGGGCCGGCCGCCGCCTCGCCGGACGTACCCGGGCCGGCCGCCTCTCCAGGACCGCGCGCACCGGCCGGTTCCTCGGGAGCGCCCGGGCCGGCGGCCGGCTGCTCGGACGGGCCGGTCGGCGGTTCAGGGGGTCGGGGCCCGGCGGGTGGAGTGGCGATCGGTGGTGACGGCTCACCGACCCGCTCCCGCAGGGTCTGGTCGGCGACCGCGCCGACCGTCCCCACCTGCTGACCGGCCTGTTCCGTCACCGGCACACCAGTGAGCTGCTGGGCGGCCCGGTTGACGTCGTCGACGCTCACCGTCGCCGTACGCGCCAGGGCGTCGATGACATTCGGGTTCCGGTCGATCGTGGTCAGCGCCCGGTCCAGGATCTGGACCAGCTTCTCCAGCCGCACCTTCAGCAGCGCCTCGGCGCTGACCCCGGTGACGTCCAGCTCCACGCCCTCCAGGTGTACCCGGACACCGGCGTCGATCTGGAGCAGGTTCGCCAACCGGGCGCGCAGTGACAGGTCCGCGTCGAGGCCGTCGACCGCCAGTCGGATCTGGTCGACCGTCAGCTCCGGGATGTCGAGCAGCACGTCCGGCTCGGTCGCCCCGCCCTGGTGGGCGAGCCGCTCACTGGTCGGGTCCGGTTCCCGTTCGGTCGCTCCGCTCTCGCTCATGCTCCCCACTCCAAGCTGGCCCGGGTCGCCGGGCCCGGATCAGCCGCGGTTACCCCCTTTCCCCCGCCGCATCCGTCCCGGGGACGGCCGCCGGTGCCGGTGTCCGGAAAACGGTCACCGCGTGTCCGGAAGCGGCCACCCGGGAAGCTGCGCACCCGGGCATCAGCCGGTATGGTCCGGGCCTATGGGACAGGAGATCGCCGATCCGGATGAGGTCCACCAGGATGTCGCCCGGTTCTCCCTCCGCAGCAGCCTCCTCGCCCCAGCCACCGCCGAGCGCGCCTTCGCGGTCTTCACCGGCTGCCTGACCGACTGGTGGGTACGCGAATACACCTGGTCCGGGCCGGAGGCGCTGGCCGAGCTGGGCATCGAGCCGCGCGCCGGCGGGATGCTCTACGAGATCGGCCCGTACGGCTTCCGGGGCGACTGGGGTCGGGTGCTGACCTGGGATCCGCCCCGCCGGTTGGTGTTCACCTGGCAGATCGGTCCGGACCGGGTGCCGGTGCCGGATCCGGCGCGGGCCAGCGAGGTGGAGGTGCTCTTCCACCCGGAGGGGCCGGAGAGCACGAGGGTCGAGGTCGAGCACCGGCACTTCGACCGGCACGGCGAGGCCGCCGAGGGCTACCGGGAGGCGCTCACCGCCGGCTGGCAGGAGCTGCTCTGCCGCTATCTGGCCACGGTCGCCCGCTCGGCCGACTGAGGCGGCTCACGAAGTCGACCGGGACGCCTCACCGAGGTGGGCCGCCGCCACCCGCTTCGGCACCACCATCCGCCACGCCTCCACGACGATCTCGCGCAGCTCCGGCTCGTCGATCGCGGCCAGCCGGACCTGCACCCAGTGGTAGCGCTCGTCGACCCGGTCGGGCGGAAGGAACTTCGCCGGCTCGGCGGCGACCAGGGCGTCCCGTTCCTCCTTCGGGAAGGCGAAGCCGAGCACCGTCTCGTCGCGGGAGAGGGCCAGATAGACGATCCGGCCGACCCGGAACTTGATCCGGTCCCGGACCAGGGCCTCCTCGGTGCGGGGCAGGGCCCGGGCGATCCGCCGGACGTGCGCGACGGTCACCATCCGATGCCCCGCGCGGTTGCCGTGTCGACGGCGCTGCCGCCCAGGTCGGCCCGGTGACCCGCCGCCGCGCCCGAACCGAACCCGGTGCCGGCGAGCCGGCGCGGTGCCGCCGTACGCAGCCGCGGATAGACCTCGGCCAGCCGCCGCTGCACCCGGTCGGAGCGGTCGGCGAGCACCAGCGCCATCGAGGGCGCGCCGGCCTCGGCGACCGCTCCGGCCTCGGCCGCCCGCAGCCGACCGCCGACCACCTGGGCGAAGCCGGCCAGCCAGGAACGACGGAAGGCGGCCGGGTGCTCGCCGGCCGGTACGACGGCACCGGCCAGCCCGTGCGCCGCCTGCACCAGCAGCGAGGTGAAGAGCAGGTCGGCCCGTTCCAGGTCGCTGGCGAAGCCGAAGAGGTGCATGGCGAAGCCGTCGCCGTGCCGGAGTCGTACGCAGCGGCAGCGCAGCGGGTCCGCCACGGCGGCGAGCAGCCCGGCCTTGTCCCGGGCGTACGGGGCGACCACCTCGATCACCCGGTCGCCGACGGGGTCGGTGGTGGGGTCGCGGGCCGCCAGGAGCGCCCGGTCCACCCCGTAGCGGGCGATCAGCTCGGTCGCCTTGGCCGTGAAGGCGGCCGACTCGGCGGGCGTGCAGGCCGGGTCCTCCGCCTGGGCCAGCAGCTTGCGCACCTTGCTGAGCATCGCCTCGGACATGCACCACAGCTATCACAGCGGTAGGACGCGGGTGGGATGAGCCGGCCGGGAGATCGACGGTTACCATCTTCACGCTCAGCTCCCTGACCGCAACTCAGGGTCCACCCACCCCTGGAGGCTCGATGGCATCCCCGGTCATCCGTCTGCTCGCCACGACGGCGGCGCTGCCGCTGCTCGCCCTCGGTTCCCCCGCCGAGGCCGCCCCCGACACCAACCTCTCCGCCAGCACCACGACCTGCTACGGCGGGGCGACCCGGTCCTACTTCACCACCGGCGCGTGGGGCGGCGAGGCGGGCACCTACCGCACCACCACCCGCTGCCGGGACATCAACGTGCGCAACGCCAGCGCGTTCGGCACCCAGGCCTGCGTGGTGTTCGTGGACCGGACGAACGCCTGCAACTACCTGACCTACCTGCCGGCGGGCTCGGGCTTCATCACCGTGGCGACCAACGTCCGCGACGGGGTCAACTTCCGGGTCCGCTTCGAGAACCTGCGGTACGAGTACGAGCCGCTGGTGGCGTACCACGCGTTCTGACCCGTCCGAGGCGCCCGGCCGCAGCGGTCGGGCGCCCGGCGGCTCAGTCGGCCCGGCTGCGTAGGGTCGCCACCGTGGAGCCGGCGAGGGTGAGCAGGCAGTCCGGCAGCAGCCCGTCGGCCACCGCCGCCCCGAAGAGCGCCTCGCCGGTGTCGAGGTCGTCGTTGGCGTACGCGCTGACGAAGCGGGCCACCCAGCGGGTGTCGTAGCCGGCCTGGTCGATGCCGGGGAAGTCGAGCGCGCAGTTTCCCGCCGGGGCCTCGTCGCCGAGCATCGTGGCGGCCAGGCACCAGGCCACCCCGTACGCCCCGGCCAACCCGGAGCGGTCGACCACGGCGTCGAAGGTGCCCACCACGCCGTCACCGTCCCCGGCCAGCGCCGAGCGGAGCACGGCGGTCGCGTCGTCCAGCGTCTGCTGTGCTTCGTCGGTCACCTGGGAAACGGTAGGACGGAGGGTCAAGCGGTGACCCCGCACAGCCCCACCGTCACTCTCCGTACGGCAGCCTGTCTACCTGCCGACGGACCTGCATCCACGGTCCCGTCATCCAGCCGGGCACGCTAATGTGCGCAGCGGACCTTCGCCGGAGAAAGGCCGACCATGCTCGTATCACGCGGTTCGCGCGCAGCCATCTCGACGGCCTGCGCGGCGCTCCTGCTCGCCACCAGCGCCTGCGGGGACGACAAGCCCGAGGCGGCCCCTGCCACCACGCAGACGCGCCTCTACGGCACCGACGGCAACATGCTGAACTCGTTCGCCGCCGAGCTGGGGGACCGGGCCGATCTCGTCAACGGCATGAAGGGCACCACCCCGCTGACCCGGTTGCCGGAGAACTTCAAGGACCGGCTACGCACCGTAGACCCGAAGCTGGGTGACTTCCTCTACTCCGCCGAGTCGTACGACGCGGTGGTGATCAGCGCGCTGGCCGCGCAGCTGGCCGGCAGCACCGATCCGGCGGCGATCGCCAAGCAGATCGTCGGGGTGACCACCGGCGGGCACCGCTGCGACCAGGTCGCCACCTGCCTGGAGCTGGCCCGCTCCGGTCAGGACATCGAGTACCGCGGCGTGTCGCTGACCCGGGCCGGGTTCACCGACGCCGGTGAGCCGGCCACCGCCAGCTACGCCACCCTGCACTTCGACGACAAGGTGATCGACGACGGCAAGACCGAGTTCGTCGGTGCCGGCGACGAGTCGGGGGCGAGCACCAGGACGCCGCCGCGGCCCAGGAAGCAGCGCGGCGGCAAGGCCGACAAGAGCGACGGCTCGCCGCTGGTCCTCGGCGGCCTGCTGCCCAAGACCGGTGACCTGGCGATCGCCAACCCGCCGCTGGCGGCCGGTGCCGCGCTGGCCCTGCGGGAGATCAACGCGGCCGGCGGCGTGCTCGGCGAGCCGGTGGTCTGGATCGACGGCGACGACGGCACCAACCCGGCCGTCGCGAAGGCCACCGTCGCCTCGCACATCGCCCGGGGCGTGCAGGTCATCATCGGCGCGGGCGCCTCGGGCATCTCCCGGGCCGTGCTGCCGGACGTGGTCGCCGCCGGCAAGGTGATGTTCTCCCCGTCGAACACCGACGCGGGTCTGACCACGGTCGACGACAAGGGTCTCTACTTCCGGACGGCCCCGCCGGACAGCCTCCAGGGCCGCGCCCTGGCCGACGTGATCCTCCGCGACGGCCCGCACAAGATCGCCATCGTGGCCCGCAAGGACTCCTACGGCGAGGGCCTCCAGGAGAACGTCCGGGCGGAGCTGGAGCGGGCCGGCATGGGCGCCGACAAGGTCAAGCTGCTGACCTACGAGCCGCCGGCCGACGCGCAGGCCAAGCCGGTGGACTTCAGCGCCGGGGCCAGGGATATCAAGGACTACGGCGCGGACGCCGTACTGATCATCGGCTTCGGTGAGTCGGCCCACGTGGTGACCGCGCTGGCGGACGCCGGGGTGCAGATCCGGCACTGAGCGACGACGAAGGCCGCACCGGGAGACCGGTGCGGCCTTCGTGCTGTCCGGGGTTCAGCGGGAGCGGCGGCGCTCCAGGAACTCGGTCATCCGCCGGTGCTTCTCGTCGTCCTCGAAGAGCACCGCCTGGCTGAGCAGGTCGAGGTGCGGGTGCGCGGTGGGCGGCGCGTCCACGGCCAGCTTGGTGAGCCGCAGCGCCAGGGCCGAGCCCTTCGCCATCTCGTCGAGCAGCCCGTGCGCGGTGGGCAGCAGCTCCGCCGGCTCGGCGACCACCCGGTTGACCAGGCCGATCCACAGCGCCTCGTCGGCGTCCACCCGGCGGCCGGTGAAGAGCAGTTCCTTGGCCCGGGCCTCGCCGATCAGCGCCGGCAGCCGGTGGGTCGCGCCCGCGCCGGCCAGGATGCCCAACCGCACCTCCGGCTGGCCGAAGACCGCCCGGGCCGTGCACACCCGCAGGTCGCAGGCGTACGCCAGCTCGGCGCCGCCGCCCAGCGCCGGCCCGTCCACGGCCGCGACGGTCGGCATGGGCAGCGCCCGGATCCGGGCGAAGGCGGCCTGGTTGATCGCGGCCAGGGCGTCCAGCCGGCCGCGTTCGCGGAGCTGGGCGATGTCGGCGCCACCGGCGAAGATCCCCTCGGTGCCGCCGGTGAGCAGCAGCAGCCGGGGACGGGCCTCCAGCTCGGCGCAGACCGCGTGCAGCTCGGCGATCAGGTCGGCGTCGATGGCGTTGCGCTTCTCCGGCCGGTCCAGCGTGACGACGACCCGGTCCGGCAGCTCCTCGATCTTCAGCCCGCTCATTGCTTCCGCCCGTCCTTCCAGGTGTGGAAGCCCTGGCCGGACTTCTTGCCGAGCTTCCCGGCCGCCACCATCTCGACCAGCAGCGGCGGCGGCGCGAAGCGGTCCCCGTACGCGGCCTGGAGGGTGCGGGCGATGTCGAGGCGGACGTCCAACCCGACCAGGTCGGTCAGTTCCAGCGGGCCGACCGGGTGCCGGTAGCCGAGCACCATCGCCTTGTCGATGTCCGCCGCACTCGCCACCCCGTCGGCGACCATCCGGATCGCCTCCAGCCCGAGGGTGACCCCGAGCCGGGAGGTGGCGAAGCCCGGCATGTCGCGTACGACGACGGGGTCCTTGCCGAGCCGGCCGGCGAGCGCGACGGCCGCCTCGGTGGTCTCCGGCGCGGTGGCCGGGCCGACCACGATCTCCAGCAGGGCCATCGCCCAGACCGGGTTGAAGAAGTGCAGCCCGACGAAGTCCGCGGGCCGGTCCAGCCCGTCGGCGAGGTCGGCGATCGGGATGCTGGAGGTGTTGCTGCCGAGCAGGGCGGGCCGTCGGGCGGCGGCCTCCCGCAGCACCGCCCGCTTGAGGTCGAGCCGCTCCGGCACCGCCTCCACGATCACGTCCGGTCCCTCGGCCACCTCGGCGAGCCCGGCCCGGAGGGTGACCCGCTGCCGGTTGGCCGTCGCCGCGTCGGCGGTCAGCTTGCCGCGCTGGACCCCGCGCTCCCACAGCTCGCCGAGCCGGTCCAGGGCGGCGGCGCCGCGCGCCGGGTCCACCTCGACCAACTCGACCGCGTAGCCCGCACCGGCTGCCACGTAGGCGATGCCGAGGCCCATGGTGCCGGCCCCGACGACAACGAATCGACCACTCATGACGTCCCCTCGCCGCGCGCGGCGACGCGCGGGGTCTCCGCCGCGCCGGCTCGTACGCTCCGCTCGTTCATGGGTGCGACCCTAGGCGGCAGCGATCGGCCCGGCATGCGTGGGGGCCGACCGGATCGGGTACAGACGGCCGTCAACGTCAAGGGAAGGACCGACATGAGCCAGGCACCGGAGAGCGCCGAGAGCACGGAGACCGTGGAGACCCGCGGGGACGAGCGGGTGGACCTGCTGCGCGCGGACACCAACAACGACGGGAAGACCGACGTGTGGGTGGTCGACACCGACGGCGACGGCAAGGCGGACCTGTTCCAGTTCGACACCGACGGTGACGGCAAGGTGGACATCACCATGGTGGACATCGACGAGGACGGCACCCCGGACGAGGTGGTCGACGGCGACGGCGGCCTCCCCCCGGAGCAGCACACCCCCACCATCCAGGTCTGAGCGGAGAGGGTCCCCTGTCCCGGCAGGGGACCCTCTCCACGCTCAGCCCGCGAGGGTGAGCGTGGCGAGGTAGTACGGGGCGTCGAGGGTGTCCACGTCGGTCAGCCGCCACGGGGAGCCGTGCAGCAGCCCGGTCAGCTCGTCGACCGAGCAGACCAGATAGTCGAACCACTCGGTGCCGAGCTGCCGGTAGCGCAGCCGCAGCCGCAGCTGCCCGCCGAGCCGGCCGCGCCGCCGGTTCAGCTCGTGGTAGCCGGTGTGCAGCGGGTCGGTGGTGCCGTACGGGTCGGTGCCGTGCGCGATGACCTGCGCGCCGGGACGGGCCAGCGCGGCGAGTGCGGCGAGGAAGCCGGGGGCCCGGTCCCGCCCCTCGATCAGCCCGAGGTTGTTGCCGAGCAGCAGGAAGGTGTCGTAGCGCCGGCCGTCGGCGACGTGCTCGTCGATCGTGCCGTGCACGAGCTCGCGGACGCCCCGGTGCCGGCTGACCCGCAGCGCGCCGAGGGACGTGTCCAGCCCGGTGACCGGCACGCCGCGCTCCTGCAGGTGCAGGGCGATCCGGCCGCCGCCCACCCCGATGTCGAGGGTGCGGCCGCGGACCCGGTCCACCGCCCGATGGTCGTACGGCTGCCACGCCTGCGGCGGGTCCAGGTAGTGCGCGGCGGGCGCGCCGTTGATCAGCCCGTCGTCGCGTTCGATGACCTCGATGACCGGCCGGGGCAGTCGTCCGCCGACCATGGGCCGTGGCCCGATCCCGGTCGCCACGGCGTACGCGTCGCGGATCAGCTCGCCGAACACGTCACCGATCACCGGTTCCCCCACCACAGGGCTGTCTCTGTTCACGACTGCGGGGCTCGCAGACCCGGCTCACTCCTCGCGCTCACGGCGATCACGCTATCCGCAGGTCGTCCGGTTGTCGCGGCCGTATCCTGGGCGACGTGACCGACCTGGACCGCCTGGCGGCGGAGAAGTACATCCTGCTGACGACGTTCCGCAAGGACGGCCGGGCGGTGCCGACCCCGGTGTGGGCGGTGCGCGACGGCGACGCCCTCGCGGTGTGGACGGTGTCGGACGCTGGCAAGGTGAAGCGGATCCGGCGGGACGGTCGGGTGACGGTGGCGCCCTGCGACGTGCGGGGCAATCCGCACGGCGAAGCGGTGCCGGGCCACGCGACGATCTGCGACGTCGCCGGCACCCGCCGGGTACGCGACCTGTTGAAGCAGAAGTACCGGCTGATCGGCCGGCTCAGCCTGCTCGGCAGCCGGCTGCGCCGGGGCGAGCGCGGCACGGTGGGGCTGCGCATCACGCTGGACGCCTGACCCCGGATACGAGTCAGGGGCGGCGGATCGTCGCTGTCGCGTACGTCCGGCCGCCCCTGATCGGAAAGCCTCTGCGGTCTGGGGGTCAGTCCCCTTGACGCTGCTGCGGGATCTGACCCTGCAACAGGGCCCTGACCTCCGACTCGCGGTACCGGCGGTGTCCGCCGAGGGTCCGGATGGCGCTGAGCTTGCCAGCCTTGGCCCACCGGGTCACCGTCTTCGGGTCGACACGGAACATCGACGCCACCTCGGCCGGCGTGAGTAGCGGCTCTGGTTCGTGCGTTCGCGATGCCATCGGGTCACTCCTCCACATGTATAGACATCGGCCGGGGTCCCGCCGGCCGACGCGTCTCCCATGGTCCGGCTAGTCCCCGATGTCCGACATGGGCCGAACGGCTGAAGGTCCCTAGACGGACGGATGAACCATGCCCGATTTTTACGACTTTTATGCAGCAGAAAGTACCTTATTCGGACTCATGATCACGGTTCGTGATGCGTAAACTACGAGCCGCCCTCCGAATGGGAGCGCTCCCTGCGAGGTTTGCTGCTAGTTGCACCGTTCGAGCAGCTGAACGGCCCGCCACCGGGCGACCAGCTTGTCGTAGGCGGCGGAGGCCTCCTCCGCCTCACCCCGGGAGAGCCCGGCCAGGCCGTTCGCCACCAGATCGGTCGAGTCGTCGTCCGCCAGGGTGTCGTCGGAGAGGAGCTGCACCAGGCCGCCGTAGTCCAGCTCCACCACCGAGCGCGGGTGGAACTCCTCCAGCCACCGGGCGGCCTCCTCGACCGCCTCCGTGATCGGCGCCTCGCCGACCGACTTGCGCAGCACCGACAGCGCCCGCGACGACCGGCGGCGCGCCTTGGAGATCTCCGTCCGGTAGCGCATCGCCCGCCGGCCCGGCTCGGTGACCAGGTGCCGCTCCTCGGGGTCGAAGAGCACGAACCAGCGCAGCGGCACCCCCCAGGTGGCGGTCTGCTCGTGCACCCGGGGCACCCCGTGCTCCAGCACCCGGGCCCCGCTGCGCCAGTCCTCCACCACGGCCTTGGCCTGTCCGGCCAGGATCGGCGGGACGAACGCGTCGGCCAGCACCGACGGCACCCCGTCCCGGGCGCTCAGCGCCGCCTCGGCCACCCGGATCCGCAGGTTCCACGGGCACACCAGCAGGGAGTCGTCGGTCTCCAGGACGTACGCCTCGTCCGGCAGGTCGGGCAGCCGGGTCCAGCCCGCGCCCAGCGCCTCGATGACCGCCGTGCGCTGCCGGACCGGCCCCTCCAGCGGCGCCACCGCCCGGCCCTCGTTGACGTACCGGCGCCAGTACGACTGCCGGTCCCGGTCGAAGGCGGTCAGCGGCTCGTACACGCGCAGATAGGAAGCGAAGAGCGAGGGCACGGCGCGATCCTCCCACGAGACGGACTCCGCACCCCCTCGACGTCGGCGGCGGACGTGACGTCGGCGACAGTGCGGCCTCGGCCGATATTAGGCTCAGCAGCACCGGCAGCATCCCGCCGGCGTGCCACCAGGTCCGCACCCCACAAGGGCGCACACCGTCACAGGAGTCAGCCATGGGCGTATTCGCCAGCACCGAAGACCCGGGATCCACCGGCCACGAACAGGTCGTCTTCTGCCAGGACAAGCAGTCCGGCCTCAAGGCGATCATCGGGATCTACTCCACCGCGCTGGGCCCCGCGCTCGGTGGAACCCGGTTCTACCCGTACGCGAGCGAGGCCGACGCCCTCGCCGACGTGCTCGACCTGTCCCGTGGCATGGCGTACAAGAACGCCCTCGCCGGTCTGGACCTGGGCGGCGGCAAGGCGGTCATCTGGGGCGACCCGGAGCAGATCAAGAGCGAGGCGCTGCTGCGCGCCTACGGCCGCTTCGTGGAGTCGCTGAACGGCCGCTACTACACCGCCTGCGACGTCGGCACCTACGTCGCCGACATGGACGTGATCGCCCGGGAGACCAGCTACGTCACCGGTCGCAGCGTGGAGCACGGCGGCGCCGGCGACTCGTCGATCCTGACCGCCTGGGGCGTCTTCCAGGGCATGCGGGCCGCGGCCGAGCACGTCTGGGGCACCCCGTCGCTGACCGGCCGCCGGGTCGGCGTGGCCGGGCTGGGCAAGGTCGGCAAGTACCTCACCGGCCACCTGCTGGAGGACGGCGCCGAGGTGGTCGCCACCGACGTCAACCCGAAGGCGCTGGAGTGGGTGCGCACGACCCACCCGCAGGTCGAGCTGGTCGACGACGCCGCCGCGCTGGTCGCCTCCGACATCGACGTGTACGCCCCGTGCGCGCTCGGCGGCGCGCTGAACGACGACACGGTGCCGGTGCTGCGCGCCAAGGTGGTCACCGGCGCGGCGAACAACCAGCTCGCCCACGCCGGGATCGAGAAGATCCTCGCCGACCGGGGGATCCTCTACACCCCCGACTACGTGGTCAACGCGGGCGGCGTGATCCAGGTCGCCGACGAGATCGAGGGCTTCAACTTCGACCGGGCCAAGCTGCGGGCCACCCGGATCTTCGACACCACCCGGGAGATCCTGCACCTCGCCGACGACGAGGGCGTGCCGCCGGCGGTGGCCGCGGACCGGCTCGCCGAGCGGCGGATGGCCGAGGTCGGCCGGCTCCGGACGATCCACCTGCGCTGAGCGTCCGCCTCCGGGGGCGGGGTCCGGCCCCGCCCCCGGAGCACCCTCCGGAGGCGTCCGGCGCTAAGCTGAATTTGGGAAGCTTCGTACCGTTTGCCCGCTGTCACGGCCGGCCCCGGCGTTCGCTCCTTACCGGGTACAATTTGTGACGGCCGGATGACTGCGACGCGCAGGTCCGGCTGACGGTAACCCGAGGTGCCGAACGGTGGCATCCCCATGTACCGTAAGAGCCACGAGAGATGCCTGACGTCATCGGGGCCCGCCTTCGGGCTGCCCCGCATTCTGTGCGAGGGGGTCGAGCCATGGGGCGCGGCCGTGCTAAGGCCAAGCAGACGAAGGTGGCCCGGGAGTTGAAGTACCACTCCCCGAACACCGACCTCACCGCCTTGCAGCGCGAACTGGCGGGTGCTGGTGGGAAGTCTGAACAGCACTTCGACGACGACTACAAAGAGTATGTCGACGACGATGATGAGGATCACGCGGACGACGACCCGGACACCTGGGTCCGCCCGACCCGCTGACCTCCGGACACAGCTGAGCACGCGGTGACTCCCCGCGTGCTCACGCATGTGCCCGTCTGGAGCAGCACGACGCCGACGATCAGGGACCTCGCCGCCCCGGAGCACGCTCCGGCCGGACCGGCGGGTCCCTGATCGCCGAGGCGTCCCCTCAGCGGGGCCGGTTGTTCCAGTTGTAGAACGTCGGGATGTTTTCGAAGTGGTTCCAGGCGCAGACCGCGCTGGCCCCGTCGCCGCCCGACACCTCCGCCCGCAGCAGACGCGCGGCCTCGGCCTCGTGGAGCAGTGCGGTCAACCCCACCGCGGCTTCGCGTACCCGGTCCGCGACCGGATCTCCGACGGCTTCCCCGACGCGCTCAGGCTGCCGGTGACTCGTGGTCTCGGGCATGCTCCAACACTCCCTCCAGTAGGCGGATCTTGCTGTTGCGGCAGTGTTCGGTCTCCGTACCGTCGAAACGCCCCTGCTCGAAGTAGCGGTTGGCGGCGTGGCCACCACCGCAGAAGCCGAAGTAGGGACAGGACGACCGGCACGCCTCCACCCCGGTGAGGAACTCCCCCACCCAGGCCGTCCGCTCCACGCCGGCCAGGATCTCGGCCAACGGGGTGGTCAGCACGTTGCCGCTGGTGAAGTCGCCGTACCGGGGGTCGGTGAAGCCGGCCAGCTCGGGTGAGAGCACGACCACCGACCCGTCGTGGCCGATCGTCGGGATCGGGTCGAGCTGCCGCGGCAGCAGCCCGTCCGCCGCGCCCGTCAGCACCGCGCCCGCATAGCGCAGCGACCACTCCACCTCACGCAGGTGGATCCGGGGTTCCCGCCGCCACGCGGCCACCAGCTCGGCCCAGAACGCCGTCACCGCGCCCACCTCGTGGGCGTTGCCGCGCAGGTTGACGCCCTCGGTCTCCTCGATGTTGACGCCCAGCACGTCACAGCCGAGGTCGAGGAAGTAGTCGTACAGCTCGGCGGCGAGGCCGGGGCCGGGCCGGGAGACCACCGCGAGGGCCGAGAAGGGCAGCCCGTGCCGGCGCAGCGCCGCGATCCCGGCCAGGATCCGGTCGTACGCCGGCCGTCCGCCCCGGGTCACCCGCTCGGAGTTGCGCTCCCGCGGCCCGTCCACGCTCACACTCACCCGGATGCCGTGCTCGACGAAGAAGGCGCACCACTCGTCGTCGATCAGGGTGGCGTTGGTCTGCACGTGGTGCTCGACCGCCGGCCCGAACGGGGCGATCAGCGCCGCCAGGTGCTCCCGCCCGGCCGCGAGCGGCTCCCCGCCGTGCCAGACGACGGAGAAGCGGCCGGTGGCCGCCCACGGGTTCACCGAGGCGGCCACCGCTGCGGCGACCGACACGGGCATCCGCCGGTCGGCCGCGCGCAGCGGCAGGTAGCAGTAGGCGCAGTCCAGGTTGCAGAGAGTCGTGGGCTGCATCACCACGTACGACGGCACGGCGGCGACGCCGCGCATGCCGGTGTGCGTACGAGCAGCCATCAACAATCCTCCGCCTGGCCTGAAGGGACCTTCAGGCTAGGCGTCGGTGGCCACTCGGGTGAACCCCCGATCAGGTGCCCGGATGATCAGCCCAGCGTGATCAACCCCGGGTGTGCTGCCCGATCATCTGCACGTTGCCCGAACCCTCGATGATCTCGCCGGCCTGCCAGGCCTCCACGCCCCGCCCGGTGAGGGTGGCCAGCGCGCGGTCGGCGTCCTCGGCGGAGACGATGGCGAACATGCCGACGCCCATGTTGAACGTCTGCTCCATCTCCGGGTCCTCGATCCGGCCCTTGGACTGGATCAGGTCGAAGATCGGCTGCGGCTTCCAGGTCGAGCGGTTGACCACCGCGTCGACGTGCTCCGGCAGCACCCGGACCAGGTTGCCCGGGATGCCGCCGCCGGTGACGTGGGCGATCGAGCGGACCTCGGCCTCGGCGATCAGCTTGAGGCAGTCCTGAGCATAGATCTTGGTCGGGGTGAGCAGCTCCTCGCCGAGGGTGCGCTGCCGGCCGAAGTCCTCGATCACCACGTCCAGCCGCATCCGGCCCGCGCCGAGCAGCACGTGCCGCACCAGCGAGTAGCCGTTGGAGTGCAGCCCCGACGAGCGCATCGCGATGACCACGTCACCGACCTCGACCCGCTCCGGGCTGAGGATCTCGCTCTCCTCCACCACGCCGACGCCGGTGGCGGAGACGTCGTACTCGTCGGGACGCAGCACGCCCGGGTGCTCGGCGGTCTCCCCGCCGAGCAGCGCGCAGCCCGCGTACCGGCAGCCGTCGGCGATGCCCGCACCGATCTCGGCGACCTTGTCCGGCACGACCTCGCCGGTGGCGATGTAGTCGAGCAGGAAGAGCGGCTCGGCGCCGCAGGCCACCAGGTCGTCGACGACCATGGCGACCAGGTCGATGCCGATGGTGTCGTGGATGTCGAGCTGCTGGGCGATGACCAGCTTGGTGCCGACGCCGTCGGTGGAGGACGCCAGGATCGGGTTCTTGTATTTCTTGGTGTCCAGCCGGAACAGGCCGGCGAAGCCACCCAGGTCACCCATGACCTCCGGGCGCCGGGTCGACTTGACCTTGGACTTCAGCAGCTCGACCGCGCGGTCGCCCGCCTCGATCGACACTCCGGCGTCCGCGTACGAGACCGAGCGTTTGCGCGTCGTGCGGCCGGTGCCGGCCGTCCAGGGCTGGCGGTCGCCGCCGGCGCCCGTCGGGCTGCTTCCTGCTCCGCTGCGCTCGGACACGTGCGTCACGGTTCTCCCCTTTGTGGTTCTCGCGGAGCCGCACCGACGGTGTGGCCCCGCGTCGGGTGGTGCTACGGGCGGTTGGTCGCGCCGCCCGGAGTGGCGACGAGCGGAGGGGCGGTGTGCCCCGTGGGGTCGGCCGCCGAGGCGACCCGACGTCCCACTCCTTCGAGGACGTGCTTGCCGATCAGGTTCCCGGCCGGGAGCTCGATCGGGTACTCCCCATCGAAACACGCCCGGCACAGCCGGGTCTTCGGCTGCTCGGTCGCGGCGATGAGACCGGGGAGCGATACGTAGCCCAGCGTGTCGGCGCCGATCGAGCGCCGGATGCCGTCGTTGTCCAACCCGTTGGCCAGCAGCTCGGCCCGGGTGGCGAAGTCGATGCCGTAGAAGCACGGCCAGCTGACCGGCGGCGAGGAGATCCGCACGTGCACCTCCAGCGCCCCGGCCTCGCGCAGCATCCGCACGATGGCCCGCTGGGTGTTGCCGCGCACGATCGAGTCGTCGACCACGACCAGCCGCTTGCCCCGCACGTTCTGCCGCAGCGGGTTGAGCTTGAGCCGGATGCCGAGCTGGCGCAGCGTCTGCGACGGCTGGATGAAGGTGCGCCCCACGTACGGGTTCTTCATCAGGCCGGCGCCGTAGGTGATGCCGGAGGCCTCCGCGTAGCCGATCGCCGCCGGGGTGCCGGACTCCGGCACCGGGATCACCAGGTCGGCCTCGACCGGGTGCTCCTTGGCGAGCTGGCGGCCGATCTGCACCCGCGCGGCGTGCACGTTCCGCCCGGCGATGGTGGCGTCCGGGCGGGCGATGTAGACGTACTCGAAGAGGCAGCCCTTCGGCTCCGGCGCGGCGAACCGGGTGGACCGCAGGCCGTCCTCGTCGATCGCGATCAGCTCGCCCGGCTCGACCTCACGGACCACGCTGGCGCCGACGATGTCCAGCGCGGCGGTCTCACTGGCCACCACCCAGCCGCGCTCCAGCCGGCCCAGCACCAGCGGGCGTACGCCGTGCGGGTCACGGGCCGCGTAGAGCGTCGACTCGTCCATGAAGACGAAGCTGAACGCGCCCCGCAGCTGCGGCAGCACCTCCAGCGCGGCGGCCTCGACGGAGAGATCCGGCCGGCTGGCCAGCAGCATCGTGACCAGCGAGGTGTCGTTGGTCGAGCCGTCGGAGTCGAGCCCGCGCTCGGCCACCTCCCGCTGGAGCTCCGCGGTGTTGACCAGGTTGCCGTTGTGGGCCAGCGCGATGGTCGTGCCGGAGGTGGTGGACCGAATGGTGGGCTGGGCGTTCTCCCAGGTCGACCCGCCGGTCGTGGAATAGCGGGCGTGCCCGATGGCCAGGTGCCCGCGCAGGCTGGCCAGGGTCGGCTCGTCGAAGACCTGGGCGACCAGGCCGAGATCCTTGTAGACCACCACGCCGGAGCCGTCGCTGACCGCGATGCCGGCGGCCTCCTGACCGCGGTGCTGGAGGGCGTAGAGCCCGAAATAGGTGAGGTTGGCGACCTCTTCCCCCGGCGCCCAGACGCCGAAGACGCCACACGCGTCCTGGGGGCCGGGTCGTTGGGGGTCAAGGTCGTGGCTCAGCCGGCCATCGCCTCGGGGCACCTGCCGCTCCCTCATGCTGGTCTGGACTGGCCTGGGCGGAGTCGGGGGAGAGCTCCGCGCGGTCGGCCGGGACCGTCGTCGCCTGACAGTGTACGCGAATCGAAGTCGATACACATAGTCACGACCGGGCTCCGCCCGGTGACGACCGGCGTGACGTCAACGCAGGTCGAGGGGGAGGTACCCGGAGAGGTCGGCGCGGTTCCCACTCACCCGTACGCGACCCTCGGTGACCGCCGTCGCCCATTCCAGGCGGCCGGTGGCCAGCGCCAACCACGTCGCCGGGTCCGTCTCGACCACGTTCGGCGGGGTGCCACGGGTGTGTCGCGGGCCGGCTACGCACTGCACGGCACCGTAAGGTGGGACACGCACCTCCACCGATCGGCCGGGGGCGCGCTCCGCAAGGACGGTCAAGAGGGTACGGACCGCCTCCCGGAACACCGGCCGTTCGGGCGTACGCCCCTCATCCAGCGCCGACAACGCTGCCGCGACCGCGGCGGACTTAATGTGCGGAGAGGACACGACGGGACGATACGACCCGAGTGCAGCGCTTCCGACGCTGGCCCTGGGTCGCGCCGATCCGGTCAGACAAGGCATAGTTGCCGACGGCGTATTCGTACCGTGATGATCCCGGGCCCGGCATCCGCCGGCCAGGGAGGTCAGACCGGAAGGCGGTGGACGTGTCAACACACCGACGTGCCTGGAAGCAGCGGGCCGGTGTGGTCGTAGCGCTGGTTGCCGGCGCCCTGCTCACCGTCCCCGCCACACCGGCCCTCGCGGCCGAGGCCGTCGTGCAGCCGCAGTCGGTGACCGTGAACGCGGGCAGCGACACCACCGTCAGCGTGGTCATCACGCCGGGTACGGAGGACAAGGGCGGCGACATCAGCCTGACCGGCCTCCCGTCCGGCGTCAGCTGCACCGGCGGCTGCGGCAACTTCCAGTTCACCGGCCCGCCCGGCACTCCCAAGACCCAGTTGCTGACGGTGCGCGCGAACGACAACGCGCCGGACGCCAACACGAGCGTGACCGTGCAGGTCAAGCCGGACAAGTCCAACCCGGCCTCGCCGAGCTTCTCGCTGACCGTCAAGGCGAAGGCCGCCGCGCCGAGCCCGACGCAGCAGCAGGTGCAGACGGTCAAGCTGGTCTCCGGCAAGGTCACCAACGCGTCCACCGGCGACGCCGTCGCGAACGCCACGGTGATGCTGCTCGACTCGCAGCAGCACCGCTACACCACGATCAGCGACGACAAGGGCAACTACCGGTTCACCGGTTCCGAGTCGAACCCGATCGCGCCCGGCCGGATCGACCTCGGTGCCGTCCTGAACGACATCAAGGCGACCAAGGCGATCAACGCGAACGCCGGCCAGAGCGTGACCGGCCAGCGGCTCAGCCTGCCGATCAAGACCGAGGCCACCCCGAGCGCCAGCCCGTCGGCCAGCGCCGAGGCGGCCCCGTCGGACGAGGCGTCGGACGACGCCACGCCCGACGAGTCCTCCGCCGAGGCGAGCCCCGGACAGGTCGCTGCCGCCGCCAACGACGACTCGGGCGGCTTCGGCTCGTGGCTGCTGATCCTGCTCGGCGGCCTCTTCGTGGCCGTCGGTGTCGGGACCATCGTGCTGCTCTACGTGCGCCGCAAGAACGAGGGCGACGACGGTGACGACGCGGCTGTCCCGGCCGCCGCGGCCGGCGCGAGCGTGGTCCCGAACGCCCGGGGCGCCTACCGGGGCGCGGACGACCAGACCCGGGTGGTCAACGGCGGGATGGGCGCCGGACCGGCCCCGACCATGGTCGGCGGTCCCTCGCTCAGCGACGCCCCGACGATGATGCACCGTCCGGTGGTCGACGACGTCCCGCCGGACCCGTATGGTGCCCCGCCGCCCGCGTACGGCTCGGGTGGACAGCCGGGCTGGGCCGGCAGCGGTTACGGCGACGAGGCCCCCGGCCAGGGCGGCTACGGCGGCGGCAACGGCTACGGCAACGCCCCCGCCTCGGGTGGCGGGTACGGCGACGCTCCCGCCTCCGGCGGCGGCTACGGCAGCCGCGACTACGGTGCCGGCGCGACGGGTGCGGCCGGGGCTGCGGGCTACCCGCCGGCCCAGGGCGGTGGCTACGGCGGCGAGCGGTACGACGAGCCGACCGGCCGCTACACCGGCGACAACACCTCGTACGCCCCGCCGGCCGACCCGTACCCGACCAGCACCTACCAGCCGCAGGCGGACCAGGGCCGGGGCTACGGCCAGCCCGACCCGGGCCAGTACGGCCGCACCCCCGAGCCGGGCAACGGCTACGGCGCGGGCGGCGGCTACGGCGCCGCCCCGGCCGGCGGCGGGTACGACAACGCCCCGACCGGCCGTGGCTACGACAACGCACCTGCTGGCGGCGGCTACGACGGCGGTCAGCAGCAGGGCTACGACGGCTACGACCAGCGCGGCGGCTACGGCCAGCAGCAGGGCGAGGGCTACGGCCAGTCGCCGCAGGGTGGTGGCTACGGCCAGCAGGGCGGTTACGGCCAGGAGCCGCCCCAGCCGCGCACCCCCGGCTACGACAACCAGGGCTACGAGCAGGGCGGCTACTACGGCGACCCGGCCCAGGCCGGGCGGGCCCGCCCGGACACTCCCCCGCAGGACCGGGGTGGCCGCCGGCTGGACTGGCTGGACGACTGACCCACCGACGATCGACGTGGCCGCCCGGCAACCCGGGCGGCCACGTTCGTCCACACCCCTGAAGCGTGCAAGGTCGGCGACGTGGCAAACCCGACGGGCCGGGGACCGCACCATGTCGACGACATCGCGGGCAACTCCGGGTCGGTGACGTCAGGCGGTGAAGACGCCCTGCCGGAGCACCGGTACGACGTCGGAGACGTCGAGCTGGACGGCGACCGCCACGTCGGCCGCGAAGCCACCCTCGATGAGTTCCCGCCCCGAGACGCAGCCGCGTACCGCCGCCGGCACGTCCGGCGTGCTGGCCAGCGCGGCCAACGCCATCGCCGCCTCCACCGACAACCCGCCCGACACGTCGGAGAGGGCATCGAGCACGCTGGCCGCCCCGAGCTGGTCCTCCACGCAGGGGCGCAGCGAACCGTCCGGCCAGCGCTCCCCCGCGGCGATCACCCCCACCGGGGCGTCGATCGAGCCGTACCCCTCGGCCTGGAGCCAACGCCCGACGGCGCGGGCGTTGCGCAGGCACGCCGCGACCACCGGAAGCCCGGTGGCGCTGGCGGCGGCGCTGATCGCGGAGCCGTTCGGGGACGGCAGCACCAGGTCGGTGACGACCGGCGCGACGCGCAGCGCCGCCGGGGAGAGGGACCACGGATGGTCCGGGCTGGTCCGACGGCGGCCGACGGCGGCGACCGCGCCGACCCGGCGGGCGTAGTCGGCCGCCTGCTCACCCCACGGGAACGGGTGGACCCGCATGCCGCGGCCGACCGCGACCTCCACGGCGGTGGTGAACGAGAGGACGTCCACCACCACCAGGGCCGCACACACCCGACCGAGTTCGGCCGCCCCGGTCAGGCCCCAGTCGAACCGGGCCCCGGATCCGGGTTGGGCGTGTACGGCCGCGGCCAACGCCTCAGCGCTGATCGGTCGCAGGGGGCTGTTCCGGGTCACCGGAATCCGTCACGGACCCTTCCGGGCCCGCCCCGGCATCCCCGGCCGACGTCGCGCTCTCCGCGTCACCGGCCGGATCCTCCGTGACCCCACGGGCATCCGGGGCGGCACGGCGGTCCGAGGCGTCCCCGGAGTCCGTGGCGTGCTGGTCCAGCGGCTCGGCCGAGGTGGCCTCGTCGGTCACCCGCGTGCCGTCGCCGGCCGCGGCCACCTCCGGAGCGTTCGCCCCGGCGTCGGGAGCCGACTCGGCCACCGGTACGTCCACCGGCTGCTCGGCGGTGGCCGGCAGGACGGTGGTCGTCCCGGTCCGGGTCGCCTCCACCGCCACCTGGGCCGGCGCCTCGCTGCCGAAGAGGCGCGGCAACGTGGCGGTGTGCGCCGCGCGCAGCTCGTCCAGGCCGATCCGGAACTGGCCGTGCACCTCAAGGGCACCGCCGGCCGGGTCGGTGACCCCGATGAACTCCCACGGCACCCCGCGCTCGCCGCAGAGGGCGGTGAAGGCCTTCTCGTGCCCGCGCGGCACCGACACCAGGACCCGCCCGGCGGACTCGCTGAACAGGTAGACGAACGGCATCGACCCGCCGGTGAAGTGCTCCGGCAGCGCGATCCGAGCGCCCACGTCACGCCGCAGGCAGGACTCCACCAGGCTCTGCGCGAGACCACCGTCGGAGAGGTCGTGCGCCGAGCTGACGTGCCCGACCCGGGCCGCCTCGGCCAGCAACTCGGCGAGCTGCCGCTCGCGGGCCAGGTCGACCTGCGGCGGGATGCCACCCAGGTGCTCGTGGGTGACCCACGCCCACTCCGAGCCGGAGAGCTCCACGTGCGTCTCGCCGAGCAGGAAGAGCTGGTCGTGGTCGCCGCCCGGCCGGGGCACGAAGCCCATCGGCACCCGGTCGGCGACGTTGTCCAGCACGCCGAGGACACCGACCACCGGGGTCGGGTGGATCGCCGCGGCCCCGGTCTGGTTGTAGAAGCTGACGTTGCCGCCGGTCACCGGGATGCCCAGCTCCAGGCAGCCGTCCGCCAGGCCGCGCACGGCCTCGGCGAACTGCCACATCACGCCCGGGTCCTCCGGCGAGCCGAAGTTGAGGCAGTTCGTCACGGCGATCGGCTTCGCGCCGGTCACCGCCACGTTCCGGTACGCCTCGGCCAGCGCGAGCTTCGTCCCGTGGTACGGGTCGAGGCGGGCGTACCGGCCGTTGCCGTCGAGCGAGAGGGCGACGCCGAGGCCGGTCCGCTCGTCGATCCGGATCACGCCGGAGTCCTCCGGCTGCGCCAGCACGGTGTTGCCCAGCACGTAGCGGTCGTACTGCTCGGTGACCCAGGTCTTGTCGGCCAGGTTCGGCGACGCGATCATCCGCAGCACGGTCTCCCGGAGCGCGTCCGGGTCGTTCGGCCGGGGCAGGGTCTCCGCGCGGTCGGCCTGGAGCAGGATGAGGTCGGCCGGCTCCCGCATCGGGCGGGCGTAGACCGGGCCGTCGTCCACCAGCGAACCCGGCGGCACGTCCACCACCAGCTGGTCGCGCCAGGTGATCAGCAGCCGGCCGGGCTGGCCGTCCGGCGACGGCGCGGTGACCTCGCCGATGGCGGTGGCCCAGACGCCCCACTTCTCGGCGGTCTTGAGCACCGCCTCCAGCTTCTCCGGGGCGACGACCAGCAGCATCCGCTCCTGGGACTCGCTGGCCAGGATCTCGTGCGGCGTCATCGAGGCCTCGCGGAGCGGGACCCGCTCCAGCCAGACCCGCATGCCGGTGCCGGCGGAGGCGGCGGTCTCGGTCAGCGCGCAGGTCAGGCCCGCGCCGCCCAGGTCCTGGATGCCGACGACCAGCTCGGCGTCGTACAGCTCCAGGCACGCCTCGATGAGGAGCTTCTCCATGAACGGGTCGCCGACCTGGACGGACGGGCGGCGCTGCTCGCTGCCCTCGTCGAAGGTGGCGCTGGCCAGCACCGACACGCCGCCGATGCCGTCGCGGCCCGTCCGGGCGCCCATCAGCACGACCACGTTGCCGGGGCCGGCGGCCTCCTTCTTCTGCAGCCGGTTGACCGGCAGCACACCGAGGCAGAGCGCGTTGACCAGGGGGTTGCCCTGGTAGCAGGGGTCGAAGACGACCTCGCCGCCGATGTTGGGCAGGCCCAGGCAGTTGCCGTAGCCGCCGACGCCGGCAACCACGCCGGGCAGCACCCGCGCGGTGTCCGGGTGGTCGGCCGCGCCGAAGCGCAGCGGGTCCATCACCGCGACCGGACGCGCGCCCATGGCGAGGATGTCGCGGACGATGCCGCCCACGCCGGTCGCCGCACCCTGGTACGGCTCGACGAAGCTCGGGTGGTTGTGCGACTCGACCTTGAAGGTCACCGCCAGCTCGTCGGAGACCTGCACCACACCGGCGTTCTCGCCGATGCCGGCGAGCATCCGGTCGCTCGGCGGCGCCTTCTCACCGAACTGGCGCAGATGCACCTTGCTGGACTTGTAGGAGCAGTGCTCGCTCCACATGATCGAGTACATGGCCAGCTCGGCCTGGGTGGGACGCCGGCCCAGGATGTGCCGGATCCGGTCGTACTCGTCGTCGCGCAGGCCCAGCTCGGCGTACGGCTGGAGCTCCTCGGGCGTGCCGGCCGCGCGGGGCACGGTGTCCAGGCTGAGGGCCCAGTCGTCGGCAGGGGCGGGCTCGACGTGCCGGCCGGCGTCGGCCGGGCCGGCCTGGGGCACCACGGAGGCCGCACGCGGCTCCGTCGGGGCGGCCGGGAAGGCGCCCGACGTCTCCCGTACGGCCGGGTCCGGATGGGTGGTCATGACCTCTCCTCGCTGCGCTCGCCGCCGTCGCGGCGGGTGCGCCGACCGATGCTCACGCCGGCGCCCCCACCAGATGCTTCAGCACCGAGGTGAAGAAGCCGAGACCGTCGAGGGAGGGACCGGTGAGGGCCTCCACCGCGTGCTCGGGATGCGGCATGATGCCGACCACGTTGCCGGCCTGGTTGGTGATCGCGGCGATGTCGCGCTGCGAACCGTTGGGGTTGCCGCCCAGGTAGCGGGCGACCACGCGGCCCTCCGCCTCGAGCTGGTCCAGCGTCGCGGCGTCGGCGACATAGCAGCCCTCGCCGTTCTTGACCGGGACGAGCACCTCCTGGCCCGGCTGGAACGTGTTGGTCCAGGCGGTGCCGGCGGACTCGATGCGCAGGATCTGGTCCCGGTTGCGGAAGTGCAGGTGCTGGTTGCGGGTGAGCGCGCCGGGCAGCAGGTGGGCCTCGCAGAGGATCTGGAAGCCGTTGCAGATGCCGAGGACCGGCAGGCCGCCCCGGGCCGCGTCCACGATCGTCTCCATCACCGGCGCGAACCGGGCGATGGCGCCGCAGCGCAGGTAGTCACCGTAGGAGAAGCCACCGGGGAGGACGACGGCGTCCACCCCGTGCAGCTCCGGGTCGCCGTGCCAGAGCCGGACCGGCTCGGCGCCGGCGATCCGGACGGCCCGGGCCGCGTCGCCGTCGTCGAGCGAGCCGGGGAAGGTGACCACACCGACCCGGGCGGTCACGGGTGCGCGTCCACGGTCTCGTCGGCCTCGACCAGACGGACGGTGAAGTCCTCGATGACCGGGTTGGCGAGCAGCTTGTCGGCGATCTCCCGGGCCCGGTCCAGGTCCGGTTCACCGGTGAACTCGATCTCGATCCGCCTGCCGATCCGGACAGAGGCGACGTCGCTGACGCCGAGCCGGGGCAGCGCGTTTGCGACGGCCTGGCCCTGAGGATCGAGGATCTCGGGCTTGAGCATGACGTCGACGACGACGCGAGGCACTGGGCACTCCTGACTGTGTACGCAGTTGGGTGCCGACCCACAACGGGCGAGCGCAGCCAGCCTACCTGGCAGATACCGCCCCGGACGCACCGGCCGGGCGCGGTTCGGACAGTGATCGACGTAACCGGCCGGGGGTGGCTGCGAGCCGTGTCCCCACGTGCGCGGAACGTGCCGTTACCAGGAAGTACGCGCCTGCGACGGAGGCCGAATCGTTACATCGGCCGTCGTCGCGCTACCGCATGTGGCGGGCCCTTCGGCGGCCCGGCGGCATCGGCGGCGCTCCATGTCCGACCGACCGCACGGGGGCACCCGTCGGAACCTGGGCCAGGGTGAAGGGGTGACCGGATCGACTGCGCCGGCCCCTGCGGAGCGATGGGGCCTTCTGGGGCATCCGGGCGTATCCGGGCAGGCTGGGTCGGCCCGTGCCGAGTGGCCGATGTCCGACACTTCCCCGCCGGCCGGCCCGGTCCGACCCGGAACGGCCGGTCCCGCCCGCACGCGGCCGGTCCGCCCCCGGCGCGCCGTTTTGCAGCATCCGATCAGGTGAACAACGCTCACGAACCGCCCGCCCGCCGGATGACAGCATCGGAACCGTGCTGGTCGTGACGACGGATCAACTGCCCGGCTACGAGATCCGCCAGATCCTCGGCGAAGTGGTGTCCTCGATGGCCAGGACCCGGAACCCCTACCGCGAGGGCGTCAAGAACCTCCGCGGCGGCGCGTACGACCCGATGGCGCCGGACAACCTGACCCGGTGGCGTACCGACTCGGTGGCCCGGCTGGGCGAGGAGGCGGAGCGGCTCGGCGCGAACGCGGTGATCGGGATGCGCTTCGACAGCCGGGACTGCGGCGAGATGTGGATGGAGATCTGCGCGTACGGGACGGCGGTGATCGTCGTACCCAAGATGCCGGACGTCATGCCCGCGGACCAGCCCATGGTCGCCGCCGACACCGCCCACGAGCCGGAGATCACCGGGGCACCCGGCGGTATCGCCGAACCCGCCAGCGCCCCCAACCTCTCCTCCGCCGCCGAAACCCCCACCCGCGACTGACCCACCCACCCGGCCCACCCACCCGCCCGCCCTTGCGCGGTTGATCAAGAGGTTTGCGTCTGGTTGATCTCCGTTTCTGACGCAAACTTCTTGATCAACCCGCTACGGCGGGGGGCCCGGGGGGCGGGGGGTCAGAGGATGGGGGGTGGGGTGTAGGCGGCGGCGTGGGGGTGGCGTTCGGCGATCTTGGTGATGCGGGCGGTGACGTGGTCGACCTGGGTGGCGGCGGCGCCCACGAAGGCGTTGCGGTCGGCGACGAGGGCGTCGATCTCGGCGCGGGAGAGGCCGAGGCGACCGTCCGCCGCGAGGCGGTCGAAGAGGTCGTTCTCCCCGGCGCCCTGCTCCCGCATGGCGAGCGCGACGGCGACCGCGTGCTCCTTGATCACCTCGTGCGCGACCTCCCGGCCGACGCCCCGGCGGACCGCCGCGACCAGGATCTTCGTGGTCGCCAGGAACGGCAGGAAGCGCTCCAGCTCCCGGTTGATCACCGCCGGATACGGGCCGAACTCGTCCAGCACGGTGAGGAAGGTCTGGAACAGCCCGTCGGCGGCGAAGAACGCGTCCGGCAGGGCGACCCGGCGGACCACCGAGCAGGAGACGTCCCCCTCGTTCCACTGGTCACCGGCCAGCTCGCCGACCATCGACAGGTAACCCCGGATGATCACGGCGAAGCCGTTGACCCGCTCCGACGAGCGGGTGTTCATCTTGTGCGGCATCGCGCTGGAGCCCACCTGGCCCGGCTTGAAGCCCTCGGTGACCAGCTCCTGACCGACCATCAGCCGGATCGTGGTGGCCAACGACGACGGGGCGGCGGCCACCTGGGCCAGCGCCGAGAGCACGTCGAAGTCCAGCGACCGCGGATAGACCTGGCCGACGCTGTCCAGCACCCGGGCGAAGCCGAGGTGCCCGGCGACCCGGCGCTCCAGCTCGGCCACCTTCCCGGCGTCCCCGTCGAAGAGGTCGAGCTGGTCGGCCGCGGTGCCCACCGGCCCCTTGATGCCCCGCAGCGGATACCGGTCGATCAGGTCCGTCAGCCGCTCGTACGCGATCAACAGCTCCTCGGCGGCGGAGGCGAACCGCTTGCCCAGGGTGGTGGCCTGCGCGGCGACGTTGTGCGACCGGCCGGTCATCACCACGCCGGAGTACTCGTTGGCGTGCCAGGCCAGCCGGACCAGCGCGGCGACCAGCCGGTCCCGGATCAGCTCCAGCGAGGCGCGGATCTGGAGCTGCTCGACGTTCTCGGTGAGGTCGCGGGAGGTCATCCCCTTGTGCACGTGCTCGTGCCCGGCGAGCGCGCTGAACTCCTCGATCCGGGCCTTCACGTCGTGCCGGGTGACCCGCTCCCGGGCCGCGATGGAGGCCAGGTCGACGTCGTCCACGACCCGCTCGTACGCCTCCACCACCCCGTCCGGCACGCTCACGCCGAGGTCCCGCTGGGCCTTGAGTACGGCCAGCCAGAGCCGGCGCTCCATGCGTACCTTCTCCTCCGGCGACCAGAGAGCGACCAGCTCGGGCGAGGCGTACCGGTTGGCGAGCACGTTGGGGATCGTCGTCACGTACCCCATTCTCCCGCACCGGCGGCACGGCTCACACCGTGGGCACGTCGTGCACGGTCGCGCTCACCACCAGGGTCTTCGTCGCCTTGCCGTGGGCGTTGCGGACGGTCAGCAGGTAGGTGTGCCGCTGGGTGTCGCCGTCCGCCCCCGAGCAGGGGAAGTTCAGGGTCTCGCTGCCGGTGGGCGGGTAGTTGTCGGCGTACACGCCGGCGCCGTCGACGGAGAGGGCGACGGAGTCGACGTTGCCGGTCCTCCACTCGACCACGACCGGCGTCCCGGCGATCGGGGCGGCGCTGGTGCCGGCCGGGCAGGAGGGCTGCTTCGCGACCCGGAACGAGGTGATGACGGGACCGGTGCCGGTGGTCGAGCCCGACTTCCCACCGCTGCTGCCGCTCCCGCCGCCCGTCGAGCCACCGCCGGTCGTACCCGTGCCGGTCGACCCGCCACCGGCGGGCTTCGCGGCCGTCGTCGCCGCGACCGGGTCGGGCGTGTCGAGGGTCAGCGTGCCGGAGCCGGCCGTCGCGTCGCCCGGGGCGCCGGTGACGGCGGTGCTGGCGGTGGACTCCGTGGCGCTCGTGCCCGAGGACCCGCAGCCGGCGACCGCCAGCACGGGGACCAGGGCGAGGACAGGGGTACGGAGCAGGGCACGACCGGCCATCAGGGGGTCCCCTTCGGGTGCGCCGCCGACGGTGGGATCCGGGCGGTCGGGCGTCAGCGTAGGAAGGACCGGCAAGTGTTTACGCGGTCGTATACTTCGCCGTATGACGACGATGATGCGGGTCAGTCCGGAGACCCGCGAGCAGGTGCTCCGGGTCGCCGCCGAGGACTTCGGCGGGGTGAGCGCCGACGAGGCCGTCAAGCGGCTGCTGGAGGAGCACTGGCGGACCAAGGCGGTCGCCGCGATGGACCACTACCGCGCGGTCGACCCGGACGGCTGGGCCGAATACCTCGTCGAGTCCGAGGGGTGGCACGGCGCCGACGCTCCCGTCGGCGACCCGTGGGACGAGCAGGCGTGAGCCGCTTCAAGCCGTGGGAGGTGTGGTGGCTCGACTTCGACCCGGTGGCGGGTCGGGAGCAGGCCGGGCAGCGGCCCGCCCTGGTCGTGTCGTCCCGCTTCCACCTCGATCTGACCGGCGGCGCGCTGGTCAGCGTCCTGCCCCTGACCACCCGGGAACGGCCCGGGTGGCTGCACCGGGTGGCCATCGAGGTGCCGGGGCGACGCACCGGGTGGGCGATCACCGAGCAGGTGCGCACCGTGTCGGCGAGCCGCCTGACCGGGCACGGACCGGTGTACCGACTCCGCCCCGAGCAGGTGGCGGAGGTACGCACCGTCCTTCGCCAGATGATCGACCTCTGACAGCTGACGAGGACGGCCTGAGGCCGAGCCCGGGGCCGAGAACCGGCCGACCCCGGGCACCGACGCCGGTCAGGGCAGGAGCCCGAGCAGGTCAGGATGGGCGGCCAGCGCGGCGAGCTGCTCCGGGCTCAGCGGCGGGACCGGACCATCCCCCGCGTCGAGGATCTCCCGCCAGGCCTTCAGATCCCCGACGGGGGCCGCCGGCGTGGGCGGATAGATCCAGCCCGGTCGGTTGGTGACCCGCGCCTCGACCAGCACTCCGTCCGGGCGCTGCACGAACACGTCATAGGTCACCGCATCGCCGTTCCGGTTCTCCAGCGAGATCAGCCGGTTGCCGTCCGGCCGGGTCGTCGCGGCGCACTGCCCGCTGTGCGGGTGCGCGCCGTGCTCGCTTCGGTCGAGGATGGCGAGGTTGTCGCAGGCGAGGGCGGTGGGCAACCGCTGGATGATGATGTCGCCCTCGCCGCGCAGGCCACCTCGCTCCAGGCCGAACCACATCCCGTATCCAGTCGGCCCCGTCGGGCCGACGGTCGCCTCCCCTCGCACGAACGTGCGCCCGCCCGGCGACACCTCGGCCACCGCCGAGCCGAGCACTCCGTCCGCCAGCGCCGTCGAGTTGCGACGGGTGTACTCGTCGGCCTGCGGATTGACCAGGTTCACGTCCGGGTTCGGCGGCAGCGGGGGGAACACCAGATCGGGTCCGAGCGCCAGGCGGACCAGGAGGTCGGGTGTGGTCACGTCGGGCACGCCGTGCGTCGACAGCGAGACCAGCGTGCCGTCCGGCCGCAGCACCTCGACCTCCCGCCCGTCGAAGGGCTTCGGCGCCCACCGACCGGCCTGGTCGAAGGTGGTCAGCAGGCGTCGCGCGCGGATCCTCGTCCCGTCGGCCCGCTCACTCGACGTGCACTCGCGCGCGGCCGGGCCACGGGTGGGGCAGGGCGGGCGGTTCGCCCAGACCGCCGCGCCGTCCCGGTTGAGCTGGACCATCAGCCGGCCCCCCCGCTGGCCGACCCGGAACGAGAAGACCATCTGACGGTACGTACCCGAGCCGCCCCGTGCCGTCTGTTCGCGGATCACCGGCGTCGGGCTGTCCTTCCCGGTGATCATGGTGATCCAGACCAGCTCGGGCAGTTCTCGGCGCAGCCCGTCGGTCACCGCGTTGCGGACCCGTGCCAGGTCCTCCGGGCTGCCGGCCACGACGGTGTCCGTCGACTTCGGGGTGGGTGAGCGGGTGGTGACCGGGGCGGGCGCGGCCTTCGGCGTACCGAAGAGGGAGCCGGTGCCGAGGAGCACCGCGACGACGGCCGCGGCGACCGCGGTGGTCCCCGCGCCGATCCGCAGCCGGCGGGCCCGCCGCTGCCGGCCGATCACCCGGTCGACGTCCACCGTGGAGACGGGGGACTCGCCGATGACCTCGTCGAACAACTGCTGGTACGTCACGACAGCTCCCCCCGGGTCGCCGGCGCGCCGGTCATCAGCAGCCGCAGCGCCTCCAGTCCCCGCGCCGCCTGGCTCTTCACGGTGCCAGTGCTGATGCCGAGCACACCGGCGGTCTCCTCGACCGACAGGTCGCAGTAGAAGCGCAGCACGATCACCGCCCGCCGACGCGGCGGGAGCTGGCCGAGCAGGTCCAGCAGCAGTTTCCGGTCGGCCAGCGTCGGCTCCGGCATGACCAGGTCGGTCTGCTCGGGCAGCTCGTCGGTGCTCCGCTCGCGCCGCCACGGCCGCCGCCGCTCGTCCAGCCAGGCGTGGGTCAGCACACCCCGGACGTACGCGTCGATGTTCTCCGCCGCGCGGACCCGCCGCCAGTGCCGGTAGAGCTTGCCGATGGTGATGGAGACCAGGTCGTCGGCGGTGTGCCAGTCCCGGCAGAGCAGGTACGCGGTGCGGCGCAACGGCTCCAGTCGGGCGGCGACGAACTGCCGGTACTCGTCCTCGTCGGCCCGGTTCACGAACCGGGGCCTGTCGTTCGCCTCATGCCCAGGTGACGGAGGAGCGCACCGCCGGGGTTGCCCGTCACGGCACAGATCCTGGCAGGACCCCGCCGGGTCCTGCCAGGAGCTGCCTGTCGTCGGGTCGTTCAGGCCGGCGCGGGCCGGCCGGTCAGGGCGGTCCAGAGGGCCGCGCAGGCGGCCTCCTCGGTGTCGAAGGTTCCCCGGACGTCGTAGACGCCGCGCTCGTAGGCGCCGATCTCCCAGCCGCCGGCGGGCGAGTGGCGGAGGAACCAGAAGTCGGGCGGGACCGGTACGTGCTCGTGCACGTCCTCCAGTTCGAAGGCGTCCGGCGACAGTCCCGTCGCCAGCAGGGCTGCCCGCACCTGGTGCCGGTCCATCCTCGACCTCCCGTCAGGGGCCCGGTCAGCAGACGTACCCGGGCACCGGCGTGCTCGACTGCCGGGGCACGCTGGTGGTGGTGCAGACGCCGTCCAGGTATTCCTCGGTGAGGAACTGGTGGTCGAGGAGCCACTGCACGCTCACCGCGCCGCCCGCCTGCGGCAGGTACGCCGCGTTGAGCTGGAACTGGGTACCCAGACCGGTCTGGGCGAACCACGGCGCGATCGGGCCGGAGTCCACGTCGAACGGCTTCAGGACGCAGTAGGTGTGGTAGTTCGCCAGCGGCGCGTTGGCCGGCGTGTTCAGGCTCTGCGGTGCCAGCGAGCGGGCGCTGAACGGGGTGCCGAGCGGGGCCAGGAAGGCGCCGCCGGGGAAGCCGAAGCGGTCGAGGCGGTAGCCGGGGAGCATGGTCTGCCGGGTCTTCACCTGCTCGCCGTGCGGGCCGAGCACGAAGCCGTTCCCGGGCGGGAAGATCAGCTTGTTGGGCGTGGTCTGGGTGGTGTAGTTCTGCACCCACTCGACCTGGCTCTGCGCGCCGAACCGCTGGTATCCGGCGAGCAGCGGGCCGACCGGCGAGGCGGTGGGGAGCTGCGCCGGCCCGAAGAGCGGGTCGCCGGCATAGAAGTCGGTGGTCTGCGGGGCGTTCGGCGGGGTGCCGGGGACGCAGAGGCTCCCGCCGGGCGAGGGCTGCGGCGGCCGGCTCTGCGAGGCGCCCTGCCGGTCGGGGTCGAGATCACCGGAGCCGCCACCGGTGAGGGTGGCGGCCCGGACGGCCGCGGTCGGGGCCGCCGACTGGGCGGCGCCGGGCACCAGGATCAGGGCCGCGCCGGAGACGACGGCCAGCAACCAACGTCGAGTTCTCACCAAGAACCTCCCGAATGAGGACAAACAGTGCCTTCATCGTTCGGGGCTCTCGATGTGAATGTGAGCGTTTGTACGTTTCATTACCTGATCGGGGGTATCGACCAGATGAGCGGGCCCCGTCCCTGATGTCGCTCGGGGTCGCGGGCACCCCGGCAGCGCGGGATCATCACCCGATCTGACTTCGGCCGAGCCGAATCTTCCTCCTCCGTTCGAGGACACACATGCGCAAACCTCTGCTCGCCGGCCTGACCGCTGTGGCGGTCACCGGCGGCACCCTCCTGTCCGTCGCACCGGCCATGGCCGCCGACCCGGCCGTCCTCTACGTCCGGCAGTTCTCGGCCGCCTGCGCGAACACCGGGCCGGGCACCCTGGCACAGCCGTTCTGCGCGATCGGGCCGGCAGCCGCCGCGGTCACCGCCGGCCAGACGGTCGACGTGGGCCCCGGGACCTACCGGGAACGGGTGACCATCGCCAGCTCCGGCACCCCGGATCAGCCGATCGTGTTCCGCGGCTCCTCGTCGACCGCAGTCCTGGCCGGACCGACCGCCGGGATCACCGTCGCCGGCCAGCACGACATCAGCATCCAGCGGTTCCAGGTCGTCGCGGCACTGGACGCGCCCGCGCTCGACCTCCGTGACGCGTCCGGCATCACCGTCGAGGGCGGCGGTTTCGGGGTCGCCGACGGAGCGCCCGTACCCGCCGTGCGGCTGGTCGGCGTCACCCGGTCGTCCCTGACCCGCGGCTACGTCAGCGGGCGGCCACTCCTGGCCGGAGTGACCCTGGACGCCGCCACCACCGGGGTGAAGATCAGCGCGATGACGGTGACGGCGAGCCTGCCGGACGATGCCGACCACGGCGTCGGCATTCGCGTCGAGGGCGACGGCAACACGATCGTCGGGAACGACATCGACCACTTCACCGACGCGGCCATCGCGGTCGAGTCCGGCGCGGCCGACACCGTGGTGGCCAACAACCAGATCGCCGGCGGCCAGGGCTACGGCATCCACAACCACGGCGGCAGCGGCACGGCGATCACCAACAACACGGTGACCGACCGGTGCCTCGACGGCATCCGGGTCGACGGGACCTCCACCGGGGTCTCGGTGCAGAACAACCTCCTCACCTACGGCAGTCCGCTCGGCACCGATTACTGCACCGACACCGTGCGGCACGGAGTCCTGCTGGGCGTCCATGACGAGGCCGTCCGGGACACCGTGGTCGACTACAACACCGCCGACCACTACCGCTCGGGCTATCCCACGCCCTACGCGTGGAACGGCACCCCGCTGAGTCTGGCGGGCTTCCGGGCCGCGTCCGGTCAGGCCGCCCACGACCTGGAGACCGGGGACCCGAGGGCCAACTACGACTCGGCGAACTCGGCCGCCCCCGGTTACCCGGCCACCGACCGGGTGGGTAAGGCCCGCGTCGACGACCCGGCGGTGCCGGACACCGGTGCCGGACCGGTGACGTACGCCGACCGGGGTGCCCTGGAGACCATTCGGGGGCCGGAAGCCCGGATCGCCCTGGCCCTGGACCTCGGCGCGGGCGCGGTGACGGCCGACGCCACCTCCTCCAGGTCGGGTGTCGCGCCGATCGCCTCCTACCAGTTCGACTGGGGCGACGGGACCAGCACGACCCAGGCGACGCCGGTCGCCACCCACCGGTACGCCACCCGCGGCACCTTCATCGTCTATCTGCGCGTGACCGGGACCGACGGTCGGAACGACGCCGTCTCGCAGCAGGCGAGCGTGCTGCCGCGTACCGGCACCGTGGGCCTGCTCACCCTCTCCGGACTCCAGTACGTGGGTGCGCTGACCGCCCCCTGGCCGGGGCTGAGCGGGAACCGTCCGGCGCTGGACGCGACCGGCCAGTTCGACGTCGTGGACGCCGGCAGCGGGCGGATCGCGCTCTACTGGCGCGCCCAGGGGCAGTACCTCGCCGCCGCGGCCGGCGATGTCACGGTGGTGACGGCAGGGGGCACCGCGGTGACGGACAGTCAACGGTTCACCCAGGTCCGCAACGCCGACGGCACGATCAGCCTCAAGGCGGTCCTCACCGGCCGGTACGTAACTGCGCCGGCGAACGTCACCACCGCGCTGATCGCCAACGCCACCACGATCGGCACCGACCAGAAGTTCTACCGGGTCACCGTCACCGACACGGATCGTTCGCTGAAGGCCGGCGCGAACAGCCGGTACGTCACCGCCGACAGCGGCGGCGCCCGCCCACTGATCGCGAGCCGGACCAGCGTGGGCCCGTGGGAGCGGTTCGACCTGGTCGACCTCGGCAACGGGCAGATCGGCGTCTTCGCCCGCGCGGACAACCGTTTCGTCAGCGCCGACGGCGCCGGCACGAAGCCGTTGATCGCCAACCGGACGTCGGTCGGTGCCTGGGAGAAGTTCACCCTGGTCCGCAACAGTGGCGGCACGGTGTCCCTGAAGGCCGCCGTGAACGGCCGCTACGTCACGGCGGAGAGCGGTGGCGCGCGGCCACTGATCGCCAACCGCGCCACCATCGGCGCGTGGGAGAAGTTCACCCTCGGCTGAGCCCGCCCGGGCGTACCCCCGACGCCCGCCCGGGATCATCCCCGGGCGGGCGTCGGCGTGTCTCAGCGCTCCAGGATCGCCGTGACGCCCTGGCCGCCGGCGGCGCAGATGGAGATCAGGCCCCGCCCGCTCCCCTTCTCGGCGAGCAGCTTGGCCAGGGTGGCGACGATCCGCCCGCCGGTGGCCGCGAAGGGGTGCCCGGCGGCCAGCGAGGAGCCGTTGACGTTGAGCTTGTCGCGGTCGATCGACCCGAGCGGCGCGTCCAGCCCCAGCCGGTCGGAGCAGAACTCCGGCGACTCCCAGGCGGCCAGGGTGGCCAGCACCTGCGAGGCGAACGCCTCGTGGATCTCGTAGTAGTCGAAGTCCTGGAGGGTCAGCCCGGCCCGGGCCAGCATCCGGGGCACCGCGTACGCGGGGGCCATCAGCAGCCCTTCGTCGCCGTGCACGAAGTCGACGGCGGCGGTCTCCGACCAGCTGAACCAGGCCAGCACCGGCAGGCTGTGCGCGCGCGCCCACTCCTCGGAGGCCAGCAGCACCGTGGAGGCGCCGTCGGTCAGCGGCGAGGAGTTGCCGGCGGTCATGGTGGCCTGCTCGGCGTCCGCGCCCCGGGTGCCGAAGACCGGCTTGAGCGAGCCGAGCTTCTCCGCCGTGGTGTCCGGGCGCAGGTTCTGGTCGCGGGTCAGCCCCAGGTAGGGGGTCATCAAGTCGTCGAAGAACCCCTTCTCGTACGCGGCGGCGAGGCGCTGGTGCGAGCGGAGCGCCAGCTCGTCCTGGGCCTGTCGGTCGATGTTCCAGCGTCTCGCCGTGCGGGCCGCGTGCTCCCCCATCGACAGCCCGGTACGCGGCTCGGCGTTGCGCGGGATCTCCGGCCGGAACGGCTGGTGCGGGCGGAGCTTCGCGGCGACCTTCAGCCGCTCACCGAGCGTACGGGCGGAGTTGAGCTGGAGGAGTGTGCGGCGCAGGTCCTCGTTGATCGCCAGTGGCGCGTCGGAGGTGGTGTCCACGCCACCGGCGATGCCGACGTCGAGCTGACCGAGGGCGATCTTGTTGGCGACCAGGATCGCCGCCTCCAGCCCGGTGCCGCAGGCCTGCTGGATGTCGTACGCGGGGGTGTGCGGGTCGAGCCGGGAGCCGAGCACCACCTCACGGGTCAGGTTGAAGTCCCGGGAGTGCTTGAGCACCGCGCCCGCGACCACTTCACCGACCCGCTGACCGGCCAGCCCGAAGCGGGCCACCAACCCGTCCAGGGCCGCGCCGAGCAGGTCCGCGTTGGACGCGCTCGCATAGCGGGAGTTGGACCGGGCGAAGGGGATGCGGTTGCCCCCGATGACCGCGACCCGCCGGACACTCTGCACGATCGGCCTCCTCCAAGCTGTCGCCGAACCCTACTGGCCAGTAGGCTACGCCCATGAGCGACAGGTACGCGAGCTTCGTCCAGACGGGGGCCGGTCGCGCGCTGGTCAAGCGCCTCGGCCTGCCCGACCCGCCCCGACTGCGCCGGCACACGCCGGGCGACCCGCTCGTCCCCGGGCCGGTCCTGCTCGGCGCCGCGGAGGGCAGCCGGCTCACCGAGCAGGTCACCAAGCTGCTGACCTTCGCCGGGGTCGAGCTGCGCGATCCGGTCGCGGCCACCGACGCCCCGGCACGCTACGCCGCCCTGGTGTACGACGCCACCGGCATCACCGACTCCACCGAGCTGCGGCAGCTCTACGACTTCTTCCACCCGCAGGCCCGGGCCGTGCTGCCCAGCGGCCGGGTGATCGTGCTGGGCACCCCGCCCGCCGAGTGCGGCACCCCCCGCGAGGCCACCGCGCAGCGCGCCCTGGAGGGGCTGACCCGCAGCATCGGCAAGGAGTTCGGCCGGGGCGTCACCGCCCAACTGGTGTACGTCACGAAGGACGCCGACACCGACACCCTGACCGGCCTGGAGTCGACCCTGCGTTTCCTGTTGTCCGGGCGCTCCGCGTACGTCTCGGGGCAGGTCGTCCGGGTCGGTGCCGGCACCGCCCGGCCGCCGGCCGACTGGGACCGACCGCTCGACGGCCAGATCGTGCTGGTCACCGGGGCGGCCCGCGGCATCGGCGCGGCACTGGCCCGGGTGCTCGCCCGCGACGGCGCGCACGTCGTCGCCCTGGACATCCCCGCGGCCGGCGACGAGCTGGCCGCCGTGGCCAACGAGATCGGCGGCACCGCCGTCCAGCTCGACCTGACCGCCCCGGACGCCCCCGACCGGCTGGCGAAGCACCTCGCCGACCGGCACGGCCGGGTCGACGTGGTGGTGCACAACGCCGGCATCACCCGGGACAAGACCCTCGGCCGGATGGACGCCGACCGGTGGGACTCCGTCATCGACGTCAACCTCTCCAGTCAGGAGCGGATCAACGACGTGCTGCTGGCGCGGGACCTGATCCCGGCCGGCGGTCGGATCGTCGCGGTCTCCTCGATCGCCGGGATCGCCGGCAACCGGGGCCAGACCAACTACGCCACCAGCAAGGCCGGCGTGATCGGGCTGGTCGACTCGCTGGCGCCGGTGCTGCGCGAGCGGGGCGTCAGCGTCAACGCGGTCGCGCCCGGCTTCATCGAGACCCGGCTGACCGCGCGGATCCCGCTGATGCTCCGCGAGGCGGGCCGCCGGATGAACAGCCTCGCCCAGGGCGGCCTGCCGGTGGACGTGGCCGAGACGATCGGCTGGCTGGCCTGGCCGGCCAGCGGCGCGGTCAGCGGCAACGTGGTCCGGGTCTGCGGCCAGAGCCTGTTGGGGGCGTGATGGCGAAGCGGAAGCAGGAGCGTACGCCGCACGAGGAACTGTCGGTGCACGAGCTGATCGACGGCCCGACCCAGGACCTGTCGAGCCTCGTGGTCACCCCCGACGCGGTCGGCGAGCTGGCCACCCACGACCTCAGCCGGTACGCCACCGGGGAGCTGTCGACGGACGGCGACGACGCCACCCGGGACCTCTCCGCACTCGACGTGACCGGGGGCGGGAGCGCGTCGCCGGAGCCCGCCGGCCGGACCGTGGTCGAGCTGCCCCGGATGCCGGCGGCCGGCGCGCTCTACCGCCGGGCCCTGCTCGGCGCGCTGCCAGGCGTGGGGGGTCGACGGGGCGACACCGTCCCCGCCCTGGAGCTGCGCGTCGGCGGTGTCACCGTCGACCGGGCGCACCTGGCCGACTACGACCGGGTCTGCGGGTTCCGGCTGACCGACCGGCTGCCGGGGACGTACCCGCACGTGCTGGGATTTCCGCTGTCGCTGCGGCTGATGACCGCGCCGGGGTTCCCGATCCCGCTGACCGGGGTGGTGCACGTCGCCAACCGGATCACCGTGCACCGGCCGGTCGAGGCCGGCGAGACGCTGGCCTTCCGGACGTACGCGGAGAACCTGCTCCCGCACGACCGGGGGCGGCAGCTCGACGTGGTGCTCGTCGGGTCCGTCGACGGGGAGGAGGTCTGGCGCGGCGTCTCGACGTACCTCGGGAAGGAGCGCACGCCCGGCGACGGTGCCCGGCGCGACCGGGGCGACCGGCCGACGCCGCCGGCCGCCTCCGCGCACTGGCGGCTCACCCCCCGGGTCGGTACGGACTACGCCCGGGTCTCCGGCGACCACAACCCGATCCACACCTCCCGGCTGGGGGCGCGGCTGTTCGGCTTCCCCCGACCGATCGCGCACGGGATGTGGAGCAAGGCCCGCTGCCTGGCCGCCCTGGAGAACCGGCTGCCGGAGGCGTGGACGGTCGACGTGGCGTTCAAGCTGCCCGTGCCGCTGCCCTCGACGGTCGCCTTCAGCGCCACCCCGGCCTGGGACTTCGCCCTGCACGACCCGCGCACCGCCCGCCCCCACCTGGCGGGCACCCTGCGGGTGTAAGGAGGAGGCAGCACCCTCTTTCGGCACCTGCGCCGTCGAGCATGGGGGCATGGAGTCCGTGCTCGACCTGCTGCACCAGACGGTCACCTCGCCGTGGGCGTACCTGGTGATCTTCGCGGTCACGGCGGTCGACGCGATCTTCCCGGCGGTGCCCGGCGAGACGGTGGTGATCACCGCGGCGGTCTTCGCGGCCGGCGGCGAGCCGAACCTGGTGGCGGTGATCGTGGTCGCCGCGCTCGGGGCGCTCGCGGGGGATCACGCCTCCTACGGCATCGGCCGGCGCGGCGGGGCGCACCGGCTGGCCCGGCTGCCCGCCGACAGCCGCCGCCGCAACGGCTCCGAGTGGGCCCGCCGGGCCGTGGACCGGCGCGGTGGACTGATCCTCACCACCGCCCGGTACGTCCCCGGCGGGCGCACCGCGGTCACCCTGACCATGGGCGCGGTCGGCTATCCGCTGCGCTGCTTCCTGCTGTACGACGCGCTCGCCGCCGGCAGTTGGGCGCTCTACTGCGGGTTGCTCGGCTATTTCGGCGGTCTCGCCTTCGAGCGTGATCCGGTCCGGGGCCTGCTGGTCGGCGTCGGCCTCTCGGTGGCCGTCACCGGGCTGCTGGAGGGCGCCCGCTGGGCCCGCCGCCGCGCCCACGCCCGGGCCGCCGCCCGCCGCTGACCCGGCTCAGTCCCGCCCGGGCCGCCAGGTGACGCCGTGCAGGAGTTGACCGGCACCGAGCCAGGCGACGTTCATCATCCGGGTGGCGGTCTTCTCCGGGTCGGCCTCGGGATGGTCGGCGAGCCAGTCCGCGAGCGACTCGGTCGCCCCGACCAGCGCGTACGCCACCACCTCCAGGTCGGTGGCGCCGGCCTCGCGCCCCTCGGCGCGCAGCGCGTGGTCGAGCATCCCGGCGACCACCTCGACCAGCCGGCCGCGCATGGTGGCCAGTTCCCCGGCGAAGGGCTGCTCGCCCCGGGCCTGGCGGTAGAGCACCGCCCAGCCGTCCCGGTGCGCGCCGACGAAGCCGAAGAAGGCGCGCAGCCCGCGCCAGAGCCGCTCGTCGGCCGGCAGGTCCGGGGCGGCGGCGCCGGCGATCGCCTCCATCATCCGGGTGCCCTCGCGGTGCAGGCAGGCGACGAAGAGTTCCTCCTTCGTCCCGAGGTACGCGTAGACCATGGGTTTGGAGATGCCGGCGTCGTCGGCGATCTCGTCCATGCTGGCGGCGTGGAAGCCCCGGCGGGAGAAGACCTTGACGGCCGCGTCGAGCATCTGCTGCTCGCGTACGGCCCGGGGCAGACGCTTGAAGGTGGGTGTGCTGGACACCCTTGCGAGCATACCTACTCGTGCGTAAGGTTACGCCGGAGTAGCCAAAGTTGGACCGCCCGAGAGGTGCATCTCCATGACTGACTTCGACCCCGCCAACTTCGCCAACCTCGGCCCCAAGGAGTTCGCGCAGCTGGTCAAGTCCACCCCCGATGACAAGATCGCCGAGGTGATGTCCGGCGACCTGCGCGGCAAGATCCTCAGCGAGGTCTTCACCCGGATGCCCTCGCTGTTCCGGGCCGACCGCGCCGGCACCACCAACGCCGTCATCCACTGGAACATCACCGGTCGTCCCGACGGCGGCACCGACACCTACGAGATCGTCATCGAGAACGGCACCTGCACCGTCAACGAGGGCGCGACCCGCGACCCGAAGCTGAGCCTCACCATGGGCCCGGTGGAGTTCCTGAAGATCGTCTCCGGTGGCGCCAACCCGGTGATGATGTTCATGACCGGCAAGCTGAAGGCCAAGGGCGACCTGGGCCTCGCCGCCAACATCGCGAACCTGTTCGACATCCCCAAGTCCTGACATGGCCGAGTTCTCGCTCGACCTGAACGAGGAACAGCGGGATCTGCGCGACTGGGTGCACGGCTTCGCCGCCGAGGTCGTGCGCCCGGCCGCGGCCGAGTGGGACGCCCGGGAGGAGACTCCCTGGCCGATCATCCAGGAAGCGGCGAAGGTCGGCCTCTACGGCTTCGAGTTCCTCGCCACCTGCTGGGCCGACCCCACCGGCCTCTCCCTCCCGATCGCCAGCGAAGAGCTCTTCTGGGGCGACGCCGGCATCGGGCTGGGCATCTTCGGCACCTCCCTCGCCGTCGCCGCCATCTACGGCGCCGGCACCCCCGACCAGCTCGTCGAGTGGGTGCCGCAGTGCTTCGGCACGGTCGACGAGCCGGCCGTCGCGGCGTTCTGCACCACCGAGCCGGAGGCCGGCTCCGACGTCGGGGCGATGCGCACCCGCGCCACCTACGACGAGGCCACCGACGAGTGGGTGCTGCGCGGCCAGAAGGCGTACGCCACCAACGGCGGGATCGCCGGCGTGCACGTGGTGACCGCCTCGGTCGAGCCCGAGCTGGGCTCGCGGGGGCAGGCCGCGTTCGTCGTACCGCCGGGGACGCCGGGGCTCCACGCGACCCGCAAGCTGCGCAAGCTCGGGCTGCGCGCGTCGCACACCGCCGACGTCTTCCTCGACGACGTACGGGTGCCCGGGCGCTGCCTGCTCGGCGGCAAGGAAGCACTGGACGAGCGGTTGGCGCGGGCCCGCTCCGGGCAGCGGGCCTCCGGCCAGGCGGCGATGCGGACCTTCGAACTGTCCCGGCCGACCGTCGGCGCACAGGCCCTCGGCGTGGCCCGCGCGGCCTACGAGTACGCCCTGGACTACGCGAAGGAGCGGGTCCAGTTCGGCCGGCCGATCATCGAGAACCAGGCGGTCGCGTTCGCCCTGGCGGACATGAGGATGGAGATCGACGCGGCCCGGCTGCTGGTCTGGCGGGCCTCCTGGATGGGGCGCAACAACCGCCCCTTCACCGCCGGCGAGGGCTCGATGTCCAAGCTCAAGGCCGGCGAGGTGGCCGTCTCCGTCACCGACCGGGCGGTGCAGCTGCTCGGCGGCGCGGGTTTCCTCCGCGACCACCCGGTCGAGCGCTGGTACCGGGACGCGAAGATCTACACCATCTTCGAGGGCACCTCCGAGATCCAGCGACTGGTCATCTCCCGCGCCATCTCCGGGATGCAGATCCGCTGACCGCGACCCACGGGTGACGCCGCCGAACCGGGCGGCGTCACCCTCCGTCCCGACCAGGACGACCGATGATGTACGGCGAGTGAGCTGCGACAACGCCGACTGGGCCGGCAGCCGCCGCGGGTGCATGATCGTGAGACACGCTCGCGTGACAGGGCTCCCCCGAGGGCCCTTCCGGGTTCGGTTCGCAAGAAGGAGGGCCGCGGCTTGGACCTGCCGTTCGTCGTCGCCACGCTGACCCGTCGCGGCCTGCTCACCCCGGGCCGACCGATCCGGGTCGCCTCCCAGCTCGGCGCGCTGCGCAAGTGGGGCTGGAGCCTCGCCGGTGAGCTGCGCCAGGCCGCCGCCCGCGACCCCGGCCGGACCGCCGTCATCGACGAGCAGGGCGTCGGACTGACCTATCAGGAGCTGCTGGACCGGGCCGAACGCCTGGCCCGGTCGATGCGGGCCGGGCTCGGCGTGCAGAGCGGGGACCGGGTCGGCGTGCTCTGCCGCAACCACCACGGGCTGATCGAGGCGGTCGTCGCGGCGATGCTGCTCGGCGCGGACGCCGTCCTGGTCAACACCGGCCTCTCCGCCGCGCAGCTCGCCACCGTCGCCGAGGAACAGTCGCTGCGGGTGCTGGTGCACGACGCCGAGTTCGCCGAACGGGTGCTCGGCCTCCCCGCCGACGTGCAGCGGGTCGACGAGCGGGTCCACGAGGAGCTGATCGCCGGGGCGCTCCCTGGTGACCAGCTCAAGCCGCCGGAGCGGGACGGCCGGACCATCGTGCTCACCTCCGGCACGACCGGCACGCCGAAGGGCGCCCGCCGCCCCACCCCGCACAGCTTCGGTCCGCTCGTCTCGATCATCGACCGGATCCCGCTGCACGCCCGGGACCTCGTGATGATCGCCGCCCCGCTCTTCCACACCTGGGGGTACGCGGCCCTCCAGGTGGCCTTCGCGCTGCGCGCCACGATCGTGCTGCACCGCCGTTTCGACCCGGCCGCCACGGTGGCCGCGCTGGCCGCCCAGCCGTGCGACGCGCTCTTCGCCGTACCGGTGATGCTGCAACGGCTGCTGGAGGTGCCGCCGCCCACGCCCCGGCCGCCGCTGAAGGTGGTCGCGGTCAGCGGCTCCGCGCTGCCGGGCGGGCTGGCCCCGCGGTTCATGGACGTCTACGGCGACGTCCTCTACAACCTCTACGGCTCGACCGAGGTCTCCTGGGCGTCCATCGCCGGGCCGGCGGAGCTGCGGGCGGCGCCCACCACGGCCGGCCGGCCACCGCACGGCACCCGGCTGCGGATCCTCGACGACACCGGCCAGCCGGTCCCCGAGGGACGGGTCGGGCGGATCTTCGTGGGCAACGAGATGCTCTTCGAGGGGTACACCTCGGGGGATCGGCGGGAGACCCACGACGGCCTGCTGGACACCGGCGACCTGGGCCGGGTCAACGCCGACGGCCTGCTCTTCGTGGACGGCCGGGCCGACGACATGATCGTCTCCGGCGGCGAGAACGTCTTCCCCTCGGAGGTGGAGGACCTGCTCACCCGCCTGCCGCAGGTCCGCGAGGCCGCGGTGATCGGGGTCCCCGACCCGGAGTACGGCCAGCGGCTCGCCGCCTTCCTCGGCCTGCACCCGGGTGAGACACTCGACCCGGAGGCGGTCCGCGAGTACGTCCGGCACTACCTGGCCCGCTTCTCCGTGCCACGCGACGTGATCTTCGTGAAGTACCTGCCGCGCAACGCCACCGGCAAGGTGCTCAGCCGGGAACTGCGCCGCTACTACGGCTGATCGGTCGAGCCCACTGGGGACGGACGGCCCACCCGGGCCGGTGGTACGTTTCCCTCGCGCCGGTTCCGGCAGGCCCGCTTCACCTCCAGGAGCTGTTCGATGTTCCGACTCCGGCGGCGCACCGCTCTCGGCCTGCTCGCCGGCGGTGTCTCCGCCGCCGCGCTCGGCCTGGAACCCGTCCTCGACGGTCCGCCACCCACCCGCACCCTCAGCCACCTCGACCTGCCCCCGGTGCGGGCGGAGAACCGGGCCGCCGGCGAGCCCTGGTGGCCGCCGCGGGACCCGCGCCGCGACGCCGACGACCAGCACCGGCAGATCCAGGGGTACGCCTCGACGACCACCGTCGCCCCCGGCGAGTCCGTCGACTTCCACGTCGCCGTCAACCCCGCCGGCCGGTACCGGATCTCCCTGCACCGCCTCGGCTGGTACGGCGGCGCCGGCGCCCGCACCGTGCTCACCAGCCCCGAGTTCGACGGGACGCCGCAGCCCGTACCGGCCACCGACCCCGCCACCGGCACCATCGCCTGCCGCTGGCCGGTGTCCTGGACGGTCCGGATCCCCGACGGGTGGACCTCCGGCCTCTACCAGGCGGTCTTCACCTCGGCCGACGGCTGGCGCGCCTGCACCCCCTTCGTGGTGCGGGACGACCGGCGGACCGCCGCGCTCTGCGTGATCCTGCCCGTCACCACCTGGCAGGCGTACAACCAGTGGCCGCTGGACGGGCGGACCGGCAAGAGCCTCTACAACGGCTTCGGACCGACCGGCCGCCGTGACCCGAACCTGCGCGCCCGGGAGGTCTCCTTCGACCGGCCGTACGCCGACGACGGCATCCCGATCCAGCTCACCCGCGACCACGACGCCGTCCAGTGGCTGGAGCGCAAGGACTACGACGTCAGCTACGCCACCAGCTTCGACCTGCACTCCGGCCGGATCGACCCGACCCGGCACGCCGCCCTCGTCTTCGCCGGGCACGACGAGTACTGGTCGGTGGGGATGCGCCGGGCCGCGGAACGCGCGGTGGCGGCCGGGCGCAGCCTGGTCTTCCTGGGCGCGAACAGCGTCTACTGGCACGTCCGGCTCCGTCCCGGCGCGGACGGCCGGCCCGAACGCGTGGTGGCCTGCGCCAAGACCACCCCGGACCCGGGGCTGGACGCCGACGGGCCGACGGTCAAGTGGCGCAGCCTCGGCCAGCCCGAGCAGGAGCTGATCGGCGTGCAGTACAACGGCATCGTCGGCAGCCCGTGCCCACTGGTGGTCCGGGGCGCGGGCCACTGGTTCTGGGCGGGCACCGGAGTGCGCGACGACGACCGGATCCCCGGGGTGGTCGGCGGCGAGGCCGACGGTCTCAGCCCCGACCTGCCCCACCCGACCGCCACCACCGCCACCCTGCTCAGCGCGTCGCCGTACCGGACCCGCGAGGGCGCACCGCTGGTGCAGAACACCTACCTGTACGAGACGCCGCAGGGCGGGGTGGTCTTCGCCAGCGGCACGCTGAACTGGACGATGGCGCTGAACCGCCCCGGGCACCGGGACGAGCGGATCGAACGCGCCACCGCCAACCTGCTCGACCGGATCACCGGCGGGACCCGTCGACCGGCGCAGCCCGACACCCCGGCCCAGGGCTGACGGATCCCGGCGCTTTCCGGCACCCCGACTCAAGGGTCCCGGGTGCTGCCTGACAGACCGGCTCGCGGATCCCGGATGCTGCGCGGCACCCCGGCTCGGGGGTGACGGGGCGCCCGGCTCGGGGGTGACGTGGCGCCCGGCTCGGGGGTGACGTGGCGCCCGGCTCGGGGGTGACGGGGCGCCCGGCCAGAGGGTGACGGGGCGCCCGGCTCGGGCCGGGCGACCCGGTCCGGTCAGTCGGGGATCGTGACGGTGCCGTCGATCGCGGCGGCGGCGATGTCGGTGCGGTGGTGCGAACCGGCCAGGTCGATGCCGCGTACCAGGGCGTAGGCGGCGTCCCGCGCGGCGGCCAGGTCGGGGCCGGTGGCCGTACCGCAGAGGACCCGGCCCCCGGCGGAGACCAGCGCGCCGTCGGACGCCCGGCGGGCGGTGCCGGCGTGGATGACCCCCGCGCGCTCCGCGCCGGTGATCACGTCGCCGGTCCGCGGCGCGGCCGGGTAGCCCTCGGCGGCGACCACGACGGTGACCGCCGCGCCGTCCCGCCAGCGCAGCGGCGGGTGCGCGCCCAGCGTGCCGGTGGCGGCGGCGTGCAGCAGCCCGGCCAGCGGCGTCTCCAGCAGGGCCAGCACCACCTGGGTCTCCGGGTCGCCGAAGCGGGCGTTGAACTCGATCACCCGGGGGCCGGCGGGCGTGATCGCCAGCCCGACGTAGAGCAGGCCGGCGAACGGGGTGCCCCGACGACGCATCTCGGCCAGGGTCGGGTGCACGACGTCGCGCATGACCTCGTCGACCAGCCCGGGCGGCGCCCACGGCAGCGGCGCGTACGCCCCCATGCCGCCGGTGTTCGGGCCGGTGTCGCCGTCGCCGACCCGCTTGAAGTCCTGCGCGGGCAGCAGCGGCAGCGCGGCCTCGCCGTCGGTGACCACGAAGAGGGAGACCTCGGGACCGGACAGGTATTCCTCGATCACCACCCGGCCGCACTCCCGCGCGTGCTCCTCGGCGATCCTGCGGTCGTCGGTCACCACGACGCCCTTGCCGGCGGCCAGCCCGTCGTTCTTCACCACGTACGGCGCACCGAACTCGTCCAGCGCCCGGCCGACGCTCTCGTCGTCGGCGCAGGTGAACGCGCGGGCGGTGGGCACCCCGGCGGCGGTCATCACGTCCTTGGCGAACGTCTTCGAGCCCTCCAGGCGGGCCGCCTCGGCGGACGGGCCGAACGCCGGGATCCCCTTGGCACGTACCGCGTCGGCGACCCCCGCGACCAGCGGTGCCTCCGGCCCGATCACCACCAGGTCGGCACCGACCTCCACGGCCAGCGCCGCCACCGCCGACGGGTCGGTCGCGTTCACCTCCCGCAGCTCGGCGACGGCGGCGACGCCGGGGTTGCCCGGTGCCGCAATCAGTGCCTCAACGGACGGATCCCCAACGAGGCCCAACGCGAGCGCATGCTCCCGCCCGCCACCCCCCACAAGAAGTACGCGCACGACCCCGCATCCTACCGACCCCTCCCCCCACCCCGTTGATCATGAAGTTTGCGTCTCAAATTCGGGACCGGGTGACCAGAACTTCATGATCGACGGCGCGACGGTCGGCGGCAGGTGGGCAGGTGGGGGGGGGTTAGTGGGGGCGGAGGGCGGAATGGACGGCTGCGGGGATGTAGTCGGGGCGGAGGGTGTCGGACCAGGTGAAGCGGAGGACCCGCCAACCGGCGTTGACCAGGCGGTTCTGCCTGATCCGGTCCTCGAAGAGGGCCGCGGGGGTTCGGTGCGGGGCTCGGCCGTCGGCCTCGGCGATCAGCCGGGCGGACCGCCAGCCCAGGTCACCGACACCGAGCAGGTAGCCGTCGTCGTCACGTACCTCCAGCTGCAGCACGTCCGGAGGGACACCTCCGTCGACGCACCGCAGGCGAGTCCGCGTCTCCAGCGGTGACTGGGCCCGCCCGTCGGCCTCTGCCAGGAACCGGCGCGCCGCGACAGCACCTCGGCGCCCCGTGATCAGTGCGGGAATGGCGGCCAGGTCGTCATCGGTGACCAGCCGCCGGTTCACCGCCGAGTCGACCACACACACCGCCGGGTAGCGGTCGACCCGGAGGATGACGTCCGCGACGGTCCGGAGTGGGGTGGTGGCCGGGATCCCGGCGAGCGTGCAGAGGTCCCGTGACCGGTCGAGGGTGAGTTGGTGCACCACCAGTTCTCCCGTGCGGCGCTGGGGACGCGGCCGGTCCACCGGCACCGAGACATGGATGGCGGAGCCCACCCGGAGACCGCCGATTCCGTGCAGCTCCGCAGCCGTGTCGAGGACGGCCACCGCTCCTGGACCGAGACTCGCCACCGCGGCCCGGATCCGCGCCCGGCGCAGTGCGACGGCGTCCACCTCGGCCGCCGGCACGAACCGGCCCCGCGCCACCCTTGTCCAGCGTCCGGAGCGGACTAGATGCCGTATCTGGTCCCGGCTGAACCCCACCGACAGCGCCTGCGCCGCGCTGACCACCCCGTCCCGCCGCGCAGTGAACCCACCCACCGGATCGAACTCCGTCACCCACCCAGCCTGCCCACCCCACCCACCCCTCCACCGCCCCTGTGGACAACCCCCTCCCCTCCTGTGGAAAACCCCGCCCCCATCCGCGTTGATCAAGAAGTTTGCGTCAGAACCGCAGCGATTCCTGACGCAAACTTCTTGATCAACGAGGCGGGAGCGGGGCGGGGAGAGTGGGGGTGGCGCGGGCAGGGGTTAGGGGAGGAGGGGGTGGCGGAGCACGTTTTCTTCGCGGCCGGGGCCTACGCCCACGATGCTGACGCGGGTGCCGCAGAGTTCTTCGATGCGGGCGATGTAGCGGCGGGCGTTCTCGGGGAGTTCGTCCTCGGTGCGTGCCTTGCTGATGTCTTCCCACCAGCCGTCGAGCTCTTCGTAGATCGGGGTGGCGTGGTGGAAGTCGGTCTGCGTCATCGGCATGTCGTCGAAGCGCTCGCCGTTGATGTCGTAGCCGACGCAGATCGGCACCTTGGGCATGCCGGTGAGCACGTCGAGCTTGGTGATCACCAGGTCGGTGACGCCGTTGAGGCGGCAGGCGTACCGGGCGACGACGGCGTCGAACCAGCCGCAGCGGCGCTCCCGGCCGGTGGTGGTGCCGTACTCGTGGCCGACCTTGCGCAGGTGCTGGCCGTTGTCGTCGAAGAGTTCGGTCGGGAACGGACCGGCGCCGACCCGCGTGGTGTACGCCTTGCTCACCGCGATGACCTTGGTGATGGCGGTCGGCGGGATGCCCGCGCCCACACACGCCCCACCGGCCGTCGGGTTCGACGAGGTGACGAAGGGGTAGGTGCCGTGGTCCATGTCGAGCATGGTGGCCTGGGCACCCTCCAGCAGGACCGTCTCGCCGCGGTCCAGCGCGTCCCAGAGCATCACCCGGGTCTCCGCGATGTACGGCTTGAGCCGCTCCGCGTACCGCAGGTACTCCTCGACCGTCTCGTCGACGTCGATCGCCTTGCGGTTGTAGATCTTGAACAGTAGCTGGTTCTTCTCGCGCAGCGCGAGTTCCAGCTTCTTGCGCAGGATGCCCGGGTCCAGCAGGTCCTGGAGCCGGATGCCCATCCGGGCGACCTTGTCGCCGTACGCGGGGCCGATGCCCCGGCCGGTGGTGCCGATCCGCCGGGTGCCCAGGTAGCGCTCGACCACCCGGTCCAGCGCCCGGTGGTGCGGCATGATCAGGTGCGCGTCGCCGGAGATGCGCAGCCGGGAGACGTCCACGCCGCGCTCGGCGAGGCCGTCGATCTCCTCCAGCAGCACCTTCGGGTCGACCACCACGCCGTTGCCGATGACGATCATCGCGCTCGGCGAGAGCGCGCCCGACGGCATCAGGTGCAGCGCATACTTCTGCCCGTCCGGGGTGATCACCGTGTGCCCGGCGTTGTTGCCGCCGGAGTAGCGCACGACGTAGTCGACCCGCTCACCCAGCAGGTCGGTAACCTTGCCCTTGCCCTCGTCGCCCCACTGGGCACCGAGCAGCACGATCGCTGGCATCTTGTCCGCCTCCAGAAGGCTCGGGTGCCAGGTGGCGACCGGTCGGCGAGCCCGGGGTGTCAGGCTAACAAGTTGTGACGGCGGGACCGGCAGGGGTCGCGCGAGAAGTAGGAGGCTCCTTCGTGTACGACGTGGTGCTGCTCACCCTCGGCTCGGAGCGGGACGCTCCCGGTGGGGGCTGTGGCAGCGGTGGAGCCTGCTGCGGTGGCGCCGACGAGACCGCCCCCGGGAAGCCGGAGGAGCGCTGCGAGACGCCCCGCGTACCCGTGCTGGCCTGCGCGGACGCGCTGACCGCCCGGGGGGCCCGGGTGGAGACCGTCACCGCCCGGTCGGACGCCGAGATCGACGAGGTGCTGGCCCGGCTGGACGGCCCGCCCCGCTCCGACGGCCTGAGCTGGCCGGACCCGGATTCCAAGACCCGGCTGGTGATCGCCACGGCCAGTGACGGGCAGTTGCGCGCCGTCGTGCGCCGGCTGGTCCGGCGGTACGCTCCGCCGCCGAGTCGCCGGCCGGCCGACCTGTCCGCCGGCCGGACCGTGCCGGACCTGCCGGCGGTCGGCGTACTCCCGTTGGATCCCGCCCGGGGCGGCACGCAGCGGGACCTGGTCGCGCAGCTCGGGCTGCCCCGCGACCCGGCCGCGGTGGCGGCCGCGGTGCTGGACGGCACCGCCCGCCGGCTGGACCTGCTGCGCAACGACGGCGGTTCGGTGACGCTGGACGGCGCGCTGCTCGGCGCGGCCGACGACGCCGGCCGGCCGCTGCACTGGCGGGCCCGCGTCGAGGTCGACGACGTGGTGCTCTCCGACGGCGAGGACCCGCTGATGGCCTGCGCGGTCGGCAACGCCGGCGGGTACGCGCGCCTCGACGACGTCGTCCTGCTGGCCGACCCCGACCCGGCCGACGGACGGGTCGAGGTGGCGGTGGCCGTTCCCGTGGTCACCCGGTCAGCGTTGGGCAGGAAGCGGGTGCGGCTCGAGATCCGCCGGGCCCGGGGTCGTGCGGTGGCGGTCGTCCCACGCGACGGAAAGGTGCCCTTCCTCGACGACGGCGTCGAGGGGGAGCTGAGCCGGAAGCGCTCCTGGTGGACCGAGGCGGGCGCCTGGGCGGTCTGGACGGGCTGACCTCCGTCGATCCCCGGGCCGGTCGCGGGTCGCACCGGACGGCCTATCCTCGGCGGGAGGAATGGGGAGGAACCGTGGTGCACGAGAACGCCGACCGGGCTCACGTGCCGGGCCAACAACCGGTGCCCGAGCGGGACATCGAGCCGCTCTGGCCGGAGGAGACCGTCCCGGATCCGGTCGCCGCGGCCTGGGCGGTCCCGGCCCAGCCGGGCGCCCCGGTCGTGCCACCCCCCGCCCCACCCGTCCCCGCCGACGCGCGGCCCGCCGGTCCGGGCGATGAGGGTGGCGGTTCCGTCGGGGACGCACCGCCGACAGCCGCCACGCGGGTCCCGGGCGAGTCCCCCTGGGCCCAGCCGCCGCAGCGCCCGACCCCGACCGACCAGCCGCAGCCGAACGGCGCCACCCTCGCACCTTCGGCCGACGCCGGGGGCGTCCCACCCACGGTCACCGCGCCGGTCGCCGGGCCGCCCACCGCCGCCTTGGACCCGGGCTCGGCGGCGCACGGCGCGCTGCCCGCGCCGCCGCCGCTCGGGCCGTTTCCGCCCGCAGCGGGCGGGCCGGTCCACCACCCCGGGCCGGTCGTACCGGGCCAGCCCACCGGCGGCACCCCCGGCCACCCGTCGCCACCCGTACCGCCGTACGCCGGGCCGCCGGCCCCGCAGATGCCGGTGGCCCATCCCCAGCCGTCCGGCTGGCAACCCTGGCCGGAGCGGGGCGGGCCCGCACCGCAGCCGCCCGGGCCGCCGCAGCCGACGCTGCCCGGCACCCCGGCCGGGCCCTTCCCGCCGGGGGCCGGCCTGCCCGCCTACCCGGACCCGGCCTGGCTGCCGGAGAGCGGCGTCACCCCGACCGCCGAGGACTTCTCCCGCCGCCGTCAGGTCCGGCCCGCCGACCCGGTGGCCACCATGGGGGTACGGGCGGTGGTCAACCGGATCGGCCTGGTGCGGCTTCCGCCGGGGCGGCACGAGCAGGAACTCAAGCGGGACATCGAGATGGTGCGGCGCAACTTCGGCGGGCTGCGCCAGGTGACGGTGGTGAACCCGAAGGGCGGCGCGGGGAAGACCGTGGCGATCCTGCTGCTCGCGATGACCTTCGGTCAGAAGCGCGGTGGATACGTGCTGGCCTGGGACAACAACGAGACCCAGGGCACCCTGGGGATGCGGGCCCAGCAGGACTTCCACTCCCGTACGGTCCGGGACATGCTGCGCGACCTGGGGCAGTTCCAGGGCGCGCACGGCCGGGTCGGCGACCTGTCGCAGTACGTTCGCTCGCAGGGCGAGGGGATGTTCGACGTGCTCGCCTCGGACGAGTCGGCCACCGGCGGGGAGATGCTCACCGCCGCCGCGTTCGCCGAGATCCGCGAGGTGGTCAGCCGCTTCTACAAGCTGATCTTCGTGGACACCGGGAACAACGTCCGGGCGCAGAACTGGCAGGCCGCGATGGACGCCACGGATCAGCTCGTGGTCACCATGTCGGCCCGGAACGACTCGGCGGAGACCGCCGCCCGGATGCTCGACCACCTGGAGCAGAGCGGCCGGCAGCGGCTGGTCCGGCAGGCGGTGACGGTGGTGTCGATGCCGCCGTCCCGCAAGGAGATCGACCTGCCGGCGATCCAGGAGCACTTCGCGGCCCGGACCCGGGCGGTGCTGCTCGCGCCGTACGAGCGGTTGATCGACACCGGCGAGCCGATCCGGTACGGACAGCTCTCCTCGGCCACCCGGGACGCCTGGCTCAAGATCGCCGCCGCGGTGGCCGAAGGGCTCTGAACGGCACGACGGCCGACCCGACCGATCGTCGGGCCGGCCGTCGCGGTCGGCTCAGTTGCCGGCGAGGGCATCCCCGGCGGCCGGGTCGCAGTCGCGGAGGAACTGGGCGCAGCGGGCCGCCTCGTCCGCCTCGCCGATCTCGCCGGCGGCCCGGGAGAGCACGTAGAGGCAGCGCAGGAAGCCCCGGTTGGGTCGGTGCGACCACGGCACCGGGCCGTGCCCCTTCCAGCCGCTGCGGCGCAGCTGGTCCAGGCCACGGTGGTAGCCGGTGCGCGCGAAGGCGTACGCGGGGATGACCTGGCCGGTCGCCAGGGCCCGGGTGGCCAGCGCCGCCCACGCCGCGCTGTTGGTCGGGAAACGGGCGGCCACCTCGGCGAACGCCTCGTCGGTGTCCTGTTCGGCGGCGGCGGCCAGGGCGGCGTCGGCCTCCTCGTGCGCGGGCAGGAGGGTGGCCGGTGGCTCAGGCAACAGGTTCTGCATCGCCCCATTCAACCCGCTTCGCCCGGGGTCGCGCGAGGGGGTCCGGCGAGCCGACTGGCTGAACGGCTGAGGCGTTGGTCACGCTCGCGGCCCCAGTCGCACGTACCCGCGGCCCATGCCACGGCGGGATGTTTTCCACTACAACTATTGGTCCGGAGCCTCCCCAGGACCCGGTTACGCAGGGGCCCGGCGGCCTGGCCGCCGGGCCCCTGTCGGTCCCGGGCCGGGCGTCGGGCAGGTTTGCCGGGTTGCCCGGTCCGGGCAGGATGAGCTGGTGCCGACCCCACCTCCCGCGGACGTCATCGAGCCGCATCACCGCAACGTCGAAGAAATCGAGACCCGCGCCGCGTTCGACCGGCGGGTGGCCACCGGCAGTCTCGCCGGGGTGACCGTGCAGGGGCTGCGGTTGGATCTGGACCCCGTTCCCGACCTGACCGGCACCGAGGTCACCGGCACCCTCTTCGTCGGGTGCCGGTTCGCCGGCCGGGAGGTCGGCGCCGACCTGGTCCGCCGCGGCGCGAACGTGGTGCCGCCCTTCTCCGGCCTGCCCTACCCGACCCAGCCGTCCCACCTCTACACCGCCGACGACCTGGCCGCCGGATTCACCGAGGGTGGCTTCGCCGGCATGTACGACACCCGCGTCTACGAGCACTTCCGGGCGCACGGCGGCGCGCTGCCCGACGTCCGGGAGGCGCTGGGCCAGCGGCTGCACGACCACGGCGTGGACAACGCCCTGGTCGACGCGACCCGGGCCTGGCTGGACGCGCACGGGCCCCAGTCCGTGATCGGCGTGATGGGTGGGCACGCGGTGCCGCGCGGCAGCGCCGCGTACCGGATGGCGGCGGTGCTGGGCCGGGAGCTGGCCCGGGCCGACCGGCTGGTGGTGACCGGCGGCGGGCCCGGCGTGATGGAGGCGGCCAACCTGGGCGCGTTCCTCTCCGCCTGGCCGGCCGACGAGCTGACCGCGGCGATCGACCTGCTCGCCACCGCGCCCGACTTCACCGACCACGACCGCTACACCGAGGTGGCGCTCCAGGTCCGCACCCGGTACGCGGCCGGGCCGACGCTGCCCGCGCAGCGCCCCGCCCCCGCCGACACCGGCTGGGCCCGCTCCGGCGGTCTCGCCATCCCCACCTGGCTGTACGGGCACGAGCCGGCGAACCTCTTCGCGGGGCGGATCGCCAAGTACTTCTCCAACGCGATCCGGGAGGACACCATCCTGCGGCTGGCCCGGGGCGGGATCGTCTTCGCGCCCGGCCGGGCCGGGACGGTGCAGGAGGTGTTCCAGGCCGCCACGAAGACCTACTACGGCACCGACGGGGCGAGCGGCGCGTACGTCTTCCTGGACCGCTCCTACTGGACGGACGAACTGCCGATCGAGTCGCTGCTGCGGCCGCTCTTCGCCGCCTCCCCGTTCGGGGACCTGTCGACCACCGTCCACCTCACCGACGACGTACGGGAGGCGGTCCGGGTGCTCACCGCGAGCTGAGACGCCGACGGCCGGCTCCCCGTCAGGGAGCCGGCCGTCGTCCGCGTGGCGGTTACTTCATCCGGGTGCCGGTGGAGCGCAGGTGCTCGCAGGCCTCGACCACCCGGGCGGCGAGACCGGCCTCGGCGGCCTTGCCCCAGACCCGCGGGTCGTACATCTTCTTGTTGCCGACCTCGCCGTCGACCTTCAGCACGCCGTCGTAGTTGCGGAACATGTGGTCCGCGACGGGCCGGGTGAAGGCGTACTGGGTGTCGGTGTCGATGTTCATCTTCACCACGCCGTAGTCGAGCGCCTCGCGGATCTCCGACAGCAGCGAGCCCGAACCGCCGTGGAAGACCAGGCTGAGCGGCTTCTCCTTGCCGTACTTGGCGCCCACCGCCTCCTGGATCTGGTTGAGGACCTCGGGGCGGAGCTTCACGTTGCCCGGCTTGTAGACGCCGTGCACGTTGCCGAAGGTCAGCGCCGCCATGTAGCGGCCCTTCTCGCCCAGGCCGAGCGCCTCGACCATGGCCAGGCCGTCCTCGACGGTGGTGTAGAGCTTGTCGTTGATGGCGTTCTCGACGCCGTCCTCCTCGCCACCGACCACGCCGACCTCGATCTCGAGGACGATCTTGCCCTTGGCGGCCTCGTCGAGGAGCTGGGCGGCGATCTCCAGGTTCTCCGCCACCGGCACCGCCGAGCCGTCCCACATGTGCGACTGGAAGAGCGGCTCCTGGCCGTTGCGCACCCGCTCCTGCGAGATCGCCATCAGCGGGCGGACGAACTTGTCCAGCTTGTCCTTCGGGCAGTGGTCGGTGTGCAGCGCGATGTTCACCGGGTACTTCTTGGCCACCTCGTGCGCGTACGCGGCGAAGGCCACCGCGCCGGTCACCATGTCCTTCACCGACGGACCGGAGAGGTATTCGGCACCACCGGTGGAGACCTGGATGATGCCGTCGCTCTCCGCGTCGGCGAAGCCCTTGAGCGCCGCGTTCAGCGTCTGCGAGGAGGTCACGTTGATCGCGGGGTACGCGTACCGGCCGGCCTTGGCCCGGTCCAGCATGTCCGCGTAGGCCTCGGGGGAAGCGATGGGCATGTGATGCGCTCCTTACTTACCGCTCTCGGCCGTGCTGGCCGTTGTCTTCCTTGGGTGCGCCGGACCGCGCTGTCCACCGCGGGCAGTATCCCGCAGAAGGTGGCGCCGGGCACAACCGACCCGGGACCCGCCCACCCGGCCGGCTCACCGCTCCTCCAGCCGGTCGGGCACCGCGACGCTGATCAACCAGCTCACCACCGCCATCACGATCGCTCCCCAGAAGGCGGCCCAGAAACCGTCCACCCGGAACGGCAGGTGCAGCCCGCGGGCGATCCAGTCGGTGAGCAGGAACAGCAACGCGTTGACGACCAGCGCGAAGAGGCCCAGCGTGAGCAGGTAGAACACGCAGCCGAACACCTTGATGACGGGCTTGAGGACCGCGTTGACCACGCCGAAGATGAGCGCCACCGCGAGCAGGGTGAGCGCGCTGTTCGCGCCGTTCCGGCCGGTCACGTGGACCCCGGGCACGATCAGCGTGGTGACCCACAGCGCGATCGCGGTGATCACCAGTCGGATCAGGAAGCCCACGGGACCATCCTGGCACCGGCGGCACGCCACGGAGGGGCAATCCGCCGACTCGGGTTCCGCCCGGCTCCGAGCAGGCCGCACGCCCAGCCCGTACGGTGGGCTGGTAGCCGACCGCACCGCGATCCAGGGAGGGACGATGGGTCAGCCCGACGAGGACTTCACCCCGAGCGACCACCTCGCTCCGGAGGAACGGGATCCGGAGGCGGAACCGGCCGACGCCGTCGAGCAGGCGGCGGTGGTGGCCCCCGACGGCGACACCGAGCCGCACCGCGGTCTGGAGGTCGACGACTGGGACGCCATGGAGCAGGCCCGGGTGGTCACCGCCGACGAGGACGACTACCGCTGAGGGAGCACGACGCGTACCCCCTCCTCGGCTGACGGGCCCGGGCGGTCGGAACGTTGCGTCCGGCGTGATCATCCGTTCGGCCGACAACGCCGGTCCGACCCGGAACGGGACTGCGAAGTTCCTTATCGGTCTCTTAAGCTGCGCGGGCTCTACCTGCACCCACGGGAGGAACCCCCCAGCATGCTCACCCACTCCACCCGGCGCTGGCTCGCCGGGCTGGGCGTCGCAGGCGCGTTCGTCGCTGCCTCCGCCACCCCCGCCCTCGCCGGGACCCCAGGGGTCGCGCTCGGTCTCTACCTGAGCGACTCCACGATCGCCGCCGGCAGCGAGGGCCTGATCGATTCCCCGATCCTGTACGCCTCGGAGCCGGTCGTCCTGCACAACGCCACGGTCCGCTACGACTACCGGGACCTCACCGGCAAGGTCACGCTCACCTCCGACGTCGGGTCCGGTGACTGCGACAGCCCCGAGGCGGGCGTCCTGGTCTGCCAGGACCCGTTCGAGATCGGGGTCGACGAGCTGGGCATCGGCGGCCTGTTCAACGTGGCCATCGTGCCGACCGCCGAGGCGAAGGACGGGGACGTCGGCGACCTGAAGGTCACCTTCAGCGCCGAGGGCGCCACCTCGGCCAGCCAGACCGCCAAGGTGAAGATCGGTGAGGGCGTGGACCTCGCCGGTGGCCCCGAGGTGAACCTGACCGCCGCCCCCGGTGACGCCTTCTCCGCCCCGCTGGTGCTGGCCAACGTGGGCCAGACGACCGCCAAGGGCGCGGCCGTCTTCTTCGACCACGACTACTCGATCCGGCCGGGCAAGCACTACAGCAACTGCAACTACGAGGGTGACCGGCTGATCAGCTGCCAGTTCACCGACACGGTGGCGCCGGGCGAGACCTTCACCGCCTCCGTCCCCTACGTCCTCGGCAAGGACACCTACGCCCCGGGTAACGAGCACGGCTACCACGACTGGATGACGCCGTCCGAGTTCGACGACTTCACCGCCTACCTGAAGCACGTCGGCTACCCGACCGGCAAGCCCGGCACGGACGGCGCGCTCACGCTGACCAAGAAGTCCAGCCTGAAGGCGAACTCCTTCCAGGCCGACACCGACCCGACGAACAACTGGTCGGGCATGGAGATCAAGGTCACCGGCAAGAACGGCGTCGACCTGGCCGCGGTCGGCGACTCGGTCACCGGCAAGGCCGGCGAGATCGCCCGGGCGACGGTCGGTGTGCACAACAACGGCCCGGCGGCCCTGGACCTCGGCCGCATCGGCGACCCGGTCACCAAGATCGATGTCACCGTGCCGACCGGCACCACCGCCGTCAAGGTCTCCGACGCCTGCCTCCCGGCGATCAAGGACGGGTACGACTGGGAGCACCCGGGCAAGCCGGGTGCGAAGGCCTACCGCTGCTACCCCGACATCTTCATCGGGGTCGGCGAGAGCCAGACCGTCGAGTTCGGCCTGCGGATCGACAAGGTGATCCCGAACGCCACGGGCGCGGTGGTCATCAACGCCAAGTGCGAGTGCTCGGGCTTCGACGCCGACACGAACCCGGCCAACGACAAGGCGAAGCTCGTCGTCAACGCCGCCGCCGGCAACGGCGGGGGCAGCGGCGGCGAGGGCGGCGGTGACGGCGGCACCCTGCCGATCACCGGCAGCTCCACCGGCCTGATCGCCGGCATCGGTGTCCTGCTGCTCGCGGCCGGCTTCGGCGGCTACGTGGTGGCCCGCCGTCGGCGTACCCGCTTCGTGGCCTGACCGCACCCCACCTCTGGCGGAGCCCCGCCGGCCGCACCGGTCGGCGGGGCTCCGTCGTCTTCGGACGAGGGGGCCGGCCCGGTGGAACCTTGCGACGATCCTGCCGCCCGTTCGGCCCATTCCCGGCGACCCGGACCGTTCGGGACAGCGCGGCATCCACCGGCCTCTTTACGCTCCACGGGTCCTGATCTGCACCTGCACGGGGAGGAATCCGAGGAATGTTCAGCCAGAAACCCCGGCGCCTGCTGGCCGGTCTCGGCGTCGCGGGCGCGTTCGTCGCCGCCTCAGCCGGCCCTGCCGTCGCCGCCGACACCACGCGGGACCTGTGGCTCTTCGCCAACAACGCGTTGATCTCGGTCGACGGTGACCCCAAGGGGATCACCCTCTACTCGTTCCGGGACGGCTCGCTGACCGACTACACGGTCACCATCGACCTGAGCGCGGTGAGCGACTTCGCCAGCGTGGCGCTGACCGAGGCCAACCCGGCCTGTACGACCACCGCGAAGGTGATCACCTGCACGGTCAAGGACGATCCCTCGGCGGAATACCTGGCCGACCTCTCGGTCACCGCGAAGCCCTCGGCAAAGGTCGGCGACACCGGTGAGATCGCCATGACGGTGGTCGCTCCCGGCTTCACCACCGCCACGAAGAAGTCCACCGTCGAGGTCGGCGAGGGTGTGGACCTGCGGGCGGAGCAGGTCCACGCGGTCAGCGCCGCGCCGGGTGCCACGGTGAAGACGCCGCTCGGCCTGGTCAACGCCGGCGACAAGGCCGTCAAGGGCGCGGTGATGTTCTTCTGGAGCCCCTTCACGCTCAGTCCCCCGACGACCCACCGGAACTGCCAGTACCTCGTCGAGTTCTACGGCACGGTGGCCCAGTGCCGCTTCACCGAGGAACTCGCGGCGGGCGGCGCGTACCGGCTGGACGACTCGTTCACGCTGAAGGTCGCCGCGGACACCTGGGCGCCGAGCACCCAGTACGCGCACGCCGACTGGTACACGCCGGGCGACTTCGAGGAGTTCCTCAGCAACTTCGACGACAGTGTCGGCGGCGTCGACTGGACCACCGGCACCGGTGACCCGCTCACCCTGGTGCCGGCCACCGCCGCCAAGGCCCGGGAGTTCAAGCAGACCGACCGGCACCCGGCGGACAACGGCACCGACATCGAGGCGACCGTCACCGGGAGCCAGCGCGCCGACCTGGCCGCGACCGGCGACTCCCTGAGCGGCAAGGTGGGCGCGGAGGTCACCACCCGGGCCCTCGGGTTCGTCAACAACGGTCCGGCCGCGATCGGCAGCTTCAGCGGGGGCGAGTACGTCACCCTGGCCGAGGTCACCGTGCCGGAGAACGTCACCGTCCGCGACGTCGAGGGCTGCACCCCCGGCGACGCGGTGAAGGGCCCGACGGGCGACTACAACCAGCCCGGGGCCCGGAAGTACGTCTGCGAGTGGCCGGACCCGGTCCGTAAGGGGCAGTCGGTCAGCTTCCAGTTCACGTTCCGCATCGACAAGGCCGCCGGCCGGCCCGGCGCGGTCCGCCTCTTCCACTTCGACGACGAGTGGCAGCCCCGGTCGGACCTCAACCCGAAGAACGACACCGCGGCGATCGTCGTCAAGGGCACCGGCGGTCAGGGCGGCACGGGCGGTGGCGACGGCGGTGACGGCGGGACCCTGCCGATCACCGGCAGCTCCACCGGCCTGATCGCCGGCGTCGGCGCGCTGCTGCTCGTGGCGGGTGTCGGCGGCTACGTCGTCGCGCGGCGTCGCCGCACCCACTTCGTGGCCTGATCGACCCGTACCCCGGTGCCCCGCCGACCCCCGCGGTCGGCGGGGCACCGTCATGTCCGGCCGACGCGGTCCGGAGCGCGGTCCCGGTAGGGACGGAACGGACGGGCGGGACGGTGCGGCACGGCCTCCGACCTGCGTTCGGTAGCCTGTGTGGCCGTGGACACAGCAGAGAAGACCCGGGTGCTCTCCGAGAACCTCGCCCTGAACCCGCTCGACCCGAAGGACCTGATCCACACCTTCGGGTTGATCGGCGTCTGGGCGATCCTCTTCGCCGAGACCGGCCTGCTGGTCGGTTTCTTCTTCCCGGGCGACTCGCTGCTCTTCCTGGCCGGTGTGGCCGCGTCCCCGGTGGCGGACGCGATCTTCGGCAGCGGCACCCGGTTGTCCCTGGTGGGGCTGCTGATCGGCGGGCCGGCCTGCGCGATCGCCGGAGCGCAGCTCGGGCACTGGCTCGGCCACCGCTACGGCCGGCGGATGTTCGAGCGCCCCAACTCCCGCCTGTTCAAGCGGGAGTACGTGGAGAAGGCCGAGTACTACTTCCGGAAGTTCGGCCCGGCGAAGGCGGTGGTGCTGGCCCGGTTCATCCCGATCGTGCGAACGTTCCTGAACCCGGTGGCCGGCGTGCTCGGCATGCCCGCCCGGCAGTTCTTCATCTGGAACGTCGTCGGCGCGATCCTCTGGGTGGACGGCATCCTGCTGATCGGCTACCTGCTCGCCGACCGGATCTACCAGGCGATCGGCGACAAGATCGACCGGTACATCCTGCCGGTCGTAGCGGTGATCATCCTGATCTCGGTGCTGCCGATCTTCTTCGAGTTCCTCCGGGACCGGCGGGCCCGCAAGCGCGGCGAGGCGGTCGCGGTGATCGCCACGGCCAGCGCGGCGGGCGCGGTCGAGGCGGTCCGGGACGCCATCGAGGACGACGACCACCGGCGGCGCGGCCGGCACGAGCGCTGACCCCGGACACGACGATGGCCGGTCCCCTCGCGGGGCCGGCCATCGTCGTTTTCGGCCTGTCGACCGGTGGGCGGAACCGGTGACGGACAGCCGTCACCGTGCGGTGGTGGCGCCACCCCTGGCACGCCACCCGACGCCGTCCCTGCTCGGGACGGTCCCTGGCCATCCGGACCCGGCACGACCAACGCCGCGCCACGACCCGGGAGAGCCCACCCGGAGGTCGGAGACGTCCAGGTTCAGCGGGCCTTCTTGGTGGCCCGCTTGCGCGGCGGGGTCAGCAGATCCGCGATCGTGGCGATCGCGGTCGGCACCAGCCGGTAGTACGCCCAGACACCGCGCTTCTCCCGCTCCAGCAAGCCGGCCTCGGTGAGGATACGCAGGTGGTGACTGACCGTCGGCTGCGAAAGGCCGAGCGGCGCGGTCAGGTCACAGACGCACGCCTCGCCTTCGGGGGCCGACTGGATCAGGCTGAGCAGCCGCAGTCGAGCGGGATCGGCAAGGGCCTTGAGGACCCCCGCCAGACGCTCGGCATCGGCACGTTCGATCGGCTCGCCGGCAAGCGGCGAGATCTGAGGCATGGTCATTTCAGCCAACGCAGTTCCCACGTATTCCATCCTTCCACCAGCAGCATCGATCCGCCTGCATATGAGCAGATCCGAATCGGCAAACTTTTACGCCACAAGGCCGAGGTCAGCCAACGTATAGGCCGCCCGATACGGCAGTCCGGCGGCTCGCACCGCGTCGCCGGCGCCTCGATCAACAATAACCGCCACGCCTACCACCTCGGCCCCGGCCTCGCGCAACGCCTCGACGGCGGTGAGCACGCTGCCACCCGTGGTCGAGGTGTCCTCCACCGCCAGCACCCGGCGGCCGGCCACCTCCGGTCCCTCGATCCGACGCTGCAGACCGTGTGCCTTGCCGGCCTTACGGACCACGAACGCGTCCAGCGACCGGTCGGTCGCGGCCGCCGCGTGCAGCATCGAGACGGCCACCGGGTCGGCGCCCAGGGTCAGGCCACCGACCGCTTCGTACTCCCAGTCGGCGGTCAGGTCGAGCAGCACTCGACCGACCAACGGTGCCGCCCGGTGATGGAGCGTGACCCGACGCAGATCGACGTACCAGTCCGCCTCGCGGCCCGAGGAGAGCACCACCCGCCCGTGGACCACAGCCAGATCGGTAACGAATTTACGCAGGTCGTCGCGGTCCCCCATGTCGATAGAGCGTACTGCGCAAGTCTGGGAGGCGTCCCTCGGGTCCGCCCGGGTCAGCCCTGCGGGCGACCGATGGTTGGCGATGTTCAACTACCCTGCGCGACCGTCCATCCGGGTCGGTACGGTGTCGTCCCGCCGCCGGGACGACCGGCCGGACCGGTCGACCGTCAGCCGTCGGCGCGGCCCGCTCCGCCCCGGGTGTCCCGGAACGCGCCGCGCAGCAGCCGACGGGGCGCGTGCCGCAGACCGGCCACGGCCAGCTTGTATTTCCACGTCGGCACGCTCACGACCTTGCCTTTCCGCAGGTCACGCAGGGCTTCGTCGACCACTTCGTCGGCCCTGAGCCACATCCAGGCCGGCGTCCGTGACATGTCGATGCCGGCGCGTTCGTGATAGCCGGTCCGCGTGTAGCCCGGGCAGAGCGCCATCACCCGTACGCCGAGCGGGGCCACCGAGGCAGCGATCGACTCACTGAAATTCGTCACCCACGCCTTGCTGGCCGAATAGGTCGAGCCGGGCATCACCGGGCCGAAACCCGCAACCGAAGAGACATTTATCACTGTCCCTCTACCGCGTTCGACCATCGGGCCGAGCGCGGCGTGGGTCAGCCGCAGCACCGCCAGCACGTTGAGCCGCAGCAGACGGGCCTCGTCGCCGACGGCGGAGCGGAGAAAGGAGGTGTTCAGACTGATCCCGGCATTGTTGACCAGCAGCTCGACCGGCGAGCCCTCGGCGAGTCGTTGCTCCACCCGGGCGCAGCCGTCGTCGGTGGACAGATCGGCGGGCAGCGGCTCGACCTCCCGACCGTGCCGGTCGGCCAGCTCGGCGGCGGTCGCGTCGAGGCTGGCGCGGTCCCGGGCCACCAGGACGAGGTCCCATCCCTCGGCGGCCAGCCGGTCGGCGAAGGCGGCCCCGATGCCGGCGGTGGCTCCGGTGATCAACGCCCGTCGGGGCGCGGGGGACGGCTCGGCCGTCACGGACGGTCCTCCGGTGCTGCGGGTGGCCCCGGCGGGGCCGGCGGCGGTGGTTCGGGCGACGCCACCGGCCCGGAAACCGGCGGCGCGGAAGCAGGCCCGGAAACCGGCGCGGAAGGAGGCCCGGAAACCGGCGCGGAAGGAGACCCGGAAACCGGCGGCGCGGAGGCAGGAGACCCGGAAGCGGGCGGTGCGGGAAACGGCGGCGCGGAAGCCGGAGGCGGAGGCGCGTACGGCGACGGGGTGGCGGGCGGGAGCCCCGACGACGCGTACCCGGCCCAGGAGTGCGGCGGGGGCGGCGGGGTGGGGCGGGCCGGCGCGTTCCGCCGGAACCAGGCGCCCGCCGCCGGCAGGGTCAGCAGCGCGGCGACCACCAGGTAGCCGAGGACCTGCCCCAGCGATCCGGCCGCGTTCAGCGGGATCCACCAGGACGGGTACGAGTCGGCGAGCCGGGCCAGCAGATCGGCGGTGACCCGCTGGTCGGTGCCGAGCCGCAGCGGCGCGGCGCGCTGGCCGACCAGCACCGCCAGCGCGCAGCAGCCGCAGAGCAGTCCCAGCCCGCAGACCACCCAGGTGGCCACCCGGGCACCGGCGCGCCCGGCGAGCAGGCCCAGGGCGAGCCCGACCAGGACCAGACCGACCAGCACGGTGACCACCGCGGCGAGGATGCCGGAGACGCGCAGCAGCGACACCACGCCGTCGACCTCGCCGCCGGTGGCCCCGGTGCCGTTCGCCGCGGCCCGGAAGCGGTCCACGGTGCCGTTGAGGGTGGCCAGGCCGATGACCGCGTACGCCACCGCGCCGAGCGCCATGAGCACCAGCAGCGCGGCCGCCGCGACGACCGCGGCGGGACGGCGGGCCGGCGCCCGATCCGGGTACGACACGACAGATCCCTCCGGTAGGCGTCGGCTTGCAACCTACTCGGCGGGACCGTCGGCGTCGCTCTTATCCGGCGTCGAGTCCGGCGGTGTCCAGGACGGCGACCGGGCCTCCTGCCGGGACAGCCGCCGGTGTTCGGCGGTGACCACGCCGAGCAGGAGCAGGTCCACGGCGAGGGCGGAGACCGCGCCGAACTGGTTGACGGTGAAGTTGAAGATCTGCCCGAACAGCAGGTCGACCAGGAGGGCGAGCTTGAACAGCCGGAACGCGCCGATCCGGTCCCCGCGCAGCCGGAACGCCGCCCGGATGCTCAGCACGGCGGTGATCAGCGCGGCGATCGAGGTGCCCAGCGCGGCGCCCCACTCGCGCTGCTGGTCCAGGTGGCCGGTCACCTGGTCGAGCAGCACGGCGGCCACGGTGACCACCGGCTCCACCACCAGATAGACCACCACCGGCCAGACGAGCCAGCGGCGGGCGGCCAGCCAGGCGGCCACCCGCCGGCCGAGGGCGGCCCAGCGCTGCCAGAAGCGGACCGGTGGCGGTTCCCGCCGGGGCACCGCGTCGAGCAGCCGGATCATGGCCCCCTCGGTGGTCGGGCCGGTGCCCTGGACGAGTCGCAGCACCGCCACCCGACGCCGGTCGGTGAGCCCGCCGGGCAGCCCGCTGAGCACCAGGTCGAGCGCGTTGGCGGTCCGTTCGGCGGTGGTCAGCCGGGTGCGGCCGCGTACCGCCTGGGTGAGGACGACCAGCAGGGCGAACGCGCCGTAGATGATGCCGGCTGCGGGGGCGTAGAAGTAGTCGGTGCGGGTGGTGACGAACTTGCCCACCTCGTCGATGAAGAGCCCGAACCCGACGCCGCCGATGATCGCCCCGGCGGTCCGGGGGCCGCCGCCGAGGAAGACCAGCGCGACGCCGAGGCCGACCGCCATCAGCAGCCCGCCCCAGAGCACGTGGGCGATGTGCAGGCCGCCCCCACCGAGCTGCGGGTAGCCGGTGGCCTGGAGGTACGCGCGGGTGGCGAGCACGGTGACCACCCCGGAGAGCACGAACGCCTGGAGGTACGCGGCGGCGTCCAGCGCCCGGGTCGGCACCCGCCGCCGCAGCCAGCCGAGGCCCGGCCGGGCGGGGCGGCGAGGCGGCGGCGACATGCCCCGGACGTTAGTAGCCGCGCCACTCCGTGCGGGCGTACTCCAGCACCCTGGGCTGCAACAACGTGGAGGCGGGCACGTCCAGCCGCCCCCGGTCGGCGGGGAAGGTCGCCGCCGCGGCGAGCACCGACGGGGTGAGGAAGCGCAGCGGTGGCGCGTCGGCAGGCAGGGTCAGCGCCGGCGGGGTGCCGCCCGGGGCGGCGAGCACGAATCCCCAGTCGCCGAAGCTCGGCACGTCCACGTGGTACGGCACGGTGGCGAAGCCCGCCTCCCGGACGGACCGCTCGATCGACCAGTACGACCGGGGCGCGAAGTACGGCGAGCCGGACTGCACCACCAGCCGCCCCCGCTCGGCGAGCACCGACCGGATCAGGGCGTAGAACTCGACGGTGTAGAGCTTCGCGGTGGCCGTCTCGTCCGGGTCGGGCAGGTCGGCCACCACCACGTCGAAGCGTTCCGTGGCGGTACGCAGCCAGCCGAACGCGTCGACGTTGAGCACCCGGACCCGGGGGTCGGCGAACGAGTGGTGGTTCAGCTCGCGCAACTGCGGCTCGGTACGCCCCAGCCGCACCACCGCCGGGTCGAGGTCGACCAGGGTCACCCGGCGCACGTCGGGATACTTCAGGATCTCCCGCAGCGCCAGCCCGTCACCGGCGCCGAGCACCAGCACCTCGCCGCGCGGTCCGGCCATCGCCGGGTGTACCAGCGACTCGTGGTAGCGATATTCGTCGATCGAGCTGAACTGGAGGTCGCCGTTGAGGAAGAGCCGCAGGTCGGTGTCGGCGTGGCCGACCTCCCGCACCGAGCGGGTCAGCACGATCTCCTGGTAACGGCTGCGCTCGGCGTGCACCACCGGGTCGCGGTAGAGCTGCTGCCGGGCGGTCAGCTCGAAGTCGGCGGCGGTGATCCAGGCGTACCCCAGGCAGAGGGCGACCACGACGGCGCCGGCGCCGAGCGCGATCCGCGCGCGGCGGCTCAGCTCCCGGCGGAAGACCGTACCGACCAGGGCGAGACCGGCGACGGCGTTCACCGCGCCGACCACCAGGGCGCCCTTGAGCTGCCCGAAGACCGGCATCAGCAGGAACGGGAAGGCCAGCCCGCCGAGCAGCGCGCCGACGTAGTCGGCGGCGAAGAGGTCGGCCACCGCGCTGCCGGCGGACTGCGCCCGGATGCGCTGGAGCATCACCATCAGCAGCGGGATCTCCGCGCCGATCAGCAGGCCGAGCACGAAGGCGGTGCCGACCAGCGCCGGGGCGTACAGGTCGAGCCAGGCGAACGCGGCATAGAGGCCGAGCACGGAGAGGCCGCCGAGCAGCGCGAGGAGCAGCTCGATCGCGGCGAACGCGGCGGCGGCCCGGGACTGCAACGGCTTGGCGACCAGCGCGCCGACGCCCATCGCGAAGACCATCACGCCGAGCACGATCGACGCCTGGCCGACCGCGTCGCCGATCAGATAGCTGCCCAGCGCGACCAGGGCCAGCTCGTAGACCAGGCCGCAGGCCGCACAGACGAAGACCGCGAGCAGGACCGCCGCGCGGGCCGGCCGCCACGTCGGCCGCGCCGGCGCGTCGGTGGTCACGCCGTCTCCCGCGTACGCCCGGCGGCTCCCGCCCCGGCGCGCTGCGCGGGTGCGGCAACCCGGAGCTGCCGGCGGCGCTGCACCACGCCCACGGTGATCAGCAGCGCGGCGAACAGGAACAGGCCCACCGTGGCGAGCAGCCAGCCCGAGCGGTCCCGCCACAGGTCGTTGCCGGCGGCCGGCAGCGGGCTGGGCGCGGCGGCCGGTCCGGCGGTGGGCGGGTCGACCGGTTCGGCGAGCCCGGCCTCGGCGGCGAGCAGCGGCAGCACGGTCGCCGCCCGGGTGATCGCCCAGCCGGGGTCGTCGACGAAGGCGTCGGAGTCGAGCCCGAACCGGTCCAGGCCCCGGACGACGGTCCACAGGTCGGCGGGGTCGATGTCGGCGGAGCCGCTCACGCTGACCGTGGCGGAGTCCGACGACTCGCTGCTCGACGAGGTGTAGCGGACGACGGCGGAGACCTCGAGCCAGCGCGGGCAGCGCTCGTCGTCGCCGACCGGCACCCGGTCGCCCAGGTTGGACCCGGCGTCGATCTGGGTGCTGTAGTCGTAGAGCCGCCAGCCGTAGCAGACGCCCTGGCTGTCGGCGGCCGCCGTGAGCAGCGGCACGGTGTCGGCCCGCTCGTCCGCCGCCGGCGCGGGCACGTCGGTGCTGTCGGAGCCGTTGAAGATCCCGATCAGCACGCAGGGGGCGACCAGCGCCGCGATCACCAGCCAGGTCTTCGCCTGCTGCCGGCGGGGGGACTTCCCGCCGCTGACCGGGCTCACCGCCCCGGTCGTGGGGGAGCGTTCCGGGGCGGACATCAGCTGATGGCGGCGGCGATGATCGCGCCGGTGGCGAGGTGCACGACCGCGGAGACCCAGACCGCCGGGTGCGGCTCCGGGTCGACCAGCAGCTCACCGAGCTTGCCGGGGGTGGCCACGTCGAGCAGCACGAAGGCCGCCGCCATGATCACCAGACCGAGGATCCCGTACGCGGCCGAGCCGGCCAGGCCGAGCACGAAGTCGTCCTCGCTGGCGGCGATCGCGGCGACCACGATGATGCCCACGCCGGCCAGGTTGGAGGCGAGCAGCAGGGCGGCGTTGCGGTTGCGCTCGTGCCAGATGAGGTGGTTCAGCCGGCCCGGGGTGGCGAGGTCGACCAGCGCGTAGCCGATGCCCATCAGGACGACGCCGACCACGCCGTACGCGAGGGTGGCCAGCAGGTCGGTGACGAGGTTCTGCACGTGGAGGCTCCAGGGTGAGGGGGTCGGAGGGGCTACTTGCCGGCGCCGGGGCCACCGCCCCGGACGGTGCTGCCACGGCCCCAGCCCCAGTAGCTGCCCACCCGGGAGTGGTAGCGGGGGTAGGCGGTGGTCATCCGTTCCAGCAGGATCACCGAGCCGGCGGCGATCGGCAGGATCACCACGGAGTCGTCGTCGTAGCGCAGGTAGACGCCGCTGCCGTCGACGTACTGGTCGGCGGGCTGCCAGGCGCCGGTGATGTCCTTGGAGACCTGGCTGGGGGTCCGCGTCGAGGTGTAGGCGACGGCGTCCCGGCCGATGTCCCGGCTCGACGCGCGGCGGTAGTGGTCCTGCACGTAGCCGCGCGGGGAGAAGTTGCCGTAGAAGATCGCGAAGGCGGCGATGAGCGCGCCGACCACCGCGACGGCCACCCCCACCACGATCCACCGCCGGTACGAGTTCACAGGTTCACCACCGTCTCGGTCAGGACCAGCTCGTTGGTCTGGGGGTACGCGTGCCAGGTGCGCCAGGCGACCGTGCCGTCGGGCGGGTCGGGGCGGACCGAGAGCGCGGTGACCGCGTCCACGTCGCCGGGAAAGACCCCGACCAGCGCGTACGGGTCGTCTGCCAGGTCGGCGCGGAGTGCGGCGACCCGGGCCCGCAGCCCGTCGCCCTCGGGCCGGAGCACCGTGGCGGTGAACCGGTAGCCGGCGTCGTCGTCGTGCAGGTCGCCGGGGAGGTGCGGCGGGGTGCCGGGCAGACAGGCGACCGTCTCCGTCAGGGGGCCGCAGAGCACCTGGTGGGAGGCGCCGAGGAGGCGCAGGCGCAGGGTCGGGCCGCCGGGCAGGATCAGCTCCCGGACGTGCAGCGCGGGTCGTTCCGGGCCGCCGAGGGCCAGGCTCAGGTCGGCGGCGCTGGTGTCGACGTACGGGGTGTGCAGGGTGACGAGCACGCTCAGGCCACCGTCTCCGGGCCACCCTGGGGGTAGATCATCACCTCGGACCGGTGCAGCTGCTCACCGAGCGCCACCTCCCAGCCGGCCTCCCCGTACGCCTCGAAGGAGAGCCGCGCGCCGCCGGGCGCCTGGTAGTCGTGGTAGCGCATGGTGCCGTTCGGGTCCAGGCCGGTGCCCTCGGTGGCGGTGTAGCGGGCCTGGCCGGACTCGTCCCACTGGTAGCTGCGACCGGCGACCTCCAGGGTCGGGGCGCCCGGGGTGACCGTGGCGGACGGCTCCGCCGCCCAGAGCACCAGCTCCAGGTCCGGCTCCGCCTCGACGGAGAGCCAGCGCTTCACCCCGCCGGCGTCGTCCAGCAGGTGCTCGGCCCAGCTCCAGCCGCCCTCGACCAGGTGCACCGAGCCGCGCACCGTGTAGGGCACCCGGCGGATCTCGACGATGTCGCCGGGCTTGAGCGTGCGCGGGTCGCCGCGCAGCGCGTCCGAGTCCCGGTCACGGAAGGGGTCGCCCGGTCCCGCCGGGCGGGGCGTGGCCCGCGAGCGCTTCAACGCCACCACGGCGATCACCACGCCGGCCACCCCGAGCAGGCACCCCAGCGTCGCCACCAGGTACGCCACAGTTCCGTTCACGACCGCCTCCCCACGTGCGTCGGCGCAGACGGTAACAACCCCACGCACCCGCTGGGAAAGGTTGTCGCCTGAGCCACCGCTCAGCCACGAAGCGTGGCCGACCCGGTGGCGGGTCCGGCGGTCGGCCCGGCGGTCGGCTCAGTTGCCGGCGAGGCGTTCGGTGGCGTACCCGCGGAGGGTGGCGCGACCCATGACACAGCCGCTGAACGTGGTGAACTCGTCCTCGTCGTCGCGCAGCCGCGTCCAGGCCGCCCGGCCCGCCTCGGCGTCGACCCGGTCCAGCAGCGAGGCGGCGTACGCCTTCCCGGCCGGCGAGCCGTGCTTCAGCAGCCAGTCCACCTTCTTGCGCGCCTCGGCCGGGTGCGCGTCGAGGGCCCGCTCCACAGACCGGTACGCCTCGGTCGCCGGCAGCAGCGTGCCCGCGATCCCCACCCCGCCGAACGCCACCGTGTCCGCCTCGGCGAGCTCCTTCACGGCCGCATCCAACTCGCGGTCCTTCTTCCCCATCCCCAACATCCCCTCCTATTGCCCCACCCCGCCCCACCCCACCCCCGACAACTGCGTTGATCATGAAGTTAGCGTCTCGAACGGGCCGCCCAGCCGACGCGAACTCCATGATCAACGCGCCCCTCGGCCGGTCCCGGGAGGGGCCGGCCGAGGGGGGTGGGGGTCAGGCGGCGGTGACCGCGAGGGATTCCTTGGTGTCGGCGAGGTCGACGTGGACGGTGTCGCCGTCGCGGATCTGCCCGGCCAGGAGGGCCTTGGCGAGCTGGTCGCCGATGGCGGACTGGACCAGGCGGCGCAGCGGGCGCGCACCGTAGATCGGGTCGTAGCCGTGCTCGGCGAGCCAGGTCCGGGCGGCCTCGGTGACGTCCAGCGTGAGCCGGCGGTCGGCGAGGCGCCGACGCAGCCGGTCGAGCTGGATGTCGACGATGGCTCGCAGGTCGGCACCCTGGAGGGCGGCGAAGACCACGATGTCGTCGAGGCGGTTGAGGAACTCCGGCTTGAAGTGCGACCGGACCACCGCGAGGACGCCCTCGCGGCGCTGCTCCTCGGCCAGCGTCAGGTCGCTGATCACCGACGATCCGAGGTTGGAGGTGAGGATCAGGATCGCGTTGCGGAAGTCCACCGTACGGCCCTGGCCGTCGGTGAGCCGGCCGTCGTCGAGCACCTGGAGCAGCACGTCGAAGACGTCCGGGTGCGCCTTCTCCACCTCGTCCAGCAGGATCACCGAGTACGGCCGGCGGCGCACCGCCTCGGTGAGCTGGCCGCCCTCCTCATAGCCGACGTAGCCGGGCGGGGCACCGACCAGGCGGGCCACGGAGTGCTTCTCGCCGTACTCGCTCATGTCGATGCGGACCATGGCCCGCTCGTCGTCGAAGAGGAACTCGGCGAGCGCCTTGGCCAGCTCGGTCTTGCCGACACCGGTCGGGCCGAGGAAGAGGAAGCTGCCGGTCGGGCGGTCCGGGTCGGCGACGCCGGCCCGGGCGCGACGGACCGCGTCGGAGACCGCGGCGACCGCCTCGGTCTGGCCGACCACCCGGTCGCGCAGTGACTCCTCCATCCGCAGCAGCTTGGCGGTCTCGCCCTCCAGCAGCCGGCCGGCGGGGATGCCGGTCCAGGAGGCGACCACGGCGGCGATGTCGTCGGCGCCGACCTCCTCCTTGAGCATCGCGCCGTCGGCCTGGAGCCCGGCCAGCTCCTCCTCGGCCCTGGCCAGGTCGGCCTTGAGGGCCGGGATCCTGCCGTAGCGCAGCTCGGCGGCGCGCTCCAGCTCGCCGTCGCGCTCGGCCCGCTCGGCCTCGCCGCTGAGCCGCTCCAGCTCCTCCTTGGCGGTGGAGAGCCTGGTGATGTGGCTCTTCTCCAGCTGCCAGCGCTCGGAGAGGGCGGTGAGCTGCTCGCGCTTGTCGGCCAGCTCCTTGCGGAGCCGTTCGAGGCGCTCGGCGGAAGCGGCGTCCGGCTCCTTGGCCAGCGCCATCTCCTCGATCTCCAGGCGGCGGACCGCCCGCTCGATCTCGTCCACCTCGACCGGCCGGGAGTCGATCTCCATGCGCAGCCGGGACGCGGACTCGTCGACCAGGTCGATCGCCTTGTCCGGCAGGAACCGGTCGGTGATGTAGCGGTCGGAGAGCGCGGCGGCGGCGACCAGCGCGGCGTCGGTGATGCGTACGCCGTGGTGCACCTCGTAGCGCTCCTTGAGCCCGCGCAGGATGCCGATGGTGTCCTCGATGGTCGGCTCGCCGACCAGCACCGGCTGGAAGCGGCGCTCCAGCGCCGGGTCCTTCTCGATGTGCTCGCGGTACTCGTCGAGGGTGGTCGCGCCGACCATCCGCAGCTCGCCGCGGGCCAGCATCGGCTTGAGCATGTTGCCGGCGTCCATCGAGCCCTCGCCCTTGCCGGCGCCGACGACGGTGTGCAGCTCGTCGAGGAAGGTGATGACCTGCCCGTTGGAGTTCTTGATCTCCTCCAGGACGGACTTCAGCCGCTCCTCGAACTGGCCGCGGTACTGCGCGCCGGCCACCATCGCGCCGAGGTCGAGCGAGACGAGCTTCTTGTCCCGCAGCGACTCGGGCACGTCACCGGCGACGATCCGCTGGGCGAGACCCTCGACGATGGCGGTCTTGCCGACGCCCGGCTCACCGATCAGCACCGGGTTGTTCTTCGTACGCCGGGAGAGCACCTGGATCACCCGGCGGATCTCCGAGTCCCGGCCGATCACCGGGTCGATCTTGCCGTCGCGGGCGCTGGCGGTCAGGTCGACGCCGTACTTGGCGAGGGCCTGGTAGGTCTGCTCGGGGTCGGCGGTGGTGACCCGCCGGTCCCCGCCCCGCACGGTCGGGAAGGCGGCGACCAGGTTCTCCTCGGTGGCGCCGGAGTTCTTCAGCGCGACGGAGACCGCGCCGCCGACCCGGGCGAGGCCGGCCAGCAGGTGCTCGGTGGAGGTGTATTCGTCGCCGAGCGGCCGGGCGATCTGCTCGGCGGCGCCGATGGCGTTGACGAACTCCCGGGCCAGGGTGGGCTCGGCGATGCTCGAGCCGCGGGCGGCGGGCAGCGCGTCGACCGAGCGCTGCGCGACCCGGCGCAGCTCGGCGGGGTCGGCCCCGACGGCGCGCAGCAGGCCGGCGGCGGTGGAACCCTCGGTGTCCAGCAACGCCAGCAGCAGGTGCCAGGGCTCGACGGTGGCGTGCCCGCGCTGGTTGGCCAGGGCGACGGCACCGGTGATGGTTTCGCGGCTCTTGGTGGTGAGACGTTCCGTGTTCATGGGCTCCCCCGGATCGGCGTGTCCACTAGGAAGGACACAACCAGAGTTGAGTCTATTCCGCTCAACTCCAGCCATGTGACCTGGATCACTCTTGCCTCACCGGAAGCCGAAGGACCCCGTCGACCTGATCCGACCGCCGCCGCCTCACGCGTCCCCTTCGACCGATCATCGGCGACGATCTGCCGGTAGCCTTGCCTCGGTGCGAGTACGTGTCGAACAGACTGCCCTTCCGGGAATCGGCGTACGTCATGACCTGGTGACCGAATCGGGCCGTCGGCTGGGAGTCGTCTCCCACCGCAACGGCCGTCGGGACCTCGTCCTCTACGACCCCGACGATCCCGACGCCTGCCAGGCCGACATCCCGTTGACCGACGACGAGGCGGAGGCGCTCGCCGACATCCTCGGTGCGTCGCTGATGCTCGGCCAGCTCTCCGGGCTGCGCGAGCAGGCCGCCGGGCTGCTCACCGAGCAGATCGCCATCCCGGCCGGCTCGAAGTACGTCAACAAGCGGCTCGGCGACACCAGGGCGCGTACCCGGACCAGCGCCTCCATCGTGGCGGTGCTGCGGCAGGGCGAGGTGATCGTCTCGCCGGACCCCACCTTCCGCTTCGCGGCCGGTGACGTGGTGGTCGTGGTGGGGACCCGCCAGGGTCTCGACGGGGTGACCGCCATCCTCGCCGACAGTGACCCGGACGGCTGAGGCGGATGCACGAAACCACGACTCTGCTCGTCGAGGTCGGCGCGCTGCTGCTCCTGCTGGGCCTCCTCGGTCGACTCAGCCGCCGGGTCGGCGTCTCCCCCATTCCCCTCTACCTGCTCGCCGGGCTCGCCTTCGGCCACGGCGGCCTGCTGCCGCTCAACGCCAGCGAGGAGTTCTTCGCCGTCGGCGCGGAGATCGGCGTCATCCTGCTGCTGGTCATGCTCGGCCTGGAATACAGCGCCAACGAGCTGGTCGGCAACCTCCGCTCCGCCGCGCCGGCCGGCCTGATCGACGCGGTGCTCAACGCCGTACCGGGCTTCGCGTTCGCGCTGCTGCTCGGCTGGGGCTGGGTGGCCGCGGTGGTGCTCGCCGGGGTCACCTGGGTCTCCTCGTCGGGCGTGATCGCCAAGGTCCTCGGCGACCTGGGTCGGGTCGGTAACCGGGAGACCCCGGTGATCCTCTCCGTACTGGTGATCGAGGACCTGGCGATGGCCCTCTACCTGCCGCTGGTCACCGCGCTGCTCGCCGGGGTCGGCCTGGTCAAGGGCGGGGTGGCGCTGGCCGTCGCGGTGCTCACCGTGGTCGTCGTGCTGGCGGTCGCGATCCGGTACGGCCACCTGATCTCCGCCGCGCTCTCCGCCAAGGACCCGGAGGCGCTGCTGCTCGGCGTACTCGGCCTGACCCTGCTGGTCGCCGGCGTGGCGGCCAAGCTCCAGGTCTCGGCGGCGGTCGGCGCGTTCCTGGTCGGCATCGCGCTCTCCGGGCCGGTGGCGCACCACGCGACGGAGCTGCTCTCCCCGCTGCGGGACCTCTTCGCCGCGGTCTTCTTCGTGTTCTTCGGGCTGGTCACCGACCCGCTGGACATGCCGCCGGTGTTGCTGCCCGCCTTCGCGCTGGCCGTGGTCACCATGGGCACGAAGCTGCTGACCGGCTACCTGGCGGCCCGCCGGGCCGGGATCGCCGAACCCGGTCGCTGGCGGGCCGGGTTCGCACTGACACCGCGCGGCGAGTTCTCCATCGTCATCGCGGGGCTCGCCGTCGCCGCCGCGTCCCCGGTCGAACCGAAGCTCGCCGCGCTCGCCACGGCGTACGTGCTGATCACCGTGGTGACCGGGCCGATGCTGGCCCGGCTGCCGGACTTCCCGTGGTTCAAGCGGTGGCTGCGCCGCCGGGCCGCGACCCGTCGGCCGGAACCGGTGCCGGTCCCGGACTGACGGCGGTCACTGCGTCGGGCCGGGTCGACCGTACGGTGGGACCCGGCCCGGCCAACGGTTGCCGAATTGATGTCGGACAGCCCTTCCCCTGATCAGCGAAACCGCGTTACCGTGTCGCCCCAGCAGCCAGGGTCCGCGGGTGGCCGGAGCCCCCGCCAGCGAAAGCGGAAGGTTGGCCGGTGAGCGTGCAGGAGTCGACGTTCCACGGCTTTGCCAACCCGGTCGACCCGTCCCCGGCGGAGCTGCGGGCCTGGGCCTACCAGCCCGACTCGGTGCCGCTGGCCTCCATGCCGCCGGACTGGGACCTGCTGGTCGCCGGTGACCACCTGGTGCAGACCCTCTTCGAGCTGGCCATGGACCCGGCCTGCCCGGCCCGCCGGTTCGCCCTGCACTGCCTCTACATCTATGCCGCCGACGGCATCCGGACGAACTTCCGGGCGCACCCCAAGCGCCGCTTCCGCAAGCTGGTCGAGCAGGCCGAACGGGCCGGCGACGACCTGATGCGCAACTGGGCGCACAACAGCCGGGTGCTGCTGGCCCGCCCCGACCTCTTCGTCTACCGGGACTGGTGCGAGGGTGGCCTGGTCCGGGAGAACCGCCGCCTCGGCTGACCCGCCCGCCGGGTCCGCCCTCGGCGGGGTCCGGGCCCGCCCGAGTGGGACCTCCGTCGCCCTTCGACGCCGCCATGCCGGCGACGAGGAGTGCGGCTTGGACAGCGAACGGGCCGGGACCCCCCGTGGGTCCCGGCCCGCACGTCGGTGGATCGTCAGTCGGGCGATCCACCCTGCTCGCGGCGTTTCACGTCGGCCCGACCCCGGTCGACGCCGTGGTCGACCTGGTCGGCGAAGCGGCCGTCCCGGACCGCGTCCGAGAACCGGCGCCCGGTGATGCCCTCGAACTTCTCGCGGACGTTCTCGGCCACCTTCTCCAGCCGGTCCTCGGCCTGTTCCGCCACCTTCTTCGCTGCCGAATCCGCCACGGCTCCCCCGTCAGCTTGGCGTCCGAATTGCGGGAGCTGATCCCGTTTCACAGGGTAACCGAGCCCTCCCCACCCCCGCGCCCCTTTCTCCATCAGGGCCGAGAAACGATCGTGGACAGTCCCCGTTCACCAGGAACGGCAACTGTCCACGATCTCGTGCGGAGACGGTCAGCGGTCGGTGCGGCGGGGACGCCAGACGACCAGGGCGGTGGAGGTGCGGTTGGTGGGGACCAGGTCGCCGCGCGCGAAGCCGCCCAACGACTCCAGCTCGGCGATCCGCCGGTACGCAGCGTCCAGCTCGGCCTCCAGCCGGGCCACCCGCTGCTGCGCCTGCTCCAGCAGCTGCTCCAAGCCGATGATCCGCTTGACCCCGGCCAGGTTGATCCCGTCGTCCTGGCTGAGCCGTTGCACCTCACGGAGCAGCACCACGTCCCGGACGCTGTAGCGGCGACCGCCGCCGGCCGCCCGGCCGGCCTGCACCAGCCCCAGCCGGTCGTACTGGCGCAGGGTCTGCGGGTGCATGCCCGCCATCCGCGCCGCGACCGAGATCATCAGCACCTTGGCCTCGTAGGCAGGGTCACCCGAGCCGACGAACTCCTGCGACATCCCCGCTCACCTCCGCTGCCTCACACCGGGTCAACTGAACCGACGCACCCGCGCGTCGAGATGTTCCCGCGCGGCCGGCGGGGTCTGCTCCGCGAACGCCTCCAGCGCCGCCCGCGCCTCGTCCGACACCTTCGCCGGCACCACCACGTCGAGGGTGACCAGCAGGTCACCGGCCCGACCGTCCTTGCGCACCACGCCCTTGCCCCGGGCCCGCAACACCCGGCCGCTCGGCGTACCCGGCGGCACCCGCAGGGTCACCGTGCCGTCGAGGGTGGGCACCCGCAGGTCCGTGCCGAGCACGGCCTCGGCGAAGGTGACCGGCACCGTCAGGGTCAGGTCGTCCCCGGTACGCCCGAACAGCTCGTCCGGGCGGACCTTCACCTGGACGAACAGGTCGCCCGCCGGGCCACCCCGCTCACCGGGCTCACCCCGCCCGGCCAGCCGGATCCGCTGGCCGTCGGCGACCCCGGCGGGGAAGCGGACGTTCAGCGTCCGGGTCTTGGTGACCGCTCCGGTGCCCTGGCACTCCGGGCACTTCTCCTCCACGACCGTGCCCACGCCCTGGCAGTTGCGGCACGGCTCGGAGAAGCTGAACGACCCCTGGTTGCGGGTGGTCACCCCGGCACCGTGGCAGACCTGGCAGGTCACCGGCTGGGTGCCGGGCTTCGCCCCGTTGCCGTGGCAGGTGTCGCAGACACCGGGCGCGCGCAGCGAGAGCGGCAGGGTCACTCCGCGTACGGCGTCGGAGAAGTCCAGCGCCACCTCGGTCTCGATGTCCCGGCCGCGGGCCGGTCCACGGGCCCGGGCCGCCCCACCGGCGCCACCGGCACCGCCGGAGAAGATCGTGCTGAACAGGTCGGTGAAACCGCCACCGCCGAAGCGGGTGTCGGCACCGCCGCCACCGGCCGCGCCGCCGAAGAGGTCGGAGACGTCGAACGGCATCCCGCCGCCCGGCTGACCCGCGCCGCGGGCGTTGCGGCGGAACGCGCCGGAGCCGAAGAGGGAACGCATCTCGTCGTACTCGCGGCGCTTCTTCTCGTCGCCGAGCACGGCGTACGCCTCGGAGACGGTCTTGAACCGCTCCTCGGCCTTCGGGTCACCGGGGTTGTGGTCCGGGTGCGACTCCCGGGCCAGCTTCCGGTACGACTTCTTGATCTCGTCCGAGGAGGCGGACTTCTCCACACCGAGCGCGGCGTAGTAGTCCTTCTCGATCCAGTCCTTGGAACTCACCGGTCCACCCCCTTCCACGGGACGTACCCCGGACGTCCCGCCCGCCCTCGACGGGCGGGCGGGACGGCACGGGTCGGCACTACTCCGGGTCGGCCACCGCGACCAGGGCCGGCCGCAGCAACCGTTCGCCGAGCTGGTAGCCCCGGCGCATGACCTGCACGCAGGTCGGTTCGGTCACGTCGGCGGAGGTCTGGTGGGCCACCGCCTCGTGCCGGGTCGGATCGAACGGGTCGCCCTGCTCGCCGAAGGCGGTCAAGCCGAACTTGCCCAGCGCGCTGGTGAGCTGCTCGGCCACCGTGCCGAACGGCCCCACCAGGTCGCCGTGCTCGCGGGCCCGGTCCAGGTCGTCGAGGATCGGCAGCAGCGCGGCCAGCACCGAGCCGGTCGCCTGCTCCTGGACCAGGCTGCGGTCCCGGTCGACCCGCTTGCGGTAGTTGGCGTACTCCGCCGACACCCGCTGGAGGTCCCGGGTCCGCTCGTCGAGGTCGCCGCGGAGGGACTCCAGTTCGGCGCCGAGCGGCGAACCGCCCGGCTCCACCGGCTGGGCCGGGGCGTCCACCACCGGCGGACCGGCGGGCGGCGGGCCGTCGACCGCGTCCGCCTCGACCTCGATCTCGTCGACGACGACCTCGGCGTCCTCGACCAGCCCTTCGGCCGGCGCGTCGGCCGCGGCGTCGGCGGCGGCCGACGGTTCCCCGGTCTTGCCGAGCTTGCGCTTGTCACGGATGACGACCCGCGGTTCCTCACCGGCGGACTGCCCGGTGCGCGCGGAGCCACCCGGCGCCGACCCGGAGCCCGGGTCGGCGGCTCGTGGCTTCTCCGTCATGCGGTTACCTCATCCCTCTGCCGTGAGTACGGGTCCGACGGCGGCACGTCACTTCTTGCCGTCCTCGTCCACGATCTCCGCGTCGACCACGTCGTCGGCGCCGCCGGCCTGCGCGCCACCGGTCGCACCCGCGCCCGGCCCGGCCGCACCCGGCTGCTCACCCTGCTCGCCCTGCTGGGCGTAGAGCAGCGAGCCGGCCTGCTGAGAGACCTGGGCCAGCCGCTCGTGGGCCGCCTTGATCTTCTCGATGTCCTGGCCGCCGAGCGCGCCGCGCAGCTCACCGAGGGCCTCGTTGAGCTGCTCCCGGTTCTCGCTGGGCAGCTTGTCGCCGCTCTCGGCGAGGAACTTCTCGGTCTGCCACTGGAGCGCCTCGGCGACGTTGCGGGTCTCCGCCTCCTCGCGGCGACGCTTGTCCTCGTCGGCGTGCTCCTCGGCGTCCCGGCGCATCCGCTCGATGTCGTCCTTCGGCAGCGAGGAGCCGCCGGTGATCGTCATCTTCTGTTCCTTGCCGGTGCCCAGGTCCTTGGCGTGCACGTTGACGATGCCGTTGGCGTCGATGTCGAAGGTGACCTCGATCTGCGGCACGCCGCGCGGCGCCGGCGGGAGGCCGGTCAGCTCGAAGGTGCCGAGCTTCTTGTTGTAGGCCGCGATCTCCCGCTCGCCCTGGAACACCTGGATCAGCACCGACGGCTGGTTGTCGTCCGCCGTGGTGAAGACCTCGGAGCGCTTGGTCGGGATGGTGGTGTTGCGCTCGATGAGCTTGGTGAAGATGCCGCCCTTGGTCTCGATGCCCAGGCTCAGCGGGGTCACGTCGAGCAGCAGGACGTCCTTGACCTCACCCTTGAGCACACCGGCCTGGAGGGCGGCGCCGACGGCGACGACCTCGTCCGGGTTGACGCCCTTGTTGGGGTCGCGGCCGGTGAGCTGCTTGACCAGGTCGGTGACGGCCGGCATCCGGGTCGAGCCGCCGACCAGGATGACGTGGTCGACGTCGGAGACCTTGATCCCGGCGTCCTTCACGGCCTGCTCGAACGGGCCCTTGCAGCGGTCCAGCAGGTCCTGCGTCATCCGCTGGAACTCGGCCCGGCTCAGCGTCACGTCGAGGTGCAGCGGGCCGGCCGAGCCGGCGGTGATGTACGGCAGGTTGATGTTGGTGGTGGTGGCCGCCGACAGCTCGATCTTGGCCTTCTCGGCCGCCTCGCGGAGCCGCTGGAGGGCCATTTTGTCCTGGGCCAGGTCGATGCCGTGCTCGCCCCGGAAGGTCTTCACCAGGTGGTCGATGATCCGCTGGTCCCAGTCGTCACCACCGAGCTGGTTGTCACCGCTGGTCGACTTGACCTCGACGACGCCCTCGGCCAGCTCCAGCAGGGAGACGTCGAAGGTGCCGCCACCCAGGTCGAAGACCAGGACGGTCTGCTCCTTGGAGCCCTTGTCCAGCCCGTACGCCAGGGCGGCCGCGGTCGGCTCGTTGACGATCCGCAGCACGTTGAAGCCGGCGATCTCACCGGCCTCCTTGGTGGCCTGGCGCTGGCCGTCGTTGAAGTAGGCCGGGACGGTGATCACCGCGTCGGTGATCTGCTCGCCCAGGTACGCCTCGGCGTCCCGCTTCAGCTTCATCAGCGTGCGGGCCGAGATCTCCTGCGGGGTGTACTTCTTGCCGTCGATGTCGACGGTCCAGTTGGTGCCGATCTCCCGCTTGACGGACCGGATGGTCCGGTCGGGGTTGGTGACCGCCTGGCGCTTGGCGACCTCACCGACGAGCACCTCGCCGTTGCGGGCGAACGCGACGATCGAAGGAGTCGTCCGCGAGCCCTCGGCGTTGGCGATGACGGTGGGCTCACCGCCCTCGAGAACGCTGACGCAGGAGTTCGTCGTGCCGAGGTCGATGCCGACCGCACGTGCCATGTTCGCTTCCTCGCTTCGTAACGGTGAGCAGGTCGGAGGGGGTTTCCTTCGCCCTGCCCGGCGGGCCGCCCGCAGCGACCGCACCACAAGTTGAGTGAACTTGACTCAATAGTGCCACGCCTTCGGCAAACCGCAAGTCGAGGTTGAGCCGACCCGACGCAACCTGACCGTTATTACCGTCCGGTTGTCTTCCCTTGCATCGGTCGGGCACGCTTTAGCGGTGACGACGCACGGCGATCCCGCCACCCATGCCGGAACGCCCGCCGTCGCCGCCCGTACCGGATCGTCGGACGCCGGGGACGACCGGCCCGCCACCAGCGCGGCGGGTCTGCCCGCCGCCCTCGCCGGTCTCCGGGCCGCGACCGGGGCGGCCCGTTTCCCGCTCGCCCTTCCCTCGGCCGAACCGGCCCGCCGCTCCGCCGCGGGCCTCGCCGACCAGCTCGACGACTACCTGCTGCCCCGGCTGGCCCGGCTCGACGCGCCGTTGCTCGTGGTGGTCGGCGGCTCCACCGGGGCCGGCAAGTCGACCCTGGTCAACAGCCTGGTGCAGGCCCGGGTCAGCGCCGCCGGGGTGCTCCGGCCGACCACCCGCTCCCCGGTGCTGGTCTGCAACCCGGCTGACTCCGCCTGGTTCCGCCAGGGCGACCTGCTGCCCGGCCTCACCCGGACCAACGAGCCCAGCGAGCACCCGGGCACCCTGCACCTGGTCACCGCGCCCGCGCTCCCGGCCGGGCTGGCCTTCCTGGACGCCCCCGACATCGACTCGGTGGTCGACGCCAACCGCGCCCTCGCCGGGCAGCTGCTGGCCGCCGCCGACCTCTGGCTCTTCGTGACCACCGCCGCCCGCTACGCCGACGCCGTCCCCTGGGAGCTGCTGCGCAGCGCCCGGGCCCGGGGCGCGGTGATCGCCATGGTGCTCGACCGGGTGCCGCCGGAGGCCGCCGACGAGATCGCCGCCCACCTGTCGGAGATGCTCGCCGCCCAGGGCCTGGAGGCCGCGCCGCTCTTCGTCCTCCCGGAGACCTGGGTGGACGGCCAGGGCCTGCTGCCCGACAAGGTCACCGCTCCGCTCAGCGCCTGGTTCTCCCGGCTCGCCGCGGACGCCGACGCCCGGGCCGCCGTGGTCCGGCAGACGCTGGACGGCGCGCTGGCCGCGCTGCGGCCCGCCGTGGATTCCCTCGCCGACGCCGCCGACGAGCAGGTGGCCGCCGCCGACGCGCTCGACGAGCGGGTCCGGGCGGCGTACCGGGGGGCGGAACGGAGCGTCGAGCAGGGGCTGAAGGACGGCCGGCTGCTCCGCGGCGAGGTGCTGGCCCGGTGGCAGGAGTTCGTCGGCACCGGCGAGTTCTTCCGCACCCTGGAGGCGCGGATCGGCCGGCTGCGGGACCGGGTGGTCGCCGCGGTGACCGGGCGGCCCGCGCCCGCCGCCGAGCTGCGTACCGCCATCGAGTCACAGCTGGTGACGCTGCTGCGCGGGGTCTCCTCCGAGGCGGCGGAGAACGCGTACACCGGGTGGAAGGCGCACCCGGCCGGTGCGGCGCTGCTCGACCCGGCGCTGGCCCACCCCTCGGACGACCTCGCCGAACGCGCCGAGCGGCTGGTCCGCGACTGGCAGCGCGAGGTGCTGGAGCTGGTCCGGGCCGAGGGCGGCGACCGGCGCTTCGTGGCCCGCACCGCGGCGTACGCGGTGAACGCCACCGGCCTCGCCGTCATGATCGCCGTCTTCGCCTCCACCGCGTTCATCCCCACCGGACTGGAGGTGGCCACCGGGGCGGGCACCACCGTCGCCGCGCAGGCCGTCCTCCAGGCGATCTTCGGTGACCAGGCGGTACGCGACCTGGCCGCCAAGGCGCGGGTCGACCTGCTCGACCGGGTCCGCGTGCTGCTCGATGAGGAGGCGGCCCGCTACCTGACCCGGACGGCGGAGGCCCGCCCACCCGAGGACACCGGCGCCGAGCTGCGCCGCGCCGCCGGCCAGGTGGAGATCGCCCGCCACCGCAGCGGGCTGTCCCGCAGCGACGGGCCGGCGCTGCCGCCGGCCGGGACGGACCGCCCGTGAGCAACATCGTCGGACGGATGCGCGAGGCGTTCCGGGGCGACCAGCGGGTCGATCCCGACGAGCTGGTCGCCCGCCTCCAGGCGGTGCAGCGGTTCCTCGGCGCGGTCGACGGCCAGGTGCCCGACACGCAGCTGGTGCCCGCGCACACCGTGGTGGAACGGGCCGGCACCCGGCTCGCGCTCTCCGGTGACCACACCGTGGTCGCCCTGGCCGGGGCCACCGGCAGCGGCAAGTCCAGCCTCTTCAACGCGCTCGCCCGGCTGGACCTCTCGCCCGTCGGCGTCCGCCGACCGACCACCGGCGTGGCGCACGCCTGCGTCTGGGGGGCGCTGGACGGCGCCAGCCGGCTGCTCGACTGGATCGGCGTCCTGCCCCGGCACCGGTTCGTCCGGGAGAGCGCGCTCGACGGCGACGACGAGTCCGGCCTGCACGGGCTGGTCCTGCTCGACCTGCCCGACTTCGACTCGGTGCAGCGGGCCCACCGGCTGGAGGTGGACCGGCTGCTCGGCCTGGTCGACCTGGTGGTCTGGGTGGTCGACCCGCAGAAGTACGCCGACCGGGTAATCCACACCAGCTACCTGCGCGAGTTCCACCGGCACAAGGACGTCACGGTGGTCGTGCTCAACCAGTCCGACCGGCTGGCCCCGGCCGAGCTGCCCCGGGTCCTCGGCGACCTGCGCCGGCTGCTCGACGCCGACGGGCTGGACGGGGTGCCGCTGCTGCCCACCGTCGCCGTCGACCCGGCCGGGCTGGACGGGCTGCGCGCCGCGTTGGAGCGTACGGTCGCCGAACGGCAGGCGGCCCTGCGTCGGCTCGCCGGCGACGTGGACGCCGTGGTGGCCGGACTGGAGCCGCTGGTGGCCGCCGCGCCGCCGCGTACCGGACCGGACGACGAGTCGACGCGGGAGCTGACCCGGGCACTGGCCGGGGCGGCCGGCGTGCCGTCGGTGGCCGACGCGGTCGAGGGGGCGTACCGGCACCGGGCGGGCGGGACGACGGGCTGGCCGCTGGTCAAGGGCTGGCGGAAGCTGCGCCCCGATCCGCTGCGCCGGCTGCACCTGCCCGGACCGGGCGGGAACGCCGACGAGCCAGCGGAGAGCCTGGTCGCGGCCACCTCCGTACCCGATCCGACCGCCGCCCAGCGCTCGGCGCTCGGGCTGGCGATCCGCGCGGTGGGCGACCGCTCCGGCGCGGGCCTGCCGGCGCCCTGGCCGACCACGGTGACCGCCGCGGCCCGGTCCCGCCTCGGCGACCTGCCGGACGCGCTGGACCGCGCGGTGGCCGGCACCGACCTGGGGATGGACCGGCGGCCCGCCTGGTGGCGGGTGATCGGCGTCCTCCAGTGGCTGGTCACCCTCGCCGCCGTCGCCGGACTGGGCTGGTTGGCGCTCGGCTACGGCCTGCGCGCGCTCGGCCTCCCCGCGCTCGACTACCCGAGGCTCGGCGAGGTGCCCTGGCCGACGGTGCTGCTGCTCGGCGGGCTGCTCGCCGGCCTGCTGGTGGCGGCGCTCACCCGGCCGGTGGTGCGGTGGGCGGCCCGGCGGGCCCGGCAGCGGGCGGAGCGGCGGCTCACCATCTCGGTGGGGAACGTCGGCGAGGAGTACGTGCTGGTGCCCGTGCGGGCCGTGCTGACCCGCTACGGCCAGGCGCGCGAGGCGCTGCGGGACGCGACCCGCTGATCGGCTCACCCCGTCGGTCTCCCGACGGCGGGCGTAGGGTCGGTGCATGGCCACGCCACAGACCCCCTACGAGGCGGTACTGCACGCCGCCCGCGACGTGACGCGGCTCGACAGCGCCCTCGACGCGGAGATGCTCGGTGCCGCGCTGCTGGGCAGCGTCTATTCCGTCGCGGAGACCGACCGGGACAACGCCGTCCGTGAGTTCGTCGGCGGCTTCCTCGCCACCACCGCCCGACGACGCAGCGCCGCCGCCACCACCATCCGCGCCGTCTTCGCCGCGCTGGTCCCCGACGCCGAGGGAGCCGGCAAGGTCCGTCCCGGCGCGCTCGCCCCGGCCTGGACCGGCCAGCTCGGCCGGGTCCACCTGACCGGCGTCTGGGCCTACGGCGACGTGTACGGCGACCAGACCTCCTACCTGGCCACCTTCGCGTACGACGAGGCCGAGGGTGGCCCGGAGCACGCCATGGTGGCGCTGGTCGACCACAACATCGGCATCATCAAGGACGTCTACGTCGGCGGTCCCGCCGAGCGGATCCTCGGGCAGGTCCGCGAGATGTGCACCGAGGACGAGCTGACCTGGTTCCGCACCGAGGAGGGGGCCCGGATGCACGCCGAGGTGGCCCGTCACCTCGCCGTCACCGACGACCTCACCGAGCTGCCGGCGCAGGGGTCGCTCGCCACCGACCGGGCACTGGTCGGCGCCCGGCTGGCCGCGCTGCCCGCCCCGGCCGTCCGGACCGGCGCCGGGGCGACCGAGCCGCTGACCGACGAGCGGCGGACGGCGCTGCTGCGCGGCTTCCTCGACTCGCCGGAGGCCGCCCGCTTCGGCCTGGACGCCGTGGACGGCCCGGAGCTGCCCTCCCTGCACTTCTGCCTGGGCCTGCTGCTCGACCACGCGGAGAGCTTCACCGACGCCGACCCGATGCGGTGGAGCCCGACGGTGGCCGAATTGTTCCTGCTGGACTGGGTGCACCGACGCGCCGTGCTGGACATGGACGACGCCGCCATGCTGCCCCGGGTGCTGCGCGCCTGGGCGGCGTACGCGGCCCGCTGGAAGGGACTGCCGGAGACGGCGGCGCGCCGGACCGACGAGGCGATCGAGGAGATGGTCCCCGAGTTCGCCCGCCTCTACAGCACCGGTGAGCGGCGCAGCCCGGCGACGGCGGCGGTGGCCCAGCTGATGGCCGACGGCGTCGACCCCGACGACCCGGCCGCCCTGGACGCCTGGATCGAGGCGAACCGCCACCGCCTCACCGACGACCCCGCCTGAGGTCCGGCCCCCGTCACGGTTCGACGAGGGTCAGGCGCTGGGGGGCGACGTCGACGGTGAGGCGTTGCCCCCAGCTCAGCGCCAGCCGGTCGGCCTCCAGGCCGTCGGCGAAGGCGACCAGCCCGTCGGACTCGGCGACCAGTTCCAGCCGTTCGGCGCCGGTGATCCGGCCGGCGGTGAGGCTGACCCCGGTGACCGGGGAGGGCCACGCCTCGCGGACGTACCAGCAGAGCGCCGCCTCCTCCGGGGCGGGCGGGCGCGGCGCACCCGGACGGTCGCGCGCGATGGACGCGCACCAGCCGGTCGCCCCCGTACCGCTGCCGATCACCACCCCGGAGGAGGAGTGCCGTTCCCGCCGGGTCGGCTGGCCGTCGGGGACGGTGAGCAGGTAGCGGGCGGACTGGTGGGAGGCGTGGCCGACGTACACCTCGTTGAGGCCGACCAGCTCCTGCCCGTCGTCGAGCGCGGCCCGGACCATGGCGCGGCCCCGGGTGGGCGCGGCACCGGCGGCGACCGCCGGCAGCAGGCCGGCGAGCTGCCCGGCGGTGAACCGCACCAGGACGCCGGCGTTGCGCCCGGGTTCCGGGTCGACGCCGACCACCGGCTGCCGGTCGAGGTACTTCGCCACGTTGGCGACCAGGCCGTCCGGGCCGACCGCGACCACCACGTCCTCCGGCCCGAACAGGAACCGGGGCAGGTCGTCGCGGTCCACCGCGCCGCGTCGCCAGTCGGCCGGGACGGCGGCGCCGACCGTGGTCAGCGCCGCCTGGAGGGCGTCGTGCCGGTCGACGACCTCGGCCAGGTCCCGGCCCCGCTCCCGCAGGTACCAGGCCGCCGCCGCGCGGGTGCCGTGCCGGGCCAGCAGCTCGTCCAGCTCGCTGCGGCGGCTCACCACGACCACCCGGGGGGCCAGGGTCGCGCTCACCGGCCCGGTGCCAGCCGCGCGAGCAGGTCGGTCACCACGTCGGGGGTGACGGTGAGCTGGCCGATCTGCGGGAGCTGCCCGGCGATCTCGCGGACCGTCAGGGCCCGCAGCACCTCCGGCGGCAGGTCGGCGTACGCGGCCAGCTTCGCCGCCTCCGCCTCGGCCTCGGCGTGGCCGACCGCGCGTACGCCGTCGGCGCGGGCCGCCGCGAGCAGCCGTTCCTTCTCGGCCGCGCCGCCGGCCAGGACGCGCTCCTTCTCCGCCTCGGCGGCGGCCAGCACCCGGGCCCGCTCGGCGGCCGCGGCGTTGGCGACCTTCTCGCGTTCCGCCTTGCCCTGCGCGGCGGCGAGTTCGGCGTCGGCGTCCAGCTCGGCGCGGCGGCGGGTGTTCGCGCCGTGCTGCTCGACGAGCTGCTGCTCCCGGCGGGCCAGCTCGATCTTGTTCTGGAGTTCGTTCTCGGCGATGCCGCGTTCCTGTTCGACGGCCTGGGCGCGGCGGGCGTAGGTGGCCCGGTCGGCCTGGACCTGGACGGCCTCCCGGGTCGGGGTCTGGAGGGCCCGTTCCAGCTCGGGTTCGGGGCGGATCGCCACCACCCGGGCGCTGACCACCGCGACGCCGAGGTCGGTGAGGCGGGGGTCGTCGCCGAGCGCGCCGGAGACCGCCTCGCGGACGGGCGCGACGGTGGTCAGCGCCTCGGCCAGCGGCACCCGGGCGAGCAGGTCCAGGGCGGGCTGCTGGGCCAGCTCGGCCAGCAGGGTGGCGACCTGGTCGAGCGGGCGCGAGCGGGCCGTGCCGGTACGCGGGTCGACGGAGAAGTCGAGGCGGCCGGCGGCGCGGGCCGGGTCGGCGACCCGGTAGGTCACGGTGGCCTGGACGGTGATGTCGGCGAAGTCGCCGGTCCGGGCGTGGAAGAGCAGCGGCAGCTCCCGGTCGTCCACCGGCACCTCGCTGAGCACCGCGTTGAGCGGCCGGTACCAGAAGGACTGCCCGGTGCCCTCGCGGCGGAGCTTGCCGGCGACGTGCAGCCGGACCCAGTTGGTCGGCGTGCCGCGCAGGTGGCGCAGGAACAGCCGTCTCGTCACATCAGCCATGATCAGTTCCTCCCCTTTTTCGTCCATCCGACGATAACTGCTCTGCTAAGTTATCGTCAAGGTGGTGATAAAGAGATGCCCGAGTACCCGCCCTTCGCCGTGACGGTCGACCTGGTCGTACTCACCGTCCGCGCGGACGAGCTGAGCGTGCTGCTGGTCCGGCGCGGCATCCCGCCGTACGAGGGGTGCTGGGCGCTGCCCGGCGGCTTCGTCGGCATCGACGAGGACCTGCCCGACGCGGCGGCCCGCGAGTTGACCGAGGAGACCGGGCTACCCGAGCCCGCCGGCCACCTGGAACAACTCGGCACGTACGGCCGGCCGGAGCGGGACCCGCGCGGCCGGGTGGTGACGGTGGCGTGGCTGGCCCTGCTGCCCGACCTGCCAACCCCGGTCGCCGGCAGCGACGCCGCCTCGGCCGAGTGGCTGCCGGTCTCCCGGCTCACCCCCGGTCAGCTCGCCTTCGACCACGACCGGATCCTCGCCGACGGGCTGGAACGCGCCCGCGCCAAACTGGAGTACACGCCGCTGGCCGGCGCCTTCTGCCCGGCCGAGTTCACCGTGGCGCAACTGCGGGCCGTCTACGAGACGGTCTGGGGCACCCGCCTGGATCCGCGCAACTTCCACCGCAAGGTCACCGGCACGCCCGGCTTCGTCGAGCCGGTCGGCCGCTCCACCGAGGGGGACCGGGGCCGACCCGCCCAGTTGTTCCGGCGCGGCCCCGCCACCCACCTGCACCCGCCCATGCTCCGCCCGGACCACTGACGGCTCGGCCTGCCGGCGACGTCCACCCGGGGACACCGACCTCAGTGGGCTCCGAAGAGGAGGGAGAGCCGCACGGACGGCCAGCTCCCTCCGACGGGGATCGGCACGTCGACGGCCTCCCGGGGGACGGGCGGGCGCTGCGGCGCGGGCGCCGGAACCTCCGCCACCGGCACGGGAACCGGCCGCGTCGCCTCCCGGGGAGCCGGTGGTGCCGGCCGGACCGCCGGCCGGACCGCCGCGCGGTGGGCCGGCGGGACCGGCCGGGCCGGCGTACGGGCCGGTCGCGTGGACCGGACCGCGGCCGGGCGGGAGCCGAGGGTGCGGCCGGGACGGAACCCGGTCGCGGTGGTCGTCGGCGTCGGGTCGCACGGTGCCGACGAGGCGGCGGACGGGCTCGGCGACGGGACCGTCGAGCCGGAGGGGTCCCCGCCTCCCGGCGTCGCGGCGGGGGTCGGGTCGGGGACCGGCAGGGAGAGCGTGACGGTGGGCAGGGGCAACGGATCGGGGCTCGGCGGGTCGACCGGTGACGGGCTCGGGGACGGGCCCGGTGAGCCGCTGGGCGACGGGGAGGGCGAGCCGCTGCGGGACGGCACCGGGGCGGCCGACCTGCTGGGCGGGGCCGGCACCGACCGGGGCCGCCGCGCCGACGCCGGGTCCGGGGCGGCCGGTCGGACGGGTGCCGCCGCGGCTGACCCGCCCGCCACCGCGGCTGCGGGCGCGGCCGGCCGGGGCGGCACCGTGGTCGGTACGCCGGGCGACGGGAGCGCGGGCTGCCCGGTGGCCGGCACCGGCACCACCACCGGCCCGATCGAGGGGGTCGGCAGGAACGGTGTGCTGCTGTTGGGCAGGGCCGTGCTCCCCACGGTGGCCGACCCGGCGCTGAGCGCGGCGAGGATCGGCATCGAGGCGGTGCCGGCCAACAGCGCCACGGTGAAGAGGTAGCCGCGGCTGGGCCCGCCGAGACCGGCGGCCCGGTGCGCGCCGACGACGCGGCGGTAGCCGCCGGCCGGCACCCGGTGACGACCGGGGAACTCGGGACCTGCTGCTGGCTCGGGCACCGGTTCTCCTCGTCGTCGACCACGGACATGCGGGTACGCCGGGAAGCCGCCGTCGAAACGGACAAAAGGCACTTCCCGCCCCTGGTCAGCTTGAACCAGTGACGTTCAGTTCACCAGGCGCCACAGCGTGTCGACACACAAATTGTCCGTCGGTCCGGTCGAGCCGGACGAGGCTACGATGACAAATACCTCGATGGGTCGAGAAGCAGACAAACGTCCACCGCCGGGGAGGCCGTACTGTGGGCCCGCTCACCTCCTCTGCAATCATTCAGGCACGACGGCAACGCAGCCGCGACCTCCGCGCACCCTCGCGGCAGGCGCGGTACGGCGCCGGCGCTCCCGAACCGGGTTCGTCCCAGAATCCGGCTCACGCCGCGCGGCAACCCTCACCGGGGCTAGGCGCGGCCGCCAGGAACCAGCCCGGCACCGGCCGGGCGGGCGCACGATTTGCGCGGAACGGGTCACCCCCCGGCGCCGGCGCAGACACGACAGGGAGAGACGGATGGCAAAGGGCGACCCCGGGGTCACCACCCGCAGCCGGCGGGCCGCACCCCGTTCCAAGCGAGCCGCCTCGGCGGCCACCGGCGAGCCGGAGCTCGTACAGCTGCTGACGCCCGAGGGCGAGCGGATCGAGAGCGCGTTCGGGCCGGACGGCACCGAGTACCGCGTCGACTTCACCGACGAGGAGTACCGCGGGCTCTACCGCGACCTCGTGCTGGTCCGCAAGCTCGACGCCGAGGCCACCGCGTTGCAGCGCCAGGGCGAGCTGGGCCTCTGGGCCAGCCTGCTCGGCCAGGAGGCGGCCCAGGTCGGCTCCGGGCGCGCGCTGCGCAGCCAGGACATGGCCTTCCCGACCTACCGGGAGCACGGCGTCCTCTACTGCCGGGGCATCGACCCGATCATGCCGCTCGGCCTGTTCCGCGGCGTCGACCAGGGCGGCTGGGACCCGAACGAGTTCAAGTTCAACATGTACACGATCGTGATCGGGGCGCAGACCCTGCACGCGACCGGGTACGCCATGGGCGTCCACATGGACGGCCGGACCGGCACCGAGGACGGCGAGGCGGTGATCGCCTACTTCGGCGACGGCGCCACCAGCCAGGGCGACGTCAACGAGGCGTTCGTCTGGGCCAGCGTCTTCAACGCCCCGCTGGTGTTCTTCTGCCAGAACAACCAGTACGCCATCTCCGAGCCGCTGGAGCGGCAGACCCGCGTCCCGCTCTACCAGCGGGCCGGCGGCTTCGGCTTCCCCGGTGTCCGGGTGGACGGCAACGACGTGCTCGCGTCGTACGCGGTGACCCGGCACGCGCTGGACAATGCCCGGCTCGGCCAGGGCCCCAGCCTGATCGAGGCGTACACCTACCGGATGGGGGCGCACACCACCTCCGACGACCCGACCCGGTACCGGATCGCCAGCGAGGTCGAGGCCTGGCAGGCCAAGGACCCGATCGCCCGGATGAAGGCGTTCCTGGTCAACCAGCAGATCGCCGACGAGTCGTTCTTCACCGAGGTCGACGAGCAGGCCCGCACCGAGTCGGTGCACCTGCGCGAGCGGGTGCTCAACATGCCCAACCCGCAGCCGGTGACCATGTTCGACCACGTCTACCCGCACGGGTCGCCCGAACTCGACGAGCAGCGGGCCCAGTTCACCAAGTACATGGAGTCGTTCGAGGGGAGCGCCCACTGATGGCCACGGAGACGCTCACCCTCGGCAAGGCCCTGAACACCGGTCTGCGCAAGGCCCTGGAGAACGACCCGAAGGTCGTCATCATGGGCGAGGACGTCGGCAAGCTGGGCGGCGTCTTCCGGATCACCGACGGGCTCCAGAAGGACTTCGGCGACCAGCGGGTGATCGACACCCCGCTGGCCGAGTCCGGCATCATCGGCACCGCGGTCGGCCTCGCCATCCGCGGCTTCCGCCCGGTCTGCGAGATCCAGTTCGACGGCTTCGTCTACCCCGCGTACGACCAGATCGTGTCGCAGGTGGCGAAGATGCACTACCGGTCGCAGGGCAAGGTCACCATCCCGATGGTGATCCGGATCCCCTACGGCGGTGGCATCGGCGCGGTCGAGCACCACTCCGAGTCGCCCGAGGCGTACTTCGCGCACACCGCCGGCCTGAAGGTGGTGACCTGCGCGAACCCGCAGGACGCGTACGTGATGATCCAGCAGGCGATCGCGTCGGACGACCCGATCGTCTTCCTGGAGCCGAAGCGGCGCTACTGGGAGAAGGGGCCGGTCGAGCTGGACGCCCCGCTCGACGCGGCGTACCCGCTGCACTCGTCCCGGGTCGCCCGGGCCGGCACCGACGCCACCGTGCTGGCGTACGGGCCGATGGTGCGGACCGCCCTGGACGCGGCGACCGCCGCCGCCGAGGACGGCCGGGAGCTGGAGGTCATCGACCTGCGCACGCTCTCCCCGCTGGACCTCACCGCCGCGTACGAGTCGGTGAAGCGCACCGGCCGCTGCGTGGTCGTCCACGAGGCCCCGGGCAACCTGGGCCTGGGCTCGGAGATCGCGGCCCGGATCACCGAGGAGTGCTTCTACTCACTGGAGTCCCCGGTGCTGCGCGTCACCGGCTTCGACACCCCCTACCCGGCCAGCCGGGTGGAGGAGGAGTACCTGCCCGACCTCGACCGGGTGCTCGACGCCGTCGACCGCACCTTCGGCTGGTGAGCGGCATGTCGCGGATCAAGGAGTTCAACCTCCCCGACCTGGGCGAGGGCCTGACCGAGGGCGAAATCCTCGCCTGGCTGGTCAAGGTGGGCGACGTCATCGAGCTGAACCAGCCGATCGTCGAGGTGGAGACGGCGAAGGCGGCCGTCGAGATCCCGGCGAAGTGGGCCGGCCAGGTGCGGGCGATCTTCCAGCCGGAGGGCACCACGGTCGAGGTCGGCACGCCGATCATCTCGATCGACACCGACCCGGGCGCGGGCCCGATCGAGGAGTCGACCACCGCCGCCCCGTCGTCGGCCCTCCCCACCCCGTCGGCGGCCTCGCTGGCGGCGGTGGAGATCGCCCCCGAGGAGGGCATGGTCGAGCCGGGCCTGATCGGTGGTGTGGCCCCGGGCGGCCGTACCGCCGTGCTGGTCGGCTACGGCCCCCGTAACGCCCCCGCCAAGCGCCGCGCCCGCAAGGACGGCGTGCCGGCCCAGGCCGCCGCCCCGGCCCAGGCCGCGCCGGCCCCGGTCGCCCCGGCTCCGCAGCCGGTGGCGGTCGAGACGGTGGTCACCGCGCCGGCCAACGGCAACGGTGCCGGCGGTACGCGAACCGGTGGGCTGGTGCTGGCGAAGCCGCCGGTGCGCAAGCTCGCCAAGGACCTCGGCGTCGACCTGGGCACGCTGACCGGGTCGGGTCCGTTGGGGTCGATCACGCGGGAGGACATACAGCGGGCGGCGAGCGGGACCCCGGCGGCGGCCGAGCCGCTGACGGTCGCGGCGCCGGCCACGGCCGCCGCGAGCTTCGGCGCGGACCGCGAGCAGCGCATCCCGGTCAAGGGGGTACGCAAGCTCACCGCCGAGAACATGTCCCGTTCGGCGTTCACCGCCCCGCACGTGACGGAGTTCCTGACCGTCGACGTGACCCGGGCGATGAAGGCCCTGGACCGGCTGCGCGAGCGGCGGGAGTGGCGGGACGTCCGCGTCTCGCCGCTGCTGCTGGTGGCGAAGGCGGTGCTGCTGGCGGTCAAGCGGTACCCGATGGTCAACTCGACCTGGGCCGGCGACGAGATCGTGGTCAAGGAGTACGTCAACCTCGGCATCGCGGCGGCCACCGAGCGCGGCCTGATCGTGCCGAACATCAAGGACGCCGGGCGGCTCTCGCTGCGCGAGCTGGCCGACGCGATGACGGCGCTGGTGCAGACGGCGAAGACCGGGAAGACCTCCCCGGCCGACATGTCCGGCGGCACGCTGACCATCACCAACGTCGGCGTCTTCGGCGTCGACACCGGTACGCCGATCCTGCCCCCGGGCGAGTCGGCGATCCTCGCCTTCGGCGCCGTACGCGAGATGCCGTGGGTGCACAAGGGCAAGGTCAAGCCGCGCCTGGTGACCACGCTGGGTCTCTCCTTCGACCACCGGATCATCGACGGTGAGCTCGGTTCGAAGTTCCTCCGCGACATCGGGGACTTCCTGGCCGACCCGGAGGCGGCGCTGCTCGCCTGGACCTGACGGTTCCTCGCACCAGCCGACGGCCGGTGTGCCACGGGTGAACGCCCGGCACACCGGCCGTTGCCGTTTCGGAAAGAATCGTCGGCGCTGACGGGGTGTTGACCTACGATCCGAAGGTCCGTGGTTCAGCTCACCTACTAATCGATGGAATCTGGCCGCGTTTTGCGCTTCAATAGAGACATCAAGGGGCTGACAACCGAATAGCCAGGAGGAGAGACCCAGATGAGCATGATCGAGCGAATCCGCACCCGCCGCGACGCCAACCGCCGCGCCCGCGCCATCGAGCACGCGCTGCGTTCCGCCAACTCGCCCGCGGTCCGCGACGAGCTTCTCGCCATCGCCCAGCGTCACATGAGCTGACGCACCAAGACTTTTCTCACCTCCTCCAGTTCGAGGACCCGTCCGGTCGCACCGGGCGGGTCCTCGGCGTTTCGGGTGCGATTGACACCGGGATTCCACCTCGCTGCACCGCCCGGTACGGTGGGTCTCGGTCGCCACCCACCGGTCCGGCGAGCACAGCGGGCCGATAGAAGCCGATCGACACCGAGCGGCGACGGTGGGTGACGACCGGTGCTCCCCGGACGCCTCCGGGCGGCCACCGGATACGGTGCGGGGAGCCCGCACGGCCGGTACCCGCCGGCGACGCCGGCAACCATGCCGACGGTCCCCGATCGGCATCGGCGGCCGACATGTGATGGAGGAGGCGCACCCATGACGTCCGAGGCCCCGCACCGCCCTGGCCAGGAGCCGGGCGAGGTGTCGCCGGGCGCAGGTGGACCGGCGCCGTACGGCGACCGCCCCGCGCACCAGGACAACGGGTATCCCGCCGCCCCCGACCTCGGCTGGGCCCCGCCCCCGCCGACCGGCCGCGCGACCCCGCCCGCCCCCGCCTGGGGACCGGACGAGCAGTCCGGCGCACCCGCCTGGGGCCAGCAGGCCGACCAGCCGGCGACCGCCACCTGGGGTGCCGCACCGGCGCCGTCGCAGGGTGAGCCCGGTGGCTGGAACCCGCCCGCGAACCCGCCTCGTCCCACCTGGACGGGGCGGGAGCAGAGCGGCCCCGCCTGGGCCGACGCCCCGCAGGGCGACCAGTCGCCGCCCGCCTGGTCGACCCCGCACGAGCAGCCCGGTGCCGCCTGGGCCGGCGCACCCGCCGAGCAGCCCGGTGCCGCCTGGGCCGGCGCGGCCGGTGGGCCGGGCGAGCAGTTCCGACCCGACCGGGCGCAGGCCGGCGAGACCGGAGCCCGGGGTGCGGCGCAGGTGCCCGCCCCGGCACCGCAGCAGCAGGACGAGCCGGCCCGTGGCTGGAACGGCGCATCCCAGCAGGACGAACCCGCCCGCTCCGGCGGTTGGCAGCCGACCGCCGAGGGGCAGGACGACCACTCCGGCGGCTGGCCCGTCGGCGCCGCCGCCCAGCCGCAGGACGGCCCCGCCCGACCGGTCGCCTGGCCGGTCGGCGGCGACCAGCCCGACTGGCCGCAGCAGGGTGGGCAGGGCTGGGCCCAGGCCGGCGAGCCCGCCGCCCGCGGAGCCGCGCAGGTGCCCGCCCCCGCGGTGCAGCCGCACGAGGCGTGGGCGACGCCCACCCCGCAGCAGCAGGAGGACCCGGCCCGCTCCGGCGGCTGGGCCGCCGGCACGCCGGCCCGGCAGGACGACGGCGACCGCGCCTGGAACCCCGGCGCCGGTCACGAACAGGACGAATCCGTCCGCTCCGGCGGCTGGGAGGCCGCTGCCGCGACCCCGCGCGACGACGACCCGGACCGCTCCGGCGGGTGGGCCGCCGGTCGGGCCGCCGCCCGGGTGGAGCAGCAGCCGTCCTGGGGTGCCCCGGAGAACTCCCCGCCCGCACAGGGCTGGAACGACGCGCCGCAGCAGCAGGAACGCCCCACCCCGGACTGGGCCGACCAGGACGAGCCGGCGCAGTCCGGTGGCTGGGCGGCGGCCGCCGTACCGGCGCGGGAGGAGCGGCCGGAGGCCGACGGCTGGACGCCGCCGGGCAACGCCCGGGCCAGCGCCTCCGTGCCGGCCGGTGACGCACCGCCGGCCTGGGCCCCCGCCCCGGACGCCGAGGCGCCCCAGTGGAACCGCCCCGAGCGGCCGGCCGTCCCCGAGGGCGAACCGTGGTCGCCGGAGGAGGTGTGGGGCCGGGCCGCCGAGGCCGAACCCGCACCGGCCGAAGCCACCGGCTGGGACCAGGGCCGCGCCGAGGAACCCGCCCCCTACCAGCCGACCCTCGGTCCGGGCATCTCGCCGGCCAACGCGGTGCCACTGCCGCGCCAGGAGCAGCGGGTGCCGGGTGCCAGCCTGGCCGCCGCGCCGCCGGCCGACTACGCCCCGCCGGCCCAGTTCGGCCCGGCGGAGCACGGCGGTGCGCCGCAGGCGTACGAGCCGCAGCAGGCGGGCGGCTGGGGCGGGGCCGAGCCGTCGCACGAGGAGCCGCAGTCGCCGGCCGGTCCGGCGGTGCCCACCCCGCGTACCTCCCCCGAGTCGGGGTCCGGCGGCCGGGCGTCCGTACCCCCGGCGGAGGCCGGCGGGGCGGGCAGCGTCTCCGCGAGCGCGTCCGTGCCGCTGGCCAGCCGGGTGATGCCCCCCACCGACCAGGCCCTGCGGCCCGGCGGCACGTCGGCCCCGCAGCCCCGGGTGTACGGCCGACCGGCCCGCCCGAAGCCCGAGGAGGCCCCCGGGCCGGACGCCCCGGACGGCGGCTACCCGGAGCAGGGTGGACAGCCCCGCTTCGACGAGCCCGACCGGCCGCAGAACGGCTTCACCGAGGCACCGCCGGTGCCGTCCTCGCCCGCCGGCCCGCCGCCGTTCCCGCCCGGCGTGCCGTCGTTCGTGGACCCGCCCGGCAACAACCGCCCGGTCAACGGGGTGCACCCGCACAACGACGAACGTCCCGCCGAGCCGTTCGGCGGCCCCGGCCGCCCGGGCGACCCGTTCGGCGGACCCGGTGACCCCTTCGCCGGCCAGGGCGGTCCCCGTGACCCGTTCGCCAACGACGGCGGTCCCCGTGACTCCTTCGCCAACGAGGGCGGTTCCCGTGACTCCTTCGCCGGCCAGGGCGGTCCGCGTGCTCCGTTCGGCACGCCGGGCGGGCCCGGGGACCAGTTCGACGGTCCGAACGGTCCCGGTGACCCGTTCCGCGGGCCCGGTGCTCCCGGCGACCCGTTCGGTGGGCCGGGTGGTCCCGGCGACCCCTTCGGTACGCCGGGTGGGGGCCGCGCGTCGGTGAACGGCGGGCCGGGGCAGGGTGGCTTCCCCGGCGGCTTCCCGCCGCCCTCCCAGACCGCCCCGCCGGCCTGGCAGCAGCAGGGCCCCGGCGGCGGCGAGTCGGACCAGGGCCGCTTCGACGCGTTCAAGCCCGAGGCCGAGCCGAAGACCGAGGCGCCCGCGCCGAAGGTGCGCAACGGACGGGTGCTGGCCCTGGTGCTGATCGCGGCGGTGCTCATCCTGACCGTCCCGCTGGGCCTGCTCGCCCTGCTGGGCAAGCTCGGCGGCGACGACAAGCCGGCCGCGTTCGAGGTGGGCTCCTGCGTCAAGCAGTCCGGCCAGACCGTGGTCGCCGTCGACTGCGGTCAGGCGGGCGCCTTCACCGTCGTGTCGAAGGTGGACGCCAACGAGAAGTGCCCCGACCCGGCGCAGCCGACCGTCGAGCTCAAGGGCGACGTACCGAACAAGTTGCTCTGCCTGAAGCCGGCCGCCACCAAGTAACCAGACCACGAGTTCCCGCCGTAGCGGAAGCGCCCGTCCCGACCTCGGGACGGGCGCTTCGCGTCTCCCGGTGCGCGTTCCCGGGCTCAGGCCGGTCTCGCCGGCAACGGGAGACCGCCGGCCGCCCGAGCCGGCGGCGTCGGCCATGGCAGGCTTGTCGGCATGAGTGCACGAGTACGCGCCCCCGAGCTGCGCGGTCGGGGCTGGCTGAACACCGGCGGCAAGGACCTGAAGCTGACCGACCTGCGGGGCCGCATCGTCCTGCTGGACTTCTGGACCTTCTGCTGCATCAACTGCCTGCACGTGCTCGACGAGCTGCGCCCGCTGGAGGAGAAGTACGGCGACGTGCTGGTCGTCATCGGCGTGCACTCGCCCAAGTTCGAGCACGAGAAGGACCCGGACGCGCTCGCCGCGGCCGTCGAGCGGTACGGCGTGCACCACCCCGTCCTCGACGACCCCGAGCTGGACATGTGGCAGCAGTACGCGGCGAAGGCCTGGCCGACCCTCTCCGTCGTCGACCCCGAGGGTTACGTGGTCGCCACCATGGCCGGCGAGGGGCACGCCGAGGGGCTGTCCCGGCTGGTCGACGACCTGATCGCCACCCATGACGCGAAGGGCACTCTGCACCGCGGCGACGGCCCGTACGTCCCGCCGGCCGAGCCCGAGACCACCCTGCGTTTCCCCGGCAAGGCGGTGGTGCTCGACGGCGGCAACCTGCTGGTCTCCGACTCGGCCCGGCACTCCCTGGTCGAGCTGGCCCCGGACGGCGAGAAGCTGCTCCGCCGGATCGGCTCCGGTGCCCGAGGCCACGCCGACGGCCCGGCCGAGACCGCCACCTTCTCCGAGCCGCAGGGGCTCTGCCTGCTCCCGGCGCACGCCGCCGAGGTGGCCGGGTACGACCTGGTCGTCGCGGACACCGTCAACCACCTGCTGCGCGGGGTGAAGCTGGCCACCGGTGAGGTGGTCACCGTCGCCGGCACCGGCCGGCAGTGGCGCTCGACGGTCGACGACCACGCCCACGACGCCCGGGCCGCCGACCTCTCCTCCCCCTGGGACGTCGCCTGGTACGACGACCGGGTCGTCGTGGCGATGGCCGGCATCCACCAGCTCTGGTGGTTCGACCCGATCAAGCGGACCACCGGCATGTACGCCGGCACCACCGTCGAGGCGCTGCGCGACGGCCCTCTGCCGGACGTCTGGATGGCGCAGCCCTCCGGCCTCTCCGTCTCCGCCGACGGCACGCGGCTCTGGATCGCCGACAGCGAGACCAGCGCCGTCCGGTACGTCGAAGACGGCGTCCTGCACACCTCGGTCGGGCAGGGCCTCTTCGACTTCGGGCACGTGGACGGGCCGGCCGACCGGGCCCTGCTCCAGCACCCGCTGGGCGTGTGCGCGCTGCCCGACGGCTCGGTGCTGATCGCCGACACGTACAACGGCGCGGTACGCCGCTTCGACCCGGAGACCGACCAGGTGGCCACGGTGGCGGACGGCCTGGCCGAGCCGAGTGACCTGGTGCTGACCGCCGACGGCGAGGTGCTGGTGGTCGAGTCGGCAGCGCACCGGCTGACCCGGCTCGCCCCGGGCGCGCTGACCGCCGCCGGGGCGAACACGGTGGACGGCCCCCGGCACCGGCTGGAGCGCAAGCCGACCGACGTGGCGGCGGGTGAGCTGACCCTGGACGTGATCTTCACCCCGGCGCCCGGCCAGAAGCTGGACGACACGTACGGCCCGTCGACCCGGCTGGTGGTCTCGGCGTCCCCGCCGGAGCTGCTGCTGGAGGGGGCGGGGACCACCACGGACCTGTCCCGCCGGCTGGTGGTCGACGGCACGGTGGCCGGGGGCGTGCTCCAGGTGACCGCCCAGGCCGCCACCTGCGACGCGGACGTCGAGCACGCCGCCTGCCACCTCACCCGGCAGGACTGGGGCGTCCCCGTCCGCGTGGTCGACGGCGGCACCACCCGCCTCCCCCTCATCCTCCGCGGCCTCGACACCTGACCCCCGCCCTCCCACCCCGCCCGCCCTCCCGCCCGAGGCTTCCCGCAGTTTCACGGAATCAGTGGCTTCCGAACGCAGAATGGCCACTGATTCCGTGAATTCGGCGCGGCGGGCGGGGGCGCGGCGCGCGGTGCGGGGGCGCGGCGCGCGGTGCGGGGGCGCGCGGATGCGGGGCGCGGAGGTGTGGAGGCGCGGGAGGGGGTCAGGCGAAGGGGGTTAGGGGGACGTTGGCGGCGATCAGGGCGGCGCGGACGAGTTCGGCGGAACGGACCGCGCCGGGGGTGTCGCCGTGCAGGCAGATGGACTCGACCTGGCAGGGGACGACGCTGCCGTCGACCGCGACGACGGTGCCCTCGGTGGCCATCCGGACGGCCCGCTCAGCCACCTGCTCCGGGCCGGTGACCAGGGCGTTCGCGGCACTGCGCGGCACCAGCGAGCCGTTGGGCCGGTAGTTGCGGTCGGCGAAGCCCTCGGCGACGACCCGGAGTCCAGCGCCGACGGCGAGCTGGGCCAGCACCGAGCCGGGCGGGCAGAGCAGCGGCAGCTCGTAGTCGTATCCGCTGACGGCGGCGACCAGCGCGGCGGCCTGGGCCTCGTCGCAGGACACCGCGTGATAGAGCGCCCCGTGCGGCTTGAGGTAGCGGACCCGGGTGCGGAACAGTCGGCAGAACGCGTCGAGCGCGCCGAGCTGGTAGATCGTCTCGTCGCGCAGCTCGGCGAAGTCGTACGCGATGGCCCGGCGGCCGAAGCCGGCGAGGTCGCGGTAGCCGACCTGGGCCCCGACCGCGACGCCGCGCCGCGCGGCGCCCTCGCAGACCCGGTGCATGGTGGCCGGGTCGCCGCCGTGGAAGCCGCAGGCCACGTTGGCGGAGGTGATGAGGCCCAGCAGCGCCTCGTCGTCGCCGAGCCGCCAGATGCCGAATCCCTCGCCGAGGTCAGCGTTGAGGTCCATGGAACCTGACCGTAGTCCCTGGGCGGGCCTGCGCGAGCCCGGTCACGTCGGGCACCACCCCGATGACGGGGTATCCGCCGGTGGTGGGGTGGTCGGCGAGGAAGACCAGCGGCTGTCCGTCGGCCGGCACCTGCACCGCGCCGAGCACCAGTCCTTCGCTCGGCAGTTCCCCGGCCACCGCGCGGGGCAGGGCCGCGCCGGTCAGCCGCGCGCCGACCCGGTTGCTCACCGGACTGACCGTGTACGCGCTGCGCAGCAGCAGGTCCAGCGCGGCGGGGGTGAACCAGTCGTTCCGGGGGCCGGGGTGCAGGGTGAGCCGGAGTTCGGCGGGGACGGCCGGCAGCACCACCTCGTCGACGGGCGCGGGTGGCCCGTGCGCCGGGTCGAGCGGCAGCCGGTCGCCGTCGCGCAGCGGGGCCGGACCGAGGCCGGCGAGGGTGTCGGTGGACCGGCTGCCCAGCACCGGCGGCACGGCGATCCCCCCGGAGACGGCCAGCCAGGTACGCACCCCGGCGCGGGCCGGGCCGACCCGTAGCACCGCCCCGGCGGGGAGCGCGAGGACCCGTCCCACGTCGGCCGCGCGCTCCGCGCCCGCGTCGGGCGCGTACCGGATGCGGAGGTCGGCGGGTGCGCCGGTGAGGGCGACGGCGACGGCCCGGGTGAACCGCAGCGCGCAGCCGGTCAGGGTGATCTCCAGGCCGGCGGCGGTCTCCGGGTTGCCGACGAGTCGGTTGGCCAGCCGCAGCGCCGCCGGGTCGAGCGCGCCGGAGCGGGGCACGCCGAGGTGGGCGTACCCGGGGCGGCCCTGGTCCTGCACGGTGGTGAGGGCACCGGCCCGGAGCACCTCGATCATGTCGGGTCGACCAGGCGGACCCGGGTGCCGGGGGTGAGCCGCGCCGGCGGGTCCGCGTGCACGTCGAAGAGGACCAGGTCGGTCCGGCCGACCAGCAGCCAGCCGCCGGGGGACGCGGTGGGATAGATCCCGGCGTACGGCCCGGCGAGCGCCACCGACCCCGCCGGCACCCGGGGGCGGGGGGTGGCCAGCCGGGGCACGGCCAGCCCGGCCGGCAGTCCGGTCAGGTACGCGAAGCCGGGCGCGAACCCGCAGAACGCCACCCGGAACTCGGTCTGTCGCAGCCGCCGCACCACCTCGGGCACCTCGACGCCCCAGTGGTCGGCGACGAGGGGCAGGTCGTCCCCGTCGTACACCGTGGGGACCCCGACCTGGTCGGCGGCGGCCGTGGTGGTGGAGGGGCGGGGCGTCCAGCCGGCGATCAGCGCGGCGACCGCCGCCGGGTCGGCCACGCCGTCGAGCAGGACCGTGGTGGCGGCCGGGACGATCTCGACAGCCTTCAGGTCGCCCGCGTCGCGGCGGCGCCACAGCTCGGCCCGCCAGGCCTGCACCTGGTCGGGGTCGTCGCAGTCGAGCAGCAGGGCGTGCGCGCCGACGGGTCGGATCCGCATCCCGCCATACTCGCGGACTCCGGTGGCGACCAGGGTCCTCCATCCGGACCGGCCCCGTGAAGCTTCACCATACTGAAAAGTAACCTACGGTGCCGTAGCCTGATGGCGTGACCACCTCCGCACCGCTTCGGCTCAAGCCGGTCGACATCGGTAAACCCCGGATGCGCGGCTGGCTGCACACGTACGCGTTCTTCGTCGCGGTCGTCTGCGGCATCGTCCTCTGCTCGATCGCGGCCAGCCGGCCCGGCTGGGCGCCCCTGGTCAGCTGCCTCGTCTACAGCCTGACCGTCTGCGGGCTCTTCGGCACCAGCGCCCTCTATCACCGGCGGGTCTGGTCCGAGCGCGGCTACCAGATCATGCGCCGGATGGACCATTCGATGATCTTCGTGTTCATCGCCGGCACGTACACCCCGTTCTGCGCCCTGCTGTTGGACACCCGGCACGCCACCATCATGCTCAGCCTGGTCTGGGGTGGGGCGCTGGCCGGGGTGGCGGTGAAGCTGATCTGGCCGCACGCGCCGCGCTGGGTCTCCGCGCCGCTCTATCTCGCGCTCGGCTGGGTCGCCGTGACCATGCTGCCGCAGATCCTGCACGAGGGCGGGGTCACCGCGCTGGTGCTGCTGAGCGTCGGCGGCGTGATCTACAGCGTGGGCGCGGTCTTCTACGCCCTGCGCCGGCCCAACCCGTGGCCCACCGTCTTCGGGCACCACGAGTTCTTCCACGCCTGCACCCTGCTGGCCGCGATCTGCCACCACATCGCGATCTACTTCGCGCTCTTCTCCTGACCTCGCTCCCACCTGCGGACAGAGTTCGAGGGCCCCGCCACGTTGCGGGGCCCTCGAAGTCTCTGCGGATCAGGCCGGGTAACCCGGGCGGCGCACCTCGCGGTACTCCTCGCGCACGACCCGGTCGTCCTGCACCGGCACGACCGGCTCGGTGACGACCCGCTGCCGCACCGGCGCGGCGACCACCGTACGACGACGGGTGTTCCAGAAGTAGAGGGTCGTGCCCAGACCGACGAGGCCGACCAGCATCAGCACCCAGCCGACGACGTTCAGGTCGAGCCATCCCAGGTCGGCGTTGACGGCGAACGCGAAGATCGCGCCCAGTGCGATCAGGAAGATGCTGGCACCGATGCCCATGACGTCGCCTCCTTGGCGTTCTGCTGGCGTTTCCCACCCGCCGCGGCCATGGATGAGGTAGCGGCATCCATCGACTTACCCAGGCGTTCTGATCGCCAATCAGGCAAGCTGTGCAGATGACGGACGGCAGGAACCAGGAGCGCACTCTGGTGCTGCTCCGGCACGCCAAGGCCGAACAGTCCCCGGGCACCCCGGATGTCGAGCGCCGGCTGACGGCCCGGGGGCACGCCGACGCGGCCGCCGCCGGCGCCTGGCTGGCCCGGCACGGGCTCCTCCCCGACGTGGTGCTCTGCTCCGCCGCGCGGCGGACCCGGCAGACCTGGCACGGGGTGGCGCTGGGCATGACGGGATCCCCGCCGGAAGGGGGACCGACGGGGTCGTCACCGGTGGTGCGCTACGAGCAGGCCGCGTACGAGGCGAGCCCGGAGGAGCTGCTGGAGCTCGTCCGGTCGGTGGCGCCGACGGCCGGAACGGTGCTGCTGGTGGCCCACAACCCAGGCATCTCGCTGCTCTCCGCCCTGCTGGACCCGGAACGGGCCGACCAGGACGGCCTGCGCACCACCGACCTCGTGGTGCACCGGCCGTCCACCGCCTGGCCCGACCTCGTCAGCGCCCCCCTCACCACCCGCCACACCGCGCGCGGCTGAGGCGGCCGTTTCCGTCCGGCAGCCGCTTCCTCGGCGGGGTGCAACCGGGGGGGCGCTCCGGGTCAGGACGGCGGGGCCGTGGGCGGCGGCGGGTCGGGCGGCGGGGGCATCATCGCGGTCGGGTGGGAGAGTCGGTTCTCCTCCACGATCAGCGTGCGTGCCCGCTTGCGCCGGTCCTGCCAGAACCACAGCGTGGTGAGCAGCACGGCCAGCCCGGCCAGGATGAACACCCAGCCGACCGCACGCAGGTCGATCCACCAGACGTTGGCCCGGATGGCGAAGGTCATGATCGCGCCGAGCGCGATGAGAAAGATGCCGCTACCAATGCCCATGTGCGCTGCACTCCCCTGTGCGGTGGCCCTTGGGCGTACTCCTGACGTGGTCCGCGACGGTTACCCGCCAGGCGGCCGACCTACCACCGGCCCCGAACCGCATTTCCCGCCCGGCGACCTGGCGGCGGACGGGGCAGGGGGAAGCACGACGGCGGCCGGCGAGCTGTCGCTCGCCGGCCGCCGTCGTCAGTACCGGGTCCCCGAGGGGATCAGAAGGCCTCCTCCGGGAGGTCCATGATCTCCAGGTCGGCGCCCTCGATGATCCGCCGGTCGGCGCCGATGCGGGGCAGCACCTCGCGGGCGAAGAACCGGGCGGCGGCCACCTTGCCGGTGTAGAACGCCTTGTCGGTGGTGGAGACCTCGCCGCCCAGCGCCTTCAGCGCCACGTCGGCCTGCTTCTGGAGCAGCCAGCCGACCACCAGGTCGCCGATGGCCAGCAGGAACCGGCGGCTGCTCAGGCCGACCTTGTAGAGGGCCCGGGTGTCGCCCGCCTGGGCCTCGCCCATCCAGCCGGTCATCACGCCGAGGATGTTCTGGATCTCGGCGAGCGCCTTGCCGAGCGCCTGCCGCTCCTCCTTGAGCTGGCCGTTGCCGCCCTCGGTGGCGATGAACTCCTGGATCTCGCCGGCGACCGCCATCAGGGCCTTGCCGTTGTCCCGGACGATCTTCCGGAAGATCAGGTCGAGGCTCTGGATGGCCGTGGTGCCCTCGTACAGGGTGTCGATCTTGGCGTCCCGGACGTACTGCTCCAGGGGGTAGTCCTGGAGGAAGCCGGAGCCACCGAAGGTCTGCAGCGACTCGTGCCCGAGCAGCTCGTACGCCCGCTCCGAGCCGACGCCCTTCACCAGCGGGAGAAGCAGGTCGTTGACCCGCTTGGCCAGCTTGGTGGCCTTCTCGTCGCCGGCCGCCTCGGCGATGGCGACCTTGTCCTGCCAGGAGGCGGTGTAGCAGACCAGGGCGCGCAGGCCCTCGGCGTACGACTTCTGGAGCAGCAGCGAGCGACGCACGTCCGGGTGGTGGGTGATGGTCACCCGCGGGGCGGTCTTGTCGGCCTGCTGGATCAGGTCGGCGCCCTGGACCCGGTTCTTGGCGTACTCCAGGGCGTTCAGGTAGCCGGTGGAGAGGGTGGCGATCGCCTTGGTGCCGACCATCATCCGGGCGTACTCGATGATCATGAACATCTGCCGGATGCCGTCGTGCTTCTCGCCCAGCAGCCAGCCCTTGGCCGGTACGCCGTGCTCGCCGAAGGTCACCTCGCAGGTGTTGGAGACCTTCAGGCCCATCTTGTGCTCGACGTTGGTGGCGTAGACGCCGTTGCGCTCGCCCAACTCGCCGGTGGTCTCGTCGAAGTGGTACTTCGGCACCACGAAGAGGGAGAGGCCCTTGGTGCCCGGGCCGCCGACGCCCTCGACGCCGACCGGACGGGCCAGCACGTAGTGGATGATGTTGTCGCTCAGGTCGTGCTCACCGGAGGTGATGAAGCGCTTCACGCCCTCGATGTGCCAGGAGCCGTCGGGCTGCTGGATCGCGCGGGTGCGGCCGGCGCCGACGTCCGAGCCGGCGTCCGGCTCGGTGAGCACCATGGTCGAGCCCCACTGCTTCTCGATGAAGAGCCGGGCCCACTTCTTCTGCTCCTCGGTGCCCTCGACGTGCAGCACGTGCGCGAAGGACGGGCCGGAGGCGTACATCCAGACGGGGGCGTTGGCGCCGAGCACCATCTCGGCGAGCGACCACCAGAGGGCGCGCGGGGCATTGGTGCCGCCCAGGGCCTCGGGGAGGTCCAGCCGCCAGAACTCGGAGTCCATGAACGCCTGGAACGACTTCTTGAACGACTCCGGCAGCGGCGCGGTGTGCGTGGCCGGGTCGAAGACCGGCGGATTGCGGTCGCTGTCCGTGTAGCTGGCGGCCAGGTCCTCGCGGGCCAGGCGGTCGACCTCGGAGAGGAAGCTGCGGGCGGTGTCGACGTCCAGGTCCGTGTACGGCTCCTGGCCGAACGTCCGGTCCGCCCCGAAGACCTCGAACAGGTTGAACTCGAGGTCCCGAAGGTTGCTCTTGTAGTGGGTCATGCTCGCTGGCCCCGCTTCCGGACAGGTGTTACCGATCAGTAACCCCGACTGTATTACTCGCGGGTAGGTAACGACAAGCCGATCGAGGAAGTGACAGCAATTACACACCTCCGGTTCACCGGAGGATGCTCAGCTCTCCGCCGCGCCGACCTCCCAGCTCGGCACGGCGGCGGTCGGGGCCGGCCGCGACCCGGTGTACTCCATCAGCACCAGCGCGATGTCGTCGTCCAGCCGGCCGTGCACCCACTCGACCAGCGCGGTCTCCAGCGACGCCAGCCCGTCGCCGACCGTGCCGTGACCGAGCAGCCGCCAGGCCCGGTCGGCCGTCGGGAAGAACTCGCCGTCCCGGCGCGCCTCCCCCAGTCCGTCGGTGAAGAGCAGCAGGCGGTCGCCCGGCTCCAGCCGCTCCACCCGGGGGCGGACCACCGGCATGAACCCGAGCGGCGGGGCGGGGGCGGGCGGTTCGAGCGGGATCACCGCGCCCCGGCGCAGCAGCAGGGGTGCCGGGTGTCCGCAGTTGACGATGGTGAGCGTGCCGCCCCGCTCCTCGACCAGCGCCGCCGTGACGAAGTCCTCGTCACCCACGTTGCGGGCCACCGCGCGGTCCAGGTCCGTCACCACCGCCCGCAGGTCCGCCCGCTCGTACGCCACGTGCCGGTAGGAACCGAGCACGATGCTGGCGAGCCGGACCGCGTCCAAACCCTTGCCCCGGACGTCTCCGATGATCATGCGGACGCCGTACGGGGTGTCCATCGCCTCGTACAGGTCGCCGCCGATCTCGGCGGTCGCCGTCGACGAGATGTACCGCCCGGCCACCGAGAGGGTGCCGACCTGCGGGCCGAGCGGCCGGAGCACCGCCTGCTGGGCCACCGCGGCGAGCTTGGACAGCTCGGCGATCCGTTCCGCCTGCCCCTCCCGGACCGACGCGACCGCCGCGGCGATCCCGGTGGCCAACGCGATGCCGGCGACGTTGACCGCGCTGACCAGCGACATCGTCTGCTCGGCGAGGGCGAAGGCGGCCCCGATCAGGGTGGCCAGCGCGCCCACCCCGAGCACCACCCGCCACGAGGCGAGCGCGGCGGCGAGGAAGGGTGCGGCCACCATCAGCGCCACGTAGTGCGCCGGTCGGCCGTCGGCGAGTTCCGCCGCCGAGACGAGCGCGAGCAGCGCGAGGGCCGCGCCGAGGCCGGCGCGGGATCCGGGGCTCAGTGGGCCGCGGCCCGACTGGAAGGGATGCGTGCGTACATCGAACAGCATGCCTGATGGACGTGAACAGGTGAATGAACCTGGCCCGACGTCCGAGAACGTTCTGCCCGGGCGGACGCCTCCGCCGGCCCGATCGCCGTCGGTCACCCGATCAGCCGAGCACCTCGTACTTCACGTCCACCTCGCCGAGGTCGACGGAGGCGATGGCCGCGAAGGCGGCCCGGGAGAGGTCGATGCAGCGGCCGTCGACGTACGGACCGCGGTCGTTGATCCGGACGATGACCGACTTGCCGTTGGCCGGGTTGGTCACCCGGACCCGGGTGTTGAAGGGCAGCGTCTTGTGCGCGGCGGTCAGCGCGTCGGGGTTGAAGGTCTCCCCGTTGGCGGTCATCTGACCCTCGTCGTAGAAGGACGCGCCGCAGGAGCCGCTGTCGACGACCTTGACGGCCGGGGCGGTCTTCTTCGCCGTGGCGCTCGGCCGGGGGCTGGCGGTCCGCACCTTGCTCCGGGACGCCGCCTGGGTCCGGGTCACCTTCGGGCTGGGGCTGGCGGTGGTGGCCGTCGGCGAGGGGCTGAGGCTCGGCGCGACCGACGCGCTGGGCGAGGGGGACGCGGAGCTGGGGGCGAGGGTGCTGGGCAGCGCCTCGGCGACGGCCGCCTCGGGCTCGGCGGGGCCGGAGGTCAGCTGGACCGCACCGACGGTCCCCCCGACGGCGAGCGCCACGCCGACGGCGGCGGTGGCCGCGATGCCGGCCGGCGAGGAGAATCTGCGGGTACGGAAGTGCCTACCAGCCACCGGCCAGGTCCTTTCATCAGCTGAACAAACCGGGTCGGACCGTAACGAGAGAAGCACTTCCGAAGTCAACGTGATCATGGTGCTATGCCCGCATTTACCCTGGTACGTGTAGCCGTTCGGAGGATGCCGACTGGCCCGGTCGGGGGAAGGACCGCTGGCCGCAGCCGGTGGGTGATCGCACGGCATCGGTGCCTCAGGATGGTCTCGTGCTGAACGATCGTCTGGTCGAGCTGTTCCGCTGGGTCGACCCGGGCCCGCAGGCCGGTCACCTGGTCAGCGACGTCTCGGGCTGGTGGCGCGACCCGGAGGTGCTGGCCGCGCTCGGGCCCGCCCTGGTGGCGCCCTTCCGACCGGCCCGCCCGACGGTGGTGCTCGCCCCGGCGGTCACCGGCGTGCTGCTCGGCCCGCTCGCCGCGACCGCCCTCGGGGTGGGCTTCGTGGCGGCGTACAAGGCCGGTGACGGGCGACTGCCGGCCGGGGCGGTGACCTGGGCGCAGAGCCCGCCCGACTTCCGGGGCCGGCGGGTCACCCTCGGCGTCCGGGACCGGCACCTCGGCCCCGGGGACCGGGTGCTGCTGGTGGACGACTGGGTGGCCACCGGCGCGCAACTGCGCGCCCTGCACGACATCTGCGCGCGGCGCGGCGCCGAGGTCGTGGGCACCGCCGCCGTGGTCGCCGACTGCCCACCCGAGGTCGCCACCGAACTCCGGGTCCACGCCCTGGTCGACGCCGCCCGGTTCCCGGCCTGACCGGTGCCGGCCGGGCGGCTCAGCCGACGAACTCCTCCACTGCGGTGCAGACGCGGCCCAGCACCTCGGCCGAGCGCGCCAGCGGGCCGGGCACGAGCAGGGAATGATCCGCGTCGGGGATCTCCAGCACGTGCGGGGTGAGCCGGCGGGCCTCCCGGCCGTCCCAGAGTGAGTCGGCCGTGCCACCGACCAGCAGGAACGGCTCCGCCGCCCGGCCCAGCGCGTCGGTCACGTCGGCCCGGTGCAGCAGCGGCGTGAGCCAGACCGCGCGCAGCCCGCGCTCGGCGGCCAGCGGGGCGGCGAACGAGCCGAGCGACTTGCCGACCAGCAGGTCGGTCCGCGTACCGAGCGCCGGGGTCACCTGCTCGGCCACCCAGGGGGCGGCCCGGTCGCCGCCGAGGTCGTGGGGCACCTGCCAGGTCACCTCGTGGGTGCCGAAGCCGCGCCGACGCAGCGCCTCACCCAGATAGGCGAAGAGCGGGCCCCGGGTGTCGTACCCCCGGCCCGGAACGAGCACCGCGCGCCGATCCGCCATGGTCGCCTCCTCGTGGTCCCGACCGCCCTCACGCTAACGCCGACGGGTCGCCGACGGCGGCCCGAAATGCCGCGACGCACCTTCAGCCGGCGGCTAGCCTCGGCAGGATGTGGCCTCGGATCGGTGGACTCCGCACGCTCGCCCTCGGCACGCCCGGCGAGCTGCGCGCCTCCCTCAACACCCTCGTGCTGACCGGCGTGAAGACGGCGACCGCCGGCCTGACCACCGAGTACGCCGAGGAGAACGAGGAGCTGGAGCAGGTCGGCGAACGGCTCGCCCTGGTCGACGACCACGACGCGCTCGTCGGCGTGGTCGAGGTGACCGGGGTCGAGGTGGTCCGGTTCGCCGACGTCCCGTGGGACTTCGCCCGCTCCGAGGGGGAGGGTGACCGCTCCATCGAGGAGTGGCGGGAGGGCCATTCCGGCTACTGGGCCCGGCAGGGCACCCCGGTCACCGACGACACCGAGATCGTCTGCATCCGGTTCCGCCTGGTCTCCACCGGCGACGCCGTCACCACCGGCGACCTCAGCACCTGAGGCACGAGGCGGCACCCGGTCGCCACCGCCGTTGAGGCGCCGGACGACACCGGGCAACACCGCCGCTCAGGCGCGACGCAGCTCCGGCAGGAGGCGGGTGGCGACGTCGACCAGGATCGCCTCGTCGCCGGCGTACCAGCTGCTGGCTCGGGGCCAGTGGGTGACGACGTCGGTGAAGCCCAGCCGGGCGGCCCGGTCGACCTGGTCGGCGAAGAAGTCCGCGCTGCTCAGCGAGAAGACGGGGGCCGAGTCGAGGGAGAGGTAGCGGTCGAGGGTGGCCGGGTCGCGCCCCACCTTGTCGAGCGTCTCGTCCAGCCGGGCGGAGATCTCCGCCACCGTCGACCACCAGCCCTCGACGTCGTCGGCCTCGGCACCCGTGGTCACCCAGCCCTGCCCGAAGCGCGCCACCAACCGCATCGAACGCGGACCGTTGGCGGCCAGCACGAACGGCACCCGGGGCTGCTGCACGCAGCCGGGGTTGCTGCGGGCGTCCACCGCCGCGAACCAGTCGCCGCGCCAGGTGGTCCCGTCCCCGCGCAGGATCTCGTCGAGCAGCTCGGTGAACTCCGCGAACCGGTCCACCCGCTGCCGGGGCGGCAGGGTCTCCCCGCCGAGCACCGTCGCGTCGAAGCCGATGCCGCCGGCCCCGAGCCCCAGCAGCAGCCGGCCGCCGGACACGTCGTCCAGCGCGGTCACCTGCCGGGCGAAGGCGGCCGGATGCCGGAAGTTGGGCGAGGCGACCAGGGTGCCCAGCCGGATCCGAGAGGTGACCGTCGCGGCGGCGGCCAGCGTCGTCACCGAGTCGAACCAGGGACCGTCGACCAGGTCCCGCCAGCCCAGGTGGTCGTACGTCCAGGCGTGGTCGAAGCCCCACTCGTCGACCTGCCGCCAGCGGCGCTGCGCGTCGGACCAGCGCTGGTCGGGGAGGATCACGATGCCAATCCGCATGATCGCCAGGGTACGCGGACCGGCGGCGCGTGCGGCGCAGTCGCAGGCGCCTTCGGGGTCAGGTGGACACCTTGGCCAGCATGCGACCCAGGTGCGGTTCGAGCCTTCCCGGCTCCGCGCCGGTCACCTCCTGCGGCGTCCACCACCGGACGCTGCGGAACTCACCGGCGTCCGGGACCAGCTTCTGGTCGCGGCTGCCGCTGAGCACGAACCAGAGACTCACGTCGGTGTGCCGCTCCTGCGGCGGCCCGACCGTCTCCGTCACCGTGAGGAAGGCCGGACGCTCGCCGAACTCCGGCGCGAAGACGGCCGGCACGCCCAGCTCCTCCACCATCTCCCGGCGTACGGTGTCGGCGGGGTGCTCGCCCGGCTCGACGTGACCGCCACTGGGCAGCCATCTCCCGGCCAGGCGGTGGTCGACCAGCAGCACGCTGCCGTCCGCCGCGTCGCGCAGCAGGAAATAGGCCACCAGGTGCGGCGAGGGGGTGCGCGGCTTCTCCCGCCGGAAGATGTCGTCGGTCGTGGCCAGCCAGGCCAGGCACTCCGCCCGGTGCCGCACCTCCAGCGCGTCCACCGGCGTCAACGACTCGACCAGCGCCCGGATCTCCGCCTCCACCCGCATGCCCCGGATGCTGCCAGCCGGGTCCGACACCCCGTCAGCCCGTCGGTGACGGATTCGCGTCGACCGCGGCGCGGACGAACTCGCGTACCCGATGGGTGGTGTTGGTCTCCCGCCACACCGGACCGCGCCGGATCGGCGGCGCGTCGTGGATCGGCACGTAGGCCACGTCCGGGCGCGGGTAGTACCGCCGGGTGTGCGCACCCACCGGCAGCACACCCCTGCCCAGCGCCACCAGGGAGAGCATCTCGGAGAAGGTGGCGCCCGCCGGGCCCTTCGGCACCGGCCGCCCGGCGGGCGTCCGATCCGGCGTACGGTCACGCTTGAACCCGTCGGAGGTCACCGCCGGATACTGGATCACCGGATGGTCGGCCAGCACCTCCAGCGAGACCGATTCGGCACCGGCCAAGGGGTGACCCGCGGCCACCGCGAGGACCCGGTCCTCCGCGATCAGCGCCGGGCCGCACGCCATGCCGTCGAAGGGGTACGACGCGAGGAGCACGTCGATCGAGCCGTCCAGCAGGCTCGACCGGGTATTCGCGAGCTGCGCCTCGTGGACGTGCACCGCGCAGTCCGGGTGCCGCTCGGTGAAGAGGCTGACCGCCCGGAGCAGCACCGGTGCCGTCCACTCGCCGAGGAACGCCACCCGCAGCTCGCCGGTGACACCCCGCCCGGACTCGACGGCCCGCCGGACGGCGTCCTCGATGCCGGCCACCAATGGGCGCAGGTCGTCGGCGAGGCGTGCCCCGATCGGGGTCAACCGGACCACCCGGCTGGTGCGTTCGAAGAGCGGCGCGCCGATCCGGCGTTCCAGCTTCTTGATGACGTGACTGATCCGGCCGGTGGTGACCCGCAGCCGCTCGGCGGTCCGTCCGAAGTGCAGCTCCTCCGCGAGGGTCAGGAAGGTCTCGATCTCGTGCCGCTCCAGCAAACCCGACCCCCACCGTTGAATCTGGTTCACCGATCGTAGTCCGATCACGGCTTGGTCCGGATCACCGTCGCGACGATCGTGGAGGACGTCGGATCCGCCGGACGAGAGAAGGCCGCATGAGCACCCTGATCGGCTACCTGACCAGCCTCGACGCCCCCCGACGCGAGGTCGCCGGGAAGCTGTGCGACGTCGTCGACGCCGCCCTGCCCGAGGCCACCGCGGCGATGTGGCACGGCCACCCGACCTGGAGCCTGGGCGACCGGCCCGGCAAGGTGCCGCTCTGCCTGGTCAAGGCCTATCCGGCGTACGTCACCTTCGGCCTGTGGCGCGGCCAGGAGGTCACCGACACCTCCGGTCGACTCACCCCGGGTGCCCGACGGATGGCCTCGGTGAGACTCCGTGCGGTCGACGAGATCGACCCGACCCTCTTCACCGACTGGCTGCGGCAGGCGTACGCCCTGGAGAACCGGTGACCGGCGTCCGGGTGACCGGCTTCGACCACCTGGTGCTCACCGTCGCCGACGTGGAGCGCGCGATCGACTTCTACTGCGGCACGCTCGGGTTGGAGCCGGTCCGGGTCGACCAGTGGCAGGCCGGTGAGGTCCCGTTCCCGTCGGCACGGGTCGACTCCGGCACCATCATCGACCTGGTACGCGGTGACCGGGCCGGCGCCAACGTGGACCACCTCTGCCTGGTGGTCGAGCCGGTGGACTGGCAGCAGGTCATCGACGCGGGGGACTTCGAGGTGCTGGTGGGGCCGGTGCCGAGGTTCGGGGCCCGGGGCAGCGCCACCTCGATCTACGTCCGCGACCCGGACGGCAACACCGTCGAACTCCGCTGGTATCCGCAGGACACCTGAACCGCTCCGGAGCGCGGCCGTCCCGGGTGGACGGTCGCCTCCGGGGCTACCCGACGAAGACGCAGAACGGGTGGCCGGCGGGGTCGGCGTACACCCGGAGGGGTTCCTCGGGGTCGTCGATGCGGTCGCGCAGCAACCGGCCGCCGAGGTGCAGGACGCGGTCGTGCTGCACCCGCAGCTCCTCGACCGAGGTGACGGTCAGGTCCAGGTGCAGCTGCTGCGGCACCGGACCGTCCGGCCAGCTCGCCTCCGGCAGCCGCTCGACCTGCTGGAAGGCGATCTGCGGGGCGCCGTCCGGGGTGCGCAGCACGAGCCAGTCCCGGCCTCGCTCGTCCGGGTGGCCCGCTTCCGGTGGCTCGTCACCGGGTCGGTAGACCAGACCGAGCAGGGCCCGGTAGAACTCGGCCAGCGCCCTGGCGTCGGTGCAGTCGAGCACGACCTGACACAGCCGGGGCACGCTCTCCCGATCGACCACCCCCATCACCTCCGGGAGCCATTCTGCCTCCGGGTGATCACCACCGCTCGGCTCACCGATGACGCCGTCGATCCCACGGGCGTGGCGGACGTGCCGGAGCAGAGAGACCTCCACGCAGCCGAACCCGCCCGCCCCCGGATCGAGTTGATCTCCATTAGCATCGGCGGCATGACGACGCGGCTCGTGCAGATCAACATGAAGGCTCGGAACGACTCCGCGCTGGGCGCCTTCTGGGCGGAGGCGCTCGGCTGGGGGATCTCCAGCGAGGGACCCGGCGTGACCAACCTCGAACCCGAGGGCTTCGTCTATCCCGACCCCGTCGCCGTGTGCATCGACATCGTCGTCTCCCCGGAACCCAAGACGGTGAAGAACCGGGTGCACGTCGACCTCGCCACCACCTCGGCGGCGCATCACGCGGAGCTGGTCGGCCGCCTGCGCGAGCTGGGGGCCACCCTCGCCGACGTGGGCCAGGGCGACGTCCCGTGGACGGTCATGGCGGACCCGGAGGGCAACGAGTTCTGCGTGCTGGACTGGCGCGACCCGGTCCAGGACACCGGACCGATCGCCACCGTGGTGGTCGACTGCGCCGATCCACGAGGGATGGCCCGCTTCTGGGGCGAGGCGACGGACTGGACCGTGCACAAGGTGACCGACCAGAACGCGGTGCTGCGCTCCGCCAAGGGCGTCGGCCCGTACCTGCAGTTCCTCCGCACCCCCGACGTGAAGACCGGGTGGAACCGGGTCCACCTCGACGTCCGTCCCTATCCGGGCGACGACCTGGAGGCCGAGGCGGCCCGGCTGCGGGCTCTCGGTGCCACCGCCGTCGACCTGGAGCAGGAGGTCCCGTGGAAGGTCCTCGCCGACCCGGAGGGCAACGAGTTCTGCCTGCTCACCCCGGCCTGACGCCGGCCCTCTTCAACGCCGAAGGCCCTGGTCGGGACTGTCGTCCTGACCAGGGCCTTTCGCGTGGAGCGGGTGACGGGAATCGAACCCGCACTGTCAGCTTGGGAAGCTGATGTTCTGCCATTGAACTACACCCGCAGGCGGCACCACTGTACCTGAGGTCACCAGCCCCGTGCACCCAGGTACCCCGGGGCGCGCCGACGCCCGACCGGGGGCGGCGAAACCTCGCCGACACGATCTTGAAATCACCGGCATGTGCCGAAGCACCGGAAAGTTTCACTGCGGCAACATATGACCGTTCTCAAATCTGTCTATGCGATGTAACGTCTCCCACACGTTCTCAGCCACGGCGTGACATACCCCCTGTCATGCCGCCAGAAAGAGGTGGGCCCATGGGACTCCGTCCCAACCTGCTGACCCGGCGTACCGCCGGTGTCGCGTCGACGACCCTCGCGCTGCTGCTCAGCACCGCCGCGGTGGGCGTCCTTCCCGCTGCTTCCGCCTTCTCCGCCGCCCCCGCCGGGTCCTGCGCCCAGCCGACGGACGCACACTCGGACGCGCGGGTGAAGAAGGGTGGCACGACCAAGCTGGACCCGAACGCGCTGACCGCCAAGCAGGTCCGTGAGCGCGAGGCCGACCTCGCCGCCGCGCTGCGTGAGCGGGCGAACTTCCGGGCGGGCGCCGGTGCCACCACGCTCGCCACGGTGACCATCCCGGTCGTCGTGCACGTCATTCAGCGGGACACCACCCGGGCCGGCGGCAACATCCCGGACTCGCTGGTCACCGCGCAGATCGACGTGCTGAACAAGGCGTACAGCGGTGCCACCGGCGGTGCTCCGACGGCCTTCAGCTTCCAGCTCCAGAAGGTCCACCACGTCACCAACGCCGCGTGGTACCCGATCGTGAACGGCTCGACCGCCGAGCGGAACATGAAGACCGCGCTCCGCGAGGGCGGCAAGAACACCCTCAACATCTACCTCGGTGAGCTGAGCGACAGCCTGCTCGGCTGGGCGACCTTCCCGAAGCGCAAGCTGGACAGCATGGACGGCGTGGTCGCGCTGAACGAGTCGCTGCCGGGCGGGACCGCCACCAACTACAACGAGGGTGACACCGGCACCCACGAGATCGGCCACTGGCTGAACCTCTACCACACCTTCCAGGGCGGCTGCTCCGGCTCGGGTGACAGCGTCGGTGACACCCCGGCCGAGGGCTCGGCGGCGTACCAGTGCCCGACCGGGCGGGACACCTGCACCGCGACCGGCCTGGACCCGATCACCAACTTCATGGACTACACCTACGACTCCTGCATGTACCAGTTCACCCCTGGTCAGGCGAGCCGGATGCTGACCGCGTGGAACGCCTACCGCGCGGCGTAACCCCCAGCACGACAACGGTGCCGGCCCCGTCGAACGGGGCCGGCACCGGCGTGTTTCCGGGCTCGGCGTGCGCGGCTCAGGCGGCCGTGCGGCGGGTGTCGAAGCCCCGCCGGCCACGCAGACCCTCGCCGGCGGCGATCGGGGACGCCGGAGCGGCTCCCCGGGGGTCGAGCCAGACCTGCACCGCGGGTCGGTCGTCAGCCGGGCGGATCCCGCCCTGGGCGCGGCGGGTCAGCATCGCCACGTCGACGGTGAACTCGAAGAGCCGCCAGTCGACCCGGGGAGCGGCGCGGCCGATCTCGGCCAGTCGCGCCACCCGCGCGGGGTCGGTCACGAGACGGGCGTGACCGGCCACGTAGGCCTCGTCGTCGCTCTCCTCGGGCGGGAACGAGTGCAGCGCGTAGCGACCGTCGCGTTCGAGGTCACGGCGCTTGGGCGAGTCGACGACGAAGCAGTAGAGCCCATCGTCGGTGATGACCGGGGAGACCGGGTGGACGCGGGGCCCACCGTCGGCACGGACCGTGGCGAGATAGCCGAAGCCCGGCCCGTACTGCTGCATGAGAAGGCGGATCTCGTCGGCGAGGCGGGGCTCGTCGGCGGCGAATTCGGACCAGGAAGCCATGCGGACATTCTATCGAACACACGTACGAACGCGCAGTCCGACACGCAGTCCGACACGCCACTCGCCGACACCGGTCGCTATGGTGTTCCGATGCTGCTCTCCGACCGCGACCTGGTCTCCGAGATCAAGGCGGGCACGCTCGCGCTGGAGCCCTTCGAGCCGACGCTGGTGCAGCCGTCCAGCATCGACGTACGCCTGGACAAGCTCTTCCGGGTCTTCAACAACCACCTCTACACGCACATCGACCCGGCGATGCAGCAGGACGACCTGACCTCGATGGTCGAGGTGCCCGAGGGGGAGCCGTTCGTGCTGCACCCGGGCGAGTTCGTGCTCGCCTCGACGCTCGAGGTGATCTCGCTGGGTGATCAGCTCGCCGGGCGACTGGAGGGCAAGTCCAGCCTGGGCCGGCTCGGGCTGCTCACCCACTCCACCGCCGGCTTCATCGACCCGGGTTTCTCCGGGCACGTCACGCTGGAGCTGTCCAACGTGGCGAACCTGCCGATCACGCTCTGGCCCGGCATGAAGATCGGCCAGCTCTGCATCTTCCGGCTCTCGTCGCCGGCCGAGCACCCGTACGGCTCCGCCGTCTACGGCTCGCGTTACCAGGGCCAGCGCGGCCCGACCCCGAGCCGCTCCTGGCAGAACTGGCGCACCTGGCCGATCCGCTGACCGCGTCGGCGCGGGGCCCCTTCCAGGGGAAGGGACCCCGCGTCACCCGTCAGCCGGGGCGGCCGTAGCTGTTGATCTGGCCGTCGTCGACGCGCTTCATGGTGATGGGCTTGCCGGACTGGGAGGCGTGCACCACCCAGCCGTCGCCGACGTACATGCCGACGTGGTGCAGGTCGCTGTAGTAGAAGACCAGGTCACCGGGGCGCAGCTCACTGCGGCTGACCCGTCGGGTGACGTCGTGCTGCTGCCGCGCGTTGTGCGGCAGCGAGACGCCCGCCTTGTCCCAGGCGGCCATGGTCAGGCCGGAGCAGTCGAAGTGGTCCGGGCCGGCGGCGCCCCAGACATAGATCTTGCCGATCTGGGCGCAGGCGAACTTGACGGCGATCCCGGCGGGACCGCCCGGGTAGCCGGACGGGCAGGGTGCGGGCCGCAGCGGACCGCCGCCGCCGCTGCCGTACACCTTGAGCCGGAGCTTGCCGAGGCGGGCGATCTCGGCGTTGATCTGCTGCTTCTTCGCTCCGAGCTGGGCCTTGGTCCGGGCCAGCTGGGCGACCATCTCGTCCAGCGGCTTCTTCTTCGCGGCCAACTGGTCGCGGAGGTCGACGACGGACCGCACCTCCTGCGCCTGGCGGTGCGCGAAGCGGTCGAGCAGCTCCAGGCCGGTCAGCACGTCGCCCGGTGAGCGGCTGCCGAGCAGCGCGTTCACCGTGCCCACGTTCTGACCCTTGTACGCCTCGGCGGCCAGCCCGCTGACCTGCCCCATGGCGAGGTCGACCTGGAGCTGGAGCGGGGCGATCTGCTTGGCGAGGGCGTCGGCCTGCCTGGTCTTGACCGCCAGGTCCTGACTGGTGGCGTTGTACTGCTCGATGACCGGTTCGAGCTTTTCCCAGTCCTGGTCGATCTGACGTTCGATCTCGGTGACCGAGGGTTCGGCGTGGGCCGCCGTGGCGCCGCCGGTCAGGACGACCGCGGTGCCGGCCAGGGCGGCGAGGAGGGTGGTGAAGCGGGACCAGCGTGGGCGCGGCGCAGCCGTCATCCGGTCGACCGACCGGACCGACGGTCGCCGCGGGGCATGGTGTGCCACCGGGCTTCCGTACTCCTTCTTCGTGACCGCCTACCGGGTTAGCTGACGGGTTCGGGCGGGAAGGGAGCCGCCCTACCGCAGTGCTGCGGATTCACCCCGGTTACCTGGGTCCCCGGTTCGCCCGGAGGCGACTCGGCGGTGTCCGACCGTGACCCCCCGGGTTGGACGGTCCAGTTTCCGGTCGACGATTGACCAGAGTAGAGATGGCCGTTATCGATCCGCAACCCGCGACGCCGTGACACTCCGTACCTGTTCCGCCGGGTCGACCGGACTCGATGAAGGATTCTTTCATGCAACATCATTAAGCGGAAAGTATTGACCCGAGGCGGTGCCCGGGGCGAGGGTGAGCACGCAGTGACCCCCGTCGGACCTGGAGGTTCCATGCACCTCACCCCCGTTCCACCGCGCGCACGGATCGTGCTCGCCACCGCCGTGGCGGCGGCCACCGTCCTGCTCGTCACCGGACCGGTCGTCGCCGACCCCGCCACCGCGGGGACCACCGAACCCACCGACCGCCAGCAGCAGTACGCGGCAGCCGCCGCCGAGTACGGCGTACCGGAGAGCGTTCTGCTCGGCGTCTCCTACCTCGAATCCCGCTGGGACACCCACCCCGGCCAGCCGAGCACCAGCGGCGGCTACGGCCCCATGCACCTGACCGACGCCGCGCAGGTCGCCGCCACCCCGTCCAGCTCGCACGTCGACGAGAACGAGGACCCCCGGGGCGACGAGTCCCGCCCGCTGACCGTCGACACCGCCGCTGCGGCCGAGCCGGCCGGCGACCTGCTGCCGTCGGCGTCCCTGCAGACCCTCGACGCGGCTGCCGCGCTCACCGGCGTGGCCGAGGAGACGCTGCGCGACGACGCCGCCGCCAACATCCGTGGCGGGGCGGCGCTGCTCGCGTCGTACCAGAGGGCGCTGGCCGCGCCGGTCGGTGCCGGCAGCGACCCGGCGGCCTGGTACGGCGCGGTGGCCCGGTACTCCGGCGCGGACACCGAGGACGCCGCGGCGGCCTTCGCCGACGAGGTGTACGACCAGATCGGCCTCGGCGCGACCCGGACCACCGACGACGGGCAGCGGGTCACCCTCGCCGCCGTCGCGGTGACGCCGGACGAGTCCGGCCTGCACAAGCTGGGACTGCGCCGGGCCGAACGGCCGGACGGCCTGGAGTGCCCGGTCCGCCTCGCCTGCGAGTGGATCCCCGCGCCCTACGAGAAGTACGGCCCGAACCCGGGCGACTACGGCAACCACGACCTCGGTGAGCGGCCGGCGCAGCAGAAGATCGAGTACATCGTCATCCACGACACCGAGGGCTACTTCGGCCCGAGCGTCAAGCTGGTGCAGACGAAGACCTACCTGGGCTGGCACTACACGCTGCGCTCGGTGGACGGCTACGTCGCCCAGCACATCAAGGCCAAGGACGTCGGCTGGCACGCCGGCAACTGGTACGTCAACGCGAAGTCGATCGGCATCGAGCACGAGGGCTTCGCCGGCCACGGCACCTGGTACACCGAGGCGATGTACCGGACCTCGGCGAAGCTGGTCCGGCACCTGGCGCTGCGGTTCCAGATCCCGCTGGACCGGCAGCACATCCTCGGCCACGACAACGTCCCCGGCACCACCGCCGGCACGGTGGCCGGCATGCACTGGGACCCGGGGCCCTACTGGGACTGGTCGCACTACTTCGACCTGATGAAGGCGCCGTTCCGGGGCACCGGCACCGCGCACACCGGCCTGGTCACCATCGACCCGGACTACGCCACCAACCAGCCCGCCTTCACCGGCTGCAACCAGCAGCCGCCCGGCGTGCCGAAGCCGACCCCGCCGGCCGCCCCGTGCCCGCTGCGCGGCTCCTCGGCGGTCGTCCTGCGCACCGCGCCGAGCCCGGACGCGCCGCTGGTCAACGACCGGGGCCTGCGGCCCAACGGCACGCCGGACACCATGTACATCTCCGACCACGGCGCCCGTGCCTCCGCCGGCCAGACGTACGCCCTCGCGGGTGTGCAGGGTGACTGGACCGCGATCTGGTACCTCGGCCAGCGCGCGTGGTTCCTCAACCCGCCCACCGCGCCGACGGCGACCTGGGCGCAGGGCTTCGTGGTCACCCCGAAGCCCGGCCGCGCCAGCATCCCGGTGTACGGGCGGGCCTACCCGGAACGGGAGGCGTACCCGGCGACCATCCCGTACCAGTCGATCTCGCCGTTGCAGTACACCTTCGCCGCCGGCCAGCGGTACGCGCTCGGCGGGATCGTCCCCGGCGAGTACTACCGGGCGGTCTCCTTCGACGGCTCCGCCCCCGGTGACCGCACCGTGGTCCGCGGCACCAACCGGTACGTCCAGATCCAGTTCGGCCACCGGGTGATGTTCGCGAACCTGGACGACGTGCTGATCCTGCCCGCCGCGGTCGGCACCCCGCAGTAGCCGACCCACGACGACGAAGGCCCCCGCTCGCTGCGAGCGGGGGCCTTCGTGCGCGGCAGGGATCAGGTGACCCGGCGGAAGCCGGCGACCGGCATGTAGGCGATCTTCGTGACCTGGACCGGCTTGCCGGTCCGGGGAGCGTGGATCATCATGCCGTCGCCGAGGTAGAGGCCGACGTGGTGCAGGTCGCTGAAGAAGAAAACCAGGTCGCCGGGGCGGGCGTCGTCGCGGGAGACCGCCTTGCCCTCGTTCCACTGGGCGCCGGTGAAGTGGGTCAGATAGATGCCGGCCGCCTTGTAGGCGTACTGGGTGAGGCCGGAGCAGTCGAACGAACTCGGGCCGGTGGCACCCCAGACGTACGGGTCGCCGACCTGCTGGCACGCGACGCGGATCGCGGTCTGCGCGGCACTGCTCACCACCCCGTTGATGGTCGGGCAGCCGGTGACCTTCACCGTGGTCTTCGGCAGCGAGGCGGTCAGCCGCTTGATCTCGGCGTCGATCTGCTTCTTCTTCGCCGCCAGCTCGTTCTGCTGCTTGATCTGGGTCTCGATCAGCGCGTCGAGCTTCCGCTTCTGCCGGTTGAACTTGTCCCGGATGGCGAGCACGCCGGCGACCTGCTTGCGCTGCTGCGCGGCCAGCCGGTCGAGGATGGTGAGCTGCTCGGTGAGCGTGCCGGGCTTGGCGTCGACCAGCAGCGCGCCCAGCTCCTGCGACGGGCCCTGCATGTAGTAGTGCGAGGCGAGGTCGCCCACCCGGTTCATGGCGAGGGTCGACTCCAGCTCCAGCGGAGCCATCTTCTGCTCGAGTTCGGTCGACTTCTGCTTGTTGACCTTCAGCTCGGCGCGGACCTTGTTGTAGTCCTCGATGGTGGGCTCCAACTGCTCCCACTGCTTGTCGATCTGGGCCTCGATCTCGTCCACCGAGGGCGGCGCCGCGTGCGCGGGCGCGACGGCCACCCCGGCGCCGACCGCGACGGCCGCGACCAGGGTGAGCAGACGGTGTACGACCCGGCGCACGCCGACCCGCCGGGTGAGCGGCGAGATCGGGGCGTGACGATGAGGGGGCATGGTTGCCACCGGCACCGACTCCTTTTGCGACCGGCCGCCGGGCGCCTCGCGAGGGGGGAAGGGCGAGACAGACGAGCCACAGCGACCGGTGCCCCACATTAGGGAAGGCCGCGAGCGGAATCAAGGTGACCTTTTGTTCAATCACGTCTGTGCAACCGCTTGCACACCAAGGGTATTTGCTCAGGTCCCAACGATAGCTGTCAATACGTCATCGAGGGTCACCACTCCGAGCGGACGACGACCGTCACTCACCAGGACCATGTGCCGCCGCTCGCGCCGCATCGACAGCAACAGGTCGGCCAGCGTACGGTCCGGCGGCACCACCGCCAGCGGACGGTAGACCTCCGCCGGCACCGGGGCCCGCCGACTCGCGCCGGCATAACCGAGGACGTCCTTCACGTGCACGAATCCGAGCACCCGACGGGTCGACCGCTGCACCACCGGGAAACGGGACCGGCCCGTCCGGGTCGCCAGCACCTCCAACGAGGCGGGCGACACGTCCTCGGCGACCGTGGTCACCGTCGACCACGGTTGCAGCGCGTCGCCGGCCGTCCGGCTGTGCAGCGCGAGCGCACCCGTGATCCGGGCGTGCTCCTCCGCGTCCAGCAGCCCCTCCGTCCGCGCCTGGGAGACCAGGCCGGCCAACTCCTCGGCGGTGAAGACCGTCTTCACCGCGTCGGTCGCCTCGACCCCCCACAGCCGCAGCACCTGCCGGGCCGCCCACTTCATCGCCAGCAGCAGCGGCTTGGTGGCCACGCAGAAGGCCAGCATCGCCGGCCCCAGCCACAACGCCGACGTCTCCGGACCGGCCAGGGTGATGTTCTTCGGGACCATCTCACCGACCACGGTGTGCAGGAAGACCACCACACCGAGGGCGATGACGAAGGCCACCGGGTGCACCGCGCCGGCCGGCAGCCCGACCGCCTCGAACGGCGTCTCCAGCAGGTGCGCCAGGGCCGGCTCGGCGATCGCGCCCAGCCCCAGCGAGCAGACCGTGATGCCGAGCTGCGCCCCGGCGATCATCAGCGGGATCTGGTTCATCGCCGACAGCGCCCAGCGGGCCCGCTTCGAGCCGGCCGCGAGAGGTTCGATCACCGTACGGCGGGAGGCGATCAGGGCGAACTCGCCGCCCACGAAGAACGCGTTGCCGAACAGCAGCAGCGCGGCCACCAGCAGTTCACTCACCGTCGTCGGGCTCCTCCGGCCGGAGCACCCGGACCTGTTCGATCCGGTGCCGGTCCACCTCGACCACGGTGAACTCGTAACCGGCCTCCTCGACCGTCTCACCGGGCACCGGGATGTGCCCCAGCCGGGCCATCAGGAAGCCGGCGAGCGTCTCGTACGGCCCCTCCGGCAGCCGGAAGCCGGTCTGCTCGGCCAGCTCGTCCTCGCGCAGCACCCCGTCCACCAGGGTGGTCCGCTCGCCGCCCGGCACGGTCAGCTCGGCCGGGTGCAGGTCGTCGACCGCGTCCGGGTCGAACTCGTCGGCGATCTCCCCGACCAGCTCCTCGACCAGGTCCTCGACGGTCACCACGCCGTCCGTGCCGCCGTACTCGTCGACCACGATGGCCAGGTCGGCGCCGGCTGCCTTCAGCGCGGCGAGGACCCCGTCGAGGTCCAGGCTCTCTGGCACGTACACCGGCTCGCGGGCGACCGCCGCGACGGTCGTCGAGGCCCGGCGGTCCAGCGGTACGCCGAGCGCGTCGGGCACCCCCGCCACGCCGGTGACCAGGTCGAGGGTCTCCTCGTAGACGGGGAAGCGGGTGCGGCCGGTCTCCCGGGAGAGGTCCAGCAGCTCGGCGACGGTGACGGTGGCCCGCAGGGCGATCACGTCCACCCGGGGGGTCATCGCCTCGGCGGCCCGCTTGTCGCCGAACCGGATGGTGCGGCGCAGCAGCATCGCGGTGTCCGGCGGGAGCGCACCGGCCCGGGCGGAGATCGCCGCGAGCAGCCCCAGCTCCTCCGGCGACCGGGCGCTGGCCAGCTCCTCCTGCGGCTCCACGCCGAGCTGGCGGACCAGCCGGTTCGCCGAGTCGTTGAGCCCCCGGATCAGCCAGCCGAACGCCCGGGAGAAGCTGCGCATCGGGGCGGCGGTGACCAGCGCGGCCGGCATCGGCCGGGCCAGCGCGAGGTTCTTGGGCACCAGCTCGCCGAAGAGCATCGACAGCAGCGTCGCCAGGGCGAGGGCGAGCACCGGGCTGAACCGCTCGGCGCCCCCCACCGGCCGCAGCAGCGGGGCGAAGAGTCGGGCCAGGGCCGGCTCGGCCAGATAGCCCGTCAGCAGGGCGGTGATGGTGATGCCGAGCTGCGCCCCGGAGAGCTGGAAGGAGAGCTCACGCAACGCCCGGCGGACGGTGGTGGCCCGGTTGTCGCCCTCGCCGGCCCGCCGCTCGATCTCCGCGCGGTCCACCGTGACGAGGGCGAACTCGGCCACGACGAAGAACGCGTTGCCGGCGGTCAGCAGGACGAAGCCGACCAGGGGCAACAGCGTGGTGACCAGTAGGCCGTCGATGATCGCCTCACCTCGGACGGGATTCTCCCACGCCTCCGCCGCCCCACACGAGCCACGCACCGGTCCCCCGGGGGACGACAGCGGCGTCACCCGGACAGGGGTGACGCCGCTGTCGGCGTGGGCGTGAGGTCAGGCGGGGGTGGGGGCGGTCTCCTCCGCGCCTGCCGGGTCCCCGGGCTTGAGGGAGCGCAGCAGCACGCTGGCGACGTCGACGACCTCGACGTCCTCCCCGGCGCCCTTGCCGTTGACCCCGTCGTTGAGCATCGTCGAGCAGAACGGACAGCCGACCGCGATGGTCTTCGCCCCGGTGGACATGGCCTCCTCGACCCGGTCCACGTTGATCCGCTTGCCGATCTTCTCCTCCATCCACATCCGGGCGCCACCGGCACCGCAGCAGAAGGAGCGCTCGCTGTTGCGGGGCATCTCGGTGATCTCACCCTGGATCGAGTCGCCGAGCACCTCACGGGGAGCGGCGAAGACCCGGTTGTGCCGGCCCAGGTAGCAGGGGTCGTGGTAGGTCACGCCGCCGTCGACCGGCTGCACCGGGGTGAGCTTGCCCGTGCTGACCAGGTGGGCCAGGAGCTGGGTGTGGTGGACCACCTCGAACTCGCCGCCGAGCTGGCCGTACTCGTTGCCCAGGGTGTTGAAGCAGTGCGGGCAGGTGGCGACGATCTTGCGCTTCGTCTTCTCCCGGCCCTCGAACGCCTCGTTGAGGGTCTCGACGTTCTGCTGGGCGAGCATCTGGAAGACGAACTCGTTGCCGATCCGGCGGGCCGGATCACCGGTGCAGGTCTCGCCCTCGCCGAGGATGGCGAACTTCACGCCGGCCTCGTTGAGCAGCGTCGCCACCGCCCGGGTGGTCTTCTTGGCCCGGTCCTCGAACGCCCCGGCGCAGCCGACCCAGAACAGGTACTCGAAGTCCTCGACCTCGCCGACCCGCGGCACCTCGAAGTCCAGCCCCTTGGTCCAGTCCTCGCGGGTGTTCTGCGGGGCGCCCCACGGGTTGCCCTTGTTCTCCAGGTTGCGGAGCATGACGCCGGCCTCGGAGGGGAAGCTCGACTCGATCAGCACCTGGTAGCGCCGCATGTCGACGATGTGGTCGACGTGCTCGATGTCGACCGGGCACTGCTCGACGCAGGCGCCGCAGGTGGTGCAGGACCAGAGGACGTCGGGATCGATGATCCCGCCCTCCTCGGCGGTGCCGATCAGCGGCTTGTTCGACTCGGCCAGGGTCAGCACGTCCAGGTGGGCGAGCTGCGCCTCGGTCGCCTTCTCCTCGCCGGTCAGGTCCTTGCCCCCACCGGCCAGCAGGTACGGCGCCTTGGCGTACGCGTGGTCGCGGAGGCTCAGCACCAGCAGCTTCGGCGACAGCGGCTTGCCGGTGTTCCAGGCCGGGCACTGCGACTGGCAGCGGCCGCACTCGGTGCAGGTGCTGAAGTCCAGCAGGCCCTTCCAGCTGAACTGCTCGACCTGGGCGACGCCGAACTGGTCCTTCTCCGGGTCGGCCTCCTCGAAGTCGAGGGGCTTGCCGTCGCTCATCATCGGGCGGAGCGCGCCCAGGCCGGAACCGGCGGGCTTGGCCGGCTCACGCTTGAAGAAGATGTTGAAGAACGCCAGGAACCGGTGCCAGGCGACACCCATGGTGACGTTCAACGAGATCACGATGAGCCAGGTCATCGAGATGATGATTTTGATCAGCGCGGCGACGCTGGCGCCGCTGGACCAGGCGGGGAGCACCGCGCCGACGGCGTGGCTGAGCGGGGTCGCCCAGAGCGGGTACTCGAAGTGGTCGGTGGCGACCTTGAAGCCCCGGATCACGAATCCGAAGATCAGGACCAGCAGCACGATCCACTCGACGAAGTAGCCCTGCCACATCGTGGAGCCGGTGAACCGGGACCGGCCGCCCGGCCGGGTCGGCCGGTTGCGCAGCCGGATCGCCATCAGCACCAGGATGCCGATCAGGCCGAGGATGCCGATCCACTCGGTGACCAGGCCGAAGATCGTCCAGCCGCCGATGATCGGGAGCCCACCGCTCGGCGTGACGACCTCGAAGTACGCCTCGAGCACCAGCAGGGAGAGCACGACGAAACCGACCATCACGGTCCAGTGCGCCGCACCCACCACGCTCCACTTGAGCATCCGGGTGTGACCGACGGTCTCCGTCAGCATGGTCTTCGTACGGGTGCCCTTGTCGGTGAACCGCTCCGGTGCCGGTTGCCCCAGTCGGATCACCGCCGTCATCTTCATGACCGCGCGCACCGCAAGCCACACCGCCACGGCGGTGATGGCGGCCGCGAGGATCGTGGTGACGATCTGGACGCTGCCCATCGAGTTGGCCTCCCGGTCTGCTGCCTGTCGAGCGGCTCGGCGACCGGGGTCGGCTCACGGAGCGGGTGGCGTGGCGCCACTCCCGCTTCCCCGACCCGACCGGTCGATGACCTCGCTCCGCTCGGTCATGCAGTGCAGCCTACGCGCAAGGTTACCCAGCAGTAACGTGAGTCATCTCGCATCCGGCCACGCCGCCCTGCGCACACCTTAGGTGGACCCGGCGCGTCCCGCCGGTCAGGGGCGTCGTGGCGTGACGTACGTCCATCCCCGGACGGCCCGGCAGGCCCGTCCGGGAGGGCGACCGCGTGGCTCGGCACACGGCGACGGCCCGACCCCCGGCGGCGCCGGCTCTCAGCGATGGAACGCCGGAGCCGTCGCCGCGGGAACCGGGCCGGAACTCGACCGGGTCAGCGCCAGCGGGAGAGCAGGACCAGGGAGGCGACCATCGCGCCGAAGCCCACCGCGAGGTTCCAGTAACCCCACGTGGCGACCGGGTACGCCTGCTCGGAGAGGTAGTAGATGACCAGCCAGCCGATGCCACCGACGATCAGCGCGACGGCCGTGATCGGCAGCCAGACCGGGCTAGGCTTGCGCGTCGCCGCCGTCGCCGTCGGACGTACGTCCGTCGGCGGGGTGTACACCTTCTTCTTGCGGACCTGAGACTTGGGCACGACGCTCTCCAGAGGGGGTGACGACCTCGTCCGGCCTGACAACCGGGCGCGGGGGCGACGGTCCATGGCCAATAATGTTCGACAGCTAGCGTAGTCCCGACGGACCGTCCAGGCCACGAATGGGGTCAGGCCGGTGCGCGGAGTGACCGAAAAGGGCGGGACTTTTTCGGGTCGGGCACCCGGTCCGCGTTCCCGCGGCCCGACATGAGACGACGGGGAAGGAACGCTCCGTGGAGTACACATCCGGCGCCGCCTCCTGGCAGAAGGTGCTCCGGCGGGCGGTCGCCGGACTGCTGCCACGACGGCCACGGCAGCGACGGCCGGGCTGGTCCATCGGGGTGCCGCTGATCGCCGCCGCCGCCGGACTGCTCTTCACCACGACCGCCACCACCGCCGGCGGCACCGCCCTGCGCGAGGACCGTCGTCCCCAGCTCACCCAGTTGATCGAGGACCGCCGGGAAGAGGTGGCCGCGAGCGAGCTGCGCGCCGCCCGGCTGCGCGCCGAGGTCGAGAGCGAGACGGCCGCCCTCGCCAACACCGACCGACCGATCCGACTCCAGCAGGAGCGGGCCGACGCCAGCCGGCAGGCCGCCGGGTTCACCGCGCTCGCCGGCAACGGCATCACGATCGAGTTGAACGACGCACCACCCCGCCGCGACGACCAGCCCCTGCCGAAGGGCGCCAGCAACGACGACCTGGTCGTCCACCAGGGCGACGTCCAGGCGGTCGTGAACGCGCTCTGGGCGGGCGGGGCCGAGGCCATGTCAATCATGAACGTCCGCGTGCTCAGCACCAGCGCGGTACGCTGCGTCGGTAACACCCTGCTACTGCACGGCCGGGTGTACTCCCCTCCGTTCAAGATCGTAGCGATCGGCGATCCGGATGCCCTCAGGCAGGCCCTCGCCGCGTCCGAGGGAGTGCGGTTGTTCAAGGAAGCGGTGGACCACTACCAGCTCGGTTACCGCGAGACGGTCTCCCGGGTCACCGTCCCGGCGTTCGAGGACTCGACCTCGCTGCGCTCCGCGAAGGTCCCCCGGTGACCGAGGACGGTCGCGACGGACGCCATCGCGATCAGAGCGAGGATCCCACCGCGTTCCTCCGCAAGGTCGAACGGCCGGCACCGCCCCGCCCTCCGCTCCACCTGCCCTGGCCCGACGGGGACCAGCGAGCCGAACCGGCCCGTCGTGCCACCCGTCCCCCCGCCGGCCCCGACCGGCCCCCCGCCGGCTCCCGGGCTCCCGGGGGTGGCTCCGGCGACCCGTACCGCTCGGCGCCCCCGGCCTGGCCCGGTAACGCCCCCAACCGCCCGTCGAACCCGGCCACCGCGCAGCGCCCGACCACCACCGGCCCGGGTGCGCGCCAGCCCGGGGGCACCGCCCGGCCCGTCGACGCCGACCGGCCCGGCCGACGTCCGACCGCCCCGCCCGGCGACCAGTTCGCCGGCCGCACCCCGGCGGCTCCGCCTGCGGGCGGCCTCGCACCCGCCACCTCGCCCACCGGCCCGCGTGCCGCTGGCACCCCGCCGACCGGCCCGCGCCCGGCTGGCACCCCGCCGACCGGCCCGCGCCCGGCTGGCACCCCGCCGACGGGCCCGCGCCCGGCCGGCACCCCGCCCACCGGCCCGCGTGCCGCTCGCGGCGTGCCGGACGGGCCTCCGGCCTCCGGCGGGACCCCCGACTTCGCCGCTGCGCCGGACGATCGGCGTACCCCCGCCCGGTCCCCGATCGACGGGCCCACCGCTGTCGTTCCGCCGCTCGACCCGCGCGGTGTCGCGGCACCGCCGGTCGACCGACGGGCCGGCGGTCCCGGGCCCTCCGCGGGGCCGCCGACCGGCCCCCGGGACGAAGGGCCGGGACGCGCCGCCGCACCGCACGGCGCTCCCCGCGAACCCGGTACCGGCCGGAACCCCGACCGGCCCGTCGGACCTGCGGCCGAACGGCCCGCCGCACCGACCGTCCGGCCGGCGACCATGGGCGAGGTGCCGACCGCGATCATTCCCGCGGTGGGTGGCCGTCCGGGCCGCGCCGCCGACGCCCCGCGGCCCGGCTCACCCGCCGACAGCCGTCCGCTGCCGCCCGACGTCGACCAGGGACGGTCCGCGGACCCGGCCGCCACCGCGCTGATCCCGGCGGTCACGGGTCGACGACCGGCCGCCGCCCCGACGATGGACTCGACCGCCCTGATGGGGGCCGTACCACCGGTGCCGGACACCGGGGAGCCGGCCGACGCGCAGGGCGACAGCCCGGCCGAACCACCCCGCCCACGCCGGGGCGAACGGGTCGTGCAGCTGCGGCCCGAGCAGACCGGCGAGGGGTACAAGAGCGTCTACTCGGAGCTGACCCGGCCCTCGCTGGCGTCCCGACTGCGGACCGGCATCCGGGTGGCCGGCGAGGTGCTGATCACCTTCGGCCTGGTCGTGCTGCTCTTCGCCGGCTACGAGATCTGGGGCAAGTCGGTCATCGTCGACGCCCGCCAGGACGACCTGAACAGCCAGCTCACCCAGGCCTGGGCACCCGACCCCACCGTCGGACCGACGGGACCCACCAAGAAGCCCGGCCCCCCGGTGGAGGGCAAGCCGATCGCCGGGCTCTACATCCCCAAGTTGGACAAGCACTGGATCGTGGTCGAGGGGGTCACCCCCAAGGACATCCGGTACGCCCCCGGCCACTACCCGAAGAGCGCACTCCCCGGCGAGGTCGGCAACTTCGCCGTCGCCGGGCACCGCATCCAGGCCACCTTCTGGCGGCTGGACGAGCTGAACAGCGGCGACAACATCGTCGTCGAGGGCAAGACCGAGTGGTACGTCTACAAGGTCTACCAGAGCCACATCGTGAAGCCGTACCAGGTCGAGGCGGTGGCACCGGTGCCGATGAAGCCCGGCGTGAAGCCGACCGAGAAGCTGCTCACCCTGACCACCTGCAACCCGAAGTTCGACAACTACCAGCGCCTGATCATCCATGCCCGGCTGGACCACGTACAGGCCAAGTCGGCGGGTCCTCCGGCGGAGCTGGAAGGCTGACATGTACGCGTGGATCTGGCGCAAGCTCCCCTTCGGGCTGCCCGGCAAGCTGATCGGCTCGGTGCTGCTCGCCGCCGCGACGGTGGCGCTGCTCTGGCTCGTCGTCTTCCCCTGGGCGGAACCGCTGCTCCCCTTCGACGACGTCCAGGTCACCCAGGACTCCGGGGTGCCCGGCGAGAGTGGCGACGGCGGCCTCACGGTGCCCAGCAACGCCCCCACCGACGAGGAACTGCCGTACAGCACCCATTCGAACAACGCCCCGCCCCCCACCCCGAACAGGTGAACCGATGCGCGTCCTGGTGATCGACAACTACGACTCGTTCGTCTTCAATCTGGTGCAGTACCTGGGCCAGCTCGGCGTGGACTGCGAGGTGCGCCGCAACGACGAGATCGACGTGGCGGAGGTCGGCCGGGTCGGCGCTGACGGCGTCCTGCTCTCGCCCGGGCCGGGCAGCCCCGACCGCGCCGGCATCTGTCTCGACGTGATCCGGGAGTACGCCGGGAAGCTGCCCCTGTTCGGGGTCTGCCTCGGTCACCAGGCCATCGGCGAGGCGTTCGGCGGCACCGTCACCCGGGCGCCCGAGCTGCTGCACGGCAAGACCTCCGAGGTACGCCACCACGGCGTCGGCGTGCTCGCCGGCCTGCCCGACCCGTTCACCGCCACCCGCTACCACTCGCTCGCCGTACTGCCCGAGACGCTGCCGGCGGAGCTGGAGGTGACCGGCTGGACCGAATCGGGTGTGGTGATGGCGATGCGGCACCGGACGCTGCCCATCGAGGGCGTCCAGTTCCACCCGGAGTCCGTGCTGACCGAGGGCGGTCACCTGATGCTGGCGAACTGGCTGGCGGCGTGTGGCTTCACCGAGGCGCTGGAGCGCGCCCCGGAGCTGGCCGCCGAGGTGGACGCCCGCCGCCGCGCCGCCTTCGCCACCACCTGACCACGGAAACCCCACGTCGGCGACCTCGAGTCGATCAAACGCGGGACGAGCAGGATCGACCGCCGGACGAGTCGAGCGGTCGCCGGGTCAGTCGACCGGGAGCCTGGCCGGCGGGGTGGTCGGGAACGGCAGGCCGCCACCACCGCCGGGGGCGGTCGGCGTGCCGGTGGGAGTCGGGCCGGACGGCGTGACGCTCGGCGAGTCGGACGGCTCCGGCAAGGGCACGGTCACCTCGATGGTCACCCGCTCACCCTTGGGCAGCTTCGTGCCCGCCTTCGGGGACTGGTCGGCCACCTTGCCGGCCTCGCTCGCCGGCACCTCGTCGCCGTCGCGGACCTTCACCTTGTAGCCGGCGTTCTCCAACTGCTTGGTCGCCTGTTCCTTGGTGTAACCCCGCACGTCCGGGACCTCGTTGAGGTTGCCGCGCGAGACCTGCACCTTGACGGTGCTGCCGGGAGGGACGTCGGTTCCCTCGTTGGGGCTGACGTCGACGACCGTGCCCTCCGGCGCAGCATTGTCGACCTTGGTGTCGTCGACCTTGAGTCCCAGGGCTTCGAGCTGCGACTCGACGTTCTTGAACTGCGAGTTCACCAGCCCGGGCGGGATGGTGACCGTACCCGGTCCGGTGCAGACCGAGAGGGTGACGTTCCGGTTCTTCTCCAGCTCGGAGTTCGCCGGCGGGTCCTGGTCGACCACGCTGCCCTTCTGGCAGGTGGTCGTCTTGACCGGGTCGCCGGGCACCGGGATCAACCCGGCCTTGCGGACCTCCGCCTCCGCTGCGGCCTGGGACAACCCCTTGACCGACGGCACCTGGACCTTTGCGTTGCCGCGCTGGTTGAGCATCAGGGCGGCGACCAGGGCGATCACCGCCAGCACGCCCAGTGCGGCGAACGTGGCGATCACCCAGGACGAACTCTTCCGCTTGCGCGGGTCGCCGACCCGGGCCGGCATCTGCTGGCGGGTCTGCGGACCCAGCACCTGGGTCTGCTGATAGCCGGCGGCCGGAGCCATCGGCGCGGTCTCCTCCACCGGCATCACCGGGGTGGCCAGCACGGGGCGACCGGCGGCGGCGCGGAGCAGGTCGGCGCGCATCTCGCCGGCGCTCTGGTAGCGGTTGAGCGGGTTCTTCGACAGCGCCTTCAGCACGATCGCGTCGACCGCCGGGTTGACGTCCGGGTTGATGTCGCTCGGCGTCGGCGGCGCCTCCCGCACGTGCTGGTACGCGACGCTGACCGGGCTGTCCCCGACGAACGGCGGGTGCCCGCAGAGCAGCTCGAACAGGACGCAGCCGCCCGCGTACACGTCGGAGCGGGCGTCGACGGCCTCACCGCGCGCCTGCTCCGGCGAAAGATACTGCGCGGTGCCGATGACGGCGCTGGTCTGGGTCATCGTGGTGGCGCCACTGGCCAGCGCCCGGGCGATGCCGAAGTCCATCACCTTGACCTGGCCGGTCTGGGTGAGCATCACGTTGCCCGGCTTGATGTCCCGGTGGATGATGCCGTGCCGGTGGCTGAACTCCAGCGCCGCGCACATGTCGGCGCAGATCTCCAGCGCCCGGCGCGGCTGGAGCCGCCCCTCGGCGCCCAGCACCTCCTTGAGGGTGCGCCCGTTGACGAACTCCATCACGATGAACGGCAGCGTCTCGCCGGTCGGCCCGGTCTCCTCACCGGTGTCGTAGACGGCGACGATGGCCGGGTGGTTGAGCGAGGCGGCGTTCTGCGCCTCCCGGCGGAACCGCATCTGGAACGTGGCGTCCCGGGCCAGGTCGGCCCGGAGCATCTTGATCGCGACGTCCCGACCGAGCCGGAGATCGCGGCCGCGGTGCACCTCTGCCATGCCGCCGTAGCCGAGCAGCTCGCCGACCTGGTACCTGCCACCGAGCAGGCGGGCCTGCGCTGTCATCGCGTCTCTCGTCCTTCGCTCGTCGTCGTCTCGCCGCCATCCGGCTGGAGCCGTACCATCCGACGGTACGACGCCGGGACCGGATCGTCGCCCCCCTGGGCCCGCAGCGCGCCGGAGTCGACGTCCCGCGGGGCCGACACGCCGGGTTCACCGGACGCGTTGCCCTTCTTCACGCTGTAGGAAATCACGCCGGAGCAGAGCACGACCAGCACGCCCAGCAGGATGGCGACCAGCCACAGCCCTGACCTGGAACGACGGGGAGCCGGCGGAACGGGGGCGGCCACCGGCCGGGCGTACCCGAGGGGGTTGTGCTGGCGGGGCGGCACGACCGCCGCTCCGCGCGGTGCGATCGGCTGCTGCGGCGCCATCGGCGGCCGGTGCTGCTGCGGCGCGACCGGCGTCACCGCGGTCGGCCGGGGAGCCACGGCCGGCGGGCGCGCGGCCATGGGCGGGCGGGGCGGCTGGGCGACCGGCGGGCGGGCCGCCGGCGGTGCCACCGGCGGGCGGGCCTGCGGTCGGGCGGCCGTCGGGACCTGGGCCCGGGCCGTCGGCGCGGCCGGCGAGGCGGGTACGCCCGAGATCGGGCCGGAGTGGCCGGCTCGCGCCTGCTGGGAGAGCGCGACCTTGGCCTGGCGGGCGACCCCGGCCAGGGCGGCGGCGCTCGGCCAGCGGGCCGCCGGGTCCTTCGCCAGGGCGCGTTCCACGATGGCCCTGACCTGCGGCGGGATGTCACCGGGAAGCGGCCGGGGGGTGTCCCGGACGTGCTTCATGGCGATTTCCAGCGGGTTGTCGCCCTCGAAGGGACGGCGGCCGGCGAGGCACTGGTAGGCGACCACGCCGAGGGCGTAGACGTCCGAGGCGGGGGTGGCGACCGCGCCGGTGGCCTGCTCCGGCGAGATGTACGACGCGGTGCCGAGCACCGAGCCGGCGGCGGTGAGCTGGCCGACCAGGTCGGAGCGGGCGATGCCGAAGTCGGTGAGCACCAGCGTGCCGTTCGGCCGGACCAGCAGGTTGCCCGGCTTCACGTCGCGGTGCACGATGCCCTTCTCGTGGGCGGCGTGCAGCGCGTCGGCGGCCTGCGCGAGCAGGGCCATCGTGCGGGCCGGGGTGAGCCGGCCGACCCGGCTCAGGGTCGACGACAGGGCGTCGCCCTCGACGTACTCCATGACCAGGAAGGCGATGTGCTGGTCGCTGCCGAAGTCGTAGACGTCGACCACGCCGGGGTGGTTGATGGTGGCCATGGTCCGTGCCTCGCCGCGGAACCGCTCGGCGAAGCCCGGCTCGTCGAGCAGCGCCGGGAGCAGGCTCTTCACCGCGACCGTACGGCCCAGCACCTGGTCGGTGCCGCGCCAGACGTCGCCCATGCCACCGCTGGCGATCCGCTCGTCGAGGCGGTAGCGGTTTCCGAGCTGCACCCCGGGGCTGAGCATGTCAGCGGCCTCCGGAGTCCGCGATGGCCGCCTGCATGATCCGGCCGGCGATCCGGGCGGCCTCGGCGCTGCCACCGCTGCCGGCCTGCTCCAGTTCGACGCAGACCGCGGAGACCGCGTTGCCGTTCTTGTCGATGGCGAAGCCGATGAACCAGCCGTGGTCGGGGGTGCCCGGGCCGGACTGGGCGGTGCCGGTCTTGCCGCCGACGGTGTAGCCGTCGATCGCCGCCTTCCGCCCGGTGCCGTTCTCGACCACGCTGACCATCATGTCCCGCAGGTCGTTCGCGACCGGGTCGCTGATCGGCTGGCGCAGCTCCCGGTCCTTGGCGGTGTAGTAGCTGGTGGTGCGGTCCGGGGCGAGGAGCTGCTTGACCAGGTAGGGCCGCATCTGCTTGCCGTGGTTGGCGACCGACCCGGCGATCAGCGCGCCCTCCAGCGGGGTCATCCGGACGTCCCGCTGGCCGATCGAGGACTGAGCCAGGGCGGCCGGGTCGGTGGCACCGCCGGGGGCCGCCATGTCGCCGGTCCGGCTGGCCGCCACGCCGAAGCCGCCCTCGCCGAGCTGCCCGACGGTGAGGTCCTCCTGCTCGAAGCCGAACTGGCGGGCCTTTTCCTTGATCTTGTCGGCGCCCAGCTTGACGCCGAGCTGGGCGAAGCCGGTGTTGCAGGACTCGGTGACCGCCTCGATCAGGCTGACCTGCGGTTCCGGGCAGATGGAGGGCGCGGCGTTGCGGATCGGCTGGCCGGAGGTCGGCGGGGTGTAGCTGGAACCCGCCGGGATCTGCGTGGTCTTGGTGATCCCGCTCTCCAGCGCGGCAGCGGCGACCACGATCTTGAAGGTCGAGCCGGGCGGAAGGGTCTCCGACAGGGCGCGGTTCTTCAGCGGCCCGGCCGGGTCCTTGTCGAGCTTGTTGTACGCCGTCTCGGCCACCGTGGTGTCGTGGCTGGCCAGCGGGTTCGGGTCGAAGCTCGGCATCGAGACCAGCGCCTGAACCGCCCCGGTACGCGGGTCGATCGCGATCGCCGCGCCCTTGGTGGCCCCGACCTGGTTGTCGGTGAGCTGCTTGTACGCCGTCTCCTGGGCCCGCTTGGAGAGGGTGAGCAGCACGTTGCCGCCGCCGGTCTCGTCCCCGGTGAACATGTCCTTCACCCGGTTGGCGATCAGCTGGTCGCTGGTGCCGGCGAGGAAGTCGTTCTCGATCTTCTCGATGCCGGTGTCGGCGAGGTTGACCGGCTTGTAGCCCAGCACGTGGGCGTACTTCTCGCCGCCCGGGTAGGTGCGCTGGAACCGCAGCTTGCCGCCGGTCTCCTTGCTGGTGGCCAGTGCCGTGCCGCCGGCCTCGATGTTGCCGCGCTTGCGCTCGTACTCGGCCACCTGGACCCGGCCGTTGTAGTCGCTGTTGCGGTATTCGTCGGCCTTGTAGGCCTGGATCCAGTTCAGGTTCGCGAAGAGCAGACCGAACAGGATCATGACGACGACGCCCACGCGGCGCAGGGGTGCGTTCACGGCCGGATCACCTCCGTGGGGGCACCGTGCAGCTGCTCGGGCGGGGCACCGGCCGGGCGGGCCGCCGGGCCACCGCCGCCGGTGACCGGCCGACGGGCACCGTCGGAGACCCGCAGCAGGATCGCGATGAGCAGCCAGTTCGCCATCAGCGACGAACCACCGGCCGAGAGGAACGGGGTGGTCTGGCCGGTCAGCGGAATGAGCTTGCTGATCCCGCCGACGATCACGAAGACCTGGAGGGCCAGGGTGAAGGCCAGGCCGCCGGCGAGGAGCTTGCCGAACGAGTCGCGGACCGCCAGCGCCGCCCGCAGGCCCCGCTCGACGATCAGCAGATAGACCACGAGTAGCGCGGAGAGACCGAAGAGCCCGATCTCCTCGCCGATGCCGGCGAAGATGAAGTCGGTCTGCACCTCGGGCAGCAGGGTCGGCTGGCCGCCGCCCGGGCCGGCCCCGAAGAGGCCGCCGGTGCCGAGCGTGAGCAGGCCCTGGACGAGCTGGTAGCCGCGGTCGTACGGCTCGGCGAACGGGTCCAGCCAGATCTGCGCGCGGTCGTAGAAGTTGAGGAACGGACCGCCGACCGTGCTGCCGAGGACGTACGCCAGGTAGGCGCCGCCGAAGAAGAGCGTCAGGCCGATGAGCAACCAACTGACCCGTTCGGTGGCGATGTAGAGGGTCACCACGAACATGCCGAAGTAGAGCAGCGAGGTGCCCAGGTCCTTCTCGAAGACCAGGACCAGGAGGCTGATCATCCAGACCACCAGGACCGGGCCGAGGTCCCGTCCGCGCGGGAAGTCGATGCCGAGCACCCGCCGGCTCGCCAGCGAGAGCACCTCACGCTTGCGGACCAGGTAGTACGCGAAGAAGGCCAGCAGGGCCAGCTTGGCGAACTCACCCGGCTGGATCGAGAAGCCGCCGATCCGGATCCACAGCTTGGCGTTGTTGATCTCGGAGAAGCGGGCCGGCAGCACCGCCGGGATCATCACCAGCACGATGCCGGCCAACCCCAGGGTGTACGCGTACCGGGAGAGCGACCGGTGGTCCCGCATCAGGGCGAGCAGCCCGGCGGCGAGGATCACCGCACCGAGCGTCCAGGCCAGCTGTCGGCCTCCCGTACCGGCGAAGATCGCCAGCGTCTCCCGGTCGGCGGGGGCGGCCTTGGCCAGGTCGTACCGGCGCAGGAAGCCCACCCCGATGCCGTTGAGCAGGGCCACCGCCGGCAGCAGTGCCGGGTCGGCGAACGGCGCCAGCCAGCGGATCACCAGGTGCAGGCCGAGGAAGACCAGCCCCAGCGCGGCGGCCGGCATCCAGAAGTCCGGGGTGACCGTGTCCAGCACGTTCGCCTCGACCGTCGCCGCGTACGCCGCCACCAGCACCATGGCCAGCAGCAGCAGCGACAGCTCGGCGTTGCGCCGGGACCGGGCCAGGCGTACGCCGGGCTGCTCGCCCGTCGAGGCGGGCGAGGCTGCGGGTACGGCCGCTGCGGTCACGAAGAGGTCCTCGGTGTCGAGCCGACGTTCACTCCGGCGACCGGCAGCCGGCCGGATCGACCGGCGGGACCGTGTCGGAGGGAACGGCGTCGGGCGTGGTGGTGGGCGCGGGCGGGGCGGTGCCGACCGGCCGGGCGCTCCCACTGACCGCCGGTGCCACCGGAGTGCCGGTGGGCGCGGGCGGGGGCGGGGTGGCCGTCGGGCTCGGCGGGCAGACCGGCTTGAGGTTCGGATTCGCCGGGTCGTCGCTGGTCAGCTCGGCCAGCCGGCGCTGCGCGTCGGGCTCGCTCCGCGCCTGGATGCCCTGCTTGACCTGCTCCTGCGCGGCCAGCGTGAGGTCGTCCAGCTTGGCGTCGCTGGTCGAGTGCACGCTGGACAGGTCGAGACCGGCGACCTGCCCGGGGACGCCCCGGAACACCGCCAGCCGCCCCTCGTCGGTCGCGCCGACGTAGTACTGCCGCTGGGTGTAGCTCCAGCCGGCGAAGAGGCCGCCACCGAGGATGACCAGCAGCGCCAGCATCATCGCCACGGTACGCAGCGGCCGGCGCCGCCGCTCCGGCTCGTCGTCCTTGTCCGCCGGCTCCTCCGGAGCGGGCGGGCGGGGCGCGTTGAGCGCGGAGGCGCGGGCCGCCGGGGTGGAGACGTCGGCCGAGGTGGCCATGCCCCGGTCGCGGGCGGCGGCACCGCCGACGATCGGGGACGCCTCGACGATGTCCTGGTCGGTGGCGTCCGCGATGATCACGGTGATGTTGTCCGGTCCGCCGCCGCGCAGCGCGAGCTGCACCAGGCGCTCGACGCACTGCTGCGGATCCGGGTATTCCCGCAGGGTGTCGCCGATGGTGTCCGCGCTGACCACACCGGAGAGCCCGTCGCTGCAGATCAGGTAACGGTCACCGGGCAGCACCTGCCGGACGCTGTATTCCGGGTCGATGTCGCGACCGTCCAGGGCGCGGGTGAGCAGCGAGCGCTGGGGGTGGCTGCTCGCCTCCTCCGCGCTGATCCGGCCCTCGTCGACGAGCATCTGGACGTACGTGTCGTCCTTGGTGATCTGCGCGAACTCACCGTTGCGCAGGAGATAGGCCCGCGAGTCACCGATGTGGACCATGCCGAGCTTGCTGCCCGAGAAGAGGGTCGCGGTGAGCGTGGTGCCCATCCCCTCCAGCTGCGGGTTGGCGTCCACGGTGTCGCGGAGCTGCTGGTTGGCGGTGCCGACGGCCGAACGCAACGCATCGACGAGGGCGTCCCCGGGGACGTCCTCGTCGAGGGGCGCCATGGCACCGATGACGATGTTGCTGGCGACGTCACCGGCGGCCATGCCGCCCATGCCGTCGGCGACGGCGAGGAGCCGCGGTCCGGCGTAGACGGAATCCTGGTTACCGTCTCGGATCAGACCGCGGTCGCTGTGGGCCGCATAGCGCAGGGTCAGAGTCATGGCCGTAATTCGAGAGAAGTGCGGCCGATCCGGATCGGCACGCCGAGGGGGACGGGGGTTGGTCCGGTGACCTTAGCGCGATCCAGGTATGTGCCGTTAGTCGAGCCGAGATCCTCGACGAACCACTGCCCCTCGCGCGGCACCAGCCGGGCGTGCCGCGCCGAGGCGTAGTCGTCGGTGATCACCAGCGTGGAGTCCTCGGCCCGACCGATCGTGATCTGAGCCTCACCGAGGGTGATCCGGGTGCCGGCGAGCTGACCGGCGGTCACCACCAACTGGTGGGCGGCCCGGCCCCGCTTCACCTTCGCCGGTTTCGCCGCCGCCTGCCCGGTCGACGCCCCGACCGCGCGCGGCGCCGCCACCAGCCGACCCGACCGGGCCCCCGCGAACAGGTCCCGGCGGATGACGCCGACCACCGTGAACACGAAGATCCACAGCAGGATCAGGAATCCGAACCGGGCGACGGTGATGACCAGTTCCGGCAAGGCGGGTCAGCCGTCCACGCGGAAGGTCAGGGTGGTCGTGCCGAGCTGGATCATGTCGCCGGGGTTGAGGGCGACCGCCGAGACGCGCTGGCCGTTGACCATCGTCCCGTTCGTGGAGCCCAGGTCCGTCAGCACGACCTGACCACCGTCGAAGTCCAGCCGGGCGTGTCGCCGGGAGATCCCGACGTCGGGCAGGCGCAGGTTGGCCTGGTCGCCGCGGCCGATCACCGTCGAACCCATCTGGAGCGGGTAGGTGCGCCCGTCACCGGAGACCAGCCGTACGTTCCGGCCGCCGCCGTGGCCGGGCGGGGGGCCGTAGCCGCCGCCCTGGTCGTACGCCGGGTAGGCCGGCGGTCCGGCGTCGTAGCCGCCGGGCGCGGAGACCGGGGCGACGTCGCCACCGGTGTAGACCTCGGCGGTGACCCGGAACATTCCGGTGTCCAGTCCCTCGCCGCGCTCGATCTCCACGATCACATCGCCGTAGACGGTCCACGCCTGCTCGCCGATGAACTCCGCCTGCGACTGGGCCAGTTCCTGGGCCAGCGCGGCGGCGTACGGCGCCAGCCGACTGTGGTCGTACGGCGAGAGATCGATCACGTAGCGGTTGGGCACCAACGTGCGCCCACCGGCCAGGATCGCCTTGTGCGCCTCGGCCTCCCGCTGCATGGCGTTGAGGATCTCCACGGGGTGGACCACCCCTTTGAAGACCTTGGCGAAGGCCCCCTCTACCAGGCCTTCCAGACGCTTCTCGAAGCGTTGCAGCACGCTCACCGGCTCCTCCTCGGGTCCCGAGGACATGATGGTATCCGGACACCGCCTCCGCAGCTCACATGCCGCTCGGCCGGCTGCCGACGGCCCGTTCGAGGAGACCCCTGCGACCGTGCTACAGTTTCGTCCGCCACGAACGGTTACCGCTCGTGGCGATGACCGGGAACAGCGTAATATGTCCGGACAACCCGCCGCACAGGGCGGGAGCCTGGATCAGCTACGGTGCTCCGGGTCAGGCCACGGGGATGTGGCGGAATGGCAGACGCGCACGGTTCAGGTCCGTGTGTCCGAAAGGACGTGGGGGTTCAACTCCCCCCATCCCCACCAGATCGACGAGGGCTCCGCATCCGCGGGGCCCTCGCGTCGTATCGGGGCGTGCCGGGCGTCACGCTATGCTCCGATGGTTTCCTGCCTCCTATTGACCAGGAGTGTCGTGTGAGTGTCGCGTTGGTGACCGGCTCGGGCGGTCTCATCGGCTCCGAGGCGGTCCGGCACTTCGCCGGCCTCGGTCTCGACGTGGTCGGCATCGACAACGACATGCGGCAGGAGTTCTTCGGCGCCGAGGCGTCGACCGCGTGGAACGTGCGGCGGCTGACCGACGAGCTGGGGTCGGCGTACTCCCACCACAGCATCGACATCCGGGACCGGGCCGCGCTGGGCAAGCTCTTCGCCCGGTACGGCGGGGACATCGCCGTGGTGATCCACACCGCTGCCCAGCCGTCGCACGACTGGGCCGTCCGGGACCCGTTCACCGACTTCGACGTCAACGCCGGTGGCACCCTCAACGTGCTGCAGAACGTGCGCGAGCACTGCATCGAGGCACCGGTGATCCACTGCTCGACCAACAAGGTCTACGGCGACCGGCCGAACAGCCTGCCCCTGGTGGAGCTGGAGACCCGCTACGAGCTGCCCGAGGACCACCCCTACTTCCAGGGCATCCGCGAGGACATGTCGATCGACGCCTGCCTGCACTCGGTCTTCGGCGCCTCCAAGGTCGCCGCCGACGTGATGGTCCAGGAGTACGGCCGCTACTTCGGCATGAAGACCGCCTGCTTCCGGGGCGGCACGCTGACCGGCCCCGCCCACTCGGCCACCGAGCTGCACGGCTTCCTCGGCTATGTGATGCGCGCCAACATGGAGCGCCGGACGTACAAGATCTACGGCTACAAGGGCAAGCAGGTCCGGGACGCGATCCACAGCTCGGACGTGGTCTCCGCGTTCGAGGCGTTCTTCCGCAACCCCCGCTCGGCGGCGGTCTACAACCTGGGCGGCGGCCGGCACTCCAACATCTCGATGCGCGAGGTCTTCACCCTGGCCGAGGAGATCACCGGCCACGAGATGATCAGCGAGTACGTCGAGGCGAACCGGGTCGGCGACCACATGTGGTGGATCGGCTCGAACGAGGCGTTCCAGGCCGACTACCCGGACTGGAAGCAGGTCTACGACGTACCGATGATCGCCCGGGAGATCTACGAGGCGAACGTGGACAAGTGGGTGCCGCAGGCATGACCACCGGCACCAAGCGGAACGTCCTCGGCGTCCTGGTCGACGCCACGGACTACGCCGGAGCGACCGAGGCCGTGCTGGCGGCGGCGCGCGACCGCCGGCCGCTGGCGCTGACCGCGCTGGCCGTGCACGGCGTGATGACCGGCGTGCTGGACCCGCCGCACAACGCCCGGCTGAACGCGTTCGACGTGGTCACCCCGGACGGCCAGCCGGTCCGCTGGGCGCTCAACCTGCTGCACGGTGCCGGCCTGACCGATCGCGTCTACGGCCCGGAGCTCACCCTGCGGGTGCTGAGCCGCTTCGCCGACGAGGGCCTGCCGGTCTACCTGTACGGCTCGACCGAGGAGACCCTGGCCCGGCTCATCCCGGCGCTGGAGGCGAAGTTCCCGGCCCTCAAGATCGCCGGAGTGGAGCCGTCGAAGTTCCGCCAGGTGCAGCCCGGCGAGGACGTCGAGATCGCCGACCGGATCAAGGCCAGCGGGGCCCGGCTCGTCCTGGTCGGGCTGGGCTGCCCCCGCCAGGAGGTCTTCGCGTACGCGATGCGACCCCTGCTGGACATGCCGCTGATGGCGGTCGGCGCGGCCTTCGACTACCACGCCGGCCTGCTGCGCAACCCGCCACCGTGGATGCAGCGCGCCGGGCTGGAGTGGTTCTGGCGGCTCGGCCTGGAACCGAAGCGGCTCTGGCGCCGGTACGTGATCCTCAACCCGGCCTATCTGGCCCGGCTGGCGGCGCAGAAGACCGGCCTGTGGAAGGCCACCCCGCCGCCGCCCGCCACCGAACGCCCGACCACCTTCGCCGTCTGACCGGTCCGTCCGGCGAGGACGGAACGGTCAGCCCCTACGGGTCGCGCTTCCGGGGCGAACCGGGGAACGGCCCGGATTCGGCCGACGTCGAAGTGGGCAAGGCTGGCGCCATGGATGACCATCTCGCCGTTCTGCTCCCGATCGCGGCCGTCTGGACGGCCGCCGGGATCGTCGCGGACGGACTGCCCCGGCTGGACCGCGCCCGTGCGCTGCGCCGGCGTACCGGATGGTTGTCCGCCCTGACCCTGACCGGTCTCGTGCTGACGGCGGGGGTGCTGCTCGCCGGCCTGCAGAGCGCCGGGACGACACCGGTGGACCGGGCGGCGGCCGGGCTGGGCCTCGCCGCGGCCCCGGCGCTGGTGGTCGCGGTCTGCACCACGCGCCGGGTGCGGCGGCTGCGGGCCGGTGCGGGCGCGTTCGCCCGGGCACCGGAGATCCCGGCGCCGCACGGCCTGCGGGCCGCCGCGGCTCATCCCTTGATCGGACTGCCGCTCCAGGTCACCGCGCTGGCGGTGGTCCCGGCCCTGGTCTCGGCCGCGGGCCTCGACCTCTCCGCCGACCCGGGCGTCGCCGGGGCCGCGGTCACCGTCGGCGTCCTGGGGGTCGCCGTGATCGGGGTACGCCACGCGCTGCGGCACAGCCGGCTCGTCGAGCGGGCGACGCCGGCGGCGGTGGTGGTCAGCTCACCGCGAGCGGCCGGCGCCCTGCACGTATAGCAGTTCCAGGATCGCGCGGGTCGCCTCGAACCAGCGGTCCAGCCAGCCGGGCGGCGGAACGCTCCCCCGGGGCGGCAGCTCCAGCAGGAGGCCGCGCAGCAGCGGGTGGTCCGCCAGGGACTCGGTGGGCTCCAGCGGCCAGCCGGCCGGCGGGAACGACGGCTCGGTGAGCGGGTTCGGGTCCAGCGACGGCAGCGACAGCGGCGGGCCGGCCTGCTCCGGCGTGGACGGCCCGGTGTCCCGGCCGTCCAGGTCGGTGTCGGTGGAGACCACCTCGGTGAGGACCGTGTCCCGGCGTGCTCCGCGGTACTTCCCGCCGAACCGCTCGGGCTTGCCCGGGCCGTTCGTGAGGTTCTCTGAGCCGATCGTCGTCATCCGTCTCGCCTGCCTCGCTCGGTTGCCGATCCGGGCGGCGGGTCGTCGACCCGCGCCGTACCGAGGGGTACAACGAGGCGGGACGGAAGTGGCGACGGGCGGGCGGTGGATCCCGGCCGATCCACCGTCCACTCTCCACACGGACAGGCGTGGCCCCGCCCGGCGACGCTGCCGGATCGGGACCACGCCGGGTCCGTCATCGCCGGGTCAGGCCCGGTCGAACACACCGTTCCTGGCGCCGGCGACGAAGGCGTCCCAGTCGGCCGGACCGAAGACCAGGGCCGGGCCCTGCTTGTCCTTCGAGTCCCGGACGCCGACCGCCCCGGTCACGTACGCGACCTCCACGCAGTTGTCACAGTTCGGCCCGCTCTTCGAGCTCTTGAACCAGGTCGCCTGCGTCAGGTCCGCGGGGAACTGCTCGGTCGCGATTTCCACAGTGGCTCCTCTGCCAGTTTTGCGATGTGTGCGATGGATTCCTCCGGGCGTATGGCCGCTGCTCGAATGTGATCGAAGATGAAGCTGTACTTCTGCAGTTCGTCGCTCTTCTCCAGGAAGAGCCCACCCGTGGCGTTCTCCGCGTACACGACATCGGGATCACTCGCTTCGGGGAAGCTGAGGATGGTGAAGGTGCCGTCCATGCCGGCGTGCGCTCCCACCTCGAAGGGCAGGACCTGCAACGTCACGTTCGGCAACTGGGCCACCTCCACCAGCCGCTTGAGCTGGCCACGCATCACCGCGTCGCCACCAACCGGCCGGCTCAGCACCGCCTCATCGAGCACCACCCACAGATCGACCGGATCGTCCTGGGTCAACAACGACTGACGGCCCAACCGGACACGCACCCGTTGATGCACCTGGTCGGCGGTGAAGTCGGGCCGGGCGGCCCGGATCATCGCCCCCGCGTACTCCTCGGTCTCCAGCAGGCCCGGCACGACCTGCTGCTCGTACGCGCGGATCGAGCTGGCCGCCGCCTCCAGCCCCACGTACGCCCCGACCAGCACCGTGCTGTACGGATGCCACCAGCCCTTCTGCCGGGCCTCCCGGGCGATCTGCACCAGCTCGTCGCTCTCCGCGCCGACGACCCCGTAGATCCGGAGCATGTCCCGCACGTCGCGCGGGGTGGCGGTGGTGTGCCCGGTCTCGATCCGCGAGATCTTGGACGCCGAGCACTCCAACTGCTCGGCGACCGTCTCGATGGTGATGCCGGCGGCCTCCCGCTGGCGGCGGAGTTCCGCCCCCAGCCGGCGACGCCGGATCGTGGGACTGCGCCGTTCACTCACGACGCGGCTCCGGTGGTTGCTGGACGGGAACGTGTGCCCCTCGCGTTCACCCGGCTACCTCCGGTCGATCGCGCCCGGATCCACACCCGCCGGGGGCGCGACCGTCGTACGGCGGGCGATCGTTCGCGGCATGGGGTGGTGCCGGTCGTCGACCGGCCGCGACGGGCGAAACCGGCGTCCAGTGTGCCGCCCCGGTGCACACGTCTTCAAGCATGCCGTTCACGTGTCCTGCTCACGTATCGGCAAAAGTCGACGTGCAACTTGCATGTCGCACGTCGCTGATGCAGTCTGTCCGTATGGCATGGGTTACTCACCGTCCCCACATGATCTCTCGACGTGGTCGACCCCACGCCGAGGGGATGGCGGGCGGGGAGCCCTCCCGAGCTGCTGTGACAAGACCTGCCCCGGGGTGAAGACCCCGCCGCTGCACGTCAGTTGACTGTGGCGGCGGGAGCGGTAACCGGAGCAGTCGGGTGATGGTCGGGTGGCGGCACGCCACCGCGGGTACGGCCCGACCACCGCCGAACAACCTGAGCACGCCGGTCCACGAGGCACGACCCCGCAACCGGGCCGACCTGTCCCCCGATCAGCCCCCGCCGGCTCGCCGCCGGCCGATCCTCCCAGGAGCCCATGTGCTTCCCCGCTCCGGTGACGTACTGCACGTGACTCGCGCGGCGAGTGTCCAGTTCCTCAGACCGATCAGGTTCCGGGTGATCCGGGTGCTCGACTGGCCCACCTATGACGGATGGCTGTGGCTCGACGGCTATGAGCTGAACGCGGCGGGGGACGCGGTCAGCCGGCGGTCGATCTTCGTACAGTCGGCCGGTCTCGAGCAGCTCCAGGCCGCTCCCGCACCACGCCCGCACACCGCTGCCCGCCCGTACAACGTGCGTGCCGGCGCCCGACGGCCCGTCGCCCGGACCCCGGTCCGGGTGGGCTGACACCGCGATTGCCAGGTCGGGGGGCGTGCCGCCGCCATAGAATCGGTACGCCCACCCCGGCGAAGTCACCACCCCGCGCGTCCCGGACCCTGAACCTGGGATGGCCATGGTCAATCTGCCCGCCGCGCGGCGGCACCACAGGTCCCGCATCGGCTACGCCCTCGGGCTGCTGGCACTGCTCGGTGCCACGACCGCTCTCGTGGTCGTGGCCCGCTACCCCGGGCTCTCCGCCGCACAGGAGCTGAGCGCCCCGGTGCCGGCCCCCGAGATCACCGTGGCCGGGGAGGGGACCGCCCCACCCGACGGCTCGGCCGAGGCGGGCTGGTCGGCCGACGAGCCCCTCGCCCCCGCGCCCACGCCGGACGCGGCCGGTGTCGGCGCCGGGGCGGAGGCGCTGCCCGGTGGCGGGAGCGCAGACGGCACCACGACCGGGGACCTCAGCCGCTCGCTCTTCTATTCCGGACTGCTCGGGCTCGCCATCTCCCTCGCCGGCCTCGGCCTGGTCGGCACGAGACGGCGGCAGTGGTGAGGATCAGGGGGTCGCGGTGGCCGACGGGGCGGGCGTGGGCGTGCCGGCGTCGCTCGTCGGGGCCGCGGCCGCGGCGACCACGACGGTGACCCGCTCGCCCTCGCGGACCGGCTCACCCGCCTCGGGGTCGGTCTCGATCACCGTGCCGGCCGGCTGCTCCGACGTCCGGGTCCGTACCCGGTAGTCCACGCCCAGCCGGTCCAGGATCCCGCGGGCGGTCGCCTCCGGCAGTCCCACCAGCGGCGGCATCGGCACCTGCGCGGCGGCGGTGGTGGCGGGCGGGGTGGTCGGCGGCGGGGTGCTCGGGGCCGCGCTGGTGGTCGGGGCGGTGGTCGGCCGGAGCGAGGGCGTGGGGGCGGGTGCCGGGCCCTCGTCCGCGGCCCGCAGCGCCAACCAGACGCCGAGCCCGATCAGGGCGAGCAGCACCAGCGCCAGGATGCCCAGCAGGATCGGCATCCACCAGCGCCGGCCCGCCTGCTCCTCGGTGTACCACTCGGTCGACTGCTCGGCCGGTCGCGGCGGCGGCACCCCGGCCCGGCCGGACCAGGCCGCGGGCTCCTGGCGCGTCGGAGCATCGGACACCGGGCGCTGTCGTGCGGTGGCGTCCGGGCGGGGCAGCGGCCGGGTCGCATCCGCCCCCGGCACGGGCCGGGTGGCGTCCGGGTCGGGTGGCCCGCTCCGGTCCGCCCGGGGCAGCGGACGGGTGGCCTCGACGTTCTCCCCGGCGGGTGGTTCCTGACGGTCGTTGCTCATGGCACGTCCTCTCGCCACCGGGCGGGCGTCACGCCCCGGCCTTCAAGCTAGCCGCCCCGGCAAGGAGCCGCCGGGACCGGCACGGCGCGGCGCGTCACCGGCGGGGAGCGTCACCGTCGAGAACGGCGCGTCTCGTCTCGGCCTCCCGGACGTCGATTGCCGGCAGCAGCACGCCGGGGCGTCACGGCGTCGCGGAGGGCGTGGGCGTGGGCGTTGCGGACGGCCCGGCGCCGCAGGAGATCGACACCGGGTCGTTCCAGTGGGCCGCCGTGCCCGCCGCCGGATCCTGCCCGCTGACCTCACCGGTCCGGCCGGTGGCGTACCGGGGATAGAGGCCCGCCTCGACCAGGTCGTCGGCCGCGTCGTCGCAGTCGTTCCCGGTCAGGTCCGGCACCTCGACGACGGGCGCGGGACCGTCCACCCAGAGGGTGACGGTGATCCCCTTGCGGACCGGCGCGCCGGGCGCGGGGGAGGTCCGGGTGACGGCCCGGCCGGTGCCGGTGCCGAAGACGAGCCGCCAGCCGAGCTTGCGGTCGCGCAGCAACCCGCGCGCCACGTCGAAGTCCGTGCCCACGACCTCCGGCACGGTCAGCCCGGTCGAGGTGTGCGCCGTCGACCGCGGCGCCGGATCGGTGGTACGCGGGGAGGAGCTGGTCGGTTCGTCCGTGGGCGGCGCAGTCGTCGGGTCGCCGGTGGCGGCGGCGACCGGTCGGTCGGCAGGCGGGTCGTCGTCCCCGCTCGCCAGCACCCAGCCGCCGCTCGCGCCGATCACCACCAGCAGCACGGTCGCCACCGCGCCGCCGAGCAGCAACCGGGTCCGGTCCGACCGGCCCGCAGGTCCGGGATACCCGTCCGTCATCACGTCCACCGCCTCTTCACCGGCGACCGTATCCGGTTCCGCCAAGCCCGCTGTCACGGCACGTGACGGCTCCTCCGCACGACTCGCCCCGCCGACCACGGGACGTTACGCTCCCCGGCATGGCCAGACGAGGCTGGGGAGGATCGATCGCCACCGCGATCGGTGTCGCTGCCGGTGCGGGTGCGGCGCAACTGGGCTTCGGTTACGGCCTGGGCATCATCAACTGGACCACGGCGGGGGGTGACCGGGCCGAGGCGGCCTGGGTCGCGAGCCTCGCCTGGGCCACCTGGATCGCCGCGACCTCGGTGATCGCCGGCGCGATCTGCGCCCAGCGGCTCCGCGACCGGGGCGCCGACGAGGAGTCGGTGGGCAGCTCCGGGTCGAAGCTGGCGCTGGCCCTCGCCGCAGCGGTCGGTGCGCTGGTCACCGTCCTGCTGGTGGCGGTGCCCGCCCGGGCGGCGGTGGTGCCGCAGATCGGGTCGCCGCAGGCCGTGGCCGCCGGATACGCGGCCGCCGGCATCCTGATCGGGTCGCTGGTGGCCCTCTGGGCGCTGCACTCCCGCGCCGCCGCCACCAACGTCATCGCCACGGTCGGCTGGCTCTGGCTGCTCGCCGTGGTCGCGGTGGTCGACGGGGTGCTCTCCGGTCGTGGACTCGCCAGCGCTCAGCTCGGCATCTGGCAGATCAGCGCGGACCGTGGCTCGTTCTGGATCCGGGACTACTTCTACTGGCCCGGCGCGGCCCTCTCCACCGGCTCGGCCCTGGTGATCGGCGCGCTCGCCGCCCGGAACGCCGCCCGGTCACCCGACCGGCGGGTGGGGGCGGCGGCATCCGGGGCGGCCGGGCCGCTGCTGGTGGCGGTGGCGTACCTGCTGGCGGTGCCGAGGCTCGCGGGGATCGCCCCCGAGCAGTTGTCGGCCCACCTGATCGCCCCGTACGCGGTGATCGCCGGGGTGGCCGGCTCGGTGCTGGTGACGGCGCTGGCCCAGCGGGCCGACCGGCGGAACGCCGCCCGCGCCGGGGTGACCGTGCCGCGGCAGCGCAGCGGCGAACCCGACGACCCGACGGTGGCCGGCCCGCAGCCGGACGCCGCGACCGGAGACCTCACCGACCCGGGTACGCCGGACCCGACGGTGGTCGAGCCGATGGCCGAGGACATCCCGCCGTCACCGCGCGGAGGCACCAGGACGCGGACGGCGTCCAGCCGTGCCCCGTCGTCCCGGGCCCGTTCCACCGCGACCGCGCCGACGGCTCCCGCCCCGACCGGCGGGTCCACCGATCCGACCGCTCAGGTCCCGGGTGCCGGCGTACCGCTCGGGGGCGGCGCGGAGTCGATCCGGCCGGTCGGGGGCGGCGCGGAGTCGACCGGGCCGGTCGATGGCGGCGCGGAGTCGACCGGGCCGGTCGGTGGCGCGGGGGACGTACCGGCGGGCGGGGCGAAGAGCCGGGCCGGACGGCGTAGCCGCTGAACCCGGCCGCCGGTCGAGGCGGAACAGGTCCGCTGACGTACCCCTCGCCGCGCCCGGCGGGTCAGTCGACCGGCCAGGTGTGCACCGGCTCGTTGCTGGTCTGCAGCTCGGCGTAACGCTGGAGCATGTGGTGCAGCGCGGCGTTGCGGTCCATCCCCCGGTGCCGCTCGGCTGCCCAGACCGCCTCGGTCTGCCACACCGCGCCGTTGCGGCCGGTACGGCAGCGCTGCTCGATGATGCCGAGCAGCCGGTCCCGTTCGGCCGGCGCGACCCCGAACCGGTCCAGCCCCTGCGCGGCCTTCGGCAACAGCACGTCCAGCACCAGCCGGGTGACCGGCACCTCGCCCAGCCGGGGCCAGTGCAGCACGGCGTCCATGCCGCGCCGGGCGGCGGCGTGGAAGTTCTCCTCCGCCGAGCTGAAGGTGAGCTGGCTCCAGATCGGCCGGTCCGACTCGGCGAGCCCCCGGGCCAGCCCGAAATAGAAGGCGGCGTTGGCCAGCATGTCCACCACGGTCGGGCCGGCGGGCAGCACCCGGTTCTCCACCCGCAGGTGCGGGCGGCCGTTCATGATGTCGTAGACCGGCCGGTTCCAGCGGTAGACGGTGCCGTTGTGCAGCCGCAGCTCGCCCAGCTCGGGCACCCCGCCGGCGTGCAGCACCTCCACCGGGTCCTCGTCCTCGCAGATCGGCAGCAGCGGCGGGAAGTAGCGGACGTTCTCCTCGAAGAGGTCGAAGATCGAGGTGATCCAGCGTTCCCCGAACCACACCCGGGGGCGTACGCCCTGGGCCTTGAGCTCGTCCGGCCGGGTGTCGGTGGCCTGCTCGAAGAGGGCGATCCGGGTCTCCGCCCAGAGCTGCCGCCCGTAGAGGAACGGCGAGTTGGCCCCGATCGCCACCTGCACCCCGGCGATCGCCTGGGAGGCGTTCCAGTAGTCGGCGAAGCTGTCCGGCGCGACCTGGAGGTGGAACTGGAGGCTGGTGCAGGCGGCCTCGGGCGCGATCGAGTCGGTGTGCGTCTGCAACCGTTCGACGCCCCGGATGTCCAGCTCGATGTCCTCGCCCCGGGCACCGACGATCTGGTCGTTGAGCACCCGGTAGCGCTCGTTGGTGGAGAGGTTGTCGGCCACCAGGTGGCTCTCGGTGAGGGTGGGCAGGATGCCGACCATCACGATCCGGGCCTCCGACTTGGCGGCCCGTTCCTCGGCGCGGCTGAGGCTGCCGCCCAGGTCCTGCTCGTAGTCGGCGAAGCCGGTGCCCTCGATCAGCCGGGGCGAGGCGTTCAGTTCGAGGTTGAACTGCCCGAGTTCGGTCTGGAAGAGGGGGTCGGAGATGTCGGCCAGGATCTGGTCGTTGCGCATGGCCGGCTCGGCGGCCGGGTCGACCAGGTTGAGTTCGATCTCCAGCCCGGTCATCGGGCGGTCGGCGTCGAAGCCGAAGTCGTCCAGCATCAGCGCGAAGACGTCCAGACAGCGCCGGACCTTCTGCCGGTAGCGGACCCGGTCCTCTCGGGAGAAGGCGCCCTGCTCGACGTCCCTGCCCATGTGTCCTCCCGGCGCGAGGCGCAACGGAACCGTACCGTTCCGGAACGCAGTGTGAACCCCTAACGTTAGGAGCGCCCACGTCGCGGAGGCCAGAGGTCGGACCGACGCGATCGCACGCCGGGCGACGGCAGCCCCGCTCCGGGTGCGCTCCCGGCCGGATCTCTACCCAGCTCGGGCGCTCGTCACCGGGTGCGGCCGACGATTGCCGGTGACAATTCGCACCCGTACGCGAACGGGGCCCGCGCCGTCGGACGGCGCGGGCCCGGGGTTCAGGCGGGAAAGGCTCAGCCCTGGCGGACGGCCTCGCCCTCGATCTCGATCTCGATCTTCTTGCCGACCAGGACGCCACCGGTCTCCAGGGCGACGTTCCAGGTGAGGCCGAAGTCCTCCCGGTCGATCTCGGTGCTGGCGGTGAAGCCGAAGACGTCGGTGCCGAACGGGGTGTGACCCACGCCCTCGAACTCGACCTCCAGGTCGACCGGGCGGGTGACGCCCTTGATGGTCAGCTCGCCGGAGAGGACGAACTCGTTGCCGCTGCGGGACTTCACGCCGGTGCTGCGGTATTCCAGGGTCGGGAACGCCTCGACGTCCAGGAACTCGGGGCTGCGCAGGTGCGCGTCCCGGTCGGCCTGCTTGGTGTCGATGCTGGCGGCCTGGATGGTGGCGGTCACCGAGGACTGCATGGGGTCCTCCGCGATGGTGACGGTGGCGGTCGCGTCGGCGAACTCGCCGCGGACCTTGCTGACCATCATGTGCCGGGCGACGAAGCCGACCCGCTTGTGCGCGACGTCCAGCAGGTAGGTGCCGGCCGTCGGGATGGTGAGGCCGTCCCACTCGCGGGTAACCGCTCCGGTGCTGCTGGTCATGGTGCTGTCCTCCAGGGGAGATTGTTTAGTAACCCAACGACTGACGGAGCAACTATAGCCACAGCAATATTCCCCGTGTCAAGTACTGGTAGGATGGCTTCGTGAACCAGAACGCGTTCGACGACCCCCGGATCACCGCCGTCGGCCTCCTCGTCGAGGCGCACGCCGGGCTGTTCGCCCGGTTCGCCGCCCAGTACGAGGAGCACGGCCTCTCACCCGTCGAGTTCGAGGTGCTGACCCGGCTGGCCCGCTCCCCCGGCAACCAGCTCCGGATGACCGACCTCGCCGCCCAGACCTCGCTCTCCACCAGCGGCGTGACCCGGGTGGTCGACCGGATGGAACGCGACGGCCTGCTCTGCCGCCGGGCCTGCCCCTCCGACCGACGCAGCTCGTACGCGGTGGTCACCCGGGCCGGCATGGAACGGCTGGAGGAGACCCTTCCCGGGCATCTGCGGATCATCGAGCAGTGGTTCACCGGCCAGCTCGAACCGGCCGCGCTCGACGCCCTGCTCGACGGACTGCGCCGGGTCCGCGACGCGGTCCACCCCGGCGCCACCGCCGGCAGCACCGAAACCTCCCCGGCCGAGGCGCCGGCCCGCCCGCGCAGCTGATCGGGGACCGGCAGAAAGACCGGCAGAACTCTTCGAATTGCGGCGGATAGCACCCCGAAAGCGACAAAAGCGCCCAGCCGTGGTGGCTAGGCTTCCGGACAGCGGGGGCGCACCGGGGGGTGCCGGCGCGAGCGATGAGCGAGGGGCAACACCAGGGGGCTTCTTCGCTCGCGCCACCCCCCGCTCTCAGCCCCGGACGGCGGCTCCACCGGGACGCGCGGCGCGGCGCGCCACCAGCGAGTAGAGCAGGCCCTCCTCCTGCGGCAGCAGGCTGATCCCACCCGCCCGCCGGACCCGGTCCAGCCGGTCCAGCACCCCCACGTCGGCGGTGCTCGCGGCCAGCCCCACCAACGCCTCGACGACGTCCCGCCGGTCCTGGCCGTCGATCCCCGCCTCGGCCGCCGTGCCGAACCACTCGGCGGCCAGCTCCCGGTTTCCCTGATGCAGCGCGAGGTGACCCTCGATCAGGGCGCAGACCGTGGCCTGCGGCGAGCCCCGCCCGCCGCCCGGCGACACCCCACCGGACCGCAGCTCGGCCACCACCGCCAGCGCCTCGGCGGAGCGGCCGTCCTGCGCCAACGCCAGACCCACCGTGCCGAGCACCCGGCGGCGGTGCCCCGGGTCACCCAGCCCGGCCAGCGCCGCGGCGACCCGACGACCCTGCTCCGCCGCGTCCGCGTACCAGCCCTGGAGGCGGGTCACCTCCGCCAGGTTGGCCCGGGCGAGCAGCCGCAACCGCTGCTCCCCGCACTGGGCGGCCAGCCGGTCGACCTTGGCGAGGCGCCGCCGGGCCCCCTCCAGGTCACCCACCCGGATGTCGTGCCAGGTCAGGTTGTTCTGGGCGACGGCCATGTCCCGCGTACGACCGTGCCGGCTGGCCAGTGCGAGCACCGCCTCCGCCTGGGTACGCGCCTCCTCGTGCCCGCCGGTGGCGTGCAGCAGCGCGCAGAGCACCGTCCGCGCCGACACCTCACCGGTCACGTCGGCGGCGTCCCGGAACGCGGCCAGTGCCGCCCGGGCCGCCGGCAGCTCCTGCGCCCCGGCCCCGTGCTCGGCGGCCAGCCGCGCCACCCCCAGCGACGCCCAGGCCCGCAGCACCGGATCGGCGTCGGCGGTACGCGGATCGGCCAGCAGCCGACGCAGCCACTGCCGGCCCGACACGTCCCGGCCGCGCAACCGCCACCAGCGGGGCAGCGCCGCCGCCAACCGGAGCGCGGTGACCGGCTCGTCGACGGCGGCGTGGGTCAGGGCGGCGCTGATGTCGGCGGTCGACTCGTCCAGCAGGTGCGCCGCCCCGGGCAGGTCACCCCCGAGCAGGTCGGGCGCGGTCCGGACCACCAGGGCGGCGACGACCCGCGCGTGCCGACGTCGTACGCCGGTCAGCTCCCCCTCGCCGGCCGCCTGCTCGGTGGCGAAGTCACGGACCGCGTCGAGCAGCCGGAACCGCAACGGACCGGTGCCCCGGACGCTGAGCAGGCCCAGCTCACGCAGCCGGTCGAGCAGCCGGACCGGGTCGACGGCGCTTGCCCCCTCCGCGCCGTCGGCGAGCAGGTCTTCGGCCAGCTCCACCGACCAGCGGTTGCGGAACGCGGAGAGCCGGCGCAGCGCCGCCCGCTCGTCCGCCGCGAGCAGGCGGTAGCTGACCGCGACCGCCTCCCGCAGGGTGACCGCCCCCTCCGCCCGGTCCGAGGCGTGCCAGGTCGGCCGGCCGCCGGGTGCCGTGGCGAGATCGAGGACCCGGTCGCCGTACCGGTCGAGGAGTTCGGTGACGTCCAGGATCCGCCCCCGCGCGGCCATCAGCTCGATCGCCAGCGGTAGCCCACCGAGCCGGCGGACCAGCGCCACCACGGCGGGCAGCTCGGCAGGGGTCGGCGGATCGCGGCGGGCCTGGCCGAGCCGGGCGGCGAAGAGCATCGCCGCCGGCCAGCGCGCCAGCGCCGCCGGATCGGAGAGTTCGGTCCCGGCCGGCGGCACGTCGAGCGGCGCGACCGGCCAGACCCGCTCGCCGGGCAGGCCGACCGGATGCCGGCCGGTGACCAGCACCCGCAGCGTCGGCGCCGCCGCCACCAGCCGGTGCAGCGCCTCGGCCACCGGGTCGGGGGCGCGCTCGACGGCGTCCACCACCAGCAGTGCGGGTCGTCCGGCGAACCGGTCGGGCAGCTCGTGCGGACGGGTCACCCCGAAGACGGCGGCACAGGCGGCGAGCACGTCCGCCGGGTCGGAACCCTCACCGACCAGCACCCCGGCGACACCCGCGGGATGGTCGGCGGCGACGGCGTGCGCCACCGCCAGGGCGAGCGCGGTCTTGCCGACGCCGGCCAACCCGACCAGGCTCACCACCGGCGGGTCGGCGGCCAGCAGACCGGCGAGTTCGGCGACGTCCCGGTCCCGACCGATCAGCGGGACCGGCGGCGGGAGGGTGATCGGCGTACCGGTGGGGGTGCCGGCGGCACCGGTGACCGGGAGGTGCCGGGCGGCCTGGCGGGGCGGCGCGACGCCGGCCGGCCGGGCCGCGGAGAGGAAGGCGGCGCGCGTCTCCCCGGTCAGCGCCAGGGCGTCGGCGAGCAGCTCGACGGTGGTGCGCTGGGGTCGGGCGGAGCGACCCCGCTCCAGGTCACGGACGGTCCGCACGCCGACCCCCGACCGGGCGGCCAGCTCCGCCTGGGTCAGGCCGGCCGCGAGCCGGTGCCCCCGCAGCAGATCGGCCAGTCCGGTACGACCGCCCGGGCTCCGCGAACGATCATGATCCGGAGTCATGGGCCCGAAGAGTACGGATCGGGTCCGACGATCGGCAGTGCCGCGTCGTCCACCCGACGGTGGGCCGCCGATATCCGACAGCGTGGAGGTGACGCGGGGCCCCTGCCGCACCGGAGGCGTCGACCGGGGCCCCTCGCCGCTCACATGCCGAGGTCTCGGGCGATGATCATCCGCTGGACCTCGGAGGTGCCCTCGCCGATCTCCAGGATCTTGGAGTCCCGCCAGAAGCGGGCCACCGGATACTCGTTCATGAAGCCGTAGCCGCCGTGGATCTGGGTCGCCTCGCGGGCGTTGTCCACGGCGATGGTGCTGGCGTGCAGCTTGGCGATGGCGGCGTGCCGCTTGAACGGCTCGCCGGCCAGCATCCGGGCCGCCGCGTCGTAGTACGCCAGCCGCGCGGTGTGCGCCTTCATCTCCATGTCGGCGATCTTGAACTGGATCGCCTGGTAGTTGCCGATCGGCCGGCCGAAGGCGTGCCGCTCCCTGGCGTACTTGATCGACTCGTCGACGCAGCCCTGGGCGAGGCCCACCGCGAGGGCCGCGATGGCGATCCGTCCCTCGTCGAGGGTGCGCAGGAACTGGGCGAAGCCCCGACCACGCTGGCCCAGCAGGTTCGCCGCCGGCACCCGGCAGTCGTCGAAGGTCAGCTCGTGGGTGTCCGAGGCGTTCCAGCCGACCTTGGAGTACGCCGGCGCGACCGTGAAGCCGGGCGTGCCCGACGGCACGATGATCGCCGAGATCTCCTTGCTGCCGTCCGGGTTGGTTCCGGTGACGGCGGCGACGGTGATCAGCGCGGTGATGTCGGTGCCGGAGTTGGTGATGAACGCCTTCGAACCGTTGATCACCCACTCGTCCGTGGACTCGTCCAGCACGGCGCGGGTCTGGGTGGCGCCGGCGTCCGAGCCGGTGCCCGGCTCGGTCAGCCCGAAGCCGCCGAGCGCCTCCCCGCTGAGCAGCTTCGGCAGCCACTGCGCCTGCTGCTCCGGGGTGCCGAAGCGGTAGATCGGCATCGCGCCGAGGGAGACCGCCGCCTCCAGCGTGATCGCGATGCTGGAGTCGACCCGGGCCAGCTCCTCCAGGGCCAGGCAGAGCGTGAAGTAGTCACCGCCCATGCCGCCGTGCTCCTCCGGGAAGGGCAGGCCGAACAGCCCCATCTTGCCCATCTGCCGGACCATCTCGTACGGGAAGGTGTGCTTCTCGTAGTGCTCGGCGATGGTCGGGGCGACCACCTCGCGGGCGAACTCCCGCACGCTCTCCCGCAGCGCCTCTTGTTCCTCGCTGAGCCGGAAGTCCATCGGTTCCTCCTGTCAGGGACGGCTCCGCCGGTCGCTCGTGACGCCGGGGGGTCGCTGGGTCTGGTCGCGGTGCCGGGCGGTGGCGGTCCCGCGGGATCGCGGGCCGGTCAGACCGGGGTGACGCCGTGCCGGCGCCGGGAGAAGTGCCGGTCCTTGGTGCGGGCGGCGGCGAACCGGCGGACCAGCTCGGTGCGCAGCTCGTGCGGCTCGACGATCGCGTCGACCACCAGCTCGCTGGCGAGCCGGACGATGTCGATGTCCCGCTCGTACTCCTCGCGCTTCGCGGCGACGAAGGCGGCCCGCTCGTCCGCGTCGGAGATCGCGGCGATCTTGTTGGCGTAGACGGCGTTGACGGCGGCCTCCGCGCCCATCACCGCGATCTTCGCGGTGGGCAGCGCGATCGTCGCGTCCGGCTCGAAGCCGGGGCCGGCCATCGCATAGAGGCCCGCGCCGTACGCCTTGCGGACCACCACGCAGATCTTGGGTACGGTCGCCTCGGAGATCGCCGTGATCATCTTCGCGCCGTGCCGGATGATGCCCTGCTTCTCCACCGCGCTGCCGACCATGAACCCGGGCACGTCGCTCAGGAACAGCAGCGGCACGTTGAACGCGTCGCAGAGCTGCACGAACCGGGTCGCCTTGTCGGCCGAGTCGACGAAGAGCACCCCGCCCTTGAACATCGAGTTGTTGCCGACGACGCCGACGACCTCGCCGTTGAGCCGGCCGAAGCCGATGGTCAGCTCCTTGGCCCAGAGCGCCTGGATCTCGAAGAAGGAGCCCTCGTCGAGCAGGCCCTTGACGTACCGGCGCATGTCGAACGCCTGCCGCTCGCTGACCGGGACCAGCGCGGCCAGGTCGACCTTCTCGGACGCCGGCACCGGCGCGACGGCCGGCGGCTGCTGCTGCCAGTTCCCCGGCAGATACGACAGGTAGGTCCTGACCACGTCGAGCGCGTCGGCCTCGGTCTTGCAGAGGAAGTGCCCGACGCCGGACTCGGCGCAGTGCACCTTGGCCCCGCCCATCGCCTCCAGCGTGGTCTTCTCCCCGGTGACCATCTCGACCATCCGGTCGGAGCCGAGATACATGCTGGCGTTGCCGTCCACCATGGCCACCACGTCGCAGAACGCCGGGATGTACGCCCCGCCGGCCGCGCTCGGCCCGAAGAGCGCGCAGACCTGCGGGATCGAGCCGGAGGCCCGGACCTGGTTCCAGAAGATCCTGCCGGCGCCCCGCCGGCCGGGGAAGAGCTCGACCTGGTCGGTGATCCGGGCACCGGCGGAGTCGACCAGGTAGACCATCGGCACGCCGGTCGAGTAGGCCCGCTCGATGATCCGGATGATCTTCTCGACGGTCCGCGCGCCCCAGCTGCCGGCCTTGACCGTGGAGTCGTTCGCCAACAGGCAGACCGGCCGGCCGTCGATGGTGGCGGTGCCGGTGACCACGCCGTCGGCGGGCAGGCCCTCGGCCATCGCGTTGGCATAGAGGCCGTCCTCGACGAAGGAGCCCTCGTCGACCAGGAGCGCGACCCGCTCGCGGGCGAAGAGCTTGCCCTTGGCGGCGTTCGCCGCGTGGTACTTGTCCGCACCACCGGCCCGGGCGCGCTTGCGCAGCTGCTCCAGAGCCTCACCGTCGAGCGTCACGCCGACTCCCTCGCCATGGGCCGCCTCGTGAGCGGGCCAACTGACCTGAACGATCGTTAGGTTAACGTATCGCACGATCGTCCGGCGACCCCCGGCTGCGGGCCGGGTCGGGCCATTCTCGTGAGAACCACGGAACCTGCGGCCGCAGCTGTGCGCCCTTCCGACGTGACACTTGCTGAGAGTAGGACCGATGTGTGGCGAGCATCACCCGAGCAGTGGGACTTCGACGACGTCTACCGCCGGCAGTGGGGCCCGCTGGTCCGCTTCGCCTACGTGACCACGGAGTCGCTGGCGCACGCCGAGGAGGTCGTACAGGACGTCTTCGTGCAGCTCTACCGGCACCGCGACAACGTGGAGCGTCCCGAGGCGTGGTTACGCCACGCGGTGGCGAACCGGGTGACCTCCTGGGTGCGGCGACGCCAGGTGGAACGCCGGCACCGCCAGCAGCCCGGGGCACCGACCCAGGTGTCCCCGGTGACGCTGGAATTCGTCGCGATGCTGGCGCCGCTGTCCGCGCGACAACGCGCCGCCCTGTTCCTCCGCTACCACGAGGATCTCTCCGAGCAGGAGATCGCCACGGTGCTCGGCTGCCGGCCGGGCACCGTCAAGTCGCTGATCAACCGTGCCCTGGCACGACTGCGCGAAAGGCTGGACCAGAATGCGTGATCTCGACCGGAAGTTGAGCGACGGGTTCAGCCAGGCGCTGGCTGACCTGCCCACCGAGGCACCTGCCGTCGGTGCCGTGAAGCTGTTGGCCGGCAACCCGGCACCCGGCCGACGCGGGCTGGCCGGACGCCGGTTGGTCGCCGGGGTCGCGGTGGCCACCGCCGTGATCGCGGGCGTCGTGGTCGCGCCGTCCGTGCTCCCGCTCGGCGGTGACGGGCCGAGCAGCACGGCTGCGGCCGCCGTGCTGAACAGCACGGCGGAGGCCGCCGAACGGGCGCCGGCCCCGCCGGTGCCACGGCCCGATCAGTTCGTCTACTTCCGGGAGGTCGGCTCGCAGCGCGGCTGCGGACTGGTCTACGAGCGGTGGCAGGCCGCCGACGGCAGGCGTGCGGGCCGGGTGGTGCGGGCGGACGGGGTCAAGGTGCCCCGTCCCGACTGGCACGGCGATCCGGCCGGCCTGCCCGCGCAGGAGGGCTGCCGGAGGATGACCCTCGACGAACCGATCACGGCGGAGAGCAGGGGCGACTGGGAGACGCCGACCCCGGCGTTCGTCGCCGGCCTGCCCACCAACCCCAGAGCCCTCTACGAGCGGGCCCTCCGTGAGGCGACCGCCGCCGGCTCCGAGGAGAAGGACCAGAGAACCTTCGACCACCTGGCGGCCCTGCTGTCGAGTGGCTCGCTCTATCTCACGCCGCAGCTCCAGGCGACGATCCTGCGTGCCATGACCCTGGTGCACGGGATCAGGAAGCACGGGTCCGAGACCGACGCGCTGGGTCGCCGGGGGATCGCCATCGGTGGTCCGCGCAGCGGCGACTACCGGCTGATCCTGGACCCACGCAGCGGGCAGTTCCTCGGCACGGCCGGCGCCCTGGCCGTGGTCCGCACGACCAGCGCGGTGGAGAGCATCACCGAACGCCCCACCCGCTGACGAGTCGCCGACGACGGTACGACGGTCCTGACCGTCGTACCGTCGTGGCGACCCCGGAACGGGGGTTCGGTCAGGCGGGCCGCGGGGTGAGGCGGGTACGGGGCCCGGCCCGCAGCACGCCGGAGGGCAGCTTCTTGCCGACCAGCTCCTCGGCCAGCTCGGCGGCCCCGATCAGGGCGTCCAGGTCGATGCCGGTGTCGATGCCCATGTCGTGCAGCATGTGCACCGCCTCCTCGCTGGCCAGGTTCCCGCTGGCCCCCGGCGCGTACGGGCAGCCGCCGAGGCCACCGACGCTGGCGTCGAACTCGGTGATCCCCAGCTCCATCGCGGTCAGCATGTTCGCCAGGGCGGTGCCCCGGGTGTTGTGGAAGTGCAGCAGCACCGGGACCTGGGCGTTGCGGTCACGGACCGCGGTGACCAGCTCGCGGACCCGACGGGGCGTACCCATGCCGGTGGTGTCGCCGAAGGCGACCCGGTCCGCGCCGTCGCGGACCACCCGGTCCACGATGCCGGCGACCCGCTGCGGATCCACGTCCCCCTCGTACGGGCAGCCGAAGCTGGTCGCCACGATCACCTCGGCCCGCGCGCCCGCGCCGTGCAGCAGGTCGATCAGCTCGGCGATGTCGTCGAGGGACTCCTCGGTGGAGCGGTTCACGTTGCGCCGGTTGTGCGTGTCGCTGGCCGAGACCACCACCTCGATCTCGGTGAACCCGGCGGCCAGGGCCCGCTGGGCGCCCCGGGTGTTCGGCACCAGCGCCGAGTAGCGCACGCCGTCGACCTTCGTGGCCCGCTGCCACACCTCGTCGGCGTCCGCCATCTGCGGGATCGCCTTCGGGTGTACGAACGACACCGCCTCGATCCGCCGCACCCCGGTACGCGACAGGGCGTCGAGGAGACGCACCTTGGCGTCGGTCGGGATCGGTTCCTCGTTCTGCAGCCCGTCGCGCGGCCCGACCTCACGGATCGACACGGATGCTGGCAACTCACTCATCGGTCACCTCACTGTGACGGGATCTGACGGGGTGTTGAGCCCTGTGCTCTCGGGTCAGCGCATCCGGCCCACGATGCCGGTGTCGTAGTCGCCGGAGAGGAACTCCTCGTTCTCCAGCAGCTCGGCGAAGAACGGCAGGTTGCACTTCGGGCCGGCGATCTCGAACCCGGCGACCGCCGCCCGGGCCCGCTCCACCGCCTCGTCGCGGGTCGCCCCGCTGACGATCAGCTTGGCCATCAGGCTGTCGTAGAACGGGGTGACCGTGTTGCCGGCGACATAGCCGGAGTCGACCCGCACGCCCTCGCCGGAGGGCTCGTTCCAGGTGGCGATCACACCCGGGCCGGGCAGGAAGCGCTTCGGGTCCTCGGCGTTGATCCGCAGCTCGATGGCGTGGCCGCGCGGGGAGAGCGCGTCCGGGTCGAAGGTCGGGGGCAGGCCCGCCGCCACCCGCAGCTGCTCCTCCACCAGGTCGACGCCGTAGACGTACTCGGTGACCGGGTGTTCGACCTGGAGCCGCGTGTTCATCTCCAGGAAGAAGAATTCATCGGAGGCGGGGCCGTCGCCCTGGAGGTCCCGCTGACGCGGGACCAACAGGCACTCCACCGTGCCGGCGTTGCGATAGTTGACCGCCTCGCCGGCGCGGACCGCCGCCGCGAGAAAGCGCGACCGCAGCTCCGGGGAGACCGCCGGGGAGGGCGACTCCTCGACCAGCTTCTGGTTGCGGCGCTGCACCGAGCACTCGCGCTCGCCCAACGCCACCACCCGGCCGTCGGCAAGACCGAGGATCTGCACCTCGACGTGGCGCACCCGGGGGAAGTACCGCTCGATCAGCACCGAGCCGTCGCCGAACATCCGCTCGGCGAAGGAGCGGACCTTGTCGTACTCGATGCGCAGCGCGGCCTCGTCGACGGCCACGCCCATGCCCATGCCGCCGCCACCGGCCGCGGCCTTCACCATCACCGGATAGCCGATCTCGGCGGCGGCGACGACCGCCGCGTCCAGGTCGGCGGCCGGGTCGGTGGTGCCCGGTGCGACCGGCACGCCGGCCGCCGCCATCAGGTTCCGGGCGTTGATTTTGTCGCCCATCGCGGTGATCGCGTCCGCGCCCGGTCCGACCCAGATCAGCCCGCTCGCCTCGACGGTACGGGCGAACTCCGCGTTCTCCGACAGGAAGCCGTAGCCGGGGTGGATCGCCTGCGCGCCGGTGCTCTTGGCGGCGGCGAGGATCGCCTCGACGTTCCGGTAGCTCTGGGCCGGGTTCGCCGGCCCGACGCAGACCGCCTCATCGGCCTCGGTGACGAACGGCAACCCCGCGTCGGCCTCCGAGTACACCGCGATCGCCCGGATCCCGAGCCGTTTGGCGGTCCGGATGACCCGGCGGGCGATCTCGCCCCGATTGGCGACCAGCACCGACTCGATCATGTTCTGCAAGGAAGGGCCCCTTCTCCACGCCTCGTACACACCCGGGGTCCCTTCTTAACATGCGTTAAGGCTCGGACGGCGTGTCAGGTCTTAACTATCGTTAAGGCACCGGCGGCGGGTCAGGCCGGCCCGGTGGGTGCGAGCAGGGCGGCGAGGGTGGCGGCACGCAGCAGCTCCGCCCGGCGACGGCGGTCCACCTCGCCACCGAGGAACGGGGTGGAGTTCATCAGGCCGAAGGCGGCGTGGGCGAGCACCCGCGCCTCGCCGTCCGGCAGCCCCGGGTGCAGCGCGGTCAGCACGGTGACCCACTCCTCGACGTAGAGCCGCTGGAGCTTGCGGATGCGGCGGCGCGGCTCGTCCGGGAGGCGGTCCAGCTCGTGCAGGTGCAGGGCGATCACCGCCGGGTTGGCCAGCGAGAAGTCGACGTGGAAGTCGATCAGCGACTCCAGCGCGGCGCGCGGGTCCCCCGGGTGGTGGGCGGCCCGCTCCCCGCCACCGGCGAGCAGCCCCTCGCTGACCGGGATCAGCGCGGCGGCCAGCATCGCCTCCTTGCCGGCGAAGTGGTGGTAGAGCGCCGGGCCGGTGACCCCGGCGGCCGCACCGATGTCGTCCATCGACACGCCGTGGTAGCCACGGGCGGCGAAGAGGCCGACCGCGATCTCCAGGATCTCGTCCCGCCGGGATCGGCGTCGACCCGCGCCCGTCGCCGCGTTCGCTCCGCCCCGTGCCTGCTGTTCCACCGCCACGCCGGCAAGCCTAGACCTCACGCCCGCCCAGTTGGAGCCTCGGTTACCCGCCGGTCGCTTCCACACCCCGCCGGACCTGACCGTCCGCGCGGCCTAGCCGGGGCGACTGCTCAGGCCGGAGAGACGCAGGGCGAGCCGCTGCCGGGCCGAGGGCAGCGCGGAGACCGTACGCAGCAGCAGGTCGCGCACGGGACGGGCGGCCGGGGGCAGGGTGGCCAGCCGGGTGAGCCGGCCGGCGAAGCCGGCGACCTCCTCGGCGCGCGGCCGGCGCGCGGCGGCCCAGTCGTCCAGGAGCTGGTCGGGGCCGCCGTCGCGTACGTCGGCCAGGGTGTCGCCGAGGGCCACCGCGTCGCAGATGCCGAGGTTCATCCCCTGCCCGCCGGCGGGGCTGTGCACGTGCGCGGCGTCACCGGCCAGCAGCACCGGACCGGCCCGGAACGTCCCGGCGACCCGGTGGTGGATGCGGAACCGGGAGGCCCAGAGCAGTTCGGTCAGCCGGTCCGGTCGGCGGGCCGGTCCGCGCTCGTCGAGCAGTGCCTGGAACCGGGCGAGGTCCGGTTCGGCGGGGGCGTCGGCCACCGTGGCGACGAGGCGGACCACGCCGTCGGGCAGGGGTGCCCAGACCAGCGGCCCCTGCCGGGCCATGAAGAGGGAGACCTGATCGCGGGGGAGCGCGCTGTCCACCCGGACGTCGGCGAGCAGGAACGACTCACCCGGGTCGGCCGGCCCGCCGAACGGGATGCCGGCCAGCTCCCGGACGGTGCTGTGCATGCCGTCCGCGCCGACCACCCAGCGGGCCCGGACCGTCTCCCCGCCGGCGAAGCCGACCGTGGCGCCGGCCTCGTCGCGGGTCAGGCCGGTCATCTCGTACGGGCGCAGCACCCGGCCGCCGAGCGCGGTCAGTCGCGCGGTGAGCACCGCCTCCGTCTCCGCCTGGGAGACCAGCAGCGCGTACGGGTGGCGGGAGGGCAGCGCGTCGAAGGGGACGCTGAGCAGCACCCGGTCCCGGTCGCGGACGGTGAACCCGGGCGCGCGCAGCCCTCGGGCCACCAGGGGCGCGCCGGCCCCGATCCGGTCCAGCACCTCCAGGGTGTACGCGTGCACGACCGCCGCGCGTGAGGTCTCCGCCGGCCGGTCGCGCCGGTCGACGACGGTCACCTCGACGCCGCGCCGGGCCAGGGTCACGGCCACGGCCAGGCCGGTCGGGCCGGCTCCCACCACGAGGACGTCGGTGCGTTCGGGCAGCATGGCCCACCTCCAACAGGTCAACAACTGTTTGCCAACACCTGTTGACGACGTTAGGCCGAGCCGACTGTCCATGTCAACGCTTGTTGGCCTACAGTCGTGGACATGACCGATGCCGCGCCCCGCGCCCGCCGCTCCGACGCCACCCGCGCCGAGATCCTGCGGGCCGCCCGCGAGCGCTTCGCCGCCGACGGGTACGAGCGGGCCACCATCCGCGCCATCGCCGCCGACGCCCGGATCGACCCGTCGATGGTGATGCGCTACTACGGCAGCAAGGAAGGCCTCTTCGCCGCCGCCGCCGAATTCGACCTGCGGCTGCCGGCGCTGGCCGAGGTGCCCACCGACCAGCTCGGCGAGGTGCTGGTCCGGCACTTCCTCGACCGCTGGGAGGGCGACGAGACGCTCGCCGCGCTGCTCCGTACGGCCAGCACCAACCCGGGCGCCGCCGACCGGATGCGGCACATCTTCGCCGGCCAGCTCGGTACGGCCGTGGCCCGGCTCGACCCCGACCCGGTGACCGCCGCCCGACGGGCCGGCCTGGTGGCCAGCCAGATCCTCGGGCTGGCCTTCACCCGTTGGATCGTCGCCCTGCCGCCGGTGGTGGAGCTGCCCGCCGCCGACCTGGCCGCCTGGGTCGCCCCCACCATCCAGCGCTACCTCACCGCGCCCGCCCCACGGCTGACACAGTGACGGCCGTGGGCACCCGGAGGTGACCACGGCCGTCGGAGGCGCGTGGAGGGGTCAGCCGGCGAGGCCGCCCGGCTGGTCGCCCTTCACGACGGGGGCCCGGACCAGGTTGCCCCACTCGGTCCACGAACCGTCGTAGTTGCGCACCTGCGGGTAACCCAGCAGGTGGTGCAGCACGAACCAGGTGTGACTGGACCGCTCCCCGATCCGGCAGTACGCCACCACGTCGTCCGACGGGCTCAGCCCGAGCTGGTCGGCGTAGATGGCGCGCAGCTCGTCGGCCGACTTGAAGGTGCCGTCGTCGTTCGCGGCGGACTTCCACGGCTTGCTCACCGCGCCCGGGATGTGCCCGCCGCGCAGCGCGCCCTCCTGCGGGTAGTCGGGCATGTGCAGCATCTCGCCGGTGTACTCGCCCGGCGAGCGGACGTCGACCAGCGGACGACCGGCGGCGACGTGCGCCATCACCTGCTCGCGGTACGCCCGGATCGGCGCGTCGTTGCGCTGCGGCACCGGGTAGTCGGCGCGGGGTCGGGCCACCTTCTCCCGGGTCAGCTCCCGCCCCTCGGCGATCCACTTCTGCCGGCCGCCGTCGAGCAGCCGTACGTCGGCGTGGCCGAAGAGCGAGAAGACCCAGAGGGCGTACGCGGCCCACCAGTTGAAGTTGTCGCCGTAGAAGACGACCGTGTCGCCCCGGCCGATGCCCTTCGCGGCACACAGCTCGGCGAAACTCTTCGCGTCCAGGTAGTCGCGGGTGACCTGGTCGTTCAGCTCGGTGTGCCAGTCGACCTTGACGGCACCCGGGATGTGCCCGGTGTCGTAGAGCAGCACGTCCTCGTCGGACTCCACCACGACGAGGCCCTCGTCGCCCAGGTGCTCGGCCAGCCACTCGGTGGTGACCAGCCGCTGCGGGTCGGCGTACGACTGGAGGCGGGGATTCGGATCACTCGGCACAGGCATGATCCCCAAGGTACGCCCGATCCCCGGGCCACCGGCCGGTCAACGCGGATCGGGCGCAGCGGATGTGGCCGGTGGCACGTGCGGACGCCGGCTCGGGCGGCTCTCCCGAGGCCCGGGAACCTCGCTCACTCCCCCCTTTGCTCTGCTGCACCGCACGCAACACAAACGGCCTCCCGGTGTTGCGTCCGCTCCAGCAGAGCAAAGGGAGCCCGACAGCGCATCGTCGGCTCCGACCTCACCGGGGCGGCTGGCCCACGGGGGCTGCCAGACGGCAGCCGAGGGCTGCCGGCAGCCGGGGGGTCGGCAACCCCCCGGGGGGTCGGTAGTCGGGAAGGCGGTCGGCAGCCGGGAGGGTGGTCAGGCGCGGCGGTGGACCAGTCGGCCAGCCACCACGGTGGCCAGGCAGGTGCCGTCGTCTGCGAAGACCGCCAGGTCGGCCCGGCCGGTGACGAGCAACGCCGGCGGCCGGACCCGGTCCAGCACCGCGACGTCGTTGCGGACGGCAGCGACCCGCAGCTCCGGGTCGGTGACGTGGGCGGCGAGCACGGCGGTCGCCCCGAGTCGGAACAGGGCGTGCACCCGCTCGCGCGGGGTGGGGGCCGGCGGCAGCGGCCCGTCGTGGACCAGCGCCGGCCCGAGGGTGCCGGCCCATCGCCGCACCCGCACCCGGGGGTACGCGGCCGTCAGCTCGGCCAGCGGTGCCACCGCCTCAACCCGGTCCCCGGTCACCAGCACCGCGAGCCCCGGCGTCGGCTCGTCGGTGAGGGTCCCCCGCAGCAGCGGGGCGGCGTGGAGCGTCTGCACGCTCAGTCGGCCAGCGGGCCGAGCACCGGGCGCTTCGCGGTGACCGTGTCGCCGGAGGAGCGGCCGGTGAGCCGCCGCTTGATCCAGGGGGCCAGGTGCCGGCCCGCCCAGCGCAGGTCGGCGGCGCGGGCCGCCAGCCAGGGGCTGGGCGCCGGGTGCGGCGGCACCATCAGCCAGTCCTCCTCGCAGCCGACGCCGAGCGCGTTCAGCACCTGCCCGGCGACCCGGCGGTGCCCGGCCGCCGACAGGTGCAGCCGGTCGGTGCTCCAGAGCATCGGGTTGAGGAAGGTGTCGTCGGCGAAGAGGTCGACCAGGATCGCGCCGTGCCGCTCGGCGGTCTCGCCGACCGCCTTGTTCAGCAGCGCGATCCGGGGTGCCACCAGGCGCTGCCCGGGCAGCCGGGCCATCACGTCGGCGAACCGGAAGAGGATCACGTCGGCCCCGCCGGAGCGCAGCCGGGCCACCACGTCGTCGAAGCGGGCCACCAGGGCGTCCGGGTCGAAGGTACGGCGCAGCACGTCGTTGCCACCGGCGGCGAAGCTGATCAGGTCGGGCTTCATGGCCAGGGCGGCCGGCACCTGCTCGGCCACCACGCCGGGGAAGAGGCGACCGCGGATCGCCAGGTTCGCGTACCCGAAGTCGGGGCCGGCCTCGGCGGCGAGCCGGGTGGCGACCAGATCGGCCCAGCCCCGGTAGCTGCCGTCCGGGTACGCGTCGTCCATGCCCTCGGTGAAGCTGTCCCCCACCGCCACGTAACTGCGCCAGCGCACTGCGTCTCCCTCTCCGTCCCGGCAGAGTTGCACCGGCCAGTCTCCCACCGCCCCACCGCCCGACGTCGCCCCCGGCACACGACGTGGCGGAGGTCATCGACGGGACAGCTCTCTTCCACCGGCCAGGGATGGGGTGGGCCACCGCACGGATCCGGACAACGCCCACGAGAAGAGCGGACCACCAACCGGTGGCCCGCCCTTCTTCGTCCTAGGTCAGGGCACGTATGCCAGGAGACGCTGGCCGCGTACGGACGCCGGCTCGGCAACGGTGTCGAGCTGCCGGAAGTTGCCGTCGAGCACGGTGAGGGTGTCATCCCGCTGGACGATCGCCTTGCCGTCGAGGGTGAACAGGATGCTGCGCACCTTGCCGGTGCCGGGTAGGTCGACCACCTTTCCGGTGGCGGTGTCGATGACCGCGAAACTGCTGTCCGCGCGGGACGGGTCGGTGCCCTTCCAGCCGACAGCGACGTACCGGCCGTCGATGGAGACGCTGCGGGCCGCCCAGCCGTCGCGCCCCTCAGCCTCGGCCGCCGGCGGCGTGTAGGTGTACTGGCGCAGCACTCCCTCGTCGGTCACCTGATGCTGGCCCGACTCCGCGTCCAGCGACGCCAACCACTTCCCGTCGGGGGACCAGCACCGGTCGGTTTCCTGGCCCGGGTCGCCGTTGACGGGCTTCCCGGCAGCCATGTCGACCAGCACCGAAACTTTGCCCTTCTGCGCCATCAGGAGGTCACCGCCCTTCCAGACCAGCGCCCGGGACCCGAGGCAGCTGATGCCGGTGGCCACGGTTCGCTGCCGGGTTCCGTCGATACGGGACGTGACAAGCGCGCCGCTCCACCCGGTGGTGCTGCCGTCCTTCACCCATGCCAGCCGCTTGCCGTCCGGTGAGATGGTCATCGAGTTGGCCATGCAAGTGTCGTTGCCCAACGGAAGCATGTTCACCTCGTGCCGTCCGGGCCGCACCAGGTGGATGCGCGCCTCGCTGCCGGTGAACTCGAGGTAGTAGCGGGTGCCGTCGAGCACGGCCGGCGCCGACTCACCGGCACCCGCACTGGGACTCTCCGGGGCCGGACTCGGGGCGCGCGAGGGCTTTGGCGCTGGCGTCACCTTCCCGGAGGGGCTGGGACTCTCGGAGACGGTGGGTCCGGCCGGGGCCGGGGGCGGCGAGCCGTTCGGGCGTACGGCCAGGGCGGTGCCGGTGGCGGCGGCGACCAGCACCAGGGCCGCCGCCGTGGTGGCCACCGTCCGCTGGACGCCGAGCCGACGGGACGTACGCAGCGCCCGGTCCCGCAGGTCGACCGGCGTGACCTCGTCGGCGAGCCCGGCCAGGTCGGACCGGAGGCGGTCGTGGTTCATCGGGCGCTTCCTTCCAGGACGTACAGCTCGGCGAGTTCCGGGGCGACGATGCGGAGTCGGGCCAGCGCCTTCGAGGTCTGACTCTTGACGGTGCCGACGGTGACGCCGAGCAGGTCGGCGGCCTCCGCCTCGGAGCGGTCCTCGAAGAACCGCAGCACCAGCACGGCCCGCTGTTTCGCCGAGAGCTTCGCCAGGGCGGCCCGCAGGGTCAGTCGGAGCGTGGTCTGCTGGGCGTGGTCGGTGGTCGAGTCGCCTCCGCGTGGCTCGGGCAGGTCGCCCGGCATCGACTCGGCCACCCGGCGTCGCCGCCACCAGGAGACCTGAAGGTGGTACATCGTCCTGCGGGTGTACGCCTCGGCGTTGCCGCTGTCGTGCAGCCGGCCCCACGACCGGTGGGTCCGGGCCAGGGCGGACTGGACGAGGTCCTCGGCCAGGTGCTGATCGCCGGTGAGCAGGTAGGCCGAGCGCAGCAGCGCCGGCGAGCGGTGGCGGACGAACGAGTCGAACTCACTCAACAGAGGGTCCACACGAGCCGATCCTTGGGGTGAGGTGGTGCGCCGTCGTGACGCTCTTCCAGACGCCACCCTCACCCACTGTGGTTGCCGTGCCCCGCTGTCGGGTTCACGCCGGACCCTTCCGGTACGGCCCCCACGCCACGAAGCGTTCGAACAGCTCGCGCGGCGTCGGCCCGTCGTACGGGTTAGCCGGAACAGGTCGTGGGTGGCCTCGTGATAGAGCCCGGAGAGATAGGCGGCCAGGTCGACGGGGCTGCCGTCGTACTCGGCCTTGAGCAGCAGGCGCGCCTCGGCACACGGCCACAGCGACCCGCAGGCCCGGCAGACCCAGAGCGGGCGCAGCGGCACGTGCGGCGGCCTGGGCCGCCTGGCACCGAGCGCACGCGCGCGAGCCCCGCCACCGGCCTGACGTCATCGTCGACGAGCTCTCCTCGGACCTGGCCTGGCACCGCTGGGCGGGTTGGACGGCAGATGATCCCCGCTGGCACACCTACCTGCTCGACACCGGGGGGCAGCAGCGGGAGCGGTCGATCCGTACCGTTGTCGTGGTGTCGGAAGTTCAGCACCCCGAGATGCTCCGCGTTGGTTGGCCGGACCGACGCCGGGACCGCACCCACTGGCTGCTGACCCCGCTGGTCACGCTCGTGGCGGCGCCCGTGACGGCCGCTGCCGTCGGAGTGCTCGTCCTGCTCGGCGGTGGGTTCGACCAGTCGCCGACGTTCTGCGAGTCGGCCCTCAGCGACAACCGCTGCGAGGAGAAGACCCTCGCCATGCTGGGTGAGCACGCCGTCCTCTTCGCCGCGGTGTGGTTGTTGCTCTGGCTGGTGCCGTGGTGGCGCGGCCTCCGTACGCCGCGCGTCCTGCTGGCCGTCGCCGCGACGGTGGTGCTCGTCGCCGCGCCGCTGCGGATGATGGACTGATGGCCCCGGCGCTGAGCGCCGGGGCCATCGTCGTGCGGTGGATCAGACTCAGCTGACGGTCACCGTGACGACCTTCGGCGTCTGCTGCACCTGCCCGTAGTTGTCGACCGCCCGGATCGACACGGTGTAGGTGCCCGCCGGGATCACCGGCGAGGTGTACGCGAAGTTCGACCCCGGCGAACCCGGGCTGGTGAGGAACGTGGCGATCCAGGGCGCGCCCGTGCCGAACACGCCGGTCGAGTTCATCCCCTTGCCCGCGGAGTTGACGATCTGGAGCTCCACCCGGAGCATCCCGACGTCGTCCACCCCGCGTCCGCTGACCACGATCCGCCCGTCGGTGTAGACCTGCCCGTCGGTCGGGGTGAGGGCCGGCTCCAACCGGGGGTCGAGGTCACCGGGGTACACCAGGTACTTGGCGGTGGCCCCGGAGGTCGAGCCGTCGAGCTGGCCCGCCGTGTCGACGGCCCACGCCTCGACGCTGTACTCGCCCTTGGTCGGCAGGTCGATCGGCAGGCTGAACGTGGTGCTCGTCGCGCCGGGCGAGGCGAGGGTGGCGTTCACCGTGGCGAAGGAGGCCGCCATGGTGCCGTTCGGCTGCACGTACCGGCCGGTGTCCAGGTCGCGCAGGGCCACCCGGACGGCCTGGACGCCCTTGTCGTCGGTCGCCTTGCCGGCCAGGTCGAGGTGCAACTGCTCGATGTTCTGGTCGGTGCCGGTGAAGTTCAGCGTGCCGTTCGGGAAGGCGTCGTTCGCCACCTGGGCGGTGACCGTGAGCTTGCCGAGGTTGGTGGTCGGCGTGATCAGGCCCAGGCCGTCCGTGGCCCGCACCCGGAAGTCGTACACCCCGGGGGTGAGCGGCGCGGTGGTGAAGGACCAGTTGTACGACGGCGCGCTGAGGTTGGTCGGGGAGACCCGGTGGTAGGCGGCGACCGCGTCGACGCCCCAACTGCCGTCGGCGGCCAGCGACTCCTTGGTGGTGGTGTTGCGGAGGTAGACCTCGACGGACTTCACGGCGTCGTCGTCGGCGGCGGTCCCGGAGAAGGTGATCGGTTGGCCCGGGGCGACGGTGAGCGGCGCGGCGGCGGTCGGCGGGGTCATCGCCACGGGGGCGCTGATCGCCACGGTCGGCGGGACGCCGGTGGACGAGATCGTCCACTCGCGGGTGGCACCGCGCAGGTCCGCCTGGCCGGCGGTGTCGATGGCGGTGGCCATCAGCTTCCAGTCGCCCTCGATGGGCAGGTCCAGGTCGAGCTGCCAGGTGGTCGACACCGCCCCGATCACGTCCGGCTCGCCGCGGAACGTGTTGTAGACCGGGGCGAGCGTCCCGTCGTCCTGGAGGTACCGGTTGTCCGGGGTGCGCAACCAGTACGTCATGGCGCTGACGCCCTTGTCGTCGGTCGCGGTGCCGGTGACGGTGAACGCCTTGGTGCTGAGCAGCCCGGCGGTCGGATTCGTGATCGTCGTCGCGGGCGGCAGGTCGTCGAAGCGGAACGTCTCGATCTTCTTGACGGCCTTGGTCGGGTCGCTCGTCCCGTCGCGGGCGAACGCCTTGGCCTGGACCTGGTATTCGGCGACCGGCAGCGACACCGACAGGGACCAGCCGGTGGCGGTCGCGTTCGGCGCGGCGAGCGTCGCGTTGATGCTGTTCGCGGGCCCCCAGGTGGTCAGGTCGTCCTGGAGGTACTGCTTGGAGCCTCGGTTCTGGATTTCCACCTGGACCCGGCTGACGCCGGCCGGGGCGATCGCCTTGCCGTCCAGCACGAACGCCTCGTTGGCCTGCTTCACCGCGCCCTCGATGGGCGTGACGACGGTGGTGTCCACCGCCGAGGGCGCCGGCTCCCGGGACAGGTCGAAGAAGCCGACCCGGCCGACCGTCTTGCCGCCCTTGATGTTGCCGTCGCCACCGACGAAGAGACCACGGGGGGTGGCCAGCATCGCCTTGTCGCCCTCGTACGAGTTGGAACCCGGGTTCCATTCCAGCGCGGTGCCGGTGACCGGGTCGAGCGCGCCGAGGTGGTCGCGGCGGACCACCTGGTCACCGAGGCCGTAGCCGCTCAGCCCCTGGCCGGTGCCGTACCCGACGTTGTCCAGGCCGGGCCACGGCACGTTGGAGGTCGGCGACTCCTGCCAGCTGAAGTGACCGCCGACGTACACCGCCTTCTCGGTGATCGCGACGGAGTAGATGCTGTCGAAGTGCCGGGAGATCCAGAGCGGCTCCACGTTGTCGTTACCGGTCATCGGGAACGCGATCGCCGTGTCGTTGATCGGCGGCCGGTCGCCACCGGAACCGCTGGTCACGACGAAGTAGGAGTCGTCCGGCGCGATGTCGCCGGCATAGGCCCGCTGGATGCCGCCGACGAAGGAGAGGTTGTCCTCCCACAGCCGGGTCCGCCAGGGCAGCAGCGACTTGGCGGCGGTGTCGATCAGACCCACGCCGTAGCGGTCCTGGCCGGCGATCTGCCGACCGGTGTGCACCACCAGCAGCCGCTTGTCGTCGTGCGTCAGCTTGAGCTGCTGCACGGTGAGCAGGCCACCGATGCCGATGCCGCCGGAGAGCGGCAGGTCGAAGCCGGTGTCCACCGCGCCCGTGGTCGGGTTGACCGCCGCCAGGGCACGGCGGCTCACGCCGTTGACCTTGGTGAACTGGCCGCCGACGTAGACGGCGGTGCTGCTCACCGCGAGGGCCGTCCCCCGGCCGTCGGCGGTGGCGGTGAAGCCCGCGACCGGCGCGCCGGTGACCGGGTCGAGCCGGGCGATCTTGCGCTTGGTGATGCCGCCGACCGTGTTGAACGAGCCGGTGACATAGAGGGACGCGCCGTCGGGGGAGGCCTCGACGGCCTCGACGGATCCGTCGAACGTCGGCCGGAAGCCAGTGTCCACCTTGCCGGTGTCGATGTTGTACGAAGCGAGCGAGCGCTGCGGGATCGCCGTCCCGCCGACGTTGGCGATCGAGGTGAAGGTGCCGGCGATGAAGACCCGGTTGCCGATCACCTCGATGTCCTTGATCTCGCCGTCGTTGATCCTCGGCGTGTCGGTACGCGGCGTGCTCGGCACCAGCCGGGTCTGCCCCGGCACCGGTTCGGCCGCGATGGCGACCGTGCGGGCGACCGTGTCCACCGCGTCGCTGCTGACCGTTCTGACGACGGCGCGGGCGGCGCTGCCCGCGGCCCTGTCGCCGAGCCGGCCCGCCATCGTGCTCGCCGCCGCCGGCACGGCCGTCAACACGACCGCCCCGGCGACCAGGCCGGCTATCGCGCGGCTCCGTACGTGCATCGAGACAACCCCCTGTAAACGCCCGGGGCGCGTCACCGGGTCGGACCCCGGCACCGTCCACCCCCGGGAGTACCGGAGTCACCGTAGGAGGGCTGACCGCTATTGATAAGAGCCGTGACGGGAAATCGACCGCTCGACATCCATTCCGGCCGCACCGGCCACCTGCTCCACCCTCCGATCCAGCTCCCCTCCACCAATCGGCTCGGTGCGGGGCCCACCCTGACGGCAGAAAGGGGGCGGACATGCGGTCGGAATCGGCTCGCCGGCCGCCCCGGTCCTTCGTAGGCTGCGGCAATGCTGCTGCGCATGTCCACTCTGCTGCTCCGGACCCTGCGGGACGACCCGTCGGACGCGGAGGTGCCGAGCCACCGGCTCCTGCTGCGGGCCGGCTACGTCCGCCGCGCCGCACCGGGCGGCTACACCTGGCTGCCGCTGGGCAAGCTGGTGCTGGACCGGGTGAGTGAGATCGTCCGGGCGGAGATGACCGCGATCGGCGACCAGGAGGTGCACTTCCCGGCGCTGCTGCCGGCGGAGCCCTACCGGACGAGCGGCCGGTGGACGGAGTACGGCGACGACATCTTCACCCTGGTCGACCGGAAGGGAGCCGAGCACCTGCTCGCGCCGACCCACGAGGAGTTGGCCGCGCTGCTGGTCAAGGATCTCTTCTCGTCGTACCGGGACTTTCCGGTGACGCTCTTCCAGATCCAGACGAAGTTCCGGGACGAGGCCCGGCCCCGGGCCGGCCTGCTGCGCGGGCGGGAGTTCCTGATGAAGGACGCCTACTCGTTCGACCTGGACGACGCCGGTCTGCGCGCGGCGTACCAGCGGCACCGCGACGCGTACGTCCGGGTGTTCGACCGGCTCGGGCTGGACTTCACCGTGGTGCACGCGACGTCCGGGGCGATGGGCGGCTCGGCGTCGGAGGAGTTCCTCGCCGCCACGCCCGTCGGCGAGGACACCTTCGTCGGCTGCACGTCCTGCGGCTACGCGGCCAACACGGAGGCGGTGGTGACCCGCGCCCCGGCGGCCGGCGACCCCGACGCGCATCCGGCGTCGACGGTGCACGACACCCCGGAGACCCCCACGATCGCCTCCCTGGTCGACCTGGCGAACGCGCGCGGCCTCGGCGGCCGACGGGACTGGACCGCCGCCGACACCCTGAAGAACGTGGTGCTGACCGTCCGCCGCCCCGGCGTCGAGGAGGCCGAACTGCTGGTCGTCGGGGTGCCCGGGGACCGGGAGGTGGACCTCAAGCGGGTCGGGGCGGCCCTGCACCCGGCCACGGTCGAGGTCTTCGACGACTGGGCGGCCCATCCGGACCTGGTCCGCGGCTACCTCGGGCCGCAGCTCCTGGCGAAGCTGGGCATCCGCTGTCTGGTCGATCCCCGGGTGGTGCCCGGGACCGCCTGGCTGACCGGCGCCAACGAGCCCGGCCGGCACGCGGTCGACGTGGTCTGCGGTCGAGACTTCACCCCGGCGGGCACGATCGAGGCCGCCGACGTACGCGCCGGTGACCCCTGCCCGGCCTGCGAGGACGGCGAACTGGTCATCCGGCGGGGCATCGAGATCGGACACATCTTCCAGCTCGGCCGGCGGTTCACCGACGCGTTCGCGGTGGACGTGGCCGGTTCCGAGGGGAAGCCGGTCCGCCCGACGATGGGCTGCTACGGCATCGGGGTGTCCCGGGCGGTGGCGGCGATCGCCGAACAGCACCACGACGACCGGGGACTGGTCTGGCCGGCCGAGGTGGCGCCGTGCGACGTACACCTGGTGGCGGCGGGGAAGGGGCCGCAACTCGACGCGGCGCTCGACCTCGGCGGACGCCTCTCCGCCGCCGGCCTGCGGGTGCTGGTCGACGACCGCACGCACGTCTCCGCCGGGGTGAAGTTCACCGACGCCGAGCTGATCGGCATCCCGCGCGCCGTCGTGGTCGGCCGCCGCACCGCCGAGGGGTACGTCGAGCTGCGGGACCGCGCCACCGGCGAGCGGGAGGAGGTGCCGCTCGACGGTCTCGTCGAGCGGCTGACCGGCGAGCCGGTCGCGGCGCGCCGCAACGGGGTGTAGCGGACGTGCCACGGGGTACCGCAGCGGGATCGACCAAGGTTTGTTCGGAGGCTCTCATGTACCGGGTCAGTGACGTGATGACGAAGCAGGTGGTCTACCTGTCGGCGGAGACCACCCTGGACGAGGCGGCCAGGGTGATGAAGGAGTCGGACATCGGCGACGTGGTGGTCACCGACGGGGCCACCCTCGCCGGCCTGCTCACCGACCGGGACATCGTGGTGCGGGCGGTGGCCGAGCGCGCCGACCCGACGAGCACCACGATCGGCTCGATCATCACCCGTGAGGTGGTCATGATCGAGCAGCACTCCACGGCCGGCGAGGCGGCGGCCCTGATGCGGGAGCGGAACATCCGCCGGGTGCTGGTCTGCGACACCGACCGCAAACTCGTCGGCATCGTCTCCCTGGGCGACCTCGCCATGCAGCTCGACCCGAACTCGGCGCTGGCCGACATCAGCGAAGGCGCCCCCAACAACTGAGCGTGGGGCCTCTCGGCGGAGGGGCCCCCGCCACCGCGGTGGCGGGCCGGGCGGGCGGCGGTAGCCTGGCGGGATGCCCGAGATGCCGACCAAGCTGGCCGAGATCGTCGACGAGTTCGCCACCGCGCCCCGCGACGTGGTGCTGGAGCTGCTGCTCGAGTACTCCGACGTCATCCCGCCGTTGCCGGCCGGGGTGGACCGGGACGAGCTGGAGCAGGTCCCCGAGTGCCAGACGGCCTTCTTCCTGCGCGCCGAGGTCAACCCGGACCGGACGGTGACCACGATCTTCGACTGCCCGCCGGAGGCGCCCACCACCCGGGCCTTCGCCGGCATCCTCGCCGAGGGGCTGGCGGGGGCGAGCGCCGAGCAGGTGCTGGCCGTACCGGACGACCTCTACCAGCGGATGGGGCTGGCCGAGGTGATCAGCCCGCTGCGCGTACGCGGGGGGACGGCGATCCTCGCGCGGATGAAGCGGCAGGTCCGGGAACAAGCCGGCTGAGCTGGGCGTTCACCTCGATCATGGAGATCGAGATCTACGCCGACGTGGTCTGCCCCTGGTGCTGGATCGGCAAGCGCCGACTGGAGCAGGCCCTGGCGTCGTACGACGGCGACGTGACCGTGCGCTACCGCCCGTTCCAGCTCGACCCGACGCCGGTGACCGAGCCGAAGCCGCTGGTGGAGGCGCTCGCCGCCAAATTCGGTGGCCGGGAGCGGGCCGAGGCGATGTTCGCCCAGGTGAGTCAGGTGGGCGCCGGTGTGGGTCTGGAGCTGCACTTCGACCGGGCGGTGCACGCCAACACGTTCGAGGCACACCGGCTGATCCGGTTCGCCACCGAGCGGGACCGGGCCACCGAGATGATCGACGCGCTCTATCGCGCGCACTTCACCGACGGGGTGGACGTCGGCTCGGTCGATGCACTCGTCCGGCTCGCCGGGGAGGTCGGCCTGGACGAGGCCGAGACCCGCGGCTACCTGGAGTCGAACCTCGGCCGCCGCGAGGTGGCCGCCGACCTCGCCGCCGCCCACGAGCTGGGGGTCTCCAGCGTGCCGACCTTCGTGCTGGCCGGGAAGTACGCCGTCACCGGCGCCCAGGAGCCGGAGACCCTGCTCGCCGCCCTGACCGAGGTCCAGCGCCGGGAGTCGGGCGCCGCCTGAACCCCGGCCATCGACGTCCGTGATGTTTCACGTGCAACGGTATCGACGGGCATGACGACCTAGGCCGGCCTGGCCAGCCCCTCCACCACCGTCGCACCGGGCAGTGCGCCCAGCGCCGGGCCCGGCAGCGCGATCTTGCTGTGCCGCACGCCGGACCCGATGATCACGTGCGGGGTGGCGATCACCCGCGAGTCCACCAGGATCGGCCACTGCTCCGGCAGGCCGATCGGGGTGATGCCGCCGTACTCCATGCCGGTCAGCTCCACCGCGTCGGCCATCGGGGCGAAACTCGCCTTGCGCACGTTCAGCAGCCGGCGGACCGTGCCGTTCACGTCCGCCCGGGTGGTGGCCAGCACCATGCAGGCGGCGTACCGGATCTCGCCCTCCCGCTTGCCGGCGACCACCACGCAGTTGGCCGACTCCGCCAGCTCCACCTCGTACGCCGCGCAGAAGGCGGCAGTGTCGGCCAGCTCGGCGTCGATCGGCGCGACCAGCACCGAGTCGACGTCCACCGGCGCCTCGGCCGGCCACCGCTCGACCGCTGCGGCCACCGGCGGCGCCAGCAGGTCGAGTCGGGTCCGGGCGGGCTCGGTCTTCAGCGTCCCCATCACGGGTGGATCCTCGCACCCGCCACCCGGATCCGCTCGTCGGCGGGCCGACCGGTGGGGTCAGTTGCCGCCGGTGAGGAAGGCGTTCTGCCGGGCGAAGTTCTGCTCCTGCGCCGACATGACCTGCTCGGCCCGGATCGTGCGGGCCCGGGACGCCTCGACGTCCTCCATGCCGTGCCGGACGCCCAGCCGGATCACGCCGTAGAGGAAGACGAAACCGCAGACGTAGAGGATGACCGTGGTGACGATGACCAGCATGCGGTCACCGTAGGCCGGAGCCGAACGGATGGGCGTTTCACTTTCCGCCGGTTCCCCCGTACGTGTCGGCCAGGTGATCCGCCCAGGTGCGGGTGCCGGTCGGGGTGACGGTGGTGGTCAGCGCACCCGCGCGCAGGGCGCGACCGAGCCGGCCCGGGATCCGTACCGGCAGGAGGGGGCGACGCGACCGGCGGGCGGTCCGCCAGGCCCGTACCGCCTCGTCGAAGCGGAGCACCTGCGGCCCGCCGAAGTCCTCGACCGCGTACGACGGGCCGGCACCGAGCATCCCGACCAGCCGCCCGGCCACCTCCCCCGGGTCGACCGGCTGGGCCAGCAACGCCCGGTCCCCGATCACCGGCCCCCACCGGCTCACCGTGCGCAGCAGCTCGTCCAGGAACTCGGGGAACTGGGTGGCCCGCAGGACGCTCCACGGCACCGGACCGGAGCGGACGACCTCCTCGGCGGCGAGCTTGTGCCGGTAGTAGCCCAGCGGCACCCGGTCCACCCCGACGATCGACACGTACACCAGGTGGCCGACGCCCGCCTCACCGGCGGCCACCGCCAGCCGCCGGGTGCCGACCACGTCCACCGCCCGGGTACGCCGACCGGCGTTCGGCGCGGAGGCCAGGTGGAGCACGGCGTCCACCCCGTCGACCGCCTCGGCCAGCCCCCGGCCGGTCGCCAGGTCCAGCGTCACCCACTCCGGATCCGCGCGGCGCTGCCGGCTCGCCGCCCGCACCACGAACCCGTCGTCGCGCAACCGTGGCAGCACCACCCGACCCAGCCGCCCGCTCGCCCCGGTCACCAGCACCCTCATCGACGCTCCCTTCGCACGCTCCACCGCAATCCGACGAGACAGCAGCCGCCTTCGTGACCGGGGCCGCCTTCGTGACCGGGCCCGGCCGGTCAGCCGACCCGTGCGGGCACCACCACCCGGCCGGCGAGCAGCACACCCAGCACCCCGCAACCGGCCGCCACCGCCAGGGTCGCCGCATAGCTGCCCGGTCCCGGGGCGGCCCCGGCGGCCAGCACCGCACCCGTCAGCGCCAGCACGGTGGCGGCGAACAACGAGTCACCCAGTTGCAGCGACGAGGAGTTCCGCCCCTGCTCCTCGGGGGCGGACAGCGCCAGGGTCAGCACCGACAGCGACGGATAGAGCAGACCCATGCCCAGCCCCGCCGTCGCCCAGCCGAGCACCGCCAACGGCACCGGCACGGACGGCAGGACGGCCAGCGCCACCGTCGCCGTACCGGCGGCGATGCACGCCAGCCCGACCCGGGGCAGCGTCGCCGCCGATCGCGGCGGGGTGAGCCGACCCTGCACCCAGGAACCCACCGACCAGGAGACCGCACCGACGGTCAGCACCAGACCCGCGGCGGTCGGCGAGAACCCGCGCTCCCGGGAGAGCATCAGCGGAATCACCACCTCCGCACCGGCGAACGCCGCGGAGGCCAGCCCTCGCAGCCCCACCACCGTCGGCAGCCCCCGCCGGGCACGGAGGAAACCGACCGGCAGCAGGCGCGGGGCACAGGCCAGCAGCCCGGCCAGCGCCACCGCCACCGCGACGACGGCGGTGGCGCCGCGCTGCTGCCCCCCGTAGTGCAGCAGTGCGGCGCTCGCCCCCGCGCCGACGGCCCAGCCGATCCGGGCCCGCGCACCGCCCGGCGGTCGGGCCGGCACGGCCGTACCCAGTGCCCGCAGGCCCGGCTGGACCAGCAGCACCGCCGGCACCGCCACCACCGGCACCGCCAGGAAGACCCAACGCCAGCCCAGGTGCTCGACGATCAGCCCGGCCAGCGCCGGGCCGACCAGCGACGGCACCACCCACGCCGCCGCGAACGCGGCAAAGATCCGCCGCCGCAACGCCTCCGGGTACGCCTGCCCGACCACCACGTACAACGCCACCGAGAGCAGTCCGGAGCCGAAGCCCTGCACCACCCGGCCGACGACCAGCAGCCCCATCGTCGGGGCGCTGCCGGCGACGAGGAGCCCCAGCACGAACCAGGCCACCCCGTGCCACATCGGCGCCCGGGGTCCCCGGGCGTCGCACCAGATGCCGGAGACCACCATCGCCACCACGCCCGAGGCGAACGGGCCGCCGAAGGCGAGCGCGTAGAGGGACAGCCCGTCCAGGTGGCGGGCGACGGTCGGCATGGCGGTGCCCACCGCGAGCGCCTCGAACGCCAGCAGCGAGACGAGGGCGACGCTGCCCACCGTCATCGCGCGCAGGCGCGGGGCGTAGAGGTGGTCGGGCGGGGCCGCGGCAGCGGCGGTGACGGTCACCGCTGACCGTCGGGGGGCGACATCGGCATGCGCTCAGCCTCGGACCTCAACCCGGATTGAGGTCAACCGTGACGCCCGTCTCGTCACGCCGACTCCAGCGCCTCGCCCACGCCCTTCGCCAGTCCCGACATGTGCTGGTCGGCCAGCAGGTGCCCGGCGGTGATGACCAGCGCCAACGGCCACTCGATGACCTGGAGGGCGGCCAGCACCCCGAGCCCCGCGTAGTAGGTCACCTTGTCCGGCGGTGGCACCGCCACCTCGCCGAGCAGCGGGATCTCCACCCGCCGGCCGTACGTCCGGACCGCGTCGTGCGAATCGTTGAGGTGTCGCGTCAGCGTGCTCATCCCGGCCTCCCCGGTGTGTCACGACCATCGACGTCCGGATGGCATTCCACCGGGGACGCCGTCCATGCTCCGGCGCACAGGGAAACTTCCGCCGCTCAGGGGGCATAACGGACCCCCCGCCGGGAAGCCAGGCCGCCGGGACGAGGCGTGGGAGGCGAGATGGCGTACGGCGGGCACGACGGTGGCACCGGGGAGCGTGGCCGACGGTTCGGCCGTACCCCTCGATGACGCTGTTGGGCCGGGCCGGCCGGCTGCTGCCGCCGCTCGGCGTGCCGGAGGTGGTGACGCACGCCGCCCGTACCGTCGCCGCCGCCGTGCCGGACGCGGCCCGGAGTGTCGCCTCGGCGCTGCCGGACGCGGCCCGGCACGCCGTGCCGACGATGCCGGACGCCGCGCGGAGCAACGGCGCGGCCGTCGGGGAGAGCGCCCGGTCGGCCGTGCCGGCACCCGTCACCGACGCCGCCCGCAGCGCCGGGGCCGCCGCCGCCCGGCTGGCGCGGGCCGCCGGGCTGACCCGACGGCGGGTCTGGTCCCGCGACGGGCGGCACCACATCGAGGTGCACGGCGTCTGTCAGGACGGCGGTGACCGGCTGGCCCGCCAGGTCGAGCAGGCCCTCGAACGGATCCCCGGCGTGAGCTGGGCCCGGGTGAACGCGCCCTCCGGCCGGGTGGTGGTGGCCGTCGACGACCCGAAGCCCCGGCTGCGCGACCTGATCGACACCGTCGCCCGCACCGAGCGGGTCTGCCCGCACGAGCCCGACCCGGACATCCCACCCCCGCACCCGCCCGAGGAGGGGCCGCGTACGCCCCGCACCCTCGGCGGCCTGGTCTCCGACGCACTCGGCCTGACCATCTCCGCGGCCACCCGGATCCTGCCCTTCACCCCGGTGCCCGGTGAGGTCGCCGGCCTGCTCGGCGCGATCGACCTGCACCCGAAGCTGCACCACCTCGCCGGCCGGGGACTGCGCGCCGACCCGCGCGCCGAGGTGATCTTCCCGCTCGCCGAGGCGGTGGTGCAGGGCCTCACCGGCGGTTGGGCCGGCATCGTGCTGGACAGCGCGCAGCGCATGGTGCAGTGGGGCGAGGCGCGGGCCCAGCTCACCGCCTGGTCGAAGGCCGAACCGCGGCTGACCGGCGACCCCGACCGGGCGGTCGCCCGGGTGCCCGACGGTGAACGCCCCCGCCCGAAACCCGACGGCCCGATCGAGCGGTACATCCAGCGGGTGCTGCCCCTCGGCGCGGCGGCCGGTGCGGCGGCGCTGCCGGTGGTCGGCCCGAAACGGGCCGCCGCCCTCGCGCTCTCCACCCTGCCGAAGGCGCCCGGCAGCGGCCGGGAAGGCTACGCCGCCCAGCTCGGCCGGATCCTCGCCCGGCGGGGCGTCATCGCCATGGACCGCAGCGTGCTGCGGGAACTCGACCGGATCGACACGGTGGTGCTGGACGCGGCGGTCCTCGGCTCCGACCGGGGCGTGCTCGCCGACCTGGCCCCGCTGCCGGGCGCCGACACCGGCCAGGTGGCCGCGCGGGCCTTCGCGCTCTTCGATCCCGCCGCCCCGGACCGGTTGCACCACGTCGACGGCTGGCGGCTCGGCCCGCTCGACCGGATCGACGCCGACGACCCGGGCGACACCCCGGAGAGCCGCCGGCTCCGCGACACCGGCGGCACGCTGCTGGGGCTGGCCGACGGCGACCGGCTCGCCGCGCTGCTCCGGGTGGAGCCGGAACCCGCCCCCGGCGTCGACGCCCTGCCGACCGCCGCCCGTCTGGCCGGCCTGCGGCTCGTCGTGGCCGGCGACGACGAGCGTCGGTACGGCTTCGCCGACGCCCTCGTGCCCGGCGGCGACCGGCTCGCCGACTCCGTGCGCGCCCTGCAACGCGACGGGGCCGTGGTGATGGTGGTCTCCGGCGACCGGGCGGCCCTCGCCGCCGCCGACTGCGGACTCGGCGTGGCCGGCGACGAGGACCTGCCGCCGTGGGGTGCCCACCTGCTGGTCGGCACCGACCTGCGGGTTCCCGCCCTGCTGATCGAGGCGACCGGGGTGGCCCGGCGGACAGCCGGCCAGAACATCCGGATCGCGATGGCCGGCAGTGGACTCGCCGCGCTCGGGGCGTTCACCGCGGACCCCCGGCAGCTCCCCGGGCGGGCCCTGACCACGGTCAACGGCGCCGCCGCGCTCGCCTTCGCACACGGCGTGTTCCGGGCCCGCCGGCTGCCGGACCGGACCGCCGCGCCCGTACCGGCGCTCACCGCCTGGCACCTGATGCCGATGGAGACGGTGCTCGGCCAGCTCGACACCGGACCGCAGGGGCTCAGCGGCGCCGAGGCGGCCCGCCGCCGACGGGTCGTGACCGGCGACGGGACCGGCCCGGCCGGGCTGCTCCGGGCGTTCGTCGACGAGCTGGCCAACCCGCTGACGCCGGTGCTCGCCGCCGGGGCGGTGCTCTCGGCCACCTTCGGCTCGCTCGTCGACGCCGCCCTGGTCGGCGGCGTGGTGGGCGGCTCCGCGCTGGTCGGCGCGGTGCACCAGCGCAACACCGAGCGCTCCCTGGCCGAGCTGCTGTCCCGCTCGGCGGTAACCGCGCGGGTGCTCCGCGACGGCGTGGAGCAGGTGGTCGCGGCTGAGGAACTGGTGCCGGGGGACGTGATCACGGTCGGGCCCGGTGACGCGATCCCGGCCGACTGCCGGGTGCTCGACGCGGACGGGCTGGAGACCGACGAGTCGTCCCTGACCGGTGAGTCGCTGCCGGTCGCCAAGACGGACGAGCCGGTGGTGGCCGCCGCCGTCGCCGACCGCCGTTCCATGCTCTACGAGGGCACCACCGTCGCCGCCGGACACGGCACCGCCGTGGTGGTGGCCACCGGCGCGGAGACCGAGTCGGGGCGGAGCCTCGCGCTGGCCCGCCAGGCACCCCCGGCCAGCGGGGTGGAGGCCCGGCTCGGCAAGCTGACCAGCTCCGCCGTGCCACTGGCGGCCGGGTCGGCGATCGCGGTGGCCGGGGCGGGGCTGCTGCGGGGCGTACCCCTGGCGGAGACGGCCGCGACCGCCGCGAACCTGGCCGTCGCGTCCGTGCCGGAAGGGCTGCCGTTCCTGGTCAGCGCCGCCCAGCTGGCGGCCGCCCGGCGGCTGGCCGAACACGGCGCCCTGGTCCGCAACCCGCGCACCATCGAGGCGCTGGGCCGGGTGGACGTGCTCTGCTTCGACAAGACCGGCACCCTCACCGAGGGAAAGCTGCTGCTGGCCGGGGTGGGCGACGGCGACGGCAACCGGTACGCCCCGCCGGACCGGCTCGGCCAGGAGCTGAAGCTGACCCTCGCCACCGCGCTGCGGGCCACCCCCGCCGCCGCCGACCCGGACGAGTTGCCCCAGCACACCGACCGGGCGGTACGACGCGGCGCGACGACCGCCGAGGTGACCGAGCAGACCGGCGCGACCGGCTGGACGGCGCTGGGCGGGCTGCCCTTCGAACCGTCCCGGGGCTACCACGCCACCGTGGGACGCGACGCGAACGGGCTGCTGCTCAGCGTGAAAGGGGCGCCCGAGACGGTGCTGCCGCGCTGCGCGGCCCGGCGTACCGGGGCGGGCGACGAGCCGCTGGACGAGGCCGGTCGGGCGGCGCTGCACACGATGCTCGCCGAGCGGGCCGGTGCCGGGCACCGCATCCTCGCCGTCGCCGAATGCCGGACCGGCGCCGAGGAGGTGACCGACGAGGACGTACGCGGCCTGGTCTTCGTCGGCTTCCTGGCGCTCGCGGACGGGGTGCGGGAGAGCGCCGCCCCGGCGGTCCGGCGGATCCGGCAGGCCGGCGTGCACACCATCATGATCACCGGGGACCACCCGGCCACCGCCGAGGCGATCGCCGCCACCATCAGTCCCGACCACGGCGCGCAGCGGGTGGTCACCGCGACGGACCTCGACCGGCTCGACGACGACGCCCTCGCCGATCGGCTCGCCCACACCGACGTGGTGGCCCGCTGCACCCCGGCCCACAAGGTACGCATCATCCAGGCGCTCCAGAAGTGCGGCCGGACGGTGGCGATGACCGGGGACGGCGCCAACGACGCCCCGGCGATCCGGCTGGCCGACGTGGGCATCGCCCTCGGCCAGCGGGGCACCCCGGCCGCGCGGGCCGCCGCCGACCTGGTGGTCACCGACGACCGGCTGGAGACCATCATCGCCACCCTGGTCGAGGGGCGGGCCATGTGGTCCTCGGTACGGCACGCGCTGAGCATCCTCGTCGGCGGCAACCTCGGCGAGATCGCGTTCAGCGTGCTCTCCGCCGCCGCCACCGGGCGGTCCGCCCTGACCGGCCGGCAGCTCCTCCTGGTCAACCTGCTCACCGACCTGGCACCGGCCCTGGCCATCGCGGTCCGCCCGCCCGCCGCCGACGGGGCCGACCATCTGCTGCGGGAGGGCCCGGACACCTCGCTCGGCGAGACGATGACCCGGGAGATCGCGTTGCGGGCCGCGGCCACCACGCTGGGCGCGACCGCCGGCTGGACGCTCGCCCGGTACACCGGTCGACGGCGGCGGGCCGGCACCGTCGCGCTGGCCTCACTGGTCGGCACCCAGCTCGGGCAGACCGTGCTGGCCGGCGGGACCAGCCCCACCGTGCTCGCCTCGACCGCCGCCTCCGTCGGTGTGCTGGTCGCGGTGGTGCAGACCCCCGGGGTGAGCCAGTTCTTCGGCTGCACGCCGCTGGGTCCGGTGGGTTGGGGCATCGCCGCCGGTTCGGCGATCGGCGCCACCGTCGCCAACGGCGCCCTCACCCGCCTCGTCGACCGCACCCTGTCCGCTGCCGACAAGCGGGAGCATGGGCGCGACGAACGAGGGTAGGGGTCAACCATGGGCAGCGACGCACCCGAGGTGACCTTCGTCGGCACCGCGACGACCGTGCTCCGGATCGGTGGGTTCACCCTGCTCACCGATCCGAACTTCCTGCACCGGGGGCAGCGGGCCTACCTCGGTCACGGGCTCTGGTCGAAACGCAGCACCGACCCGGCGCTCACCCTTCCCGAGCTGCCCGCACTGGACGCGGTGGTCCTGTCCCACCTGCACGGCGACCACTTCGACCGGGTCGCCCGCCGGGGTCTCGACCACGCGCTGCCGATCGTCACCACACCCGAGGCGGAACGGAAACTGCGCCGCTGGGGTTTCCACGCGGCGCAGGGGCTGCCCACCTGGCGCTCGTACGAGCTGCACCGGGGCGACGCCACCCTGCGGCTCACCTCGCTGCCCGGCCAGCACGGGCCGGGCGCGCTCGACCGGCTGCTGCCCGACGTGATGGGCACGATGGTCGACCTGGAACGCGGCGGCTCCCGCGAGTTCCGCCTCTATGTCACCGGGGACACGCTGCGCCGTCCGCAGCTCGCGCAGATCCCCCAGCGCTACCCGGACATCGACGCCATGCTGATCCACCTGGGTGGCACCCGGATCGCCGGCATCCTGCTCACCATGGACGCGAAGCAGGGCGCCGACGTGGTGGAGCTGATCCGTCCGAAGCTGACCGTGCCGATCCACTACGACGACTACCCGGTGTTCCGCTCGCCGCTGCGGCACTTCGTCGAGGAGGCCCGCCGGCGCGGCCTGGTCCGCCAGGTCCGCACCGTCATGCGCGGCGAGACCGTGCCGCTCACCACGCCGCCCGCCTGACCACGCCGATCGCCGCCCGTCCGGCGGGACCGGAGGGGCGGCGATCGGCGTACGGGCGGGTCAGTCGCGCTCGGAGAGGTCACGTCACTGGTCATGATCTCGCGTGCGGTCGGCATCGGCGTCACACCTCACCCTCGGGGGGATCGTTGTCCCGTTTCCTGCCCCCGGCCGGCGGAGGCACGGCCGGCACATGGACGGCCACCTGCGGGGAATGCGGCGAGTGGAGGTGATCGACGTGACGTTCGTCCAGGTGATCGAGTACGAGTCGGACCGCCCCGACGAGGTGCGCGAACTCAGTGAGGACTGGGCACGGCACCAGCTGTCGAACGCCCCGGCCCGGATGACGGTGGCGGAGGACCGCGAGCGGCCCGGCCACTTCGTGATGGTGGCCGAGTTCGACAACTACGAACAGGCGATGGCGCACAGCTCCCAGCCGGAGACCGGCGCGTACGCCGACCGGTTGCGCCGGTTGGCCCGGAGCGAACCGCGCTTCGTCAACCTGGAGGTCGCCCACCAGGAGACCTGACCACCGGCGGCGCGCCCGGGCGGCTCACGGCAGCCGCCCGGGCGGCGTTCCGACTAGCTTGGGGGGATGGTCCACGGCGAGCAGTTCCTCAGCACCCGTCCGCAGACCCCCCGTCCGGTGGACGCCGGACCGACCGCGCCACCCGTGGACCCGTGTAGCGGGGGCCACGGCTGGAAAAAGTGACATGGTGCCGAAACGTCTGCTGGATGGCCGCTACCAGTCCGAGGAGCTGCTGGGCAGCGGCGGCATGGGCGAGGTGTGGCGGGGACGCGACCTGCGGCTCGACCGCCCGGTGGCGATCAAGGTGCTCACCGCGGCCGGCCTCGACGAACCGCAGGCCGCCGAACGCTTCGACCGCGAGGCCCGTACGGCGGCCCGGCTGAGCCACCCGCACATCGTCGGGGTGTACGACTTCGGCACCGAGGAGGACGACTCCTACCTGGTCATGGAGCTGGTCGAGGGGCGTACGGTGGCGCAGCTGATCGCCGCCGGTCCGCTCGCCCTCGGTCAGGCGCTGTCGATCGCCGTGCAGGTCAGCGACGGGATCGCCGCCGCGCACGCCGCCGGGGTGGTGCATCGGGACGTCAAGCCCGGCAATCTGATCGTCACCCCGTCCGGCACGGTGAAGATCTGCGACTTCGGCATCGCCCGGCTCCCCCGGACGGCCGGCCAGAACAGCCTCACCGGTCCGGCGACCAAGCTGGGCACCAGCTCGTACATGTCGCCCGAGCAGGCCCTGGGCCGACCGGTCGACCCCCGCACCGACCTGTACGGCCTGGGCTGCACGCTCTACGCGATGCTGGCCGGCACCCCGCCGTTCGCCGGTGACCCGCTGAGCGTGCTGCACCAGCACGTCAACGAACCGCCTCCGCCGCTGCGGGAGCGCCGTCCCGACGTACCGGTGAAGCTGGACACCGTGGTGGCGGAGCTGCTGGCGAAGGACCCGGCGGACCGGCCCACCGACGCCGCCGCGGTCCGGGACCGGCTCGCGGCGCTGCTGCCGGCGGCGGGTTCCCCCGCCGCCCCCGTCCCGGTGGTGCCGCTGCCCGCCTCGGCCGGGAAGCGCCCGCCCGGGCCGGCCCGGCGGCGCGGAGCCCGCCTCGCGCTGGTGGCCGCCGCTCTGCTCGGGGTCGCGCTGCTGGCGCTGGCCACCGTGGCCCTGCTGCACCGCGACACCGGCTCGCCGGTCGCCGCACCCACCGTCGCGCCCACCCCGGTCGCCACCTCGACGGCACCGGCCGCACCGGTGGTGCCGGTCACCGTCGCCCCGCCCACCCCGAAGCCTCGGACGCTCGCCCCCACCACCCGGCCCCCGGCCACCCGGACGACCAGGCCGCCGGCCGCGTCCCGCACGCCGAGGCCCGCCCCACCCGCCGACCCGATCGTGGCGATCCGGCTCTCCATCCAGCGGCAGGTGGCGACGGGCCAGCTCAATCCGGACGCGGCGAAGGACCTGCACACCAAGGTGGACGCCATCGCCAAGGAGATCGCCGAGAACGACCCGGACCAGGCCGAGGCCCAGCTCAAGAAGCTGCGGGACAAGCTCGCCGAGCTGCGGCGGGGCGGCAGGCTGACCGCGGCCGGCTACACCGCGCTGAGCGCCGACGCCGACCGGATCGCCGCCGAGCTGCGCTGAGCCCGGTCAGTGCCAGGTGGCGGCCGCGCGCCGCAGCCGGTCGTTGATCGCCCGACCGACCCCGACGTCGGGCACCGGCTCGGCCACGATCTCGGTCACCCCGGCGGCGTCGAGCCGGTGCAGCGCGTCGAAGAGCCGCGCGGCCGCCGCCGTCAGGTCACCCTCCGGGGACAGCACCTCGACCGCGGCCCACCCGTCCGCCGGGCGGTCCCGGAAGGCGAGGAAGCCACGTCGGCCGCCGTCGCCGGCCGCCGGCCCCGCCGCACCCAGCACCAGAGGGGTACGCGGCGCGTAGTGCGCCGCCAGCGTCCCCGGCGCCACCGGCTGACCCGAACTACCCGCTCGTACGCTCACCGGGCCTACCGCCTCGACCAGCGCCTCCACCGGCAGCGCGCCCAGCCGCAGCACCACCGGTCGGTCGCCGCGCGCGTCCACGATGGTCGACTCGATGCCGCACCGGGTCGGTCCGCCGTCGAGCACCACGTCCACGGCGGCGCCCAGTCCGGCCACCACGTGCTCGGCCCGGGTCGGGCTGAGCTGCCCGAACCGGTTGGCGCTGGGTGCGGCCACCGGCACCCCGGCGGCGGCGATCAGCGCCCGCGCCGACGCCTCGTCCGGCACCCGGACCGCCATGGTGTCCAGCCCGGAGGTGACGATCGGCGGGATGGCCGCCGGCCGGTCCACGATCAGGGTCAGCGGGCCGGGCCAGAAGCGCTCCACCAGCGCCGCCACCGCCGCCGGCACCGGACCGACGAGATCGGTCAGGTCGGCCGCGTCGGCCAGGTGAGTGATCAGCGGGTCGAAGCTGGGCCGCGCCTTCGCCTCGAAGATCCGCGCGGCGGCCCGGGCGTCGAGCGCGTTCGCGCCGAGCCCGTAGACCGTCTCGGTGGGGAAGGCGACCAACCCTCCCGTACGCAGGACGGAGGCGGCTTCGGCGATGCCGCTGTCGGCCGGCAGGACGCGCGGGGATCCGGTGCTCACGCCCCGACGCTAGCCTGCCGCCGACGGGCCGGTGCCACGGGTCGGCGGTACGGCGTGACCGGCGGGGCGGTGGTCGGTTGCGCCCAGCCCGCGCTCCCGTTCCGTGGGGGCGGCAGCGACGCCGCGGCAGGCGGGGGGCCTCCGGCGCCTACGCGCCCGTCGGAACCGGCGCGGTGCCGGAAACCGCCGGCATCGTCGACACCTGGTGGCAGGGAGCAGACTCGCTCGTCGCGATCCACGACGGCGAAGCGGAACTCTTCGGACGCCCCGACTATCGCGAGGCGCGCGTGTACGCCGGCAACATCGCCATGGAGTGGCTCTAGCCGCGCCGGGCGCGTTCTCAGACCGGTCGGACCTCGGCGAGCCGCTTGACCGCGTACCCGTCGTCCCAGCAGACCGCGGCCTCCCAGGCGGCCGACGCCTGCCCGGCGATGTCGTACGCGCCGTCGTCGAGGCCGGCGGCGTTGTCGGGCAGCACCAGGTCGAGGTCGGGGACGTCGACGTGCGCCTCGTCCCAGTCGATCAGCGCGACCCGGTCCGCGGTCATCCGGACGTTGCCGGGGTTGGGATCGCCATGGACGACGCAGGTCGGATGTCCGACCAACCGTGCCCACGCCGCCCGGCACCGGGCGACGCCCTCCGGGGGCATCGCGCCGAGGTCGATCTTGGTGCCGGTCTCGGCGTGCAGGAGGTCGGTCGACGACCGCCAGCCCGGGCGCTGCGGCCAGCCCTGCGTCAGCCGGTGCAACTCGCGCAGGGTGGCGGCCACACGACGCCAGTCGGCCTGCGTCTCGGGCGGTCCACCGTCCAGGTAGGGCATCACCACCAGACCGTCGACGAACAGCCGGCCGTCCCTGGTCGGGATCGGCACCGGCACGGTCAGACCGGCCCGGTCGAGGTGTTGCAGGAGCCCGGTCTCCCAGGCCAGATCGGCGTCGCTCCTGCTGCCGAGACGACCGACCGCGAGGCGCCCGCCGACGCGTACGCTCCACACCTCGTTGGCGACTCCGCCGGTGAGCGGTTCGATGCGAGTGGCGTCCTCACCCCACCGCCCGAGTGTTTCCCACCCCATCGGCCAGATCCTACGGACGTTCACGGCTCTACGACCGGCTGCGTCACTCTCGCTCGCTGAAGGTCCACCATCGTGGGTCGCTCCGCTGGCGTTCTGGCGGCTCGGGCCCCGTGATGTTCTCGGGCGGATACCAGATGCCCCGCCAGACAGGCACCCCGAGCGATCAACCACCGGACACGGTGCCGGGCTGAAACTCGGCCAGATCCGGATCCTCGACGACCTTCGTCATCGGTGGCACATGCGGTCCGTACCGGTGTCTGACTATCTCCAGGCAGTCGTCGAGACCCTGGCCGGTCACACCCACCACAGGCGGCCAGCCGCGCGGGTAGATCGCCGAGAGGTCGAAGTGAAACCAGTACCTGTCCATCATGACGAACCTGAGATAGACCAAGGGAAGTCCTGGTGGAGCCCAGGGGACTCGAACCCCTAACCCCTGCCTTGCAAAGGCAGTGCTCTGCCAGTTGAGCTAGGGCCCCGAGGGCGGACGACTCCGCCGGGTGCTGGCAGCCGGGAGACGGACGCTCAGCGCAGGTCGGGGGCGGTGGTCGCCTCGTGCCACAGAGCGCGCTCGTCGTTCGACGCCTTGACCTTCTTGGCGACGACGGCGGCCACTCCGACGACGCCGGCCAGGATCAGCAGCTTCTTGAACATTGGGGCGACCCCTCGCGCTCGACTATCGTCGGACGATGTGCGGTGGGGCTAGCTGGAATCGAACCAGCGACCTCAGAGTTATCAGCTCTGCGCTCTAACCGACTGAGCTATAGCCCCGCGTAGCGACGAGCAAGGTTAACCCATCGCCGCGTCCGGCCCCAAATCGGGGTGGCCGTGGCGGGGCTCCCGCCCGTACGAGATCGAACCTACCCGGATACGCGACACCGGGGCGACCGCTTTACGCGGTGCCCCGGTGTCGGACGTTGCTCAGTCCCGCTCGGCGAGCGTCAGCTCGATCCCGCCCACCAGGTCGGCGCAGACGTTGTAGACGAAGGCACCGAGGGTGGCGAGCGCGGTGAAGAGCACGACGTTGACCAGGCCGATCAGCGCGGAGCTGAGGATCACGCCCTTGGCGGTGATCCGGAAGCCGTTGGCCCCCTGGCCGCCGCCGGCGCTCACCAGGTCGGTCAGGCTGTCGTTGACGCTCTTGAACACGCCCATCGCGTCCAGCGCGAGGTAGAGCACCGAGGTGGCGACGACCACCACGATGAAGAGCACCACCGAGACGGCGAAGGCGAACTTCATCACGGACCACGGGTCGATCCGCTTGAGGTTCAGCCGGGCCCGGCGCGGCCCGCGGGACGCGGCCGAGCTGACCGAGGTACGCGCGGCGCGTACCGCCTCACCGACGCGGGCGGCGCCGACGGCCGCCGCGCCGCTGATCCCCGGCGGCAGGCCACCGCCGTTCGCGGGACGCCCCGCGGTGGCGGTCGGGCGGCCACCGTCCGGGGACGGCTTCGCGGCGGTCCCCGCACTGGTCACCCGGGGCTGGGTGCCCGTGGTGCCGCTGGCCGGCCGGGCCGCGGCGCTCGGCTTGACCGGCTGGGCGGCAGCCGGCTTCACCGGGGCGGCCAGGCCGTCGGCGGAGGTCGGCGCGTCGACCTTGGTCTTGTCGGACGTCTCGCTCGCCCCCGATTCCTCACCCGGCGTCTCCGGCGGTGGCACCATGCCGGGGGCTCGGGTGAACTTCGGGGCAGGCGCGTCGGCGGGGACCGTGGCCCGGCCCACGGCCGCGCGGCCGGTCGCTGGTGTGCCGCCCTTTGCGGCCTCCTCGTCGACCGGGTTGGCCGAGGTCCCCTTGTTCCCCGACTTCGCCTGTGTCTCCGTCATCAACTAGTCCTGTTCGTCAGGCTCGTCGGCATTGCGAGCAATCGCCACGATAGTCACGCCGTCCGGGAGGTCCATGAGCTTGACCCCCATTGTGTTCCGGTCACGCGTACGGCGTACAGGCTTCACCGGAGTCCGGATGACACCACCGTTACTGGTGATCGCGAACAGCTCGTCGTCCGGATCGATCACCACCGCGCCGACCAGACCACCGCGTCGCTCGGTGATCTTCGCAGTCAGCACGCCCTTACCTCCCCGGCCCTGGACCGGATATTCCTCGATCGGGGTACGTTTCGCGTATCCCCCGTTCGTGGCGACCAGCACGTCCAGGCCCTCCCGGACGACCTCCATGGCCAGCAGCACGTCTTCCTCGCTGAAGCGCATGCCGATCACGCCCGAGGTGGCCCGGCCCATCGGCCGCAGCGCCTCGTCGGAGGCGTTGAAGCGGATCGCCTGGGCGTTCTTGGAGACCAGCAGCAGATCGTCCTCCGGCCCCACGAGGGCAGCACCGACCAGCTCGTCCTCATCGCGCAGGTTGATCGCGATGATTCCGCCGGACCGGTTGGAGTCGAACTCCTCGAGCCGCGTCTTCTTCACCAGGCCGTTCTTCGTGGCCAGTACCAGGTAGGGAGCCACCTGGTAGTTCGGGATTTCGATGATCTGGGCGATCTGCTCGTCTGCTTGGAAGGCGAGCAGGTTGGCCACGTGCTGGCCCTTGGCCACCCTACTGGCCTCGGGAAGCTCGTACGCCTTGGCCCGGTAGACCCGACCCTTGTTCGTGAAGAACAGCATCCAGTCGTGGGTAGAGCATACGAAGAAGTGGCTGACGATGTCGTCCTGCCGGAGCGTCGCCCCGCTGACGCCCTTGCCGCCACGCCGCTGGGAGCGGTAGAGGTCGACCTTGGTGCGCTTGGCGTACCCGGTGCGGGTGATGGTGACGACCACGTCCTCGCGGGCGATCAGGTCCTCCATCGAGACCTCGCCGTCGAACGGGATGATCTTCGTACGCCGCTCGTCGCCCCACTTCGCGACGATCTCGCCGAGCTCCTCGGAGACGATCTTCCGCTGCCGCTCCGGCTTGGCGAGGATGTCCTTCAGGTCGGCGATCTCGATCTCGAGCTTGGTGAGGTCGTCGATGATCCGCTGCCGCTCCAGGGCGGCCAGGCGGCGCAGCTGCATGTCCAGGATGGCGGTCGCCTGGATCTCGTCGATCTCCAGCAGCCGGATCAGGCCCTGTCGGGCGTCGTCCACCGTCGGCGAGCGCCGGATCAGCGCGATGACCTCGTCCAGGGCGTCCAGCGCCTTGGCCAGACCGCGCAGGATGTGGGCCCGCTCCTCGGCCTTGCGGAGCCGGAACGCGGTCCGCCGGCGGATCACGTCGATCTGGTGGTCGACGTAGTAGCGGATGAACTGGGCCAGGTTGAGCGTGCGCGGCACGCCGTCGACCAGGGCCAGCATGTTGGCGCCGAAGGTCTCCTGGAGCTGGGTGTGCTTGTAGAGGTTGTTCAGCACCACCTTGGCGACCGCGTCGCGCTTGAGCACGAGCACGATCCGCATGCCGGTACGCCCGGAGGACTCGTCCCGGATGTCGGCGATGCCGGCGAGCTTGCCCTCCTTGATCAGCTCGGCGATCCGCTCCGCGAGGTTGTCCGGGTTGACCTGGTAGGGCAGCTCGCTGACCACCAGCGCCGGGCGACCCCGCTTGTCCTCCTCGACCTCCACCACGGCGCGCATCCGGATCGACCCGCGCCCGGTCCGGTACGCGTCCTGGATGGCCGACTGGCCGACGATCAGGCCGTGGGTCGGGAAGTCCGGACCCTTGACGATCTCCAGCAGCGCCTCGAGGGTGGTCGCCTCGTCGACGTCCGGGTTCTCCAGGCACCACTGCACCGCGGCGCCGATCTCGCGCAGGTTGTGCGGCGGGATCTTGGTGGCCATGCCGACCGCGATGCCCTCGGAGCCGTTGACCAGCAGGTTCGGGATCCGGGACGGCAGGATGGTGGGCTCCTTGGCCCGGCCGTCGTAGTTGTCCTGGAGGTCGACGGTGTCCTCGTCGATGTCCCGCAGCATCTCCATGGCGAGCGGGTCGAGCTTGCACTCGGTGTACCGCATGGCGGCGGCGGGGTCGTTACCGGGTGAGCCGAAGTTGCCGTTGCCGTCGACCAGCGGGTAGCGCAGCGACCAGGGCTGCGCCATCCGGACCAGCGCGTCATAGATGGCCGAGTCGCCGTGCGGGTGGAACTGACCCATCACGTCGCCGACGACCCGGGAACACTTCACATAGCCGCGGTCCGGCCGGTAGCCGGAGTCGAACATCGCGTAGAGGATCTTGCGGTGGACCGGCTTGAGCCCGTCCCGGACGTCCGGCAGCGCCCGCCCGACGATGACGCTCATCGCGTAGTCGAGGTAGGAGCGCTGCATCTCCACCTCGAGGCCGACCGGTTCGATCCGGTCGTGCTGGACGACGGCGGCGATTGTCTCCGGGTTCTCCGGCTCGGTCGGGGTGGACTCGGGAGTATCGGTCACTGTTAACCCTTATCAGACTCAGAGTCGTGTTCGTGCTGTGGATAACGGCTGTGGAAAGCGGCGGAGCTGTGGATAACCCTGTGGACCGCCGGGCCGGCCGGTGGATCGACCGCCGGCCCGGGCGGTCCGTCAGATGTCCAGGAAGCGCACGTCCTTGGCGTTGCGCTGGATGAACGAGCGGCGCGCCTCGACGTCCTCACCCATCAGCACGCTGAACAGCTCGTCCGCGGTCGCCGCGTCGTCGAGCGTCACCTGGCGCAGCGTCCGCGTCGCCGGGTTCATCGTGGTCTCCCACAGCTCCGGATAGTTCATCTCGCCGAGACCCTTGAACCGCTGGATGTCGTCGGGCCGGGCGTTCGGCTTCTTCTGCTGGCGCAGCGCGATCAGCCCGTCCCGTTCCCGGTCCGAGTACGCGTACTGGGCGTCGTCGCCCTTCTTGTTCCACTTGATCTTGTAGAGCGGCGGGGCGGCAAGGTAGACGTGACCCAGCTCGACCAGCGGGCGCATGAAGCGGAACAGCAGGGTGAGCAGGAGCGTCTGGATGTGCTGGCCGTCGACGTCGGCGTCGGCCATCAGCACCACCTTGTGGTACCGCAGCTTCTCCATGTCGAAGTCGTCGTGGATGCCGGTGCCCAGCGCGGTGATCAGCGCCTGGACCTCGTTGTTCTTCAGCACCCGGTCGATCCGGGCCTTCTCCACGTTGAGGATCTTGCCCCGGATCGGCAGGATCGCCTGGGTCCGCGGGTCGCGCCCCTGCTTCGCCGAGCCGCCCGCCGAGTCACCCTCGACGATGAAGACCTCGGACTCGCGCGGGTCGGTGGACTGGCAGTCGGCCAGCTTGCCCGGCATCGAACCCGACTCCAGCAGCGACTTGCGCCGGGCCAGCTTCCGCGCCTGCTGCGCGGCGATCCGCGCCCGGGCGGCCTGGGACGCCTTCGTGATGATCATCTTGGCTTCGGCCGGGTTACGGTCGAACCAGTCGACCAGCCGGTCGTTGCAGACCCGCTGCACGAAGCTCTTCACCGGGGTGTTGCCCAGCTTGGTCTTCGTCTGGCCCTCGAACTGCGGGTTGGTCAGCTTGACCGAGATGATCGCGGCCAGACCCTCGCGGATGTCCTCGCCGGAGAGCTTCTCGTCGCCCTTGAGCAGCTTCTTCTCCGCGCCGTAGCGGTTGACGACGCTGGTCAGCGCGGAGCGGAAACCCTCCTCGTGGGTGCCGCCCTCATGCGTGTTGATGTTGTTCGCGAAGGTGTAGACCGACTCGCCGTACGACTCGTTCCACTGCATGGCGATCTCGAGCGACATGCCCTCCTCCTCGGAACCGAACTCGACCACCGTCTTGTGGATCGGGTTCTTCGAGGCGTTGAGGTGCCGGACGAAGTCGGCGATGCCGCCCTCGTAGTGGAAGGTGACCTCGCGGAGCTTGCCCTCCTCACCCTCCGGCACCCGCTCGTCGAGCAGGTGGATGGTGAGACCGCGGGTCAGGAAGGCCATCTCCTGGAGCCGGCGGTAGATCGTCTGGAAGTCGAACTCGACGGTCTCGAAGACGTCCGGGTCGGGCCAGAAGGAGACGGCCGAACCGGTCCCGTCCGTCGGCTCGCCCTTCTCCAGCGGGGTGGGCTTGGAGTGGTGGTACTGCTGCCGCCAGTAGAAGCCGGACTTCTGGATCTCCACGGCCATCTTGGTGGAGAGGGCGTTCACCACGGAGACGCCGACGCCGTGCAGACCGCCGGAGACCGCGTACGCCTTGCCGTCGAACTTGCCGCCCGCGTGCAGCACGGTCAGCGCGACCTCGACACCCGGCTTCTTGAGCTTGGGGTGGAGGTCGACCGGGAAGCCACGGCCGTTGTCGGTGACCCGGACGCCGCCGTCGGCCAGCAGCACCACGTCGATGGTGTCGCAGTGGCCGGCCATCGCCTCGTCCACCGCGTTGTCCACGACCTCCCACACGAGGTGGTGGAGGCCGCGCTCACCGGTGGACCCGATGTACATACCGGGCCGCTTCCGGACGGCCTCCAGCCCCTCGAGAACGGTGATCGACTCGGCGCCGTACTCCTGCTTGTCCTGCGCTGCCACCCTCGGCCACTTTCTCGCGCCCGTCCGCGCCGGGGCGCGGGGGGCGCGGGTTCGGCGGACAGGACGCGACGTCGGCGCACGGACCGGCCCGGAACTCCAGGTCACGGATCGCGTACGCCGGTCGCCGCGGTTGCCCGCGGATCGCGATCGGCGGGACCTGACCCGGGACAATGATCAAGGGCCCTGGGGGGCCCGTGTCCGTCGCTCCGCGTCTGGTCTTCGTCTCGCGTCCAATCTTACTGTGCGCACACGACAGAACCGCCACTCGGCACCCCTGCAGGGCGGCTGAGAACTCCGTAGCGGCCCGAACCGCGCTGTCCGCAACTCCCCCTACACGGCATGCCCTGATCACCGGGCGCTGCCGGCCACCGGATCGGTACCCGTGCGTGACCGGCCGGGGGTCGCGGTGCGGGCGGGTGTGCCGTACCTTTGCGGCGCCCACCGCCGCCGGTCTTGATCTTTCCCGGGTCGAACCGGGACGATCGACCCGATCGGTCCGACAACGTGTTGTAAGAGGTGACGCCAGATGGGGCTGGACAATGTGGCGGTGCACTGGCCGCGTACCGGCCGCTTCTACGACCCGGTCGCACCGGCCGAGTTCGTGGACTTCGGCGAGATCGTCGACATGCCGCGGATCTCCGCGCCCACGGCGGCGCTCGCCGAGCTGATCGCCAAGACCGGTACGGTGCGGGCCACCGCCTACACCGAACTGGTCGACCTGATCCTCGGACTGGAAAATGTGCTCTACGCCACTGAAGCGGCGGCCGAGGACGAGGACCCGGTGATCGACCCCGACGGCTGCTCCTGGATCGCCGGCGGGGTGGAGAAGTTCGTCGTCCAGCACCGGCCGTTCGGCGAGGCGGTGACCTTCGAGTCCGTCAGCGAGGTGCTGCGCTCGCTGCTGGCCGACGGGCGCCTGGCCGAGCAGCAGCTGCGCTGGCTGAACAGCCGGCTCGACGGTCTCCGGGACGAGAACGGCGACCCGCCGCAGTGGAACTTCACCTGTGCCGAGCTGAGCGTGCTCGCCGCCTTCTACCGGCGCTGCGCCGAGCGGGGCTTCGCCGTCTACGCCGACGCCTGAGGCGGTCCGGCCGCCCTCCACCGGGGGGTGGCCGGGTCAGCCGTAGGTGTCGCGGGGGCCACGGCCCCGCACCCGGCGCGGGCCGCGTGACCAGGACGGCGCGGCCGGGCCGTGGATGTGCAGCTTGCGGACCACGTTGTGGCCGACCTCGCTGGCGATCTGCTTCAGCAGCGAGCCGGCCAGCAACCGCAGCTGCGTCGCCCACGCGGTGGAGCGGGCCTCCACCGTCAGCTCGCCGTTCTCCAGCTTCACCGGGCGGCTGTTCTGGGCCACCTCCGCCCCGACCACCCGCTCCCAGGCACCGAAGACCGTCGCCTCGGCCGCCGGCTGCTGCCAGCCCCGCGCCTTCACCAGCCGCTCCAGCACCGCCCCGAGCAGCTGCGGATCGCGCGGGTCCGGGCCCGCGCCGGAATAGCCGCGCAGCCGCCGCTCGCCGCCCTCGTTCCCGACCGCGCTGCGCCGACGGGTCTGGGCCGCCGCCTGCCGCCGGGCCTTCGCCGCGTCCAGCACCGCCCGGGCCAGCTCCGGCCCGGCCGCGCCCGCCGCGGCGTCGCCACCCGCCGCAGGCCCGGCCGCTCCTGCCGCGTCCGCCCCCGCGCCGGGCGAGCGCCGGCCGCCGGCCCGTTCCGCGCCGCCGCCCGTTCCGGCAGCGGGGGTACGCTCACCGCGCCCCGGCCCCAGCCGGGCCGGTGGGAGCAGGGGTTCATCCGACACGGCGTACCGTCCCCTCGGCCACGGCGTACCGGGTGCCGCGCAGGGCCGCCGGCACGTCGTCGTCCACCGCACAGGTCACCAACAGTTGGCTCGCCCCGCCGACCAGCCCCGCCAGCCGCTCCCGGCGACCCGCGTCCAGCTCGGCGAAGACGTCGTCGAGGACCAGCACCGGCTCGATCCCGTCCGCGCGCAGCAGGTCGTACGCGGCCAGCCGCAGGGCCAGCGCGTAGGACCAGGACTCGCCGTGGCTCGCGTACCCCTTGGCGGGCAGCGGGCCCAGGGTGAGCGCCAGGTCGTCCCGGTGCGGACCGACCAGGGTGGTGCCGCGTTCGATCTCCGCCGACCGGGACTCGGCCAGCGCGGCGGTCAACGCCTCGGCCAGCGCGGCCCGGTCCACCGTCGGGTCGGGCAGCTCCACCGACGGCCGGTACGCGATCCCCGCCGCGCCCTTCCCCGCCGCCACCGCGTCGTACGCCTTGGCGACGTGCGGGGTCAGTGCGGCGACCAGCTCCAGTCGCCCGGCGAGCAGCTCGGCACCGTGCTGCGCGAGGTGGGTGTCCCAGACGGCGAGGGTGGAGAGGTCCCCGCCGCGCGACCCACCCGTCTTGCGGGCCAGGTACGCCGTCCGCAGCAGGGCGTTGCGCTGCTTGATCACCCGCTCGTAGTCGGCGCGCACCCCGGCGTACCGGGGCTGGCGGGTGACCAGCAGGTCGTCCAGGTAGCGGCGGCGCTCGGCCGGGTCGCCGCGCACCAGCTCCAGGTCCTCCGGGGCGAAGAGCACCAGCCGCAGCGCGCCGAGCACGTCCCGGGCCCGACGCGCCGGTGAGCGTCCCAGCCGGGCCCGGTTGGCCTTGCCGGGGACGATCTCCAGCTCGATCAGCAGTTCCCGCCCGTCGTGCACCACCGCGCAGCGGATCACCGCCGAGGAGGCACCCATCCGGACGAGCGGGGCGTCCGTGGCGACCCGGTGCGAATCCAGGGTCGCCACGTAGCCCAACGCCTCGACCAGGTTGGTCTTGCCGACGCCGTTGGCGCCGATGAGCACGTTCGGACCCGGCTCAAGGTCGACGCCGACCCGCTCGTAGGAGCGGAAGTCGACCAGTTCGAGCCGGCGGACGTACACAGGTTGTGGATACCGCTCAGCGCTTGTGGACGGCGTGGCCGCCGAACTGCTGGCGCAGCGCGGCGACGGCCTTCATCGCGGGCGACTCGTCCTGCCGCGAGGCGAACCGGGCGAAGAGGGAGGCGGTGATGACGTTCAGCGGTACGGCCAGCCGGACCGCCTCGTCGACCGTCCAGCGACCCTCGCCGGTGTCCTCGGTGTAGCTGCTCAGCTCGGCCAGCTCCGGGTCCTCGTCGAGCGCCCGGTCCAGCAGGTCGAGCAGCCAGGAACGGACCACGGTGCCCTCGCGCCACGACTTGAAGACGCCCGGCACGTTCGTCACCAGCTCGGACTTCGACAGCAGCTCGTAGCCCTCGGCGTAGGCGTGCATCAGGCCGTACTCGATGCCGTTGTGCACCATCTTGGCGTAGTGGCCGGCGCCGACCGGGCCGGCGTGCACGAAGCCGAACTCACCCTCGGGCTTGAGCGCCTCGAAAATCGGCATCAGCCGCTCGACGTGCTCCTGGGCACCGCCGACCATCAGGGCGTAGCCGTTCTGCTTGCCCCAGACGCCACCGGAGACACCGGCGTCGAGATAGCCGATGCCCTGCTCGTTCAGCCGCTCCGCACGCGGGGCGTCGTCGCTGAACCGCGAGTTGCCGCCGTCGACGATGATGTCGCCCTCGCCGAGCACACCGGCCAGCTCGTCGATGGTGGCGTCGGTGACCCCGGCCGGGACCATCACCCACACCGCCCGCGGCGCCTCGAGCTTCTCGGCCAGCTCGGCCAGGCTCGCGACGTCGCTCAGCTCCGGATTGCGGTCGAAGCCGACCACCTCGTGCCCGGCGGCGCGCAACCGTTCGCGCATGTTGCCGCCCATCCGGCCGAGTCCTACCAGGCCGAGCTGCATCTGCTCCTACCTCCGTGCGTCGGTCTTCAGGGGTGCGATCAGCGGGAGACGCGGATCGGCATGATGAGGTATCGGTACCCCGGGATGACCTCGCCATCCTCACCGGCCGGGGAAATCACCGCCGGCTTGAAGGCGTCGACGAACGCCAGCTGGGCGTACTGGGCGCCCAGGTTGTTCAGGCCGTCGATGAGGTACTGCGGATTGAAGCCGATGGTCAGCGGGTCCCCCGTGAAGGTCGCCTCCATCGCCTCGCTGGCCCGCGCCTCCTCGGTGCCCCCGGCCTCGACGACCAGACCGTCCGCGCTGAAGCTCAACAGCACCGGGGTGGTCCGCTCGGCCACCAGCGCGACCCGCTTGACCACCTCGATCAGCGTGCTGACCGGGACCCGCGCCTCCGCGTTGTGGGTGGCCGGGAAGAGCGACCGCACCGGCGGGTAGTTGGCGCCGTCGAGCAGCCGGCTGGTGGTCCGCCGGGTGCCGCCGGCGAAGCCGATCATGCCCTCGCCGGCACCGCCCTGGGAGAGCGCCATGGTGACGTGACCACCGAGCGGGCCGAGCGCCTTCGCGGTGTCGTTCAGGGTGCGGGCCGGCACCAGGGCGTTGATGCTCACGTCGGCGTCGTCCGGCCGCCACTCCATCTCGCGCAGCGCGAGGCGGTAGCGGTCGGTGGCGAGCATGGCCAGCGTGGTGCCGGAGAGCTCGATCCGGACGCCGGTCATCATCGGCAGGGTCTCGTCCCGGCCGGCGGCCACCGCGACCTGGGCGACGGCGGCGGCGAAGGCGGCCGCGTCGACGGTGCCGGCGCTCTCCGGCATCTCCGGGAGGGCGGGGTAGTCCTCGACCGGCATGGTGGGCAGGGTGAACCGGGCGCTGCCGCAGACCAGTTCGAGGTGGGCGCCGACGGCGGCGATGTCCACCGGCTTGGCCGGCAGGGCCTTGGTGATCTCGGCGAGCAGGCGGCCGGAGACCAGGGCGGCGCCGTCGGCGTCACCCTGCACCTCGACGGTGACCTGGCTGGAGACCTCGTAGTCGAAGCCGGAGACCTGGAGGTTGCCGTCGGTGACCCGGAGCATCACCCCGGCGAGCACCGGTACGGAAGGTCGGTTGGGCAGGCTCTTGGCGGTCCACGCGACCGCCTCGGCGAGCGCGTCGCGCTCCACTCGGAACTTCATCAATGCCTCCGCGTCGACGTCAGCGACAACTCTCTCATGCCGACCGCTGCCCACCGTCCCGCCCGACCGTGCGGGTACCCATCGCACCTTAGGGCGCGAGGGCATCGGCTGTGCGTCCGGCCCCGTGGATCCAGGTGCCGGGCCACTGCCGACGGCAGTGCTCCGGCCCGATCCACAGGAAGTCCAACGGTGATGATTGGTTTTTGATTCTTTAGAAGAGATAACTCATCGTCTTCATCGCACCTGTGCAAACTGTGGAGAACCCACGTCTGCCCAGGTCAGACAGGTTATCCACCGGTGGTTTGGCTGTGGAGAACCAGGGGTACAACTCGTGCCCCGATCCACAGGCGCCGTCGGTCCCCAGGTTGTCCACGGTTGTCCACCGGTTGTCCACCGGTAATCCACCGGGTTTCTCCCCAGTGCTGTGGACGGACGCGACGGCACCGACCGACGTCATCCCCAGAACCTTCAACAGGTCGCCCACAGGTGCACCGTCTCCGGTGGACAACCCGGCGGTCATCCCCAGGCGTCCACAGGCTCGTCCCCAGGACTTGTCCACAGTCTGTGGGTAACCGCCCCTGTGCAGAGCGTGGTTGTCCACCGGTTGTGGAACAGGGGATGTGGACAACCGGGCGGTCCTGTGGACGAACATGACACCGATCGTGGGGCCTCGACCCGGTCGAGGGTCAACTCCGGCCGACCCGAGGGCACCAAAAAGCCCGGCCGAAAGTTCCCGACCGGGCGTGGCGCAGGACGCCGACGTGTCGTACGCCTCAGGTGTTCTGCTTGATCCGGTTCGTCAGCTCGGCGATCTGGTTGTAGAGCGAGCGCCGCTCCGCCATCTGCTGCCGGATCTTCCGGTCCGCGTGCATCACGGTGGTGTGGTCCCGGCCGCCGAAGGCCTGCCCGATCCGGGGCAGTGACAACTCGGTCAGCTCCCGGCACAGGTACATGGCCACCTGGCGGGCGTTGACCAGCACCCGCGACCGCGACTGGCCGCGCAGGTCCTCCAGGCTCACCCCGAAGTAGTCGGCGGTCGAGGCCATGATCTGGTCGGCGTTGATCTCCGGGCCGCCGCCGTCGGGCATGAAGTCCCGGAGCACCTCCTCGGCCAGCGACAGCTCGACGCTCGACCGGGTGAGGCTGGCGAACGCGGTGACCCGGATCAGCGCCCCCTCCAGCTCGCGGATCGAGTTCGACACCCGGGAGGCGATGAACTCCAGCACGTCCGGCGGGGCGTACATCCGCTCCTGCGCCGCCTTCTTCTGCAGGATCGCGATCCGGGTCTCCAGGTCCGGCGGCTGGATGTCGGCCAGCAGCCCCCACTCGAACCGGGTCCGCATCCGGTCCTCCAGGGTGGCCAGCTGCCGGGGCGACCGGTCGGAGGTGATCACGATCTGCTTGTTGGCGTTGTGCAGGGTGTTGAAGGTGTGGAAGAACTCCTCCTGGGTGCGCTCGCGGTTCTCCAGGAACTGGATGTCGTCGATCAGCAGGATGTCGACGTCGCGGTAGCGCCGCTGGAACGCACTGGTCTTGTCGTCCCGGAGCGAGTTGATGAAGTCGTTGGTGAACTCCTCGGTCGAGACGTACCGGACCGAGCGGGCGTTGCCGAGCGTCGTGGCGTAGTGCCCGATGGCGTGCAGCAGGTGGGTCTTGCCCAGCCCCGAGTGCCCGTAGATGAACAACGGGTTGTACGCCTTCGCCGGCGACTCGGCCACCGCGACGCTCGCCGCGTGGGCGAACCGGTTGGACGAGCCGATAACGAACGTCTCGAACATGTACTTGGGGTTGAGCCGGTTCCCGCCGCTCTCCGTACCCCCGGGGAGCCGTCGGTCGTCCCGGCCGCCCGGCCGGTGGTCCGAGCCGCTGCGGCCCGGACCGCTGTCGGTGCCGCCGTCCCGGGGCAGGCCGCGCAGCGGCTGCTGGTTGCGCGGACCGGGGTCCTCCCGGTAGCGCGGCTCGTAGCCACGGGAGTCGGCCGCCGGGGCCTGCTCGACCCGGGCCCGCTCGTCGAAGCCGCGGCGCTCGGGCGGCGCCGGCTGCCGGGCGCCCCGCGCCGGCTCCGCGAAGGCGGTGCCGAAGAGGGTCTCCTGCCCGTCGCGGCTGGTCGGGATCAGGTGGGGCCGGCCGCCGTCCGACGCCGCGCGCTGGCGGGGCGTCGTCTCCTCGGGCGTCGGCTCGCCGCGCTCCTCCGGGTAGCCCGACTCGGTCGGGTAGCCCGACTCCTCGGGATAGCTCTGCTCGACCGGGAAGCGCCGGTCGGCGAAGTCGGGGCGCGCGGGCGGCCCGGGCTGGTCGAAACCGGTGAGCAGGTCCGGCGGGCCGTCCAGGTCGACGGGCGCGGACTCGGGGGCGCTGCGGTAGACGGTGCCGGCGGGCCGGCCCGTGGGGTCCTCGGCCACCCGGACGGTGACGGCGACCTGGATGGCCCGGCCGAACCGACGGCTGAGCGCCTCGGTGATCGCGGGCCGCAGCCGCGACTCGATCACGTCCCGGGTGAACGCGTCCGGGACGGAGAGCAGCGCGGTGTCCTCCACGATCGCGCGCAGCCGGGTCAACCGCAGGTACGCCCGCTGCTGCGCGGAGATGATCTCGTCGGCGAGTTCGTCTGTGGTCGCCGTCCACACCGCGGCAAGGTCGGTCGCTCCGGTCACCGTCGTGCCACCCCCTCGCCTCTGCTCCGACCGCCGCTGCTGCCCACCGGCCGTCCTGGCCCGTCCACCGCGTCCGCGCGGGATGTACGTCACACCCACCCGGACGGCTGACCGGTCGTCATCCACAAGTTATCCACAGCCTGTGTACCGACCGATTGTGGCCGCCCACCGGACGCGGGTCGGACCTGCCCCCCTGATTCACGAGAGGCGCTGAAGCGGGTTCACCGTGCCGAACGATTCACTACCTTGTCCGGTCTTGCCTGTCAGCGACAACCCGGAGTACCGACGCTGACCGCAATCGGGCACGCTAACAGCGCGGACCCCACGCCATCAACCGTCGACGCGGTGGTGGCCTTGTCAACATCAGTGAAAACCGCCCCTTCGGTCGCACTCCGCCGCTGGCGAGAGGCCCGGGTGTGATGTTTGACGGTCATTGCCCCCCTGCGTAGGCTGGAGCGGCTGCTCTCTCGCCCTCTGCTAGGGTGATGGGTGCCTGCTGTCCGTGGTTGTCTCCTCGCGCCGTCGAGGTTCCGCACCGCCCGGGCAGCACCGATCGGGGCCACCGCAGAGGTGGCCTGGACCACCACACGACCCCGGCGATCCCGTCGCGCGGGGCGCGTACGAAAACGGAGAGCCTGACGTGAGCAAGCGCACCTACCAGCCGAACAACCGCCGGCGCGCGAAGACCCACGGCTTCCGGCTGCGCATGCGCACCCGTGCCGGCCGCGCCATCCTGTCGACCCGTCGCGCCAAGGGCCGCGCCCGCCTGTCGGCCTGAGGCCGACCGGTCCGGTCCGGGGACGTGGGCAGTCGTGCTGGCCGCCGCACAGCGACTGCGGCGCAGTAACGACTTCGCCGCAGCGGTCCGCGGTGGGCGACGCGTCGGCCGAGGTGCCGTCGTGGTCCACCTGACGCTGCCCCAACCGACGACCGGAGCTGTAGCGACAACCTCGCCGGAGCCGGCGCGGAACATCGGTGCGGAGACATCCGCCCCGACCCGCGCCGGCTTCGTCGTGTCCAAGGCCGTCGGCAACGCGGTGGTCCGGAACACGGTCCGCCGTCGACTGCGGCATCTGGTCCGCGAGCGGCTCAGCGAGCTGCCCGACGGCAGCACCCTGGTCGTACGCGCGCTGCCGCCCGCCGCCGAGGCGTCGTACGCCCGGCTCGGGGCCGACCTGGACGCCGCTCTCGCCGCCGCGCGGACGGCCCGGGGCCGGCGGTCGCGGTGAGCAGCGGAACCGGCGCGCCCCGCCCCACCTCTACCGGTGCCCGGGTGCTGATCGCCCCTGTCATCGCGTACCGTCGTTGGATAAGCCCGGCACTGCCGGCCCGCTGTCGGTTCTACCCGTCGTGCAGTGCCTACGCCGTCGAGGCGCTGTCGCGGCACGGCGCGCTCCGGGGAGCCTGGCTGACGGTCCGACGGCTGTCGCGCTGCCACCCCTTTCACCCAGGTGGACACGACCCGGTGCCGGAGCCGGGCGGTCACCGCCGTGCCGATGTGACTGGAGTCTGAGAATTGAGTCTCGACTGGATCTACTACGCGATCTCGTGGATCCTGCTGACCTGGCACTCGGCCTGGGACGCCATCGGGGTGCCGGTGACCGCGGTGATCGGGACGAACTGGTCCTGGATCCTGGCGATCGTCTTCCTGGTGGTGACGGTCCGGGTGATCCTCTTCCCGGTCTTCGTCAAGCAGATCAAGTCGCAGCGGGCCATGCAGGCGCTCCAGCCGAAGGTCAAGGAGCTCCAGGAGAAGCACAAGGGTGACCGGGAGACGCTCCAGAAGGAGATGATGGAGCTCTACCGGAAGGAAAAGGCCAACCCGCTGATGGGCTGCCTTCCGATGTTCCTCCAGATCCCGGTCTTCCTCGGCCTCTTCCACACGCTGCGGCGGCTCGACCCCGGCAAGACCCAGAAGACCCTCTACGGCTGGACCGTGGAGCAGTTCGACAGTGCCGCGAACGCCAAGCTCTTCAGCGCCCCGATCGCCGGCAAGTTCGGCTCCACCGCGGACGAGCTGTCCCGGCTGGGCGCCAGCGGGCACACCGTCAAGATCGTCGCCGGCATCCTGGTCGCGATCATGATCGCCACGACCTACCTGACCAGCCGCCAGATGATCCTCAAGACCGGCTGGGCGGAGGACCCGCAGCAGCGGATGGTCCAGCGCCTGATGCTCTACGGCATCCCGGTCTCGCTGCTGGTCTCCGGCTCGATCTTCCCGATCGGCGTGATCATCTACTGGGTCACCAACAACCTCTTCACCCTCGGCCAGCAGCAGTGGGTGCTGCGGAAGTTTCCGCCGCCGGCGACCGCCAAGACCGGTGCCGCGGCCCGTACCGCCCAGCCCGCCAGGACCGGTGGTCTGCTCGGCCGTAAGCCCGCCGCGCAGGCGCCCGCCGCCACGCCGGCGGCCCCGAAGGTGGCCGGTCCGAAGCCGGGCGCGAAGCCGATGAACCCGAAGAAGAGCCGGCCCGCCAAGCGGCAGGGCTGACCCCGCGGGCCGCCGTCGATCCCGGCGGCGGCCCGGCTCCGGTACCGCGCAGCCACCGTACGGTCGGCGCCGGGCCGGAACCGCCGCGCGCAGCGCGGTCACGGGCGAGACTGGCCCGTACAGACGTGCCCGTGGGCACCGGCGAGAGCCCCCGCCGGCCCCGGGAGACCAGCGGACCCGACGGTCCGGACGAGCGAGTACGGAGAAGAGACCGTGACCGACACCAGCATTCCCAGCGCCGAGCAGTCCCTGGACGAGGAGACCGCGCCGGCCGCCGTGACCGAGGACGCCGACGAGACGGAGGCGGAGGCCGGCACCCGGGAGAAGAAGGCCCCGGCCGAGAGCGACCTGTTCCGGCAGAGCGAGATCGCCGCCGACTACGTCGAGGGCCTGCTCGACATCCTCGACTACGACGGCGACATCGACGAGCTGGTGGCCGGTGGCCGTCCGGTCGTCGAGGTGGTCGGCTCCGGCCTGCAGAACCTGGTCGGGCAGCGCGGCGCCACCCTGGAGGCGCTCCAGGAGCTGGCCCGGCTCGCCGTGTTCCGCCAGACCGGTTCCCCCAGCCGCCTGCTGCTCGACGTCGGTGGCTACCGGGCCAACCGCCGCAAGGAACTCGCCGCGGTCGCCAAGAACGCCGTCGAGAAGGTCACGGAGTACGGCGAGCCCGTGCGCCTGGAGCCGATGTCCGCGTTCGAGCGCAAGTGCGTCCACGACGTCGTCAACGCGATGAGCGGCGTGGAGAGCGAGTCCGAGGGCGTCGAGCCCAACCGACGCATCGTCGTCCGGCCGGCGGACTGATCGAGTGACCCACGACGACAGCACGGCGGGTGCCGTGTCCGGCCCGGGTGGCACGCCGCCCGGGCCGTCGCCTGTCCGCCCCGAGCGCGGCGATGCGGCCACCCCACTCTTCTCCGAGGACACGGACCACACCCCGACCTCACCGTCGGCCACGTCGGCCACCACCCCGGACGCCCCCTTCTCGGGTACGACGTCGGACGAGTCCGTCCCGGCCGCGCCGACGGGATCCGTCGAGGCGTCGTTCTCCTCGCCCCAGCCCGACGCCGCGCACCGGGCCGCCCCGACCGGTGCGGTCGGCCCGGCCTTCGCCGACGCCTCGCAGCACGCTGCCGAAGCGACTCCGGCGGGTGCAGCCGACCCGGCTTTCGTTGACGCGCCGGTCGGTGAGGGACGGTCTTCACGGCCGGCCCCCACGGCCGCGAGCGCCGGCCGTGAACCGGAGAGTGCGGCTGAGCCGTCGACCGGGGAGGTGCCGGCCGGGGAGGTGACCGCTGCGGTCCCGGCCGCGTCGGAGGTGACGTTGCCGCCGGAGTTGGCGGAGGCCGCCCGTACCCTCTTCGGCGACCGGATCGACCTGGCCGCCGCGTACGCGGAACTTCTTGCCACGGACGGTGTGGTCCGCGGTCTCATCGGCCCCCGCGAAGCGCCCAGGATCTGGGAGCGGCACCTGCTCAACTGCGCCGCGCTGGCCGAGCGGATCCCCGAGGGCGCCACCGTGCTGGATGTGGGCTCGGGCGCCGGGCTGCCCGGTCTGGTGCTGGCGATCGCCCGGCCCGACCTGACCGTCACCCTGATCGAACCGCTGTCCCGGCGTACCTCCTTCCTGGTGGAGGCGGTGCAGGAACTCGGCCTCGCGAAGATGGTGCGGGTGTTCCGGGGGCGCGCCGAGGAAGCGGCAACCGGCTCCCGGGAACGGGCCGCGCTGGTCGGGGACGTGGTGACCGCTCGCGCGGTCGCGCCGCTGGACCGGCTCGCCACCTGGTGTCTGCCCTTGGTCGTGCCGAACGGTCGGCTGCTCGCGTTGAAGGGTGCGTCCGCCGCCGAGGAAGCGGCCGAGCACGCCGAGGCGGTGACCCGGCTCGGCGGGAGCGAGCCGCAGGTGCACCAGTGTGGCGTCGGAGTGATCGAGCCCCCCGCCACCGTCATCGAGGTGGTCCGGGAGCGCATGGTCGGCCCGGCACGGAAGAAGACCGCGCCGAAGCGGTCGCGTGGCGGCCGTAAGCGCGGTGACCGGGGTCGGTAACGCTGATCCCGTGACGCCTTTCCGGCCGCCCCTTCGGTCGTTGAAAAGGGTGCGAGGTGGCCGACGGATCAGAACCCGACGTGGACCCGCTACGCCTGTCCGCCGTAGGCTGACCGCGCGTCGAAAGTGTGGAACGGCGGTGCCGGTGGCACCCGGCCCGACCGTTCCCGGGCGGGCCGTACGCCGTGCGAGACGAGCACGGGTGCGGCCGATTGACGGGGTGCGGACCGACCATCCGGAGCGGGCAGGGATGACAGGTGCATGACGACGGTAGGTACGACGATCCACGGGTGACCGGAGCGGGAGGACGATCCTCTGGCGACCCGGTTTCACGTGAAACCGAGCGCTGGCCGGTGAACGGGGACTCCAGCGACCCGTCCGTACGCCCCGAGAACTGCGACCCGGTCGTCCGGCGGGACACGCCGGTGGTGGGCGGTGTCCGACCCACCTCGTCGGTCCCGGCGAACCTCCCGCCGACGCGGGAGGCGCAGGAGCCGACCGGTCGACCGGCCAACGCCGCCGCCCCCCGACCGCTCCCCGTACGCGGCAACGCCGCGGCGGCTGCCCGCTACGAGCCGCCCACCGGCGGAATGGGCGCGGCGGTGCCGCAGCAGCCGTCGCCGCGTGCGGTGCCGGACGCCACCCCGGTCCCGGCGCTTCCCTCCGACACGCCATCCGTCGCCGGCTACGGCGCCGAACCCGATGCCAGCACGTACGTTTCACGTGAAACCCCGACGCGCGAAGAGGATGACCCACCGTTGGCTATGGAGGCGATGCGCGCCGTGCAGATCCTTAATCCGAGTGGCGAAGTGACCATGCCTCGCCCGGAGCGGACGCGGGTCATGTGCGTCGCGAACCAGAAGGGCGGCGTGGGGAAGACCACGACCACCGTGAACCTGGCGGTGGCCCTGGCCCTGCACGGCAACCGGGTGCTCGTGGTGGACCTGGACCCGCAGGGCAATGCCTCCACCGGGCTCAACGTCCCGCACCACACCGGCGTCCCGGACGTCTACGACTGCCTGATCGACAGCGTGCCGCTGGCGGAGGTGGCGCAGGCCGTCGAGGGCATCCCGAACCTGTGGTGCGTACCGGCCACCATCGACCTGGCCGGCGCGGAGATCGAACTCGTCTCCGTGGTGGCGCGGGAGTCCCGGCTCGCCCGGGCCATCGCCGCCTACCCCGGCCACTTCGACTACGTCTTCATCGACTGCCCGCCGTCGCTCGGTCTGCTGACCGTCAACGCGCTCGTGGCGGCACAGGAGGTGCTGATCCCGATCCAGTGCGAGTACTACGCGCTGGAAGGGCTCAACCAGCTGATCAACAACATCAACCTGGTACGGCAGCACCTGAACCCGCAGCTCGAGGTCTCCACCATCCTGCTCACCATGTACGACCGCCGTACCCGGCTGGCCGACGCGGTCGAGCAGGACGTCCGTAACCACTTCGGTGACAAGGTGCTCCAAGCCGTCATCCCCCGGAACGTGCGGGTCTCCGAGGCACCCAGCTACGGGCAGTCCGTGATGACCTACGATCCCGGATCGCGGGGGGCGACGAGTTACTTCGAGGCCGCCCAGGAGATTGCGGAGCGCGGCGTCAAGGAGCCGGTGAGCCGGAATGCGTAGTGCGGACAAGTCGCTGGGAGGCGTCGCATGAAGAACCGTCCCCGTGGCGGTCTGGGCCGAGGGCTCGGGGCACTGATCCCGACCGCGCCGGTGGAGCCTCCCGCTCCGCTGAACGGTGAGTCGGAGACCTCCGGCCCGGCGGCGGTCGGCACTCCCGAACCGACCGCCCCGTCCCCGGTCGCTCCGGCCGTGGAGACCGGTCCGCAACTGAGCCCGGTGCCCGGCGCGCGATTCGCCGAGATTCCGGTCGACGCCATCCTGCCGAACCCGAAGCAGCCGCGTCAGGTCTTCGACGAGGAGGCCCTGGAGGAGCTGAAGACGTCCATCCAGGAGGTCGGCTTCCTCCAGCCGATCGTGGTCCGCCAGCTCGACGGCGAGAAGTACGAACTCGTCATGGGTGAGCGACGCTGGCGGGCTGCCCAGGCCGTCGGCCGGGAGAACATCCCCGCGATCGTCCGGGACACCAAGGACGACGCGATGCTCCGCGACGCGTTGCTGGAGAACATCCACCGGGCCAACCTCAACCCGTTGGAAGAGGCCGCGGCGTACCAGCAGCTGCTCGAGGAGTTCGGCGCCACGCACGAGGAACTGGCCCGGCGGATCGGCCGGAGCCGGCCGCAGATCTCCAACACCATCCGGCTGATGAATCTGCCGGCCCAGGTGCAGCGCCGGGTCGCCGCCGGGGTGCTCTCCGCCGGTCACGCCCGGGCACTGCTGAGCCTCGACGACGCCGAGGCGCAGGAACAGCTCGCGTTGCGCATCGTCGCCGAGGGCATCTCCGTACGCGCCACCGAGGAACTGGTGGCGCTGGCGCTGGCCGACGGGCCCGCGAAGACCCCCGCCGCCAAGCGGCGGTCCAAGCCGCATGCCCCGGCGCTGACCGACCTGGCGGACCGGCTCTCCGACCGGTTCGACACCCGGGTGAAGGTCGACATCGGCCGCAGCAAGGGAAAGATCACCATCGAGTTCGCCACGGTCGACGACCTGGAGCGGATCGTGGGGATCATCGGGGTCGGCGAGGAGGAGCAGTCCGGCGAGTGAGCCGCCCCCGTCCGGCTTTCGGCCGCGTTCCCCGCCACGGGGTACGCGGCCGATCCGTTTCCCGGCCCCGAGGCCGGATCGGCGGATCTGCCCTCGCCGGTCCACGTGGAAGTAAGGGCGGGTCGGGCACACCACGAGCCTCGTGCCCTCGCCCCCCGTGATCCCGTGACCGGTCGGCGGTAGCCGTCTGGGAGGGGCAGCAATGACTGACCACACTGGGGCTGCCCAGTGCCGTTTCCTGACCGCCCTCGTTTCACGTGAAACGAGGGCGGTGGTGGTAGCGGACGGAACCTCAGCTCCAACGCCCGGCCTGGGAGGCCGAGCAGGTCTGCCGAGGTTGCCGAAGGGGCGGACTGCGGATCTCCGTCAGTCGCCCGAGACGGGATTCAGGAACGGCCGTCCGGCTTCGGGCGAGGCGGTCGCCCCGTGCTCCTTACGGCTGGACAGCCGACGCTCGCCACCCCGGCTCAGTGGGCTCCTACCCCGAATCGGACCGCTCCGCCGATCATCTGCGGCACGTCGAGCGGACGTGCCGCAGGCGGAAGGTTCTGCCTCGAACGAGGGGGCGGGGCCGTACCGCCGAGCGATCGGCATGCCAGGCGGTTGTGGTGATCCCAGCCTTTGTCGAAAGACGCGGCGGAGGGCCGACACGATCACGGGCGACACCAAGACCCCGAAGAAGCCGACCGCAGAGCACCCGGCGAGAGGACGAGTCCCGGAGGTGATCGGGCACTTTCGGCCGCCAGCGCGGATCACGACCGCCCCGGTTGATCACGATCACCCCGCCACCGGGATGGCGACCGCCCCAGTCGATCACGGACACCCCGTCACCAGGATCACGGCCGCCCCGGTTGATCACGAACGCCCCGTCACCGGGATGACGACCGCCCCGGTTGATCACGAACACCCTGTCGCCGGGGCGAAGTGACGCTCCGCTGAGACGGGTCATACCCGGTTCTTGAGCCCGCCTGACGGGCCCTGGACGCGTGGGCGCAAGTGCGGGCACGCCCGTGGTCTCCCGAACCGGCAGCGCGCCCTCCTCGTCGTGCTGAGGCCCTGACACCACTGGCGACGCTCACGCTTAGGCATGGCCATCATCACGCGCGCCACTGGCACGCGAACTGAAGTGAGCTGATCCGGGCGGCCGAGGTCACGAGTAGAGCCCGCTTGCCAGCATGGTTTCACGTGGAACAGAGGCGCCTACGCGACGCGAGCATCGGTGGCGCCCGGTCGAATAAGGCGACGAGCACTACTGCCAGCGGGAAGGTCGAGTGTTGTGGGGATCCTCCACCCAGAGACAGGGAGGGCACGTCCCCAACCACCCTTGGCCGGCCACCCCTGCTGTCGGCTGGCCACCCGCGCCCGTGCTCGCGGAGCTGCCTCCGTAGGTCTGGCATTCGCTGACGACTACTACGACGAGATCAGCCGTGGCTGCAAAGAGCCACTGCTCGCCGCCCGGCCCGGCGACTGGGTCCTCGACGTGGGCTGCGGCAGAGCACGGAAGGGAGACTCCACCGGTTGCGGTTCTGCCCAGCGAGGGCCGAACGGCCGTTGGTTCCGCCCCTCCCGGACCGCCGGCTTGAACAGAGGCAACTCTTCGTTCCCGACAACCAGCTCCCGCAGCCATGGGGTAGAGGTAGCGCCCAGCCGCTCCCGTCGTGTTCCACGTGAAACGACCGGGACTCCCAGGCGTGGACCCGGGTTGGGCCAACCACTCGGTCCGGCACCACGCCGCTGCCGGAACCGGCATCGGTGGGCCCTCGGCCCGCAGTCTCGGTGTCAAGATTTCACGTCCCGGGCAGTGCCGATCTCGGACTCGGTCGTTAGAAAGTGAGGGCCCGCCCGAAAGCCCCACCGGAGTTGTGGACGACCGGACGGGACCGCCCCCAGTTATCCACAGCGGTTTTCCACAGGCCACCCTCGTTTCACGTGAAACCCCGCGTGAAAGAGCCCACTGACCTGTGGATGACGCGGTGTGGTGGTGATCTCAGCACCCTGTGGACAACCTCGTGGACAAGGCCCGAACCCGGCCGATCCCAGTCGTGCGTTCCGGCATCCCGAAGCTAATTCAGGTAGGGACAGCCGTCGCCGTCTCGGTTAGGGTCAGCGTCGTGCAGGACACCCCTCCCTCAGTTCCAGACTTCACTCAATGGCCCTCCTTCCCCTTCGAGGGCGACCTCCGCGTCAAGAAGCTCGACGATCCGGTCCCGGTGGAACCTCCCCGTCGGGGTGAGGAAGATCGGGAGTGCACCGCGTGCAACGCCCCCGACGAGGCGTACATCTGGGTGGGCGAGCGGTGGCGGGTCCGCGCGATGGACCGGCCGACCGGCCTGCCGATGGTGCTCATCCTCGAATCCCGGTCTCACCTGGACCTGGGCGACCTGCCGAACCTCCTCGCCGCCGAACTCGGCGTGATGACGGTGCGGCTGGAGCGCGCGATCCGCTCACTCGACGGGGTGGCCCGGGTACACGTCAACCGCTGGGGTGACGGCTCGGCTCACCTGCACATGTGGTTCCTCGCCCGGCCGTACGGGCGGCTTCAGCTGCGCGGGACCTTCCTCTCCCTGTGGGACTCGATCCTGCCGCCCATCTCCGAGTCCCAGTGGCGGGAGAACCTCGCGATGGTCGCCGCCTGGCTGGCCGAGTTCGGTGGCCGACCCTTGGCGGAGCCGCCGCGCATCCAGTGGCAGGCACCGTCGAGTCTCTCCTCAGCGCCGGCAGCGGAAGCCGACGTCGTCGACGACGAGCCGGTGTCCGTGATCGAAGCGGCCGAGGAGATCCCCGAGCCGGAGCCCGAGTACGACAGCGCGAACGACACCGGCGACCTGGACGAGGGCGACGGGTCGGACGAGGGCGACACCGACGGGGAGAACCGGCCTCAGGGAAAGCCGGCGAACTGAGCTGACGCCGCCGGCGACCGAACGGCGGCCGGTCCGGGATCCAGGCCCCTGCGCACGCTCGACCCCGGTGACAGCGGCGGTGGCGGCCAGGGGCGCGAGGACCGCCGACACCGGCCCGAGCCACCCGAGGCTCGGGCCACGCGGACGAGCAGCCTGGAAGGCGATCGGACCGGCCGACGCCGAGGACGGCGGAACCGTCAGCGACGGCGGAACCGTCAGGGGCGGCGAGCTGCCGCGCGGGTGACCAGCGAGCCGAGGAGCCGGCCGAGGTCCAGCCCGGCTGCCTGGACCGCGAGCGGCAGCAGGGACGTCTCCGTCATGCCCGGGGAGACGTTCACCTCCAGCACGTGCGGCTGCCCGGCCGCGTCGACGATCAGATCCACCCGGGACAGGTCCCGCAGGCCGAGCGCCCGGTGGGCGGCGAGGGCCACCTCCGCCACCCGTGCGGTCACGTCGGCGTCCAGCCGCGCGGGGGCGTGCCAGGTGGTCCGGCCGGCGGTGTAGCGGGCGGCGTAGTCGTAGACGCCGTTGCGGGGGACGATCTCCACCGGCGGGAGCGCCTGCGGGCCGTCGCCGAGGTCCACCACGGAGACCGCCACGTCCATGCCCGGCACGTAACGCTCGACGAGAGCGGTCTGGTCGTACGCGAAGCAGCCGACCATCGCGGCCGGGAGTGACCCGGCGTCCCGGACCACCGCGGCGCCCAGGCCGGAGCCGCCCTGCGCCGGCTTCACCATCAGCGGCAGGCCGAGGCGGTCGACGATGCGGTCCAGCACCGCCACCGCGCCGAGTTCCGAGAACCGGTCGTGCGGCAGGGCCACCCAGTCCGGGGTGGGGATGCCGGCCTCCCGGAGCACCGCCTTCGCCGACGGCTTGTCCCAGGCGAGTCGGGACGCCCGGGCGTCGCAGCCGACGTAGGGGACGTCGCAGAGGTCGAGGACGCCGCGCAGCGAGCCGTCCTCGCCGGTGGCGCCGTGCAGGGCGATCACCACCGCGTCGGGCGGGTCGGCCGCGAGCGCGGGCAGCAGCGCCACGTCCGCGTCCCGCAGCTCGGCCTCCACGCCGACCGCCCGCAGGGCGTCGAGCACGCGCCGGCCGGAGCGGAGCGAGACGTCCCGCTCGTAGGAGAGCCCACCGGCGAGGACCAGCACGTGCAGGTCGGTGGTGACGGCGGGACCGGTCATGGGATTCGGTGCGGTGGAGCTGACAGCCATGCGGGAATCATGCCAAGTCGGGTCCGGGCGCGTCGGAGCCGCCCTGGCGCCGCCGTGGACCGGGACCGCCCACCGCGCCGAAGACCCGGCGCATGGCGATGTCCTGCTCCATCACGCCGGCCAGCCGGCGGACGCCCTCCCGGATCCGCTCCGGCGACGGGAAGGAGAAGTTCAACCGCATGTTGCCCGTACCGGTGCCGTCGGCATAGAAGCCGGTGCCGGGCACGTAGGCCACCCGGGCGGCGATGGCCCGGGGCATCATCGCCTTCGAGTCGAGGCCGTCGGGCAGGGTCGCCCAGACGAAGAGCCCACCGCCGGGAGTGGTCCAGGTGGTGCCCGCCGGCATCAGGTCCGCCATGGCGTCGAGCAGCGCGTCGCGGCGCTCGCGGTAGACCTCCCGGTAGACCTTGAGCTGCTGCCGCCACGGCATGGTGCTCAGGTACGTCGAGACGGCCGCCTGGGCGTATCCGCTGGGGCAGAGGATCTGTGCCTCGCTGGCGATCACCAGCTTGTCGCGGACCGCGTGCGGCGCGAGGATCCACCCCACCCGCAGGCCGGGGGCGAAGGTCTTGGAGAAGGTGCTGAGATAGAAGACGCCGTCGCGGCGGCGGGCGCGCAGCGGCTTCGGGGCCTCACCCTCGAAACCGAGCTGACCGTACGGGTCGTCCTCCACCACCAGCAGGCCGGCGCGCTCGCAGATGTCGAGCACCCGCTCCCGCCGCTCCTCGCTCAACGTCACGCCGGTCGGGTTCTGGTAGGTCGGGATGGTGTAGAGGAACTTCACCCGCCGTCCCGCCCGGGCGAGGTCGGCGATGGCTGCCTCCAGCGCCTCCGGGACGAGCCCGTCGTCGTCCATCGGCACGTGCACGACCTGCGCCTGGGCGGCCTGGAACACGCCGAGTGCGCCGACGTAGGTCGGGCCCTCGGCGAGCACCACGTCACCCGGATCGAGGAAGAGCCGGGCCACCAGGTCCAGCGCCTGCTGGCCGCCGACGGTGACCACCACGTCCTCCGGGGAGGCGCCGCAGGACGCGTCGATCCCGGAGAGGGACATCACCTCGCAGATCCGCTCACGCAGCTCCAGGGTGCCCTGGCCGATGCCGTACTGGAGGGTGGTGGCACCGTGCTCGGAGCCGAGCCGGCCGAGCATCTCGCCGACCGCGTCGAGCGGGAGCGCGGCGATGTAGGGGGCCCCACCGGCGAGCGACACGACCTCCGGCCGGCTGGCCACCGCGAAGAGCGCCCGGATCTCGGAGGCGGTCATCCCCCGGACCCGCCGGGCGTACCGGTCGGTGTAGTCGTCGAGTGTCGTGCCGGTCATGACATCACCTCGATCAGGTGTCGGCGGGCCTGCCGCTCGGTGTGGTACCCGCGGGGCCGGCAACCATGGCGGCGCGCGGACACCGGTTGCTCGATGGTAGTCCGCCCCGGCCTGGAACGTCCCCACGCCGTGAGGTTCTTCCACATCCCGGACCGCCGTCACCGGCTCGGGTGGGCATTCGCGCGTCCCCTCCCGTACGGTCCGGTTGCGGCGTACCATCGCTCGTCGGGGGCAGGAAAGCGGTGCCGGGCCGTGGTGGTTTCCCCTCCGAGCCTAGTTGTGGGGATGCGCTGATGTCGCGACGTCTGGTCAGTCTGACCCTCGACACCCTCGAAGACCTGCCCCGCCCGTGCCGGCAGTGCGTCTACTGGGAGCTGGATCCCGTCTCCGCCGACCGTGCCTGCGCCGCCGGCGACCCCGGGTTGGAGAAGGAGGCGTGGGTCTCCCAGACGCTGCTGGAGTGGGGTTCCTGCGGCAAGCTGGCGTACGTCGACGGCATGCCCGCCGGTTTCGTCATGTACGCCCCGCCGGCCTACGTGCCCCGCTCGATGGCCTTTCCGACCTCGCCGGTCTCCGCCGACGCCGCGCTGCTGATGACCGCCAACGTGGTGCCCGCCTTCGCCGGTGGCGGCCTGGGCCGGATGCTGGTGCAGGGCGTCGCCCGGGACCTCACCAAACGGGGCATCAAGGCGATCGAGGCGTTCGGGGACGCGAAGTTCGGCGACGGTGACGACCCGACCCGCGCCTGCGTCGCCCCGGCCGACTTCTTCCTCTCGGTGGGCTTCAAGACGGTCCGCCCGCACCCCCGCTTCCCGCGCCTGCGGCTGGAGCTGCGCACCGCGCTGAGCTGGAAGTCGGACGTCGAGTACGCGCTGGAGAAGCTGCTCGGTTCGATGAGCCCCGAGACGCTGCTCCGGCCGGTCCGCCCGGCCCCGGCGACCCGCTCGACGGCCGGCTGAGCGGTCAGCCGGTCCGGGTGCCGGCGGCCACCACCGCCCGCAGCTCGCTCACGTCGATCGAGCCGGTCGGCACGTCCCGCTCGATCGGGAAGTACATCCGCTGCACGGCGGCGACGATCGCCTCGACCACCCGGTCGCGGAACCTCGGGTCGACCAGCCGACCCCGGTCCTCCGGGGAGGTCAGGTAGCCGACCTCGACCCGTACCGCCGGCATCTTCGTCAGCCGGAGCAGGTCCCAGGCCTTGGCGTGGGTACGGCAGTCGCGCAGCCCGGTCCGCGCCACGATCTCCCGCTGCACCAGCCCGGCCAGCCGTTCGCCGGTGGCCGAGGTGACCCCGTTGTCGGTGCCGTAGTGGTAGGTCGCCACCCCGTTGGCGGCCGGGTTGGCGTGCCCGTCGGTGTGCAGCGAGATGAACACGTCGGCGCCGAGGGAGTTGGCGAGCTGCGCCCGGTCGGCGTCCGGGAGGCAGGTCTGCGGGGCCGGGCCGCGGGTGAGCTGCACCCGCACCCCGGCGGCGGCGAGCCGCCCCTCCAGCCGGCTGGCCAGGTCGTGCACCAGGTCCGCCTCGATCCAGCGCAGCGGCCCGTCCGGCACCACCATGCCCGGGTCGGTGCCGCCGTGCCCCGGGTCGATCACCACGGTGCGGCCGACGAGGGCCGGCCCGGCCTGTCGGATCGCGTCGGACTCGCGCAGCCACTGGGGTCGCCCGCCGACCACCTTCCGACCGAGGCGACGCAGTGCGCCCATGGTGTGCGGGCCGCAGGAACCGTCCGGTTTGAGGCCCATCTCCCGCTGGAACTGGGCGACCGCCCGGGCGGTACGGACGCCGTAGACGGCGTCGGCGCGTCCGGTGTCGTACCCCATCTCCAGGAGCCGTTCCTGGAGCGAGCGGACGTCCTCGCCGATGAGCGGCTCGGGCACCGCGTGGTAGAGGGTGCGGGCGCCGAGCCGCCAGCGGGCGGCGTCCAGGGCCTGCCAGGTCTCGGTACCGACCCGGCCGTCCACGCTGAGCCCCCGGGACTGCTGGAAGGCGCGGACGGCGCGTTCCGTCGCGGCGTCGAAGTCGTCGCCGTGGCCGTCGGGCGGGAGCAGGTCGAGGCCGGTGAGGACGGTACGGATCTCGGTCACCGCGGGTCCCCGGTCACCGGGTCGGATCGGACGCACGCACGACCCCCTCTGCTGCGGATGCTTACGGAGCGTATCGTGACCGCTCACCGATCGGCTCCAGGTTCGCGCAGGTCAGAGCCCGGAAAGACGGAACCCCGCGCCCGGGATCGGGCGCGGGGTTCTCCAGGTGTACGTCGGCTCTACAGAGCGGACTCGATGAGCTTGACCAGCTCGCCCTTCGGCTTCGCCCCGGCGATCGACTGCACCGGCTCGCCGTTCTTGAAGACGGTGAGGGTCGGCACGGACATCACCCGGTAGGTCCGGGCGGTCTCGGGGTTCTCGTCGATGTTGAGCTTGACGATGCTGACCTGGTCACCCATCTCGCCGGCGATCTCCTCCAGCAGCGGCGACACCTTGCGGCACGGGCCGCACCACTCCGCCCAGAAGTCCACCAGGACCGGCTTGTCGGACTTCAGCACGTCGCTCGCGAAGCTCGCGTCGGTGACCGCCTTGGTTGCTCCCACTATGAACCCCTCCTCCGGGAACTGCTTCTTGAAGGTCTTTCAGTCTTGCAGGGTGGCGATGAAGCGCTCGGCGTCCAGGGCGGCGGCACAACCCGTACCGGCCGCCGTGATCGCCTGCCGGTAGGTGTGGTCGACCACGTCACCGGCGGCGAAGACACCCGGGACGTTGGTCCGGGTGCTGGGCGCCTGCACCTTCACGTACCCCTCGTCGTCGAGTTCCACCTGCCCGCGGAAGAGCTCACTGCGCGGGTCGTGGCCGATCGCGACGAAGACGCCGGTCACGTCGAGCACCTTGCTCTCGCCGGTGTGCACGTTGCGCAGCCGGACCCCGCTGACCTTGCCGTCGTCGCCGAGGATCTCCTCGACGGTGGAGTTCCACTCGACCTTGATCTTCTCGTTGCCGAGCGCCCGCTCAGCCATGATCTTGCTGGCCCGGAACGAGTCACGGCGGTGGATGATGGTCACCGAGTCGGCGAACCGGGTGAGGAAGCTGGCCTCCTCCATCGCCGAGTCACCGCCGCCGACCACCACGATGTGCTGGTTGCGGAAGAAGAACCCGTCACAGGTGGCGCAGGACGACACACCGTGGCCCAGGTATTCCTGCTCACCGGGGACGCCCAGCGGACGCCACGCCGAACCGGTGGAGAGGATGACCGCCTTCGCCCGGTAGGCCGTCTCGCCGACCCAGACGGTGCTGACCGCGCCGGAACCGGTGTCGCCGGTGTCCTTCAGCTCGACCCGCGTCACGTCGTCGGTGAGGAACTCGGCACCGAAACGCTCGGCCTGCTTGCGCATGTTGTCCATCAGCTCGGGACCGAGGATCCCGTCCGCGAAGCCGGGGAAGTTCTCCACCTCGGTGGTGGTCATCAGCGCGCCGCCGGACTGCACGCCCTCGATCACGAGCGGCTTCAGGTTGGCCCGGGCGGCGTACACCGCCGCGGTGTAACCGGCCGGCCCGGAGCCGATGATGATCAGGTTGCGGACCTCGTCCACTGCCGTCTCCCGATGTGTGTGTTCGTCACCGGTGCGCACCGATGTCGATCCGAGTGCCGACCGCCCGAGGGAAGCCGGCGCCTGATGTGCAGAACGTCATCGTACGAAGCGGGGATTCCCGAGCCGGTCATCCGGTGGGTCAGGTCACGTGACGGGACAACCTGCGGTGACCGCGCCCTCACCCTACCCGCGTACGGAACCGGGTGTCCGCGCCGGATCCGGGGACGCCGCACTCGGGCCCGCTCACCCACGCCCACCGGGCGCCGGCGGCGTCCACGAAGTTGAGGACCAGGGCCGGGCGGCCCTGGAAGGAGGCGAAGTCGACCAGGTCGACGGTGACCGCGCCGCCGGCGTGCTCGGCGGCCACGGCGGCGAGGCAGGAGTCCAGCGCGTCGGAACCGGCGAGCCGACCCAGGTCGCCGCTGACGGAGAGGCGCTGAGCCTCGTCCTGCGGCACGTCCTGCGGGCTCTTCGGGGCGGCGGTGCCCATGGGCGGCACCATCGCCAGGGTGCGACCGGGCTCCGTCATCGACAGGTTGCTGCTCGACAACCGTTCGGGCGTCCAGTCCGTACCGCTGCGGCGCGGTGGGCCGGTGGTGCGGAACGGCGCGGCCAGCGGTCGGGCCGCGTTCCCCGCGCTCTGGTCCTGGGCGGTCACCGGCGCGCCGTCTCCGCCCGCCGTACCGACCAGCTGGTTGACGCCCAGCCCGACGGCGGCGATCGACGCGGCGGCCAGCGCGACCGGCCCGGCCAGTCGGGCCCATCGGCGTTGCCGGCGCCCGGGACCGGTGCCCTTGGTCGGCCCCTCGGCCGGCCGGGCCGTCCCGCTGCCGCGTCCCGGACGGCCGGTGCGCTGCCCGACGACCGTGACCGTCGGGGTGCCGCTGCGCCGCTGCCGGGCCACCCCGGGCTCCGCCGTCGGGTCCTCCTCGTCGTGGCTGTCCGGGCCGTCGGCGGCGCGGGGCTGCGGCACGTCGGCCGGAGCCGGACCGGCCCCGGCCAGTGCCGCGGTGATCCGGTCGGCGACCGCCAGGGGCAGCTCCGGCGCCGGGACGGCGGCCCAGTCGGCCAGGTCGGCCCGGACCAGGTCCAGCGCCGGCGCCAGCAGGGTGTACGCCTCGCGCCACGCCGGGTCCTCGTCGACCAGCCGGGCGACGGTGGCCTGTTCCGGGGTGCCGTCCAGGGCGCCGCCGAGGTAGTCGGCGAGCAGGTCGTGGTCGACCTCCCTGAACATCCCGGACGTCACGTCTCCTCCTGGCGGGGTTCCCGTCGGGCCAACCCCGACGACGATCCGACGGCGCCGGAGGCCCTGGGGTTCCCGGCGGTGACCCGCGGCACGTCGGACGTCGTACGGGCGGCCGGGCCCGGCATCGCGGTGGGCTCGTCGGAGCCGGTACGCAGGTGACCGAGGAGCACCGCCAGCCGGGCCCGGCCCCGGGCGCAGCGGCTCTTGACCGTCCCCTCGGCCACGCCGAGGATCCGGGCCACCTCGGCCACGGGATAGCCCTGCACGTCCACCAGGACGAGGGCGGCGCGCTGCTCGGCCGGCAGCTCGGCCAGCGCCTGGCGGACCACCAGGGCGGTGTCGTGGTCCCGGGCGGGTGCGGCGGGCTCCACCCCGCCGGTGTGCCGACCCGGCTCCGAGTCGGCGTGGACCCCGTCGGGCAACGGGACGGTGGCGTGCGTCTGCCGCCGACGCATCCGGTCCAGGCAGGCGTTCACCACGATCCGGTGCAGCCAGGTGGTGACCGCCGAGTCGCCGCGGAAGCGGGCCGCCGCCCGGTGCGCCGAGAGCAGCGCGTCCTGGAGGGCGTCCGCCGCCTCCTCCCGGTCGCCGATGGTCCGCAGGGCGACCGCCCAGAGCCGGTCCCGGTGCCGGTGGAACAGTTCGGTGAAGGCGTCCCGGTCACCGGCCACGTGGGCACGGAGCAGCTCGACGTCGGACGCCTCCGCGCCCGCCCCCGTACGCCCCGGCAGGTTCACGAACCCTGGACGGTGATCTCCTGGACACCGATCTTGTAGCCCCGGTCGTTCTCGGGCAGCTCGGTGAGCCAGAACAGCAGGTAGCGGTACTTCTTGTCGGGGTCGAAGCCGTTGCTGAAGGTCATCGTGGTGCCCCCGGCGGCCGGGACCTCGCCGATCGGCGACTTCAGGTATTCCGCCACCAGCGCCTTGTCACCGGCGGAGCTGGATCCGGGGTCGTTGCTGCCGGTGTAGAGCCGGGCGCTCGCCCCGCTGGCGGAGAGGACGGCCCGTACGGACTTGACGGTGTGCGGCGAGCCGAGGTCGAGCCAGACGCCCATGCCGCGCTTGAAGTTGCCGAAGTTGGCGGTCTTGTAGGTCTGGGTCTCCCAGCCCTCGTCCTCGCTGCCGTCGATCACCTTCTCGGCGTCGTCGAGCTCGTCGCGGACCTTGCTGTCCGGGTCGATGATCCGGACGTCCTCCACGGCGAGCTTCCGGATCGGGGCGGCCGAGGTGGTGTCGCCGGCCGGCGCGCTGTTGGAGGGGCGGGCGACCGGCTCGGTCTTCGGGTCCTTGTCGTCGCCGCCGCCGAGCGCGCTGATGCCGATGAGCAGACCGACCAGCGCGACGGCCAGCAGACCGGCGATGCCCAGGGCCACCTTGCGGCCTCCGGCGGCGGCCAGCGGGGAGGGCTCCTCGTCGGTGTCGGCCGAGAAGCGCAGCGGACCGGCCTGCGCCAGGAAGTGCTCGTCGGCCGGGATGTCCAGCCGGCCCAGCTCGGCCGCGAGCACCTCCGAGGAGGGCGGGGCGATCTCCGGGTCCAGCAGGTCCATGGTCAGGTCGTCCAGGTAGGCCGGCACACCGGCCCGGACCTGGCGGGGGGCGGCGATCCCCCCGGTGGCGTCGCGGACCGCGTCCGGGATGGCGGCGCGGCCGTGCCCCGCGGTGGCGCCGTGCAGCGGAGCCTCGCCGTGCGGCCAGTAGCCGGTCAGCGCGAAGTAGAGGATGCCGCCGACCGCCCGGATGTCGTTCTCCTGGCTGTCCGCGCCGTCGGTGCGGGCGTCGGCCAGCACGACGCGACCCTCGTCGCTGAGCATCACGGTGCCGGGGTGGACGTTTCCGTGCACCATGCCGGTCGCGTGCACCGCGGCCAGCGCGCTGGCGACGGCGTTGCCGATGGCGGTCGCCCGGGCCGGGTCCAGCGCCCCGTCGGTGGTGACCAGCTCGCGCAGGGACTGCCCGTCCACCCACTCGCGGACCACGTACGCGCGGTCGGCCTCGTCGATCGCGTCGTAGACGCCGACCAGGTTGGGGTGGATGACGCGGCTGGCCGCGACGGCGGCCTGGAGCATCTCGGTGGCGGAGTCGCCACCCGGGTAACGGAGGACCACCGCGACGGGACGGCGCAGCACGACGTCGACCCCGCGCCAGACCAACCGGCCCGCGCTGTCGTTGTTGATGTGCTCGACCAGCTCGTACCGCTCGGCGAGGATCTCACCGGCCGTGGGAGCACCGAAGGTCATGACGGGCGGAGCAGTCTCCTCCGCCTCCTGACCCTCGCCGACCTGGGTCACCCGTCCTCCCTCGGTGATCGTGTCGATCGATGGATCCGCGCTGCTGGGCATGTGCTTCCCGCTCTGCCTTCGATGGAACCGGCAGGCCGGCGTCGACACGCAGCGTCGGCACCTGCCGTACCCGTCGAGAGCGACCTTACCCGGGATGCCCCGTTCTCCGACATGTCATCTTCCCGCCGTGACCGCCCGGGAACCGGCAGCCGGGCGGTCCGCCCGGTGACGGCCGGAGTCAGCCAGGTTGCTGGCAGATGCACCAGCCAATCTAGAGGTTGACCGCAAGTAGTCGACGCAGGGGCGGCACCGGTGTGGCGACGCGTCCGACGCCATGTCGAATTCCCGCCGTTCGGGCCGTCACCCTCATCCGTACGGTTGGTTGTCCACAGGCCGTTAGGGCTGCTGAGCGGTGAATAATCGAGTTATCCACAGGCGTGTCCCCAGGCTGGTGATCCTCGTTTACCGTCCGTGTTCGGCGGGATCGAGGGGCCGGAGTCAGCGCCCCAGCCGGCGGCGGACCATCCCCACCACCTCGGTGATCTCGCTGATCCGCAGCACCATGGCCAGCCCCAGGTACGTCCCGGCGATCACCGCGCCGCCGATCACCAGCTGGACGGCGGCGGCCGACCAGCTCAGGTGCCCCGGGTCGCCGGGGAGCAGCTTGACCACGAGCAGCCCGACCAGCGCGGCGCCGAGCGCGGCGAGCACCACCCGACCCAGGGTGCGCATGATCGCGCCGAGCCCGATCCGGCCCACCCGGGGCCGCAGCAGCAGCGCCGAGATGATCGCCGCGGCCAGATAGGAGACGGCGTTGCCGAGCATCATGCCGGCCGCCGCGAAGGTGGCGGAGAAGGCGAGGAAGAGCCCGATCTGGAGGAGCACCCGCAGCGCCACCACCGGAATGTTGATCAGCGCCGGGGTGCGGGTGTCCGGCAGCGCGTAGAAGGCGAAGGTGAAGAGCTGGCTGATCGCGAAGGGCACCAGCCCCACCGCGGCGACCAGCAGCACGGTCGAGGTGGCGGTCGCGTTCTCCCCGGTGAAGGCGCCGTAGCGGAACACCACCACGGAGATCGGGCCGGCGAGCACGGCGTAGCAGACCGCGATCGGGGCGAGCACCGCGCTCACCATCCGGGTGCCCCGGGACAGGTCGGCGGTCACGTCGCGGAACCGGCCGTCGGCGGCGGCGGCGCTCATCCGGGGCATCAGCGCCGTGATGATCGAGACGGCGATGATCCCGTGCGCCATCATCAGCAGCAGGAAGACGTTGTTGTAGATCAGCAGGCCGGCGTTCTTGCCCTTCCCGCCGGTGGCCCGGGTGAGCAGGTTGACCACCACGAAGAGGCCGAGCTGGTTGACCGCGACGTAGCAGAACATCCAGGCGCCGAGCTGGGCCAGCTCACGGAGCCCCAGCTCACGGAAGTCGAACCGCCACTTCCACCGGAAGCCGACCTTGCGCAGCGCGGGCAGCAGGCCGACGGCCTGGACCGCCACACCGAGCAGGGTGCCGCCGCCGACCAGCAGGATCCGGTCCCAGCCCACCTCGTCGGGGCGCAGCCCGGTGGCACCGTAGACGACGATGTAGAGGCCGAAGGTGCCGATGGAGACGATGTTGTTGAGGATCGGCGCCCACATCGGGGCGGCGAAGTGGCCGCGGGTGTTCAGCACTGCCGCGATCAACGCGCTGATGCCGGTGAAGAAGAGCATCGGCAGCATCAGGTACGACAGCCGGGTCACCAGGTTCGTGTAGGCCGGGTCCTTGCCGCCGGCGGCGTAGATCGCGGTCAGCACGGGCGCCAGCAGCACCGCGATCAGCGCGGTGGCGGCGAGCGCGAGCACCGCCAGGGTGAGCAGCCGCTGCGCGTACGCCTCGCCCCGGTCCGCGTCGGTCTTGCGGCGGCGGACCAGCACCGGGATCAGCACGCTGGTGAGCACGCCGCCCAGCAGGAACTCGTACACCTGGTTCGGCAGGAACTGGGCGGTGGTGAACGCGTCGCCGACCATGGTGCCGAGGGCGGCGCCGATCATCAGGTTGCGGATGAAGCCCGTACCCCGGCTGACCAGGCTGCCGACGGCCATCACCGCGCTGTTCGCGGCGGCGCTGGTCTCCGCGACCTGCTCCGGCGGCGGCGCGGTGGCCTCCACCGCCGGCTGGTTCAGCGGCTCGGCCGAGATGAACGTCGCCTCGTCCGTGGGAGGGATCGCGCCGTCCGGCGTGGCGTTGGAACTGCGGTAGAGCCCGCCACTCATCGGAGCCTCCCAGGGTCACGTCGGGACGGGGTGCCGCCCCGACGATGAAGAACCTTAGTCAACCTGTACCTCTTACCCGCGCCCGGCGGCGGTGTTCCCGGAGAGGACCGATAGGCTGGCGATCCCATGTCCGAAGCCTCCGCATCCCACGCCGCCGACCGCCGCGAGCTGACCGCCGCGCAGCGCAACGCCGTCGCCGAACTGCTCCGCGTCTCGCCGGTCGCCGACGAGCTCGGTCGCCGGTTCGCCGAGGCGGGCCACGAACTGCACCTGGTGGGTGGTTCCGTCCGGGACGCCCTGCTCGGCCGGCTCGGCGAGGACCTGGACTTCTGCACCGACGCCCACCCGGACCAGACGCTGCAGATCGTCAAGGGCTGGGCCGAGGCGATCTGGGAGACCGGTCGGGAGTTCGGCACCATCGGCTGCCAGCGCGACGGCCTCCAACTGGAGATCACCACCTTCCGCGCGGAGGCGTACGACCAGGTCAGCCGGAACCCGGTGGTCGAGTACGGCACCAGCCTCGACGACGACCTCAAGCGGCGTGACTTCACCATCAACGCGATGGCCGTGAGCCTGCCCGAACACCGGTTCACCGATCCGCACGGCGGCCTCGCCGACCTCGCCGCCAAGGTCATCCGTACCCCCGGCACGCCGCAGGAGTCGTTCCGGGACGACCCGCTGCGGATGCTGCGCGCGGCCCGGTTCGCCGCCCAGCTCCGCTTCGCCGTCCACCCCGACGTCCGGGCGGCGATGGCCCGGATGGCTCCCGACCTGGACCGGATCACCGCCGAGCGGATCCGGGACGAGTTCACCAAGCTGCTCTGCGGCGCCGACCCGATCACCGGGCTGCGGCTGCTGGTCGACACCGGGCTGGCCGAGCGTTTCCTGCCCGAGCTGACCGGGTTGAAGCTGGAGATCGACGAGCACGCGCAGCACAAGGACGTCTACGAGCACACCCTCACCGTCGTCGAGAACGCCATGTCGATGGAGGAGAACGGCTGCGACTTCGTGCTGCGGATGGCCGCGCTCATGCACGACGTGGGCAAGCCGGCCACCAAGGCGGTCGGGTCGGACGGGCGGGTCAGCTTCCACCACCACGAGGTGGTCGGTGCCCGGCTGACCAAGGCCCGGATGAAGGCCCTGCGCTATCCGAAGGACGTCACCGCCCAGGTGGTCAAGCTGGTCGGCCTGCACCTGCGCTTCTACGGGTACGGCCGGGGCGAGTGGACCGACTCGGCGGTCCGCCGGTACGTCGCCGACGCCGGTGACCTGCTCTCCCGGCTGCACAAGTTGACCCGGTCGGACTGCACCACCCGGAACCGGCGCAAGGCCGCCGCCCTGGCCGCCGACTACGACGCGCTGGAGGAGCGGATCGCCCGGATCGCGGCCGACGAGGACCTGGCCCGGGTCCGCCCCGACCTGGACGGCAACGCGATCATGGAGCTGCTCGGCGTACCGCCGGGGCCGGTGGTGGGGAAGGCGTGGCAGCACCTGAAGGAGCTGCGCCTGGAGCGCGGGCCGCTGGACCGCGACGAGGCCGAGGCGGAGCTGCTTCGCTGGGCCCGGGAACAGGGCATCGCCGGCTGACCCCGGCCCCTTCGACGACGACACGCCGGCGTATCGACCGAACGGTTGACGCCCTTCGCGGCGATCTTCCCGCATGATGTATCGGCGTCCTTCCGCCCTGCCGACCGCAGTCCGGGGCGGGACGCGTCGATCACCCGTCGCCCGTCCGTCGTGGACGGTCACCGACCCACGGGGAGAAACACACGTGCTACGCCGTTCAGCGGTGGCCGGGCTCGCCCTCGCCACCGCGACCACACTCGCCTGCGTCACCACCGGCGGTCCCGCCTCGGCCGCCCCGCTCGCACCGGACAAGGTGCGCGGCACCGACTCGCCCGACGCCGTGCCGGGCCGCTGGATCGTCGTGCTCAAGGACCGCAAGGCCAGCGCCCGCACCGTCCGCACCACCGCCGACGGGCTTGCCGACACCGCCGGCGGTTCGGTCGGCCGGATCTTCAGCAGCGGCCTCCGCGGCTGGTCGGCGCAGATGAGCCCGGCGCAGGCCGCCCGGCTCGCCGCCGACCCCGACGTCGCGTACGTCGAGCAGGTCCGCAAGTTCTCCGTCGCCGGCACCCAGAGCACCCCGCCGTCGTGGGGGCTGGACCGGATCGACCAGACCACCCCGGTGCTCAACCGCTCCTACACCTACCCGACCACCGCCGCCGACGTGACCGCGTACATCGTGGACACCGGCATCGACATCAGCCACCAGCAGTTCGGCGGCCGGGCCAGCTACGGCTACGACTTCGTCGACAACGACGCCGTCGCCGACGACTGCGAGGGGCACGGCACCCACGTCGCCGGCACCGTCGGCGGCAGCACGTACGGCGTCGCCAAGGACGTCAAGCTCGTCGCCGTACGGGTGCTCGACTGCAACGGTGAGGGCTACAGCGACCAGCTGGTCGCCGCCATCGACTGGGTCACCGCGAACGCCGCGAAGCCGGCCGTGGTGAACATGAGCCTCGGCTTCGGCGGGGTCGTGCAGTCCGTGGACGACGCGGTCAACCGCTCCATCGCGGCCGGCGTCACGTACGCCGTCGCGGCCGGCAACGACCACGGCGACGCCTGCCTCGCGTCGCCGGCGCACGTGCCCGACGCGATCACCGTCGGCGCCACCGACCACCTGGACTTCCGCGCCTGGTTCTCCAACTTCGGTCCCTGCCTGGACGTCTTCGCGCCGGGCGTGAACATCACCTCGTCGATCGGCGAGAGCACCGGCACGGCGGTGGAGAGCGGCACCTCGATGGCCTCCCCGCACGTGGCCGGTGCCGCCGCTCTGCTGCTGTCGGCGCACCCCGACTGGACGCCGCAGCAGGTCCGCGACGCGATCGTGACCGGTGGCATCTCCGGTGCCGTGCAGGACGGTCGCAACTCGGTGAACCGGCTGCTGCACGTCGGCCCGACGCAGGCGGCCCGGTCCTCGTTCGGTCTGCGGGCGCGGGTGAACGGCCGGCTCGTCACCGCGGAGAGTGCGGGCACCCTGCCGCTGATCGCCCGCAGCACGGCGCTCGGCCCGTGGGAGAAGTTCGACGTGGTGCCGACCAGTGACGGCTTCGTCGCCCTGCTCGCCAAGATCAACGCGAAGTACGTCACCGCGCCCGCCTCCGGCACCTCACCGCTGATCGCGAACAAGACCACCATCGGCGCGGCGGAGAAGTTCACCGTCGTGGACAACTCCGACGGCAGCGTCAGCCTGAAGGCCAACTCCAACGGCAAGTACGTGATGGCCGACAACTCCGGCAAGCTGCCGCTGATCGCCAAGTCCACCGCGATCGGCCCGTGGGAGAAGTTCGACTTCACCGCCCCGGCGCCCACGGTCAGCATCAAGGCCACCGCCAACGGCAAGTACGTCACCGCCCAGAGCGCCGGCACGCTGCCGCTGCTCGCCAAGGCCACCGCGGTCGGCCTCTGGGAGAAGTACGAGGTGGTCGACGCCGGGCTGGGCTTCGTCGCCCTGCGGGCCAAGGTGAACAACAAGTTCGTCACCGCGGAGAGCGGCGGCGCCCGTCCGCTGATCGCCCGGTCCGCCAGCATCGGCGCCTGGGAGAAGCTCTGGGTGCTCGACTACAACACCGACGGGACGCTCTATCTCGTCGCGGCGGTCAACAACAAGGTGATCACCGCGGAGAGCGGCGGCGCCCGTCCGCTGATCGCGAACCGGACCATCGACTGGTCCAGCCCCACCCTGGGGGTCGGCGCCTGGGAGAAGTTCACGGTGACCCCGATCCAGCCCTGACGTACCACCCGAACGACGGTGCCCGCCGGAGGAATCCGGCGGGCACCGTCGTTTCTGCGGGTCGGTCAGTGCTCGACGCTGCTGCCGTCCACCGTGGCCCTGCCGTTGGTGTGCGCGCCACTCAGCTTGGCGAGCAGCCCGGCCAGGTCGATGCCGGTCAGGTCGGTGCCGAGCTGGAGGCCCTGGGCGACGTTTCCGGCGACCGACTTGGTCAGCGACGAGGCACCGTCGGTGGAGATGACGGTCATCTTGTCGATCGCGCCGATCGGGGCGCTGGCCGCCTCGACCACCTGCGGCAGCACCCGGACCAGCAGGTCCAGCACGGCGGCCTCGCCGTACGCGGCGAACGCCTCGGCCTTGCGGGCCATCGCCTCCGCCTCGGCCTGACCCTTGGCCAGGATCGCCGCGGCCTCCGCCTGGCCCTCGCGCTCGATCGCGTCGGCGATCGCGGTACGCCGGCGCTGCTCGGCCTCACCCTCCTTGGCACCCTCGACCGCGTTCGCCTCGGCCAGCGCGGCCCGGCGGGCCCGCTCGCCCTCACCGGTGAGCCGGGCCTGCTCGGCCTCGGCCTGCGCGGCCGCGATGGTCGCCTGCCGCCGCGCGTCGGCGTTCAGCACCGCCGCGTTGCGGGCCGCCTCGGCCTCCTGCTCGACCTTGTAGCGGGCCGCGTCGGCGGGCTTGCGCACCTCGGTGTCGAGCTGCCGCTGCTTCAGCTCCGCGTTCCGCTCGGCCACCTTCTGCTGCTCGGAGAGGATCGCCTGGTCCCGCTCGGCCTGGGCGAGCGGACCGGCCGCCGCCGACTTCGCCTTGGCGGCGTCGATCTCCGCCTGGATGCCGGCCTGCTTGAGGGAGAGGTTCCGGTTCGCCTCGGCGATCGCCTCCTCGGCGAGCAGCCGCTCCTGCTCGGCCTGCTGCCGGGCCCGGGCCTCGGCGATGGCCGCGTCCTTGAGCACCCGCGCGGCCTCCGGCCGCCCCAGGTCCTGCAGGTACGACCCCTCGGCCAGGATGTCCTGGAGTTGGAAGGTGTCCAGCACCAGCCCCTGGTTGGTCATCGAGTGCTCGGCCTCCTCCGCCACCGCGCTGGCGAACGCCGCCCGGTCCCGGATGATCTCCTCGACGGTGAGCCGGCCGACGATGGAGCGGAGCGCGCCGGCCAGCACCTCCCGGGTGAAGTTGTCGATCTCGTCCTGCTGGTGCAGGAAGCGCTGGGCGGCGGCGCGGATCGCGTCCTCGGTCCCGCCGATTTTCACGATCGCCACGCCGTGCAGCTCCGTACGGATGCCCTGCTTGCTCACCGCACCCTTGATGCCGACGTCGATCCGGCGGCTGGACAGGTCGAGCGACTGGAGCTTCTGCACCACCGGCAGCACGAAGACCGACGCGCCGAGGACGACCTTCTGCCCGGACATGTCGGTGGAGCGCAGGCCGTCGGCGGTCTGGGTGGTCCGACCCTTGCGGCCGGTGACGATGAACGCCTCGTTCGGACCGGCCACCTTGATCCGGGAGAGCACGAAGAGGATGAGGACGACGGCGAGGAGGACCGCGCCGCCGATGGCGACGAGCAGGGGCATGGGAGTTCCCGTCTGTCGGGGGTTCAGTAGGTTTCGACGTGCACGCTGGTCTCGCTCAGCGCCTGGACCACGAAGATCTGGGCACCGACCGGGATGGGCTGGTCGGCGCGGGCGTTGAGCTTGACCGGCTGGCCGGCGACGCGAACCCGGACCTCGCCGTAGCCGCCGGCGGGGACCGGGGTGACGACCAGGCCGATCGCGCCGACCAGGTCGTCGCGGGTGGGGGTGGGGTCGGTGCGCATGTCGCGCGCCGCCCGGGTCAGCCGGATCGCCAGCCACGCGGTGGGCACGGCCGCGAGCACGCCGCCGGCCGCCGCCGCGGCGACCATCCCGGGGGTACGTCCACCGAGGAGCTCGTTGACGATCGCGGCCCCGAAACCGAACGCCCCGACGAAGCCGGCGACCGCCTCGACCGACACCGGACCGTCGACGTCGGGGTGGCCGATGTGGAGCAGCCCGGCACCGAGCAGGGCGAGCGCCAGCACGCCGACGCCGGCCCCGCCGATGATCAGAAAGACGAGCGTCCCCGTGGCCACGACCTGCACGGTAGTCCGCCGACGCAACCGGACGACCTTGAGCGACGGGTCAGCGAGGGCTGAGGGTGAGGTGCTGTGCGACGAGTTCCCTCGGCAGCGGTTGCCGGACCAGTTCCCGACCGGCCGGGTCGGCGAGCACGTAGTCGCCGGCCCCGATCGGCTCGCGGTAGAGCAGTCGGTCGTCGGAGACCCAGACGACGTCGGCGGCCGGCAGCGGGTTCACCACCCGGCCGGTGGCGGTCTCGACCAGCAGCGGCTCCCGCTGCCCCTGGACGACCACCAGCCTCCCGTCCGGCGACCAGGCGTCCGGCCCCGCCGGGTCGCCGGGAACCGGGACGAGCCGGGTCGGCTGCCCGTCATCGGCGGAGAAGAGCTGTACGCCCCGCCGCTCGTCCCGGACCGCCTCGTTGTGGTCGCCCCCGCCGGTCTGCGGCAGCGCGACCTCCCGGCCGTCCCGGGTCCAGGTGAAGTTGCAGTAGTCGGTGCAGAACCACCGCCTCCGGTCCACCGGGTACGTGTGCGTCGTGCCGTCGGTCTCCAGCACGATGAACCCCTCGTGATCGAGTCGGCGGGTGGTGAGGAGCAGCCGTCGGCCGTCCGGGGACCACTGGGGGTCGGAGAGGGCGCGGCCCACCTCGTACCAGTGGAACCTGCCGGTGCGCAGGTCCGCCAGGCCGACCTGGCGGGGTCGTTTCTCGTCCCGGACCGCGACGAAGGACCCCGTGGGCGCCGGATAGACGCCGTCGAAGCTGCTGGTCCTGCGGTATTCGCCGGTGCCGCGGTCCAGCACGAAGGCCCGCCCCGCGCCACCCGGGTACGCCGCGCCGACCACCAGCCGGTCGCCGGGCAGCAGCAGCGGCTTCGTGGTCCAGTCCGGCCCCGGCGTGGGCAGCACGGTCGGCTCGGGGGTGGCCGTGGCGGGGGGCGTGGCCGGCGGCGCGACCGGGTCCGGCCGGAGCAGCACGAACGGCAGGAGCACCGCGACGATCGCCGCCAGTGCGGCCCCCGCGGCGGTGGCCCGCCGACGGCGGCGCAGCCGGCGGCCCCGACGCAGCGCCGCACCGGCCAGGTCCGGTGCGGGCCGGACCCCGGCCGCGAGGTCGTGTACGGCCGCCCGCAGGGCGTCCTCCGCCGACCGGGTCATCGCGTCACCTCCGAGCGCTCGGTCAGGTCGTCCAGTCCGGGCACCAGTACGCGGAGCTTCGCCAGCGCCTTCGACGCCTGGCTGGCCACGGTGCCGGCCCGGCAGCCGAGGAGCGCGGCGGTCTGCTCGACGCTGAGGTCCTCCAGGTAGCGCAGGGTGAGCACGGCGCGCTGCCGGGGCGGCAGGGCCAGCAGCGCCTCGCGCAGCAGCATCCGCAGGTCGGCGTCGTGACCGCTGTCGCCGGTCGCCGCCCGCTCCGGCAGCACCGCGACCGGCACCTCCGGGCGCCGCGCCCGACGCCGCCAGCCGGAGACCTGGTCGTGGTAGAGGATCCGTTTCACGTACGGCTCGGCGTCGCCCCGGATCCGCGGCCACCGGGCGTACGCCTTGGCCAGCGCGTTCTGCAGCAGGTCCTCGGCCGCGTGCTGGTTGCCGGCGAGCGCGTACGCGATCCGCAGCAGCGCGTCGCCCCGTTCGTTGACGAACGCGGTGAACTCCCCGTCGGTCACCTCAGTCACCGCCCACCTCCGCTAACCAGGACGCGGGCCACGCCGGAAACTTTGCCTCGGTCCGCGCGTGGAGTCGATGTCGTGGGGCAGGAGCAGAATGGCGGGCATGCGCTGGGCCGTGCTCGATTCCCCGATCGGTGAGTTCTCCGTGGCCACCGAGGGCGGGGCGGTGTGCGGGGCGCACTTCGGCCGGGTGGAGTCGGCGGTCGAGGAGCCCGTCGACGAGGTGGCCCGGCTGGCCGTGGCGGAGCTGCGGGCGTACTTCGCCGGTGCGGCGACCGGCTTCACGGTGCCGGTGCTGGCGCCTCGGGGGTCACCGTTCGAACGGGCCGTCTGGCGCGAGATGACCCGCATTCCGTACGGCGAGAAGCTCACCTACGGCGAGGTGGCCCGGGCGGTCGGCGAGCCGGGCGCGGCGCGGGCGGTCGGGGTGGCGTGCAACCGGAACCCGGTGCCGGTGCTGGTGCCCTGTCACCGGATCGTCGGGGCGGGCGGCAAGCTGGTCGGCTTCGGCGGCGGCCTGCCCCGCAAGGTCACCCTGCTGGAGCTGGAGGCGTCGGTGGCGCTGCGCCGCGTCTGGCTGCCCGAGGGTTGATCGCACACGTCGTCGCCGTACCTGGAGATGTCGGAGTGAACGCGCGAGGGCCGGGTCCGTGCGGACCCGGCCCTCGGTGCTGCGTGGTTCAGCGCGTCAGCGCTCGACCTCGCCCTTGATGAACGCCTCGACGGCGGCGTGCGCGTCGTGGTCGGCGTACTGGGTGGGCGGGGACTTCATGAAGTACGAGGAGGCCGAGAGGATCGGGCCACCGATCTTGCGGTCCAGCGCGATCTTCGCGGCCCGGACGGCGTCGATGATGACACCGGCCGAGTTCGGCGAGTCCCACACCTCGAGCTTGAGCTCGGCGTTCAGCGGGGTGTCACCGAAGGAGCGGCCCTCCAGGCGGATGTACGCCCACTTGCGGTCGTCGAGCCACGGCACGTGGTCCGACGGGCCGATGTGCACGTCGCTCTTGCTCATCTCGTGCGGGATCTGCGAGGTCACCGACTGGGTCTTCGAGATCTTCTTCGAGACCAGGCGGTTGCGCTCCAGCATGTTCATGAAGTCCATGTTGCCGCCGAAGTTGAGCTGGTACGTGCGCAGCAGCTCGACACCGCGGTCCTCGAAGAGCTTCGCCAGCGCGCGGTGCACGATGGTGGCGCCGACCTGGCTCTTGATGTCGTCACCGACGATCGGCAGGCCCGCGTCCTCGAACTTCTTCGCCCACTCGGGGTCGGAGGCGATGAAGACCGGCAGGGCGTTCACGAACGCGCAACCGGCGTCGATCGCGGCCTGCGCATAGAACTTGTCGGCCTGCTCGGAGCCGACCGGCAGGTAGGAGACGACCACGTCGACCTGCGCGTCACGCAGCGCCTTGGCGACGTCCACCGGCTCGGCGTCCGACTCCTCGACGATCTCGCGGTAGTACTGGCCCAGACCGTCGAAGGTCGGACCGCGCTGGACGCTGACGCCGGTCGGCGGCACGTCGCAGAGCTTGATGGTGTTGTTCTCGCTGGCGACGATCGCCTCCGCGAGGTCCATGCCCACCTTCTTGGCGTCCACGTCGAACGCCGCGACAAACTCCACGTCCGATACGTGGTAGTCGCCGAAGGTGACGTGCATGAGACCCGGGACGCGGTCGTTCGGGTCGGCGTTCCGGTAGTACTCCACGCCCTGCACGAGGGACGAGGCGCAGTTACCCACACCGACGATGGCGACGCGGACGGAGCCCATAGCGTCTGCCTCCTTCTTCTTCATCACGGCCGCTCTGTCCTGGACGCTCCAGGCGGGGGCGGGCTGTTGTCTTCTCGTCGGCCGCCGGCTGCCCCGCTGTGCGGGACGGTCGGGGCTCGGCCGGAGCGCTCATTGGCGATGAGCTCCTCCAGCCAGCGGACCTCACGCTCACAGGCGTCGAGGCCGTGGCGCTGCAGTTCCAGGGTGTACGCGTCGAGCCGCTCGGCTGCCCGGCCGAGCACGTCACGAAGACCTTCGCGACGCTCCTCGATCTTGCGACGACGACCTTCCAGGATCCGGAGTCGGGTGGCCTGGTCGGTCCGGGCGAAGAACGCGAAGTGCACGCCGAAGCCCGTGTCGTCGTACGTCTCGGGTCCAGCCTGCGCTATCAGCTGGGCGAAGCGTTCCTTGCCCTCCGCGGTAATGGTGTAGACCACCCGACCGCGTCGGCTGGTCAGCGCGGGAACCTCCTCGGCGGTCGCGGGTGTCTCGGCGGCTTCGGTGATCCAACCCGCCGCCTGCAGCCGCCGCAGGGTCGGGTAGAGCGAGCCGTAGCTGATCGCCGCCCGGATGGCACCGAGCTTGGCGGCCAGCTCCTTGCGCAGCTCGTAGCCGTGCATCGGGGCCTCCTGAAGGAGGCCCAGGATGGCGAGCTCGAGCATGGCCACCCCTTCTTCAACCCCGACGCGGAGCTGTTTACCCCGGGGCACGGCCCGGTAACCGCCGCGATGTATCGGACCGATACATCGCAACTTAGCGGAGAGCCGTGATCAGGGCAAACCCTCGCTCCGGGGTGCCGTCGTCACGGATGGTCACGGTGGTCGCCTGGCCCCGCCGGACCGCGTACCCTTTGCCGCATGCGTACGCAGCGCCAGGTCGTCGACTACTCGCTCCAGAAGCGAGCGGTGCTGCGTGAACTCCTCGCCGGCCGGATCGGCACGTACGACGTCTGCGACGCGTCGCCGTACCTGAAGAACGCCGCCCGGTTCCACGGCGAGCCGACCGATGAGCGTTGCCCCATCTGCCGGAGCGAGAACCTCATCCACGTCCACTACATTTACGGGGACGAACTCAAGCAGTCCGCCGGCCAGGCGCGGACCCGGGCGGAGTTGCCCGTCCTGGCGATGACGCTGCGTGAGTTCCAGGTCTTCGTGGTGGAGGTGTGCCCCGGGTGTGACTGGAACCATCTCGTCGAGCAGTTCCTGCTCGGGCGGGACGGGCTGACCGGTGGCACGGAGGACGGGTCGGCTCAGGACGCGATGGGTGGCTCGTCCACCACGTCCGGGTCGACCCCTCGTCGAAGGCGAGAGGCGCAACGGTGATTCGAGCGGTGTCGGCCGATCCTGGTCCGGTGGACGAGGGACGGGACACTCGACAGCTCGTACGTCTGATTGGTCCGAATGATCAGGAATTGACGCCTGCGCACCGGCTGGCCCGGGGTGTAGCGTCGCGTGTTCCGGCTCACGGCAACCCGGTGGTGGCGCGTCCGCGCCCCACCGCGACCGGCAGGGTGTGAGGAATGAACTACGGCGAACCCAGTTCTTCGCGTGGGCGGGCGCAGATCCCGGGGCAGGAGGGCGGGGCCTCGGCCCGGGCCTCCGTGACGCCCCCGGGTTCGGCATCCGCCGGCCGCGCGTCGGTCGGCGGCGCGGCCCCCGTACCCCGCAGTGGTGGCGCCTCCGGCGCGGCCCCGGTGGGTCGGGCCGGTGCGGGACGGGCCTCGGTCCCGGTCTCCCCGGCGCCCGGCGGTGTCTCCGGGCGGGCGGGCGCGGGGCGGGCCTCCGTCCCGGTCTCCCCGGCACCGGGTGCCGCGTCCGCGCGGGCCTCGGTCGGCGCGGCCAGCGTGGGTACGGCCGGACGGGCGAGCGTCGGCTCGGCCTCCGTCGGTGGTCGGGCCGCGGTGGCCCGGGCGGGTGTCCCCGGCATGGTCGGCGGCGGGCCGGGTGGCCCCGGCGGACCGGGTGGTCCCGGTGGGCCGAGCGGCCCGGGACGGGGCGGTCGTGACCCGAACGCGGTGGCCCGGGCCAAGAAGCGCCGCCGGATCAACATGCTGATCGCCGGCTTCGCCGTCTTCATCATGCTCGCCGGCATCGGCGTCGTCGGCTTCACCTACTACTCGACGAAGGTGATCCTCCCCGAGGACGTCACCCCGCCGCTGGCCACCACGATCTACGCCAAGGACAACAAGACGCCGATCGCCAAGGTCGGCGCGGAGAACCGCACCTTCGTCACCATCCAGCAGATTCCGCAGTGGGTCCAGGACGCGGTCGCCGCCGCCGAGGACCGGAACTTCTACGAGCACTCCGGCGTGGACTACAAGGGCATCGCCCGGGCCGCCTGGAACAACCTCACCGGCGGCGACAAGCAGGGTGCCTCGACCATCACCCAGCAGTACGCCCGCAACGCCTACGACAACCTCAAGCAGGACACGTACGGCCGGAAGGTGAAGGAGGCGATCCTCGCCTCCAAGCTCAACGACAAGTACAGCAAGCCCGAGATCATGCAGCACTACCTGAACGTCATCTACTTCGGGCGGGGCGCGTACGGCATCGAGGCGGCGGCACAGACCTACTTCGGCCACTCGGTGTCGAAGCTGACGGTGGCCGAGGCGGCGGTGCTGGCGGCATTGATCAAGCAGCCCGAGCCGAGCGCGACCCACAAGGGCTACGACCCGGCGATCAATCCGGAAGCCGCGCTGGACCGGTGGAACTACGTGATCAGCGGCATGATCACCAAGGGCTGGCTGGACGCCGCCGGCAAGCCGGCACACCCCACCGAATACCCGAAGAACATCAAGAAGCCCAACCTGAAGGGCAACGCCGCCGACTTCGGCGTCAACACGCCGTACGGCAACGTGATCAACTATGTCTCGCAGGAGATGCGGGACATGAAGCTCTGCACCGACGAAGACGCCCAGGTCACGCCGACGAAGCCGCTCTGCTCGCAGGCCCTGCAGAAGGGCGGCTACCGGATCACCACCACGATCGACCCGGACGTCCAGGAGGCGGCGCTCGAGGCGGCCCAGCGGGCCAAGAAGGGCTCGGAACTCGACGGTCAGCCGGCGAACCTGATGGCCGCCGTGGTGGCGATCGACCCCGGCACCGGCGGGGTGCGCGCCTACTACGGTGGTGACAACGGCACCGGCACCGACTACGCCGGCAAGAACTACGAGAACGGCCAGGTCAGCGGCGGCCACTCGCCGGGCTCGAGCTTCAAGATCTATACCCTGGCCGCGGCGCTCAAGGCGGGGATCTCCGTCAAGTCGCTCTGGAAGGCCTCGGCGTTCACCCCGGAGGGGACGAAGTTCAAGGTCAGCAACGCCGGTTCCGACAAGGTCTCCTGCGGCGACTCCTGCACCCTCGAGTTCTCCACCCTGCGGTCGTACAACGTGCCGTTCTACTACGTCACCGAGCAGATCGGCCCGGACAAGGTGATCGACATGGCCAAGCAGGCCGGCGTCACCACGATGTGGCGGACCGACACCAACCCCGCCAGGGCCTACGACCTCACCAACGCGGACCCGAAGAAGCTGGCGCCGAGTCCCTTCTTCAACGTGGTCGGCTACGGCCAGTACCCGATCACCGTGCTGGACCACGCCAACGGCGTCGCCACCTTCGCCAACGAGGGCCTCTACAACAAGGCGCACTTCGTGAAGCTGGTGCAGAAGCAGAACACCACGACCGGCAAGTGGGACACGGTCGGCACCGAGCGGGTGAAGCCGCAGCGGCGCATCGACAAGGACATCGTCGCCGACGTCACCTCGGTGCTGGAGCAGTACCCGAAGGGCATCAACCGCGAGTTGGCCGGCGGCCGGCCGGCGGCCGAGAAGACCGGCACATGGGAACTCGGCGACGGCAGCGACGACAACGGCGACGCCTGGATGATCGGCTACACGCCGCAGCTCGCCACCGCCGTCTGGGTCGGCAACGTGGGCGCCCGCAAGGCGATCAAGGACAAGAACAAGCGGATGATCAGCGGCGCGCGGATGCCGGGTGCCATCTTCCAGCGCTTCATGAACGACGCGCTCAAGGGCAAGGAGAAGCTGGACTTCCCGCCCGCCGCGCACGTCGGCAAGGACGACGTCGGCAACGGCACTCCCCCGCCGCCCCCGGCGCCGGACCCGAACCAGCAGCCGCAGCAGCCGCAGAACTGCACCGACCCGCTCGGCATCTTCTGCCCGCCGAACAACGGCGGCGGCAACCCCGGGCCGGGCGGCCCGAACGGCGGCGGCGGTCGACCCGGCGGTGGCGGAGGCGGGATCCTCCCGAGCACACCACCAACCCGTCAGACGTACTGACCCGTCAGACACGCACCGCCGACGGCGGCCGGACACCACGTCCGGCCGCCGTCGGCGTTTCCGCGTACCGGAATCTTTGCCGTCGGGGCGGGACGGCGACCCCCGCCGTACGGCAGGATGCCTCTTCATGAGCACCCAGTCGACGGCAGGCATCGAGGACACCGGGACGGTCGACCACCCGTCCCGCTCGGACGGCTTCGTCCGGGGCGTCTCCGAGGTGATCGGTGGCCCGCTCGGCGACCACGCGGTCGCCCTGGACCGGCCCGCCGGTCGGGAGGGCCGATTCTGGACGGCCGCCCGGATCGTGCTGGCGCTGGTCTGCCTCACGCTCGCCCTGCACTGGGTGCAGAAGTCGCCCTGCCAGGACGGCGCCTGGCAGAACAACGTGCAGTACACCCGGCTCTGCTACACCGACGTGCTCGCGCTCTACTACGCCGAGGGCCTCAACGAGGGCAAGGTGCCCTACGTCGACCACCCCGTCGAGTACCCGGTGCTGACCGGCTACTTCATGGGCGCGCTCGGGCTGCCGGTACACGCCCTCGGCGCGGACCACCCCGGGATCAACCAGGGCCAGTGGTTCTACAACCTCAACGCGCTGGTGCTCGGCGCGCTCGCCGTCGCCACGGTCGGGGTGATCCTCGCGCTGCGCCGCCGACGACCGTGGGACGCGGCGCTCTTCGCCCTCGCCCCCGCACTGGCGCTCACCGCCACCGTCAACTGGGACCTGCTCGCCGTCGGTCTCGCCGCCTTCGGCCTGTACGCCTGGTCGCGGACCAGACCCGGCCAACAAGGTGTCCTGATGGCTGTCCTGGCCGGGGCACTGATCGGGCTCGGTGGCGCCGCGAAGATGTGGCCGCTGTTCCTCCTCGGACCGATCCTGGTGCTCGCGTTCCGCGCCGGCCGCGCCCTGACGGCCCTGCTCTCCGTGGCCGCGGCTGCCGTGGCGGTGCTGGCGGTCAACCTGCCGATGGCCATTCCCTACTGGGACAACTGGAACCGCTTCTTCGAGCTGAACACCACCCGGCCCATCGACTGGGGCACCCTCTGGTACATCGGCCGCTATCTCGACGGGAAGGTCAGCCCGCAGGCGGGACCCTTCGACTGGCTGAACGCGCACATCCCCACCCTCAACTGGGTGTCGTACGCCCTCTTCGGGCTGGCCTGCCTCGGCGTGGCCGCGCTGGCGCTGCTGGCGCCGCGCCGCCCCCGGCTCGGCCAGCTCGCCTTCCTGGTCGTCGCCGCGTTCCTCATCTTCAGCAAGGTGTGGTCGCAGCAGTTCGTGCTCTGGCTGCTGCCGCTCGCGGTGCTGGCCCGGCCGCGCTGGGGTGCCTTCCTGGCCTGGCAGCTCGCCGAGGTCTGCTACTTCGCCGCCTTCTACGGCGAACTGCTCGGCGCGGCGACCAGCCGTCCCGTCTTCCCCGAGGGCGTCTTCGTGCTGGCCGCCAGCCTCCGGCTGGTCACCGTCGCGGTGCTCTGCGGCCTGGTGATCCGGGACATCCTGCACCCCGAGCGGGACGCGGTACGCGCCACCTACGCCGACGACCCGGACGGCGGAGTCCTGGACGGCGCCCCGGACGCGCCCTGGCTCGCCCGCCGGCGCGACCGGGAGGCCAGCCACCTCCCGGCCGAACCCGCCCCGGCCTGACCGGGCCGCGGGGGAGGTCGGTCGCGAGGCGGGTCAGAGCCGGTAGACGACGGCGTCGCCGACTTCCTCGCGGGTGATGCCGAGCCCGTCGACCGGGTTGTCCACGATGCGCTCCCAGGGCGTGCCGGCGAGCTGGCCGCGCAGGATCACCACGTTGCGGACGCCGAGGCCACGCAGGTAGTCGACGCTGGGCCGGTCCGGGAAGCCGAGGGTGAGCTCACGGACCTTGGCGAGGGAGTCCGGGGTGAAGCCGCTGCCGCCGTTGACCACGTCCTGGAACCGCGTGGTCGACCAGAGCATCACCGGCTGGTCCAGGTTCTGGCTGCTCGGCAGCACCAGCATCGGGCCGTTCACGTCGCGCATCGCCACCGGCTGCTGGGGCACGACCGGGTGCGGCGTGACGTTGAGCCCTTCCCCGATGACCAGCAGTAACGGCAGCAGGGTGGCCAGCCGCAGCCACGGGCCCGGCCACGGCGGGACCCGCTCGGCGGCCAGTTCGCGTACCCGGGCGCAGAACGCGGTGACCGCGCCCGCCGCAAGCAGGCCGAGCAGCAGCGTGGTCCAGAGCATCATCCGGCCCGGCGTACGCAGCCCGTTCCAGCCGGGCAGGTGCTCGAAGAGCGGGACGTAGGTGTAGGTGCCGTGGAGGAAGCGGGTGCCCATGGCCAGCGCCATCGTCACCAGCACCCCGGCCAGCAGCAGCAGCCGGTGCCGCAGCCGCCAGACCGAGAAGAAGAGCCCACCGGCGGCCAGCGCATAGAGCACGAAGCCGGGCAGCAGGGTCATCTCCGGATGCCAGGGCAGCGCGGCCCGGGCCCCCTCGTGCAGCTCACCCCAGACCCGCGACTCGGCGGGCGCGGTGAAGAAGCCACTCACCGGCGGCGAGTAGATGGCGATGTCGCCGATCGTCCGTACCGCGTTCGGGTGCAGCTCACTGACCTTGAAGTACGGCACCGCGAGCAGGCCGCCCACCACGGCGAAGAGCAGACCGCCGACCAGGTCGGCCACCAGCAGGCGTACGCCGAAGGGACGCCGGACGCCGGTCAGCCGCCGGCCGAACCAGCTCACGGCCGAGACCAGCACCACCCCGGCCAGCAGGTACGCGAACGGCAGCCCGATGCCGAAGCCGAGGCTGAGCTGCCACGCCGCCACCACCCACCCGGCGTACGCCCAGCCGGCATGCCGGCGCTGCGGCCGGTAGCCGTGGCGCAGCGACCAGCCGTGGCCACGGGCCAGCATCGCCAGCGCGAGCGGGATGCCGCCGTTGGAGACGATGTGCAGGTGCCCGGCCTGGGCGAGCAGCCACGGCGCGTAGGTGTAGCTGGCCCCCGCGACGGCTGCCCCGATCCGACCCGCACCCAACTGTCGCGCCAGCGCGTACGCCCCGAACGTGGCGAGGGCGTGCGCCAGCACGAACATGATGTTGTAGCGGAGCACAGCGGCCTCGGGGCCGTTGCCGATCATCCCGGCCGGGGCGTAGCCCAGCAGGGTGTCGGAGAAGGCGAAGCTCCACTGCTCCGGGAAGAACGTGTTGGAGTCCCACAGGCGCGCGGGATCGGTCAGCAGCGCGTGCCCCGACCAGGCCATCTGCCAGGCCTGGAGGCTCGGGTCCCAGTAGTCCTGCGGGAGGGTGTAGAGCGGGTAGCGCAGTGTCGGCCAGGTGAGCAGGACGGCCAGGGCCAACGAGGCGACGGCGGCCAGCGTCCACTCGTGCCCCAGGAACCGGCCGGTAGCCCGCCCGATCCGGCCGAGCCGGGTGGGCACCGGATCCGGGGCGGGCCCGAAGGACTCCCACGGGTCGGTCTTCGTCTTTGTGCCGCTGTCGGGGCCGGCCTTGCCGTCGCCGGCCGCGCCCTGGACCTTCTTGCCGGCTCCGGCCTTCCCGGCGCCGTCGGCCCCGCCACCACCCTCGGCTTTTCCGGCCCCGTCGGGCTCTCCGCCGCCGTCGGCCTTCTCCATCGCGTCGGGCTTCCCGTCTCGGTCGGCCTTCCCGACCGCGTCGGGCTCGCCGCCTCCGTCGGGTCTGCCGATCGCGTCCGACTTCGGGGCCGCGTCGTCGGGCTGTCGGCCCGGGGCGCCGGTCGGGGTCGCGTCGTCGGGCTGCCGGCCCGGGGCGCCCGTCGGGGCTGCCTCGTCCGTCCCGGTGCCACCGTCGGTCCCGGTCGGGGCTCCGCCCCCCGTCGTCCCGCTCTGCCGCGCGCCGGAACCGACCGCGCCCGCGGGAGCCGGTGCGTCCGCGTCGGCCGGCTCGGCGCGACCGCTCGTCGCGTCGGACTGCCCGGTGGTCATGCCGCCCGGCTCTCCGCGCCGAGCTGATCGCGCAGGAAGGCGATGTCGGCCGACTGGCCGTCGACCCCGCCGGGGGTCTCCACGATGACCGGCGCGCCGGCTGCCCGGATCACCGCCACCACCAGTTCCGGCTCGATGGTGCCGCCGCCGAGGTTGTCGTGCCGGTCCTGACCGGAGTTGAAGGCGCCCTTGGAGTTGTTGGCGTGCACCAGGTCGATCCGACCGGTGATCGCCTTGACCCGGTCGACCAGCCCGAGCAGCTCCTCACCCCCGGCATGCGCGTGGCAGGTGTCGAGGCAGAAGCCGACCTCATGGTCACCGAGGACGTCCCAGAGCCGGGCCAGCGCGTCGAGGTGCCGGGCGCAGGCGTTGTCCCCGCCGGCGGTGTTCTCGATGAGCACCGGCAGTGGGAAGCCGCCGGAGTCCGCCGCGTACGCGAAGGTCTTGCGCCAGTTGTCGAAGCCGACGGCCAGGTCGTCACCGGCGTTGACGTGGCCGCCGTGCACGATCAGCCCCTTGGCGCCGATGGCCGCGGCGGCGGCCGCGTGGCCGAGCAGCAGCTTGCGGCTCGGGATCCGGATCCGGTTGTTGAGGGTGGCCACGTTGATCACGTAGGGCGCGTGGACGTAGAGGTCGACGTCCGCGTCGCGCAGCCGTTCGGCGTCCTCCCGGGGCTTCGGGGCCTTCCAGCCCTGCGGGTCGGAGAGGAAGAACTGCACCGCCTCGGCGTCGCGGGCGGTCGCCTCGGCGAGCGGGTCGGTCGGATCGACGTGGGCTCCGATTCGCATGCAGGGGAGCCTACGTCGCCCCTGCGACGTCCGGGGTGACGGCGGCGGGGAGTTGCGGTGACCGGTTCGGGGGATCGACCGCCGTCGGCGCGTCCGTGGCCCGCGTCACCCGCCGGGCGGGCGGTCGTTGTGCGAGGTGGGATCGATGGTCGACGCTCCGGACGGGCGCGGTCCACAACGCGTCCGGGTCGGAGGGTCGACCCCCGGAAACGGGGTCGCCCCGCCGTGCGGCCCGGCACGACGGGGCGGGATCCGGTCCGGCCAGGACGGCACCCGACAAATTATCGGGACGAGTTTCGCCAATCGCCGCAAGACGTGACGAGAGTCGTTGTATGGTCACATCAGGTAACAACCTGATAAAGCTCCGCGGGGTGTCCTCGATCCAACCTCATCGGTGTGGTCGTTCCTCCCCAGGTCCCACCCAAGGAATGCGGACGGGACGCCCCGCGGCCTCGTGGACAGGGGTCCACCTCCGGTGCTCGACACCGGCGGTGGACCCCTGTCGCCGCGCCGGCCCGGTGCCCGTTCCGACCGGCCCGGGCATGATCGTCAGGACCGGGTATTCTGGTCAGGTTGTCCGCACCCGGCCGGGTTCCCCCGGTGTCAGAGCGGGCCACGACGCAGACCTCCTGCCACGGAAGGACCGTGGCCGCATAGCCCACAGGAGGTGAGCACGTCTTGCGTCATTACGAAATCATGGTGATCCTCGATCCCAGCCTCGAGGAACGCACCGTCGCACCGTCGCTCGACACGTACCTGAACGTGATCCGGACCGCGGGTGGCTCGGTGGAGAAGACCGACGTGTGGGGCCGCCGGCGCCTCGCGTACGAGATCAACAAAAAGGCCGAGGGCATCTACGCCGTCGTCGACCTGCAGGCCACGCCTGCGGCGGTCGCCGAGCTCGACCGTCAGCTGCGGCTGAACGAGTCCGTGCTGCGCACCAAGGTCATCCGGCCGGAGATGCGCTAAGCATTCACCCCTTTCCGGTTCGTCCGGACCAGCCTCATCGGCTCTGTCGGAGGGCTCTGAGAGCCTGTACGACAGACCTGATTGAGTGCGCGAGGAGATGGTCATGGCAGGAGACACCACCATCACGGTCATCGGCAATCTGACCGATGACCCCGAGTTGCGGTTCACCCCGTCGGGTGCGGCGGTCGCCAAGTTCCGGGTCGCTTCGACGCCCCGGTTCATGGACAAGACCACCAACGAATGGAAGGACGGCGAGCCGCTCTTCCTGGCCTGCACCGTGTGGCGGCAGGCGGCGGAGCACGTCGCCGAGTCGCTCCAGCGGGGCGCCCGCGTGATCGTCTCGGGCCGGCTGCGTCAGCGGTCGTACGAGACCCGCGAGGGCGAGAAGCGCACCGTCATCGAGCTCGAGGTCGACGAGATCGGCCCATCGCTGCGCTACGCCACGGCGAAGGTGCAGAAGATGTCCCGCTCCGGCGGCGGCGGTGGCGGCTTCGGCGGCGGTGGCGGTGGCGGTGGTGGCCAGGGTGGCGGCGGAGGCAACTTCGACGACCCCTGGGCCTCGGCTGCGCCAGCTCCCTCGCGCGGTGGTTCGGGCGGCGGAAACTTCGACGAGGAGCCTCCGTTCTAATGGCGCAAAGCGCCCGCGATCGCAAACCAGGAGCACGTGCAATGGCCAAGGCTGCGGCACTTCGCAAGCCGAAGAAGAAGGTGAACCCGCTCGACAAGGACGGGATCACCTACATCGACTACAAGGACACCGCGCTGCTGCGCAAGTTCATCTCCGACCGCGGCAAGATCCGCGCTCGACGGGTGACCGGCGTGACCTCGCAGCAGCAGCGGCAGATCGCCCGTGCGGTCAAGAACGCCCGTGAGATGGCGCTCCTGCCGTACACCGCCACGGCCCGCTGAGAGGAGGCACCGACATGAAGATCATCCTGACCCAGGAAGTTTCCGGTCTCGGTGCCCCCGGCGACATCGTCGAGGTCAAGAACGGCTACGGCCGTAACTACCTGCTGCCGCAGGGCTTCGCGATCAGCTGGACCAAGGGTGCGGAGAAGCAGGTCACGGTCATCAAGCGGGCCCGCGGGGCCCGTGAGATCCGCGACCTCGGCCACGCCAACGAGGTCAAGGCCCAGCTCGAGGGCCTGAAGGTCAACCTGAAGGCCCGCGCCGGTGACGGCGGTCGGCTCTTCGGTTCGGTCACCCCGGCCGAGATCGTCGATGCCGTCAAGGCGGCCGGTGGTCCGACCCTCGACCGTCGTCGGCTCGAGATGCCCGGGCACATCAAGTCGCTCGGCGCCTACCCGGTCAGCGTCAAGCTGCACCCCGAGGTGAGCGCCAAGTTCGACCTGAACGTCGTTCAGGGCTGACACCCGCGACACCCACGACAGGGCCCGCACCGGAACCCCGGTGCGGGCCCTGTCGCTCGTGAAAGGGCCGGCGCTGGTGGGGCCGGCGTTCGGGAAAGGACCGACGCCCGGTCAGCGCTCGTAGCTGCCGGCGCTCGCGGGGCGTCAGCCGATCGGCTGGCCCGTCACCGCGCTGATCATCACCGTGGAGAGGCCACCGCCGACCACCGCAGCGGCGAGCGCCACCGTCGTGGAGCGCCAGGTGGTGCCGACCCGGCGCAGCAGCACCGCCACCACCAGGCTGCTGACCAGCGCCAGAGCGAAACGGGGCGCACCCGCGACGAGCGAGTCGAAGGCGTGCGCCCGCGGTGAGTCGCACCCGCCGCCCGTGATGTCGGTGACGCACCCCGGCGGCGCCTGACCGCTCAGGGTCAGCAGCCAGAGGAAGACCAGCACCCCGGGGACCAGATAGCACGCGGCCGTGTACAGCAGCGGACGGACCGGACCACCCGGATCGGGATCGAGCAGGTCGTCCTCGAGCCGGCGGCTCCACGAGCCACGACCCATCGTCTCGATCCGGCTCCGGACCGACCCGCCACCGGCACCCCGACCCGCACCCGCCGGCTCCGCCCGGCGGCGCGGCACCGCACCGGGTCGCGGGCGCGGAGCGGTGTACGCCACCACGGGCGAGCGCGGCGCCGACGACGGCGCGTCCACCCAGCGCGGGTCGTCCCCGGCGAGCCGGGTGCCCGACCAGAACCCCTCGGCCTGCTCGGTCGTGGCCCAGCCCTCGGCCACCCGCTCCCGGACCGGGCCGGGCGGTGCCGTCCGGTCCCACTGGTCGACCTCGGCGTACCGGTCCGAGCGGGCCGGCTCCGCGTACCGGTCCCACTGGCCGGTGTCCGTGAACCGGTCCCACTCGCCCGTGTTGTCGGACTGATCCCAGCGGCCGGTGCCGTCCGCCTGGTCCCACCGGCCACCCGGGGCGGAACGATCCCACGCGTGCACGCCGGAGGCGTCCCACGGATCGACGGCGGGACGGTCGGCGGGGTCCGGCTCGGCCGGTCGCCCCCGGTCCCAGGAGTCGGCCGCCGGGCGGGACCACGAGGAGTCGACCCCGCGCCGGGTGCGCCGGGTCGTCGGCCCGCCGTCCCACCCGTAGCCCGGCTCCACCGCCGGGGCGGCGGAGGTGGACTCCTCCAGGCCGGACCAGACCACCTGCGGCCGCCGGGACGGGGCACGACGGGGCCGGCTCCGCGGTGCCGCGCCGGAGACCGGCTCCCCCTCGGCGGAGTCGGCGCGCCGGCTGCCGACGTACCCCTGCTCCTGCGGGGTGTCCAGGGTCCACTCGGCGGTGTGGTCGGAGGCCGGGGCGGCGCCGATCGCGCGCAGGTCGCGCCGGCCGGACTCCCGGCGGCGGCCGATGTCGGTCGCGCCGCGTCGCCCGGGGTCCGAGCGCGGGGCGATCTCGTCATCGTCGTCGTCGGGGGCGGCGTGTCGGCCGCCACCGTCGGCGCGGCGGATGCCGGACTCCAGCGCCCACCTCGGCAGGTACGCGTCGACCGGTTCCTCCTGCCCGCGCTCGATGGCGCGGCGGCGGCTGGGGGTGCGGCGCCGGTCGGAGTCGGCGGCGTACGGGTCGACCGGGAGCGACTCGGCGGGAGCGTCCCACGGGGCGATCGGCTGGCGCTCGCGCGGGCTGCCCTCCCCGCGTCCCCAGTCCCGGTAACTCACGGCCGGAGCGTGACCCTTCTCAACCGAAAGCGCAATCCGCTGTCCAGGTGTAGCCGTTCGCTGAGATAGTACGGGACGATCGGCCCCAGGGCTCGACCCGAAATCTTTCCTCCACAGGGTGGGGATTGAATAACCGCAGGTCAGAGCGGTTGCCGTCAGAATTCCCCATCACTTATCCACATGCTGTGCACACCCTGCGCACATGTCCGTCCACCGGCGTCCACAGGTTGTCCCGAGGCTCGTCCACCGGCCTTGTTGAGCGGCTGACCTCGGGTTCCGTATCGTTGGCTCCCGACCGTCCGGGCGGTGGCCCCCGATCGACCGGAGGGGTCGTCGGAAGTTGTCAGACCCCGGCGGTAGAGCTGGACTCGATCCGACGCAATGAGGGGGGACCCGTGTCGGTCACCGACGACATGCGGACGGAGCGGGCCGGGGGGCCGTCGTCCGCGCCACCACCACAGCGCGACGGGCAGTTCGACAAGACCCCGCCGCAGGACGTGGCGGCCGAGCAGTGCGTGCTCGGCGGCATGCTGCTCTCCAAGGACGCGATCGCCGACGTCGTGGAGATCCTCAAGTCCAACGACTTCTACCGACCCGTGCACGCCACGATCTTCGACGCGATCCTCGACATCTACGGCCGGGGCGAACCGGCCGACCCGATCACCGTCGCGGCGGCCCTGGCCGACTCCGGCGATCTGGCCCGGATCGGTGGCGCCCCCTATCTGCACACGCTGATCGCGAGCGTGCCCACCGCCGCCAACGCCTCCTACTACGCCCGCATCGTCGGCGAGCGGGCCGTGCTCCGCCGGCTGGTCGAGGCCGGTACGAAGATCGTCCAGCTCGGATACGGCACCGGCCAGGGCGGCAGCCGCGACGTCGACGACGTGGTGGACCTGGCCCAGCAGGCCGTCTACGAGATCACCGAGCGCCGGGTCAGCGAGGACTTCGCCGTCCTCGCCGACATGCTCCAGCCGACCCTCGACGAGATCGAGGCGGTCGGTGCGCAGGGCGGCGTGATGACCGGCGTGCCGACCGGCTTCAGCGACCTGGACCGACTCCTCAACGGCCTGCACGCGGGCCAACTCATCATCGTTGCCGGCCGGCCGGGTCTCGGAAAGAGCACCGCGAGTATGGACTTCGCGCGGAATGCCGCCATTCGTGCCAACCAGGCGGCGGCGATCTTCTCGCTGGAAATGAGCAAGGTCGAGATCGTCATGCGACTGCTCTCGGCCGAGGCCCGCGTGCCGCTGCACGTGCTGCGCAGCGGGCAGCTCTCCGACGACGACTGGACCAAGCTGGCCCGGTGCATGGGCGAGATCAGCGAGGCGCCGCTCTTCGTCGACGACACGCCGAGCATGAACCTGATGGAGATCCGGGCCAAGGCCCGTCGGCTCAAGCAGAAGCACAACCTGAAGATGATCGTCGTCGACTATCTCCAGCTGATGACCTCGCCAAAGCGCACCGAGAGCCGGCAGCAGGAGGTCGCGGACCTGTCCCGTGGCCTGAAGCTGCTCGCCAAGGAGGTCGAGTGCCCGGTGATCGCGGTCAGTCAGCTGAACCGTGGCCCCGAGCAGCGTACGGACAAGCGACCGCAGCTGTCCGACCTGCGGGAATCCGGCTCGATCGAGCAGGACGCCGACGTCGTGATCCTGCTGCACCGTGACGACTACTACGACAAGGAGTCGCCGCGCGCCGGCGAGGCGGATTTCATCGTGGCCAAGCATCGAAACGGTCCGACGGACACCGTGACGGTCGCGGCGCAGCTGCACCTGTCCCGCTTCGTCGACATGGCGATCGTCTGAGCCGCGCCGCTCAGCCGAGCAGCGGGAACCAGCCGGCGGCCTCGCCCAGTTCCCGCCGGTCCCGCTCGGTGAGCGGCACCCGGCCGGTGGCCTTGAGCAGATAGTCCCGGTCGTCCCAGCCGGTGGGGCGGACCGCGTCGTCGCTGAGCAGACCGTCCATCGTGGCGACCGCCACGGCGACGGCGGCGGCGCCGGGTGCCGGCGCGTCCGGCAGGTCGACGACCAGGTCGAGGTGGTGCACCACGGCCTCGGTGGTGAGGGTGGCCAGCAGATCCGGTACGCGGAGCACGTGCCCCTGGGTGGTGACGCAACCGGACGGGTCGGCGGCACCGGCCGCGCGGACGGCGGCGGGCGCGGTGTCGCACCAGACCTGGACCACGCCGCTCGGCCGGGGGAAGGCCGCTGCCGAGCGGCGGACCCACCAGGCGTGCGCGGCGGCCTCGTCGTCCCGGCCCGGGGTGAACTCGCGCCAGTAGCTGACGTCGTCGACGTCGGCCGGTCCCTCGGCGGGGCTGGCCAGCGCCACCAGGGCCCGTTGGGCGTCGACGAGGACGTGCAGGAGCAGGTCGGCGACGAGCCAGCCGCGGCAGCGCGTCGGTCGTTGCAGATCCGTGTCGGAGAGGTCGGACACCACCCGGGTGATGCCGTCGTAGGCCTGCGCCAGCGCGATGTGCCCGGTCATCGCCCGAGCGTCGCACGAGCGACGCCGCACGGCACGCGGGACGGCGGGTACGGCGAGCGGGCCGGGGCATCCGCCCCGGCCCGCCGTGCTCAGTCGAAGAGTTCGCCGAGGAACCCGCCGTGGTGCTTCTTGCGCCGGTAGTGGCCGTGGTAGCCGTGGTGCTGCCCGTACGCGGGCTGGGCGTAGCCGTGACCCGGGGGCGGTGGGGGCGGCGGGGGCACCGTGCCGTAGCCCGGCTGGTGCGGGGCGGCGGCGGGCGGCGGTGGCGGGGGCGGTGCGTAGCCACCGGCGGTGGGCTGCGGCGCCGGGGTCGGGGCGGTGTGCTGCCGGTTCCAGTTCGCCTCGGCCTCGAAGAGCTTCTCTAGCTCGCCGCGGTCGAGGAAGATTCCCCGGCACTCGCCGCACTGGTCGATGATCACTCCGCTGCGCTCGTACTGGCGCATGTCTCCGTGACATTTGGGGCAGGTGAGCTGCATGGCACCGACGGTACCGGGTGGGCTCACGCGGTGGCGGTGAGCGCCTCGGTGACCTCGTCGTCGGAGACCTCGTGGAAGTCGTCGTAGTAGGCGCCGACCGCGCCGAACTCCGGCGGCAGTTGGACGGCGACCACCTGATCGGCCTCGGGGGCCAGCAGGTCGTACGCCTGCTCGGAGCCGACCGGGACGGCCACGACCACCCGCGTGGCCCCCAGGTGCCGGGCCACCTGCACGGCGGCGCGGGCGGTGGCACCGGTGGCGAGGCCGTCGTCGACGATGATCGCGGTGCGACCGTGCAGGTCCAACGGGGGCCGACCGGCCCGGTAGCGGCTCTCCCGACGGTCCAGTTCGGCCTGTTCCCGCCGGCGTACCTGGTCCCGGTCGCGGTCGCTGAGCCGACCGGCGACCATCTCGTTGAGCACCTGCACGCCACCGGGGCCGAGCGCGCCGAAGGCCACCTCGGGCGCCCACGGCATGCCGAGCTTGCGGACCACCAGCACGTCCAGCGGTGCGCCGAGCCGCTGCGCGACCTGCCGGGCCACCGGTACGCCGCCGCGGACCAGCCCCAGGACGACGAGGTCGGGGCGCCCGGCGAGGTCGGCGAGCCGGTCGGCGAGCGCCTGGCCGGCCTCGGCCCGGTCGCGGTACGTGGTCATGCCTCAGGTCTACGCCCTGGCGGTGCGCCGCGTCCGGAACTTCCCGGAAGCGGTCACCCGACCTCCGGGCGCACCGGCCGTTCGGTGAGCGCCAGCGCGGGCACCCAGACCAGCAGGGCGAGCGGATAGAGCAGGTAGCCGAAGCGGGTCGAGGGCATCAGCGCGATCGCGGCGAGGAGGCCGTACCCGCAGATCAGCGCGGTGGTCGCGGCCGTGCGGGGCGGACGGCGCAGAAGCCGGACGGCGATCGCCACGCCGACCGCGACGAGCAGCGCGGCGGCGACCACCCGGCCGGCGGGCAGCGCCGTGGCGATCAGGTGGCCGGGGAACGGGGACTGCGCCGGGCTGGTGACCAGGCCGTGTCCGAGCGGGAAGCGGAGCACGTTCTCCACCAGGGCGTCCCGGTCGACCAGCAGGGCGGGCAGCAGCGCGGCGGCGGGCAGCCCGAGCGCGCCGGCGGCGGTCCGCAGGCCGGCCCGCCGGGTCGCCGCCCAGCAGATCAGGACAACCGCGACCGGCCAGGCGAAGAGCTTCAGCGCACCCGCCAGGCCGACCGCGACGCCGGCCCGGCCGGGCCGGTCGGCGGCGGCCAGCGCGAGGGCCAGCAGGCAGAGCGCGAGTACGGGGAGGTCGTCGCCGCCGGTGGCCAGGGTCAGCGCGCAGACCGGCAGGACGGTGGCGGCCTGAACGCCCCGCAGCACCGCCGCGTCCCGTCGGCCGGTGGGTGCACCGGTGCGACGCAGTGTCACCACTGCCAGGGCCAGCGTCACCGCGGTGACCAGCGCGAACCAGACCCGCGCGTCGGTCCACCAGGCGTCGACGACCGTCCGGGGCAGCCCGAACAGCGCCATTCCCGGCTGGTACGGGGTGTAGCCCAGCAGTTGTTCCCCCGGCGGCAGCGCGGCGATCGCGTCGTGCCCGAGGTAGGGCGTGCCGTGTTCGGCGAGCCGCGCCCCGGCGTGCTCCACCACCACCACCTCCTCCTGCGCCCGGTCGGTACGCCCGGACGCCCGCTGCCAGCTCTCCACGATCAGCGGCAGCAGGGTGGTGGTGGCCCAGGCGAACCCGGTGACCGCCCAGCGGGCGGTCGGCCCGACGGCCGGCGCGTCGGCGTGCCGACGACGCAGCAGCAGTTGACCGGCCACGGCCAGCGCCGCGACCAGGTATCCGACGGCCGCGATGGCACCCCACGGTCGGTGCGGCGGGAGCGTGGAGGTGACGGCGGTGACCGCGGCGAAGAGCGCCGACACGGCGTACAGGCCGAGGTCGAGGGCGAGGCCACCGGCGGCGGTGTCCAGCGCCGACCAGCGGCTGGGGCGGCGCGGTTCCGGGTCGGGGGTGGCGGTCACGCGGGCAAGTCTGGCAGACGACGGGGATGGTCCCGTCCGACGTGGCGTCAGTGGCGGCGCGGTTCCTCCACCGCCGGTCCGCCGCCGTTCCCGGTCGCCCGGCTCCGGCCACCCTGGCGGCGTCCCGGCAGCCGGATGACCGCGCCGGCGTCGTGCAGCGGTGCCGCGAGGGTGCCCGGTCGCCCGCCCGCACCGCGTTGGAGCGCGGCGAGAAGTGCGCCGGCCGGCAGCGGCCGGGCGAAGAGGTGACCCTGACCGGAGGCGCAGCCCAGCTCCCAGAGCGCCCGGCGCTGCGGTTCGCTCTCCACGCCCTCGGCCACCACCGCGAGGTCCAGGCTGCGACCGAGGTCCACGGTGGAACGGATCACCGCGGCGGCCTCGGCCGAACTCTCCATCGAGGTGACGAAGCTGCGGTCGACCTTCAGCTCGTGCACCGGGATGCGGGAGAGCAGGGAGAGCGAGGAGTAGCCGGTGCCGAAGTCGTCCAGCGCGAGTCGGACGCCCGAGTCGCGCAGCCGGCTGAGCACCCGGTCGACCACGTCGAGCTGGCTGAGCGTGAGGGTCTCGGTCAGCTCCAGCACCAGGCGGTCCGGCGGCAGGTCGTGCGCCCGCAGCCGGGCCAGCACCGCCCCGGGGAACCGGGCGTCGAGCAGGCTGCGCGGGGAGACGTTCACCGAGACCGGCAGGTCGTGGCCGGCGGCCCGCCAGCTGCCCGCCGCGATCAGCGCCTGGTCGAGGATGGCCTCCGCGAACGCCGGAAGCAGGCCGGAGCGTTCCACGGCCTCCAGGAAGCGCAGCGGGTCGATCATTCCGTGCGTCGGATGGTGCCAGCGGGCCAGCGCCTCCGCGCCGGTCACCTGCCCGGTGCCGAGGTCGACGATCGGCTGGAAGTTGACGGTGAACTCGTGGTCGGCCACCGCGCGGGGCAGGTCGCCGCCGAGGGTGAGCCGGCCCAGGTCGGCGGTGTCCCGCGTCGGGGCGTACGTGGAGATCCGCTGGCCGGCCCGTTTCGCCTGGTACATCGCCACGTCGGCGCGGCGCAGCAGCTCCGCCATCCCGCCGCTGGCCGGGGCGATGGCGATGCCGCCGCTGGCCTCCACGCTGATCCGCATGCCGTCCACGTCGAGCGGCTCGTGCAACGCGCCGAGGAGCGCCTCCGCCCGGTGTGCGGCGATCGCCGGTGCGGGCAGGCCACGCAGCAGCACCGCGAACTCGTCGCCACCGAGCCGGGCCACCAGGTCGTCGGGGCGGGCGGCGCCACGCAACCGGTCGGCGACCTGGATCAGCACCTGGTCCCCGGCGGCGTGCCCGAGGGTGTCGTTGACCTCCTTGAAGTGGTTGAGGTCGATCAGCACCAGCGCGGTCACCCCGTCGGCGTGCCGCCGGCCGAGCTGCTCGCTGCCCTCGTCGAGGAGGTGGCGCCGGTTGGCCAGCCCGGTCAGCGCGTCGTGGCGGGCGGCGTACGCGTGTTCCTCGGCGATCCGGGCCAGCTCGGCGTACGCCTGGGCGTTGCGGACCGCGGTGCAGAGGGCGGAGGCGAAGGTACGCAGGGTGTACTGCTCCCGCTCGGAGAGCGCCACCGGCCCGGTGAACCGTAGCCGCAGCACCCCGAGGTCGATCGAACGGTCGTGGCCTTCCAGCGCCACCGGGATGACGGTGCCGGTCACCTCGCTCGGCTCGGCGGCGGGGCCGTCGTAACCGGGGCCTGCGGCGGTGCCGCGGATCATCCGTTCGGTGCCGCGTAGTTCGATCTCGACCTCGTCGGCGGAGAAGAGCTCCGCGGCCTGGGTGACGGCGGTGGTGAGCACCTCGTCGAGGTCGACGACGTTCAGGGCGTCGGTGGTGCGGGCGAGCCGCTGCCATGCCTGCTGCTCGGTGCGGGTGCGGATCCGGGTGGAGTAGGCGAGGTGGAGGCTGAGCACCAGCGGCGGTACGGCGAGCAGCAGTCGGGGGTCGGCCCGCAGGATGAGCAGGGTGGAGGCGGCCACGACGAAGCGGACGGCGAAGCCCGCCAGACGTAGATCGAGGTTGCTGCGGAACTGGCGGTAGATCCGGGTGCCGGAGGCCAGCGCGATGACAGGGATCGCCAGGAGGTCGTCCAGCAGCGCGGCGACGGCGTAAATCGCCGCCAACTCTGCGAGAGCGGACCCAACGGAAGCCGTTGCCTGCCAGCCGAGCAGAGCGGCCGTGGCCCCGGCACTGCCTGCGACCAGCACGTTCTTGCCGATGCCGAATGCGGTCTTGATGGCGGTTAGCCGCAGCACGGCGGATGCCGCGGCGACCCCCACGCCGGTGCTCAGGACGACCCACGAGGCCGGTGCAATGGCTACGCCGATCACGATGGCCGTCTCGACCCAGGCGATGGCCAATGTGGTGGAGCGAATTCGAACCGTCGTCTTGACGATCACACTGACCGCGATCATGAAGGTGAGTGCAGTCAGGGTGGCGCCGTCCCGGATGGAGCTTGGGGGGTGACTGACGAAGAGAAGGAAGGCCGCGACGGAAGCAGCAAAGGCAAGAACGACGATGAGGCCGACAAGCGTCGTCAAGCGCCGCGCGGTCTCAGTAGCCCGTCGTTCCTCAGTGTGGCTCATTCAGCTCCACGGGCTGACGGCTCCAGCCGTGGGTCGGCTCAGCCAGTTCGTCGATGCTGCGAGCTTACCGTGATGGTTTGGTCGCGTGAAGCGCTAGATCAGTGCCACTCGGTGCTACGCATCGTCCGACTCCTCTCGTTCGCTTGCCGAAGATCCATGGGCGACCTTCAGGTCAACGACCGATAGGTTAGAAGACCGATGCGTACATATAGAAGGCATAAATGTCGGTATGCGCAATATCAGCTAAGATGTTGGTCATTCATAACGTTCTGTCCATTGCGTCTGTGCGGAGCGCAGCTACGAGTGTGCGAAAGGTGGCTGTTCGGTTGCCCACTGCAATCCCGTGTGGATGGCAGACATGCCCGTGATGAGCATTGCGAGTTGACCCGCAACCTTCATCAGTGGTTCGGTTGGATCTCGGCCCGATTCGTCCGACTGGGCAAGCAGGTGTCAGCAGCTGCCTTTAGGAACGGGGCGGTGGAAACGGACAGTGAATCGCTAGACTTCCAAGGTCTCGGTAGCGGATGCTGACACCGGAGTCGACCTATTGGAAATCCGAGTCCTAGGCGGCCTCTCAGCGCGGCTCGATGGGAAGCCTCTCCGTCTCGGCACGCCGAAACAACAGCTGGTCCTGGCCCGGCTGGCGGTGGAGCCGGGGCACCTGGTCATGGTCGACGAGTTGATCGACGAACTGTGGCCGGATGGGCCGCCCCGCTCCGCCGTTGCCAACGTTCGGACCTACGCCGCGAACCTCCGTCGCGCCTTCGATGCCACCGAGCAGGGGCGGAATCTCCTCGTACGGGACGGGTCGGGCTACCGCCTGGACGTGGCGCCGCTCCTGACTGACGTCGGACGTGTCGACCAAGTTCGTGCAGCAGCCCGTGCAGCAGCCCGTGCAGGTGAGTCGTCGCGGGCAGTCGAGCTGCTGACTCGCGCGCTCTCCGGCGGACGAAGAACGTTGCTCGCCGGCCTGTCCCTCGGTCCCAGCCTCTCCGCCCGGCGGATACGCGTCGAGGAGGAGGAACTCGCCGACATCGAGCTTCTCGCAGACCTGCGCACCGGTATCGGAGAGACCGATGCTGCCATTGCTGCGCTACGCGAACTGGTCAGCGCGCACCCCCTCCGCGAGCACGCCCACTTCTTATTGGTGCGCGCTCTTCGACAGACCGGCGATGCAGCGGGTGCCGTCGCCGCCTACCACGAGGCCCGCCGAATCCTGGCCGACCAGCTCGGAGTCGAACCAGGCAGGGAGTTTCGGCAGTTCTATGCGTCGCTGCTGGACGACGAGGGCTTGCCGGTCGACTTCGGCGGACCGAGCACGGATTCCGCCGCAAGCAGGCGGGGTGATGCAATCACCGACGCACGCTCCCCGATCAACTGGCTCCCCCGGACCGTGACTGACTTCGTCGGACGCGGGCAGGCAGTGGAACGACTCTCGCGAGAGATGTCTCCTGGCTCGGCTGGGCCGACAGTGGCGGTTATCGACGGCATGGCAGGCAGTGGAAAGACAACCCTTGCCGTGCATCTGGCGAACCTCCTGGCCGGGCTCTACCCCGACGGGCAGCTCTTCCTCGACCTGCGGGGGCACGGCAGTGGAGAGCCGATCTCGCCGGCCGCTGCCCTGTTCGACCTGCTCCGCCAGTTGGGCGTTCCGGCCAACCGGATCCCGGCCGAGTTCGATGCCCGTATTGAGGCGTGGCGACGGGAGACGGCATTCCGACGCGTCGTCGTGGTGCTCGACAACGCTGCAGAGAGCGCACAGGTCGAGCCGTTGCTGCCGAGCGTCGGCACGGCTGCGATCCTCGTGACCAGCCGTAGACGGTTGCTCGCGCTCACCACCCGACCGCCTCTTTCGTTGCCTGTGCTCGCCGAGGAGGAGTCTCTGGAACTGCTTGCGGCCCTGGTCGGTAAGAACCGGGTGACGGCCGACATTGATGGGGCCCGCCAACTGGTCCGCCGTTGCGGACATCTGCCCCTGGCCATACGTCTGGCTGGTGCCAGGCTGGCCCACCGGGCCACTTGGAGCATGTCTGACATGGCCCGTCGTCTCGACCGGGAGCCGATCTTTCTCCCGCAGTTGCAGGCCGAGGACCGCACGATCGTCGGAGCGTTCGCGGCCTCCTACGAGCCGCTCAGCCCATCGGCGAAAAGGGTGTTCCGGGCCGTCGGCCTGCACCCGGGTAATCATCTGGACACTGCGATGATCGCCGCACTGGTGAACCTCCCCCTGAGCGAAGCGGCGGCTCTGGCGGATGAACTCGTTGACCGGTATCTGCTGGAGGAAGGTTCCGGTGGCTCCTATCGATTGCACGACCTCATGCGCCAGTATTCGTCAGAGTTGGCGCTGCAGTTCGATACCGAGGTGACACGGCGAACGGCGATGGAAAACCTTCTGGATCATTTCCTTCACTCCGTGGTGCAGGTGTCACAGTCGATCGATGACCAGCGACTGCTGGACTCACACCTGCGGGCGAGACTTCCGCGGCGTGTTGAACTTCTGGCTGTCCGTCGCCCGGGTGACCTCGACTGGTTGGAGGAACAGCGACTGAACCTGGCGGCCTTGGTCCGCCGAGCCGTGGAAGATGGTCATGACACCCTTGCGTGGCAACTGACTCGCGCCGGATGGCGCTTCTTCTACCTACGCGGCTATTTCGACGACATCTCGATCACCCATCAAGAAGGGTTGAAGGCGGCGAGGCGCTCGGGCGACAGGGCCGCCGTTGCCCTGATGCACAACTATCTCGCCTCCGCCCTCGTCCGCACGGCCTCCTATCGCGAAGCGCTGGCTCATCTCGACCAGGTGGTGGCGATCCGCACCCGCCTGCATGACGACGACGGAACCGAGCGAGCCCGGGTCAACATGAGCATCGTGTACTGGCGCCTCGGGCGACTGCAGGACGCATTGGACGTCCAGCTATCCATGCTCAGGAAACAATCGTTGGACACTCTCCCGGTGCTGTCGAATGTCGGTCTCATTCTGCGTTCCCTGGGAGAATACGCAGAAGCGGCCAGGTTTCATCGCACCCATCTCTTCCTGGCCCGTACCAGGCAGGATCTCTTCCAGATCGCCAATGCTCTCGGTCACCTGGGTGGGGTGCGCTACCGGCTTGGGGAAAGCGTCTGGGCGGAACGTCTGCTCCGCGCTTCCCTGGCGCTGCGAGCCCGGACTGGTCATGGATTCGCCACAGCGGAGACGTTGAGCGATCTGGCGGGTACGTACCGACAGCTTGGTCGCCACGAAGAAGCGCTGAGGATCCATCGGGCCGCTATCGAAAGCGCCGTGAACTGCGGCGAACGGCACGCGGAGGCGGCGGCCCTGAACGAGTTGGCCCGAACGCTTCTGCAGATGGGCAGGCGGGCTGAGGCGATGGACGGCCACCGGATGGCGCTGGACCTGGCCACCCGGATTGATCATCCGCACGAGCAGGGTCGGGCGTTGGCGGGTCTGGCGGAGTGCGAGGTGGCGACGGACCCTGACGCGGCCTGTCGCTATTGGCAGCGGGCGCTGGTGCTCTTCGAGCAGGTGAATGTGCCCGAGCAACATCATGTACGCCTTCGACTGACAAATAGCCCTGGCCCAGTCGGCTGACCAGGGCTGCACCGGCTTATCGGTTTTTTATCGCCGGCCTCGCTAGTGTCCCGCGTGTGTCGGCGATCGGGGGAGATCCTGCAGGTCAGGGCTGCGCCGACTTCGACGCCTGCCGCCAGGTTTCCCCCCAGCGACTCGGCGGCGGGTGGCAAGGGGGAGCGTCGCGGATGCGCCATCGGCACCCTGGCGCAGTCAACCGTGACGCTCCCCCGCTCGGAGGCTGACGTGGCGGTCGTACCCGAAAGATAGGCTCGCGGCCGTGACGGATCCCGCCCAGCTCACCCACGTCGACCCGGCCGGCGCGGCCCGGATGGTCGACGTCTCCGCCAAGCCGGTCTCCGGCCGGCTGGCGGTCGCCGCCGGCCGCCTGCGCACCACCGCCGAGGTGGTTGACCTGCTGCGCCGTGACGGTCTGCCGAAGGGCGACGCGCTCGCCGTCGGTCGGCTCGCCGGCATCATGGGGGCCAAGCGCACGCCCGACCTGATCCCGCTCTGCCACCCCATCGCCCTGCACGGGGTGACCGTCGACCTGCGGCTCACCGGCGACACGGTGGAGATCACCGCCACCGCGCGGACCGCCGACCGCACCGGTGTCGAGATGGAGGCGCTGACCGCGGTGGCCGTGGCCGGGCTGGCCCTGGTCGACATGGTGAAGGCCGTCGACCCGGCGGCGTCGGTCGACGCGGTCCGGGTGCTCCGCAAGGAGGGCGGCAAGACCGGCGAGTGGGTCCGGCCGGAGGACCGGTCGTGATCCGGGCCCGGGTGATCGTGGCCTCCAACCGGGCCGCCGCCGGGGTCTATGCCGACACCAGCGGTCCGTTGCTGGTCGCGGGCCTGCGTGAGCTGGGCTGCGAGGTCGACGAGCCGGTGGTGGTGCCCGACGGTGAGCCGGTCGGAGCGGCGCTGCGGGCCGCCCTGGCGGACGGCGTCGACGTGGTGCTGACCAGCGGCGGGACCGGGATCACCCCGACCGATCGCACCCCCGACGTGACCCGCGCCCTGCTCGACTACGAGATCCCCGGCATCGCCGAGGCGATCCGCGCGTACAGCCGCGACCAGGTGCCCACCGCCGCCCTGTCCCGGGCGTTGGCCGGGGTCGCCGGCCGGATGCTCGTGGTGAACCTGCCGGGCTCGCGCGGCGGGGCCAGGGACGGGCTGGCCGTGCTCGGGCCGATCCTCGTGCACGCCGTCGACCAGCTCCGCGGCGGGGACCACTGACCACGCGGGGTCGCCGTCGCGGCGATAGGCTCGCCCGATGAGCACGGAAACCGCAGCCGCGGCGGCCCCGGTCGCCACGCCGCCGCCGGCCGGCTGGGAGGAGGCCCGCTCCCGGGTGTACGCGGTCGGCCTCGCCGCCGCGCTGCCCGCGGTCAACCGGGGCCTCGCCGACGCCGACGGGCACACCCTCGCCGAGCCGTTGACCACCCGGAGCGACCTGCCGGCCTTCCCGACCTCCAGCGTCGACGGCTGGGCGGTGCGCGGCAACGGCCCGTGGCGGGTGGTGGGGCGGGTGCTCGCCGGTAACACTCCGGCTCCCTTGGCGGCTGACGGCATCACCGTCGAGATCGCGACCGGGGCGATGGTCCCCGAGGGGGCCGACGCCATCCTGCGGATCGAGGACTCGACCCGCACCGCGGAGGGCCTGGTCGCGGGCACGCCCCGACCGGCACCCGAGTGGCGGATGCCGGGCGAGGAGGCGTACGCCGGTGAGGAGCTGGTCCCGGCCGGCACCCCGGTCGACCCGGCGCTGATCGGGCTGGCCGCCTCCTGCGGCCTGGACTCCCTGCGGGTCCGTCGGCAGCCGCGCGCGGCGTTGCTGGTCTTCGGCGACGAGCTGCTCACCTCCGGTCCGCCCGCCGCCGGCCGGGTGCGGGACGCGCTGGGCCCGGCGGTGCCGGCCTGGCTGCGCCGCTACGGCTGCGCGGTGCGCCCGGCTGACGTGGTGGGCCCGGTGGCGGACACCCTGCCCGCCCACGTGGCCGCCCTGCGGGGTGCCCTGGCCACCGCCGACCTGGTCTGCACCACCGGCGGCACGATGCACGGCCCGGTCGACCACCTGCACCCGACGCTGGAGGCGTTGGGTGCCGACTACGTGGTCAACACGGTCGCGGTGCGCCCCGGTTTCCCGATGCTGCTGGCCCGGCTGGCCGGTGCCGACGGGCGGGTCCGGTTCGTCGCCGGCCTGCCCGGCAACCCGCAGTCGGCGATCGTCGCGCTGGTGTCGCTGGTCGCTCCGCTGCTGGCCGGACTCCAGGGCCGGCCGATGCCGGTGCTGCCGCAGGCGACCCTCGCCGAGCCGGTTCCCGGCCGGGGCGACTACACCCATCTCGCGCTGGTCCGGCTGGACCGGGCGGCCGGCACCGCCCATCCGGTGCGGCACGTCGGGTCGGCGATGCTGCGCGGGCTGGCCGGGGCGGACGGCTTCGCGGTGATCCGGCCCGGCACCAGCGGGGAGGTCGGCGCGCGGGTGCCGGTCGTGCCGCTGCCGCTGCTGCCCGGGGAGCGGTCGTGGTGAGCCCCGCCGGCACGGTCGCGTACGGCACGGTCACCGAGCAGCCGCTGGACCTGGCCGCGCACGAGGCGGCGGTCGCCGATCGTCGGGCCGGCGCGGTGGTCTCCTTCCAGGGCGTGGTCCGCGACCACGACCACGGGCGCGGGGTGATCAGCCTGGAGTACGAGGGCCACCCCACCGCCGAGGCCGTGCTCCGCGAGGTCGCCGCCGAGGTCGCCGCCGACCCGGAGGTCTACGCGGTGGCGGTGTCGCACCGGATCGGCCCGCTGGAGATCGGCGACGCGGCCCTGGTCGCGGCGGTCGCCACCGCCCACCGGGCCGCCGCGTTCGCGGCCTGCGCCCGGCTGGTCGACGAGGTCAAGGCGCGGCTGCCGATCTGGAAGCGGCAGGTGTTCACCGACGGCACCGAGGAGTGGGTGAACTGCCCCTGACCGCTCGACCCGGCTGCCGTCCCGTGGGAACGGTCAGCGGCGGCCGGTGAGCTGGCCGGCCCGGGCCAGCCGGTCGGTGTAGAACGCCGGTTCCGCGCCGGGGCGCCACGGCAGCGCCGCGACCAGCACGATCAGGGCGATCGCCAGGGAGTTCTCCATCAGCGCGCCGAACAGCCCGTCCTGGTAGTGGGACACCTCGGGCAGCTGGTGCTCGTACGGCCAGATGGGCGAGATCAGGAAGAGCAGGTAGAGCCCGAGCGCGGCGGCACCGTGCCGCAGGCCGGTGAGCGTCGGGTACCAGATCGGTGGGCGCAGGGCGTTGACTCCGGGCACCCCACCGGCGGCGGCCGAGCTGACCCGGGGCAGCAGCCCGCGGCTCGCCTCGCGGCGGCGTACCGCGGCGTCGGCCAGCACGATGATCGCCGGGATGACCCACACCAGGTGGTGCGACCAGGAGATCGGGCTGATCACGTTGGCGGTGAGGCCGACCAGGGTGAACGCGGTCAGCTCGTCGCCGTCGGCCCGCGCGGTCGCCGCCCGGGACAGGCCCAGCGCGAGGACCAGCACGGCGAAGGCGAGCCAGAGCAGCTTGGGCGTCTCGATCGAGTCGTACAGGCGGGCCAGCAGGCCGGCGAGGGACTGGTTGGGGGTCATGTCGGCGGCCCCGACCCGCTCGGTCTGCCACAGCACGCTGGTGAAGTACGTCCGCGACTCCTCGCCGACCAGCGCGAACGAGCCGAGTGTGACGCCGATCGTGGTGCCGATCGCGGTCATCGCGGCCCGCCACTGGCGAGTGATCATGAGATAGACGACGAAGAGCGCCGGAGTCAGCTTGACGGCGGTGGCCAGCCCGATCCCGGCACCCGCCCAGACCCCGCTGTAGAGGAACCGGGTCGCCGCCGAGGTGGCCGTGTCGTGGTGGGTGCCCCGCTTCGCCCGCCAGCGCAGGCCCACCAGGTCTGCCATGATCAACGCGAAGAGCAGCAGGTTGACCTGGCCGTAGCCGAGGGTCTCCCGGGACGGCTCGATGGCCACCGCCATCGGCACCGCGATCGCCACGGTGAAGCGCAGCGACCAGCCCAGCCGGTCCACCACCGGGCGCAGCAGCGCGGTCAGGACGACCGCCAGCGCGGTGATGCTGGCCAGCGCGTTCAGCCAGCCGGCCGCCTCGACCGGCAGCCAGGACATCGGCAGCATGACCACGGCCGCGAAGGGCGGGTAGGTGAAACCCAGGGTCGTCGAGGGCGCGATGAAGTCATAGAGCTCGTTGCCGCTCGCCCACCACACCACCGCACCGTGATAGATCTTCATGTCGAAGAAGTTGTACGGCCGCCCGAATGCCCCGATGGCGAGCCATGCGGCATAGGCGACGGCGGCCACGATGCCGGTCCGTACGACTGTCCTGCGATCGATCCCACGCGTCACGCGATGGACTGGGGCGAGGCGGCTCATCCGTCTTGCGACGGTCGCCGGCATGACGTGGCCACCCCCGTACCAAGGTCGTACTACCCGTCCAGGTCCAGCACGGAGCCTAGAACGGCGCCTCACGTTGATGCCTCCCGCGTTATGCGACCGTGTCCGATCCCACACATGTTTGCGACGTTTCCACCGCGTTAACGGGTGTCTGGTGGTTCAGGTAATTCGCGGCCTTGCGGGGGTGGCGGCCGGATAGCTGCAGGTCAGCCGGGGAGTCGTCGGGCGGTGGCCGCCGAGCGTACGGCGATCTTCGCCTCTCGGCGGGCGGTCCGGACCGCCCGCTGCATCGAGCGTCGCGAGTGGCCGATCCGATGGCCGGTACGCCAGCGCAGCCCCGGCTTGCCCTCGGTGTCGGCGGCGGCGAGCAGCAGGCCGCCCACGAGCCCGAGGTTCTTGAGGAAGTGGATCTGGTTGTTGTTGCGCGACGCCGCGTCCTCGGAGTTCCAGAAGGGATGACCGGCGGCGGTGGTCGGCACCAGTGTCCCGGCGAGGACCAGGGCGGCCGGGCGGGTGAACTTCCCGGTGGCGAGCATCAGCCCACCGACGAGCTGGGTGGCCGCGTTGATCCGGACGAGGCTCTCGGTGTCGGTCGGGATGCGGGGGGAGAGGTTCTGGAGCAGCGGGGTCACCCGATCGGTGACCGGCTTCGCGGCGGGGACGAGCCGTCCGGCGTTCTGCAGATTGCGGGCGCCGCTGACCACGAAGATGCCGCTCAACAGGACACGGGCGAGGGAGCGCACGGGTTTCATGGATCAGTCATACCCCGCCGCGGACGCGGCTACCCCCGCAACACTCGAAAGGGATCGGCCGACATGGACGTCCGTCGGCGATGGTCGCCACGCCGAATTCCAGCGACCGTCGCGGATGGACCGGGTACGCGCGGTAACGTCGCGCGGGTGACGACGCTGCGGCTCCGCCCCGAGGACCCGGCCGACGAGGGACCGGTCGCCCGGGTGCTGGCCGCCGCCTTCGCCCGACCCGACGTGGCCACCCCGCCCGAGGTGGGGCTGGTGGAGGAGTTGCGGCACAGCGACGCCTGGGTTCCCGAGCTGGCCATGGTCGCCGAGTCCGGCGGCGAGGTGGTCGGCTACGCGCTGCTGACCCGGGTCCGGGTCCGCTCCGACGGCGGCTCGGCACCGGCACTCGCGCTCGGCCCGGTGGCGGTGGCCCCGCACCGGCAGCGGATCGGGCACGGCACCGCGGTGGTGCAGGCCGCCCTGGACGCCGCCACGGAGCTGGACGAGCGGCTGGTGGTGGTGCTGGGCGATCCCGCCTTCTATCGGCGGTTCGGCTTCGGCCGTGCCGACCGGATGGGGCTGACCAGCCCCTGGTCAGGGCTGGGCGACCCGTGGCAGGCGCTGGAGCTGCCGCCGTCGGTCAGCGGTGCGGGACCGGTGCCGCGCGGCGAGGTGGTCTTCCCGCCACCGTGGTCGAAGGTGTGAGCCGGCCCGGTTTCCGGGGCCGAGGTGCCGGTCAGGCCGGCTGGGTGCGCAGGTAGCGGCCGAAGTGCGGCACGGTGAACGCGACCGTGCCCCGCTCGCCGGAATAGATCAATCCCTTCTTGATCAACGCGTCCCGGGCCGGGGAGAGGCTGGCCGGCTTGCGTCCGAGGGAACGGGCGATCTCCGCCGTCGGGACCGCCGCGTCCATGTCGTCGCGGCCGGCGCTCTCCTCCCCCTCCACCAGCGAGAGCGTCGCCATCGCCCGCATGTACTCGCGCTCCGCCGGGGTGGCCCGCTCGAACCGGGAGCCGAAGAAGCCGACCGCCAGCTCCGCCTCGGCCTCGGGCGCGGCGACCCGGACGTCGGCGGCGGTGATCGGGGAGCGCGGCGCGTGGTCCCAGGTGGCCTTCCCGTACGCCTGCACGAAGTAGGGGTAGCCGCCGGACTTCTCGTAGAGCAGGTCGAGGGCCTTCTGTTCGTACTCGACCTCCTCCCGGTCGGCCGGCGCGCAGAGGGCCTGGTCGGCGGCGATCCGGTCCAGCCGGTCGATCCGCTGGTAGCGGAAGAGCCGTTCGGAGTACGACTTGGCGGCGCTGAGCACGGCCGGCAGGTGCGGCAGCCCCGCACCGACCACGATCAGCGGCGCGCCGAGCTGGGACAGCTCGTGGCAGGCGGCGCAGAGCGCCGAGACGTCCTCCGCACCGACGTCCTGCATCTCGTCGATGAAGACGGCGATCCCGGTGCCCACGTCGGCGGCCACCGCCGCCGCGTCGCTGAGCAGCTCGACCAGGTCGATCTCGATGTCCCCGGAGTCGGCCCGGCCGATGGTGGCCGGCACGTCGATGCCGGGTTGCCAGCGGTCGCGCAGCTTCGGGGCGGCCCCGGCCCGCCCGGTCGGCGCGGGCCGCTGCCCGAACGCCTTGAGCACGCCGAGGAACGCGTCGATCCGGTCCGGGGCGCGGTGTCGGGGAGCCAACTCCCGGACCGCCATGTGCAGCGCGGCGGCGATCGGGCGACGCAGTGACTGGTCGGGACGCGCCTCGATCTTGCCGGTGCCCCAGAGGTGGTTGATGGCCTGCGAGCGGAGGGTGTTGAGCAGTACGGTCTTGCCGACCCCGCGTAGGCCGGTGAGCATCAGGCTGCGTTCGGGGCGACCCCGGGCGATCCGCTCCAGCACCACGTCGAAGACGTCGAGTTCCCGCCCCCGCCCGGCGAGTTCGGGCGGGCGCTGGCCGGCGCCCGGAGCGTACGGGTTGCGGACCGGATCCACGTATCGCACCGTATCGGGCCGTCTAGCCGGAGGGCTAGAGATGGATAGATGCGGCTACCGGCGTGTCGGGGCTGTCGAGATGAAACTAGGGCTGTCTAGCGTCCACGCTAGACAGCCCTAGTTTTGGCTACGCCGGCTTACCTGCGCTTCTTCAGGCAGAGCACGAAGTCCAGCGAGTCCAGCGGGTTGTCGCTGACGTAGTTGGCCGTCGCCGTCGGCGCCGCCTTCTTGCACCGGTCACCGTCGGTGGTACCCGGAATCCGCAGCAGCACCTGGTACGTCCCCGGACCGCACTTCACCTTGCGCAGCGACGCGTCGGCGTCCGTACCGTCGTTGACCACGCAGTCGCCCTTGGCGAGGTCCTCCTCGGGGTCCTCGGTCGGGCTGGGCTCGGCGGTCGTGGGAGCCGCGGTCGGCTCGTCGGTCGGCACCACCGGGGCGCTCGTCGACGGCGTCGCGACCTTGTCCTTCTCCTGGCCCGCCTTCCACACCCCCCAGCCCGCCAACCCAAGGCAGGGGCAGAGCACGAGCAGCACCACCAGCGTGATGATCAGGGCGATCCGGCCGCCGCGCTTCGGCTTGGCCGGGGCGACCGGATAGCCCGGCGCGGCCGGAGCACCCCACGGCGCGGCATTCGGATCCCCGGCCGGCGGGAACGGTGCGGGAGCCGGACCGGCCGGCGGGAACGGCCCCGGGGGCGGGGGATAGCCGCCACCGGAGACGGGCGCCCCACCCGGCGGCGGGTAGCCGCCACCCGAGGGCGGATAGCCACCACCCGGCGGCGGGTAGCCGCTCCCCGGCGGCGGCGGGACCGCCCCACCGGGCGGGGGGTAGCTCCCCGCCGGGGGTGGCGGGTAGCCGGCGGTGGGCTGCTGGCCGGGGAAGGGAGTGGTCGGCGGCTCGGGGGGCGGCCCCCACTGCGGCAGCGTCGGGTCGACCGGCGGCGGACCGGCCGGGCGCTGGTACGGGTCGTCGGGGGGACCGGAGTCGTAAGGACCGTAGGTTGACATGCAGTTCCCAGGGGTGAGGGGCGGATCAGCGCTGCTTGAGGCAGAGCACGAAATCGAGGGTGTCCAACTCGCTGTCGAAGAAGTACCAGTTGGTGTAGCCGGTGACCTTGGCGCACTTCGCCTGGGCGTCCTTCTCACCGCTGGTGGCGCCGTCGAAACGCCGCAGCACCTGATAGGTCTTCGCCCCGCACGCGCTGATCAGCAGCTTCGGCTTGCCGCCGGCCGGACCCTCGTTGCGGACGCACTGCCCGACCTTGACGAAGCGCGGGTCGGCCGACGACTGCGGGGCGGGCGCGCTCGACGCCGGGGCGGCCGGCTCGGTCGCCGCCGCCGTCGGTTCCCCGAACACCGAGGGCAGCCCGGTCGGCGTCGTCCCCGCCGGCGGCGGGTCGTCCCGGCCGAGGAACGCCACGGCGGCCCCGCCGCCCAGGACCAGCACCGCCAGCGCGGCGAGCACCGCGATCAGCGGACCCCGCCCCCGCTTCGGCGGCGGCGTCGGCTCGGCGTACGGAGCCGCAGCCGGCCGGGCGTACGGGTCGGCCGGGTAGCCGGACTGTGGGCCGGTGGGGTAGCCGGACTGCGGGTCGGTCGGGTACGGCTGGTAGGGCGGGTACGCCGGGGCGGCGGCCGGCTGGCGGTCCGGTGGACCGGCGTCCCAGCCGTTGCCGGCGGCCGGCTCGTCCCAGCCCCCCGTCGACCGCTGGTACGGCGGCTCGTAGCGCGGGTCGGGTGCCGGGCGGCCGTACGAGTCGTCGGGCCGTCCGCCACCCCACGGCTCTCCAGAGCCGCCGGCCGGTGGTCCGAAGTTCGTCATCAACGCCCTCCCGGGTGCGCCAGTGTTGAGAGGCCGGCCACCAAGAGGCGACGCCGACGCCGAGGCCACCGTAGCGTGGTCCACCGATGAGCTCACGCCCCGCAAGTGCGACGCCGACCGGTCCCGGTTCCCTCGGAGCCGCGCCGGGGCAGGTCGCCACCCCCACCCGACCGGCCCTGATCTGGACCGGCCTGATCCTCGTCTACGTTCTCTGGGGTTCCACCTACCTGGCCATCCGGATCGCCGTCGAGTCGCTGCCGTCGCTCGCCTCGGCCGCCCTCCGCTTCGCCGCCGCCGCGCTCGTGCTGGCGGTCGTGCTGCTGCTCCGCCGGGGACCGGGTGCGCTCCGGGTCGACCGGCGCCAACTCGGCTCCGCCGCGCTGGTCGGGGTGCTGCTGCTCGCCGGCGGCAACGGCCTGGTCGTGCTCGCCGAATCCGGGCCGCCCGGCGTCGCGCTCCCCTCCGGGATCGCCGCCCTGCTGGTGGCGACCGTCCCGCTGCTGGTGGTGCTGCTGCGTACGCTCACCGGCGACCGCCCCCGACTCTGGACCTTCGCCGGGGTGACCCTCGGCTTCCTCGGCCTGGTGCTGCTCGTGCTCCCCACCGGTGGCTCCGGCGCGGTGCCGCTGGCCGGGGCGCTGACCGTGGTGGTGGGTGCCGCCTGCTGGTCGGTCGGCTCGTTCCTCTCCAACCGGATCCGGATGCCCGCCGACCCCTTCGTCGCCACCGTCTACGAGATGGTCGCCGGTGCCGCCGCGCTGGCCGTGCTCGCCCTGCTCCGCGGCGAGCTGCGCGACTTCTCCCCGGCCGAGGTGACCGGCCGGTCGTGGGGGGCGCTGGCGTACCTCATGGTGGCCGGCTCGCTGGTCGCCTTCACCGCGTACGTCTGGCTGCTGCACCACGCGCCGATCTCCCTGGTCTCCACCTACGCGTACGTCAATCCGGCGGTCGCGGTGGCGCTCGGCGCGCTCGTCGCGGCGGAGCCGGTCACCGCGCAGGTGCTGCTGGGCGGCGCGGTGATCGTGGCCGGGGTGGCGCTGGTGGTGAGCACCGAGCGGCCCCGCCGGCCGGTCGACGGGGCGGAACCGGCGGCGAACCGCCGGTAACATCCCGGCTCGTGTCCGCCGGACTGGTGACCGCCGTGGCGCTGCTCGGCGCCCTGGCCGGCGGCGCCGCTCCGACGGTGGCCCGCCGGTTCACCACCGCCCGGCCGCCCCACGCGACGCCGGACGGGCCACCGGTCCGGCCAGGGACGTCGCCGCCGACGGGGCGGCCCCGACCCGGGTGGACGGCGGTCGTCGGGGCAGCCGTCGGCGCGGTGGTCCTCGGTGGACTCGCCGCCGACCGGGGCGCCGACCCGGCGCTGCCGGCGTTGCTGCTGGTCGCGGCGGTCGGGCTGGTGCTCGTACCCGTGGATCTGGCCTGCCTGCGGCTGCCGGACCCGCTGGTGGCCGCGGTGGCGGTGGGCGGGGGTGCCGGGCTCGTCGGCGCGGCGCTGGTCACCGGCGCGGCCGACCGGCTGCCTCCGGCGCTGGCCGGCGCGGCGCTCTCCCTCACCGGTTACGTCGTGCTGGCGCTGCTGCCCGGCTCACGGCTCGGGTTCGGTGACGTGAAGCTCGCCGCCGCGCTCGGCCTGCCGCTCGGTTGGCTGGGCTGGCCGACCCTCGGACTCGGACTGCTCCTGCCGCACCTGCTCAACGGCGTGGCCGTGCTCGCGCTGCTCGCCACCCGTCGGGTACGCCGGGACACCCCGCTGCCCTTCGGCCCGGCCCTCCTCGCCGGTTTCTGGCTGGCGGTGCTGCTCGGCTGACCCGCCGCTCAGATAAGCCTGAGTTGCCGGTCCTTCGGGCGGCGCGGCTCCGCCTCACCGAAGCGTTCGAAGAGGCCGGGGTCGATCACGTCCAGGAACGGCGACGGGCGGCAGTCGCGTTCCGCCCCGTGCCGGACCCGGCGCGCGGCGTGGCTGACGTACAGCCGGTCCTGGGCGCGGGTCAGGCCGACGAAGAAGAGCCGCCGCTCCTCGGCGACCGCGTCCTCGTCCTGCTCGGTGCCGGGCCAGCGCAGCGGCAGCAACCCGTCCTCGGCCCCCACCAGGAAGACGACCGGGAACTCCAGGCCCTTCGCGGCGTGCAGGGTGAGCAGGGTGACCGCCTCGGCGCGCGGGTCGAGGGCGTCCACCTCCGCGCCGGTCGAAAGCTGGGACAGGAACAGCCCGAGGTCGTCGCCGCAGCGCCGGGCCAGCGGGGTGAGCAGGTCCACCGCCGTACGGACGTCCTCGGGGCGGACCGTGCCCGTGCCGTCCAGGGTCGGTACGGCGAACCGCTCCGCCAGCACCTGCCCGGCCAGCCGGACCCGGGCGGCCAACGCGCCGTCGAGGCCGTCGGCGTGCCGCAGTTCACGCGCGATGGCCAGCACCCCGGGCCGGTCCCGCAGCCGGTCGTGCGAGCGCTTCTGCACCGGGATGTTGGCCCGGGACAGGGCGTCCACGATGGGCGCGGCCTGGGAGTCGGTGCGGTACAGCACGGCGATGTCCGAGAAGGAGAGCGTGGTCGACCGGCCGTCGATCCGACCCGAGTCCAGCGACCGGTGGGACAGGCCGCCGACCAGCTCGTCGACGGTGCGGACCACGAAGTCGGCCTCGTCGGCGACGGTGGCCGCCGGATAGCGGCCGACCAGCGGGGCCTCCAGGTCGAGCCGGGCCGGGTCCAGTCGACGACCGCGCACCAGCGACGACGGCGCGATCGCCTGCACCGCCGCGGCCAGGATCGGCGCGGACGAACGGTAGTTGCGGTTCAGCCGGACCAGCCGGGCGTCGGTGAAGTCCTGCGAGAAACGCAGGAAGTAGCCGACGTCGGCACCCCGGAACGAATAGATCGCCTGGTCCGGGTCGCCGATCGCGCAGAGGTTGCCGTCGGCCGGGCTGAGCAGGCGCAGCAGCTCGTACTGCACGGCGTCGACGTCCTGGTACTCGTCGACGAAGATCCACCGCCAGCGGTCGCGGTACTCCTGGACCAGCTTCCGGTCCGCCTTCAGCAGCGCGACCGGCAGGGTGAGCAGCTCGTCCAGGTCGACCAGGTCGTCCTTGCGCAGCAGCGCCGTGTACCCGGCGTCGTCGGTGCCCGCCTCGGACCGGGCCTGCGCCCGTTCGGTGTCGTCGGCGATGCGGAAGTCCGCCGGCAGCCCCGCCGCCTCGGCGTTCTCCCGCAGGATGGCCAGCCCGAGGGAGTGGAAGGTGCCCACCGTGACGTCCTCGGCGACCGGCCCGAGCAGGCCGTCCAGCCGGTGCCGCAGCTCCTCGGCGGCCCGCCGGGTGAACGTGATCGCCAGGCACTGCTCGGGGAAGACGTTCAGCTCCGCGCAGAGATAGGCGATCCGGTGGGTCAGCGTCCGGGTCTTGCCGGTGCCCGGGCCGGCCACGATCAGCAGCGGCCCGCCCGGTGCCGAGGCCGCCACCCGCTGCATCGCGTCCAGCCGGTCCAGCAGGCCGGTGCCGACCTCCTCCATGCCGGCGAGCATCGGCTCGAACGGCTCGTGCGGGGAGGGCACCGGCGCGATCGGCGGGGGCGGTGGCGGCGCGGCCTTCCGCTTCGGCTCGGCCCGGGCCGCCGCCGGGCGCCCGGCCTTCGCCTTCACCGCCGGCTCCGCCGGTCGTCGCTGCGCCGGCACGGGTACGTCGAAGAGCGTGTCCTGGGTGCCCGAGGTCCCGCCACCGGCCAGCTCGGCCGGGTCGAAGAGGGTGATCACGCCGTACTCGCCGTCGTAGCCGGGAACTCGGCGCACGTCACCGCGGCGCAGCCGCCCGATCCCCTCGGCCAGCAGCTCCCCACCGACCCGGCCGATCTCGTCCAGCGGGGTGGCGGTGAGGATCTCCAGCTCCGGGCCGAGCGCGGCGACCAGGTCGTTGAGCTTCCCCTCGACCCGCTTCGACCGGGCGCCCACCTTGTTGAGCTCGCCGAGGATCTCGGCCAGCGGCACCAGGTGGGTGACCGGGCGGGCGTGCGCCGGCCGGTGCCCCTCGGGCCGGTCGGCCAGCTCCTCCACCCGACTGAGCACCCCCACGGTCAGCGGCTTGCCGCACTCCGGGCAGCGCCCACCCGCCGCGCGGGTACGCTCCGGCGCCCAGTTGACGCCGCAGAGCCGGTGCCCGTCGGCGTGGTACTTGCCCTCCTCCGGGAAGAACTCGATCGTCCCGGCCAGCCCGTCACCGGTCCGCAGCGCGTCCCGGATGGCGAAGTAGTCGCGGGCCGAGTCCAGGACGGTGGCCTCCCGGGCCAGCGCGGGCGGCGAGTGCGCGTCCGAGTTGGAGACCAGCTGGTAGCCGTCCAGGCTGCCGACCCGCCAGTTCATCTCCGGGTCGGACGACAGGCCGGTCTCCACCGCGAAGATGTGCTCGGCCAGGTCGGCGTAGCAGTCGGCGATCGCGTCGAAGCCGGACTTCGAACCCAGCGCCGAGAACCACGGCGTCCAGATGTGCGCCGGGACCAGGAAGCCGTCCGGGCTGGCGGTCAGGGTGATCTCCAGCAGGTCCCGCGAGTCCAGACCGAGGATCGGGCGGCCGTCCGAGCCGAGGTTGCCGATCCGCCCGAGCGCGGCGTTGAACCGGGCCACCGCGTCCAGGTCGGGCAGGTAGATCAGGTGGTGCACCTTGCGGGTCCGGTCGTCCCGCTTGTAGATGGTGGAGATCTCCACGCTCAGCATGAACCGGACCGGGTCGGCCTCGGCCGCGCTCGCCAGGCGCGGCGGCAGCCGGCGGGCGATGTCCCGCTCCGCGTCGGCGCTCAGCCGGTACAGCCCCGGCTCGGCCGGCTGGAGGGTCTCCCGGAGGTGGTCGTACCAGGCGGGGTGGGTGAAGTCGCCGGTGCCGAGCACGCCGATGCCCTTGCGCCGGGCCCACCAGCCGAGGTTCGGCAGGGTCAGGTCACGACTGCACGCGCGCGAATACCTCGAGTGGATGTGCAGGTCCGCGACGAACGACGGCAGGCCACCGGGGGGTACGGCGCTGAACGGAGGCACGCCGCATCCTGTCACGGCCGGTCCACTACCCGTGCGCCGCCACGCGTACGCGTGACCTGAGCAATCCGGTGCTGGACCGGGCGGCTCCGACACGCTATGGGGCGCGCAGCTCGACCAGGGTGACCTGCGGCGGCGCGCCGACCCGGACCGGCGGCCCCCAGAAGCCCGCACCGTTGGTCACGTAGACCTTGGTGCCGTCCACCTCACCCAGACCGGACACCACCGGCTGCTGGAGCTTCACGGCCAGGTTGAAGGGCACCATCTGGCCGCCGTGGGTGTGCCCGGAGAGCTGGAGGTCGACGCCGAACTTCGCCGCCTCGTGCGCCGCCACCGGCTGGTGGGCCAGCAGCACCACCGGGCGGCTCGGGTCGCGGTCGCCGAGCGCGGCGGCGTAGTCGGCCGGGGCGGCGAGACCGGTGCCGGCCGCGCTCACGTCGTTCACCCCGGCCAGGTCGAGCACGCCGCCCCGGGACCGGATCTCCAGCCGCTCGTTCTGCAGCACCCGCAGCCCGAGCCGGTCGACCTCCCGGACCCACTCCTCCACGCCCGAGTAGTACTCGTGGTTGCCGGTGACGAAGAAGCTGCCGTAGCGGGAGCGCAGGTCACGCAGCGGCTCCGCCGCCTCGCCCAGCTCGGCCACCGAGCCGTCGACCAGGTCACCGACGACGGCCACCAGGTCCGCGTCCATCCGGTTGATCATTTCGACGATCCGCTCGGTGTGCGCCCGTCCGCGCAGCGGTCCGAGGTGGATGTCGGAGACGGTGGCGATCCGCAGGCCGTCCATGCTGCGCGGCAGCTTGGCCAGCGGGATCCGTACCCGGTCGAGCTGCGGTGGGCCCATCGCGGTGCGGACGCCGTACCCGGTGACGCCGGCGGCGGTCAGGCCGGCGAAGATCGCCGCGCCCCGGGCCAGCAGCAGCCGCCGCGACGGGTCGTGGTCCGGCTGGTCCGCCGCCGCCCCTGCCGGCGCGGCGGGCGGCGGGTCTGCGGGGCCGGCGGTCCCGGCCGGCGCGGACTCGGCCTCGACCGGCGCGGACCCGGATCCGGGGCGGGCCGGTGCGGAGTCGGGGCCGGGTCGGGCCGGTGCGGACCCGGAGCCGACCAGGGCGAGCTCCGGCGCGGTGACGGCCGGCGCGGTGGCCGCCGCGCGGCGGCGCAGCACCAGCTTCGCCACCGCCACCGGCACCTCCAGCACCAGCAGGAGCACCAGCAGATAGAACATCAGCGCCAGCCAGAGGTAGCCCGGCCAGGCCAACCAGTACATGCCGCTGCGGGTGCCGGCCATGGTGGCCGGGACCAGCAGCGCCAGCAGCAGCGCCACGAGGCCGCCGAGGCGGCGCCAGCGGCCCGGCCCGGTGGTGTCCCGGACCAGCCGCTTCCACAGATAGAGGTGGATGAGGGCGGTGACGAGCACCGCGAAGCCCACGAAGGTCGCCATCGCCAACACCGTGCGCCTCCTCAGCCCCCGGCGAAGGGGGGCAGTACGTCCACCGTCGTCCCGGCCGGCAGCGGTGCCCGACGATCATGGCAGGCCACGCCGTCGACCAGGAAACTCGCCGCCTTCAGCACGGTGGCGAGTCGCTCGCCGTGCCGCTCGGTGAGTTCGTCGAGGAGTTCGTCCAGGCAGCGCCCGGCGGATGCGGACTCCTCGGAGCGACCGGCGGCGGCCCGTGCTCCGGCGAAGTAGCGGACGGTGAGTTCCACCGGTCAGCCTCCGATCGCCGACATCGGTCGGGCGGGTTGCAGGAAGGTCGGGTCGTCGATGCCGTGGCCGGCGCGCTTGCCCCACATCGCCGTACGCCAGCGGGCCGCCAGGTCGGCGTCGTCGGCGCCGGCCCGGAGCGCGGCGCGCAGGTCGGACTCGTCGGTGGCGAAGAGGCAGGCGCGCACCTGGCCGTCGGCGGTCAACCGGGTGCGGTCGCAGTCGCCGCAGAACGGCCGGGTCACGCTGCCGATCACGCCGACGGTGGCGGGACCGCCGCCGACCAGCCAGGTCTCGGCCGGCGCGGCACCCCGGGCGGCCGGGTCCGGCGTGAGATCGAACTCCCGGGCCAGGGCGGCCAGGATCTCGTCGGCGGTGACCATGGTGGCGCGGTCCCAACCGTGCTGCGCGTCGAGCGGCATCTGCTCGATGAAGCGCAGCTGGTAGCCGTGGTCCAGGGCGAAGCGCAGCAGCGCCGGGGCCTCGTCGTCGTTGACCCCGCGCATCAGCACCGAGTTGATCTTCACCGGGGTGAGGCCCGCCTCGGCCGCGCCGGCCAGGCCGGCGAGCACGTCGGCCAGCCGGTCCCGGCGGGTCAGTGCGGCGAACCGCTCCCGGTCGAGGGTGTCCAGCGACACGTTCACCCGGTCCAGGCCGGCGGCGCGCAGGGTCGGCGCGAGCCGGGCCAGCCCGATCCCGTTGGTCGTCACCGAGATCCGGGGGCGGGGCTCCAGTGCCGCCACGGCCGCCACGATGCCGACCACCCCGGGCCGGATCAGCGGCTCCCCGCCGGTGAACCGGACCTCGGTGATGCCGAGGTGCTGCACCGCGACCCGGACCAGCCGGACGATCTCGTCGTCGGTCAGCAGCTGCGGCCCGGCCAGCCAGGGCAGCCCCTCGGCCGGCATGCAGTACGTGCAGCGCAGGTTGCACTTGTCGGTCAGCGAGACCCGAAGGTCCCGGGCGACACGGCCGTACCGGTCGACGAGGACCCCGTCGGTGGTCGGGGCGGCGGTCACCTGTCGACCGTAGCGCGTCCGGCGCCACGCAGCGCGGCGCGGGCCGCGCTGCCCACCGCGTCCCGGTAGGCCCCGCCGAAGAGCGCGGTATGCACGAGCAGCAGGTGGAGTTGGTGCAGCGGCACCCGCGCCCGCCACCCGTCGGCCAGCGGCCACGCCTCGTCGTACGCGGCCAGGATCCGGTCCAGGTGCGGCGGGCCACCGAAGAGGGCGAGCTGGGCCAGGTCGGTCTCCCGGTGCCCACCGTGCGCCGCCGGGTCGACCAGCCACACCCGCTCGTCGACGCCCCAGAGCAGGTTGCCCGGCCAGAGGTCACCGTGGATCCGGGCCGGCGGCTCGTCGCCGCCGAACTCGGCGATCCGCTCGACGACCTCCTGCACCAGGTCGGTCTCGGCGGCGGTGAGGGCGCCGTTCTCCACCGACATCCGCAGGTACGGCTGGAGCCGACGCCGGGCGAACCACTCCCACCACGGGCCCTGCTCCGGGGTGTTGTCCTGCGGCAGCGCGCCGATGAAGCCGGTCCACTCCGCCCCAAACGCGGGCGCGCCGGCCCGGTGCAGCCCGGCCAGCTCCCGGCCGAACCGTTCGGCCGCCTCGGGCGTCGGCTCGCCGCTGTCCACCCAGTCCAGCGCCAGCAGCCCGGGCAGGGCCACCACCACCTCCGGTACGGCCACCGTGCCCGCCTCGCGCAGCCAGCGCAGCCCGGCCGCCTCGGTGGCGAAGAACCCCTCCGGCACCGGCCGTCCCGCCGTCTCCGGCCAGGTCTTGGCGAAGACCGAGTGGCCGTCGTCCAGGGTGAGCCGGGAGGCGGCACAGATGTCACCGCCGGACACCGGCGTCTCCCGGATCCGCTGATGGGTCAGGAAGGTCGGCAGGTGTTCCGGATGCGCCCGCAGATAGGCCAGGTCCATGAGCGCAACGTAGCCCGTCCCGCCCGGCGGCGTGGGTGGTGCCGCTCCGCGGCGGGTGCCGAATCGCTCCGACCTGCATCGATACTCTCCGTATCTGTGGACAACCAGCGTGTCGTCCACAGGGCCTGTCGGTGGGGCAGTTCCCCGTCGCAGGCTCCCGACATGACTCCGACCGACCGCCCCCGGCTCGCCGTCCGCTCGCCCGCCGACCTGATCGCCGCCGTGCCGTACCTGCTCGGCTTCCATCCCGCCGACAGCGTCGTGGTGGTGGCGATGCGTGGCCGGCAGGTCGTCTTCGCCGCCCGGGCCGACCTGCCCCCACCCGCGGCGGACCCTCAGCCGGCGGCGCGGCACCTCGCCGGGGTGATCTCCCGACAGGGCGCCGGCGCCGCCACCGTCGTCGGGTACGGCCCGGCCTCCCGGGTCACCCCGACGGTCGACGCGGTCGGCGAGGCGCTGGGCGAGGCCGGCCTGCTCGTCCTCGACGCGCTCCGGGTGACCGACGGGCGCTGGTGGTCCTACCTCTGCATCGAGCCGGACTGCTGCCCGCCCGACGGCACCCCGTACGACCCGGGGGCGAGCGAGGTCAGCGCGGCGGCCGTCTTCGCCGGGCAGGTCGCCCTCCCCGACCGGGCGGCGCTGACCGCGCAGGTGGCCCCGTTCGACGGGCCGGTCCGGGTCGCCATGCGGCAGGCCACCGCCCGGGCCCGCCGTCGGCTCGCCGCACTCACCGAGGAGGCGGACGAGACCCCGCCCGTCGGCGGGCGGTCGGTCCGCTCGGCCGGTGTCGCCGCGCTCCGGGTCGCGCTGCGGCGGCACCGGCGGGGCGAGCGGCTGACCGACGACGAGGCGGCCTGGCTGACCGTCCTGCTCACCCGGCTCCCGGTGCGCGACCACGCCTGGGAACGCACCGACGGGCGGGACGCCGACATCAGCCTCTGGACCGACGTGCTGCGCCGGGCCGAGCCGGAGCTGACCGCCGCTCCGGGCAGCCTGCTCGCCTTCGCCGCCTGGCGGGCCGGGTTGGGTGCGCTCGCGGCGGTGGCGCTGGAACGGGTGCTGGCCACCCACCCCGACTACTCGCTCGCGCTGCTCCTGGACGACCTGCTCCGCCGGGGCGTGCCCCCGTCCGAGCTGGACGGCTGGCCCGCGGTCGGCCTGCCCGGCGTGATCCGTCGACGGGCCCGCCGACGCGGTGTCTCCCGCCGGACGATCTGATGCCGACCCGGTGCCGCAGCGTGGCCCGGCGGCCGTCGTCGTGGCGTCACCCGGCCGGTTCAGTCGGTGCCGCTCAGCCGCTGCCCCCCGGTATAGACGTTCATCGTCCGGCCGCGCAGGAAGCCGACCAGGGTCATCCCCGCCTCGTCGGCCAGCTCGACGGCGAGGGTGCTGGGCGCCGAGACGGCCGCCAGCAGGGGCACCCCGGCCATCCAGGCCTTCTGCGTCAGCTCGAAGCTGGCCCGGCCGGAGACCAGCAGCACGTGCCCGGCCAGCGGCAGCCGGCGTTCCCGCACCGCCCAGCCGATCACCTTGTCCACCGCGTTGTGCCGGCCCACGTCCTCGCGGAGCACCACCAGTTCACCGGCGGCGGTGAAGAGCCCGGCCGCGTGCAGCCCACCGGTGCGGTCGAAGGCCCGCTGCGCCGCCCGCAGCCGATCCGGCAGCGCGACCAGCGTGTCGGCCGGCACGACCAGCGGGTCGTCGACGACGGCGAAGCGCGACCGGGTCCGCACCGAGTCGATGCTCGCCTTGCCGCAGACCCCGCACGAACTGGTCGTGTAGAAGTTGCGGGAGACGTCGGTGACGGGCGGCGGCACGCCCGGGGCGAGCACCACGTCGGCGACGTTGTAGGTGTTCGGGGTGTCCGCGCCCGCGCAGAGCTGGGCGGTGTGCACGTCGTCGGCGGAGCCGATCAGCCCTTCGGTGAGCAGGAAGCCGATCGCCAGGTCGAGGTCGTCGCCGGGGGTCCGCATGGTCACCGCGAGTGGCTTGCGCCGGCCGGGACCTCCCGGTCCCACCCGGATCTCCAACGGCTCCTCGACGGCCAGGGTGTCCTGGCGGCGTACCCGGGCGCGTCCGTCCCCCGCCGCGTCCAGGTCGATCCGCTGCACGCCCCGCCGGTCAGTCGCCCGTCCCATCCCGCCATCCTGCCCCGCCCACCCGGGGATCCGCACGGCGACCGTGGTCGGCGGCCACCGGGCGGCGCGGCTAGCGTGGGGCGGGTGACGACGTACGCGGCGGTGGTGCTCGCGGGAGGCGCGGCCCGGCGGATGGGCGGGGTGGACAAGCCCGCGCTCCCGGTCGGTGGCCGGCCGATGCGGGACCGGGTGCTGGCCGCGGTCGCCGACGCGGAACCACGCGTGCTGGTCGGGCCGGTGGACGGGGCGCCCCCGGGGGTGCGGGTGACCCGCGAGCAGCCTCCCGGCGGCGGACCCGTCGCCGCCACCGCCGCCGGACTGGCCCTGCTCGACCCCGGTACGACCACCGTGGCCCTGCTCGCCGGCGACCTGCCGCTGCTCACCGCCGATGCGGTGGCCGACCTGCTCCGGCGGCTCGCCGGGTCGACCGCCGACGGGGTCTGCCACCTCGATGGTGACGGCCGCCTTCAGCAGCTCTGCGGGGTGTGGCGGGTCGCCGCGCTGCGGGCCGCCCTGGACCGGCTCGCCGCCGAGCGCGGCGGGACGCTCGACGGGGCCCCGTTCCGGGCGCTGCTCGGCGGGCTGACCGTGCTGGAGGTGCCGTGGTCGGGCTCGGGTCCGCCGCCCTGGTTCGACTGCGACACTGACGAGGACGTACGCCGGGCCGAGGAGTGGACACGATGACGGTGATGGACGAGTGGGTCACGGCGGCCTGCGCCGAGCTGGAGCTGGACCCGGCCGAGGTGTCGGTGCCGGTGGTGCTCGACCTGGCCAAGGACGTGGCCCACCAGGTGCTGCGGCCCGGCGCCCCGGTCAGCGCCTACCTGCTGGGGCTCGCGGTCGGTCGGGGCGCCGACCTCGCCACGGCGGCCTCCCGGCTCAGTGGGCTCGCGGCGAGCTGGCCGGTGCAGCTCGACGGGACCAGCCTCGCCGGGTGACCCCGGGAGGGTGTCCGATCCCGGTCCGGGCTGATTCGACCCCCGTCCCCCGTGGGTAGGGTGGCGGTGACGGACGGAGGCGATCATGACGGCAGACCACCCCTCGGCACCTACCGATGACCGCGCCGGCGAGACGCCGGAGCAGTACGAGTCGATCCTGCTGGACGAGCCGACCACGGCCGACCTGCGGGCCAAGGTGACGGAGGCGTGGCGGGACTTCGCCCGGGCGCTCGCCGACCGGCTGCGGGCGCTGCCCACCGGCGCGCACGTCGAGCTGACCCTCGACCCGACCGCCTCCGGCACCGGGGACGCCGTCTATTCGATCAGCGTGGACGTCGGCGCGGAGGGGCGGCTCGCCGCGCGGGCGGTCGGCAACGCGACCCTGCCGCCGGGTTACCGGCTGGACCGGGCGGCGGTGGCCGACATGGTCGCGCTCGGCTGGTCCCCGCCCGGCGTGGTCGCGGGCTCGGGCGAGCACTTCGGCCTGGACGCTCCCACCAGCGAGTCGAGCCGGCTCGCGGCGGTGCTGTCCCGCACGCTCCGCGACGTCTACGGGGCGCCGCACCCGGCGTTCCTGGTCTATCTGGTGCACGACGCGGAGGGCGAGCCGCTGCCGGTGGAGCCGCTGGGCACCGCGCGCAGCGAGTTCGGCCCGGACCGGGACGTCGAGGCGGACCTCGACGAGGCGTTGGCCGCGGCGGCGACCGCGCAGGCCGGTGAGAACGACGTGCTGGCCTTGGAGGAGCGGGTCCGCACCGTCGTCTCCACCATGCTCAAGTCGCAGTCGGACCAGTTGCAGGTCGACTCCGACGGTGACATCAACATCCGGGCCGGCTCCGCGATGGTCTTCGTCCGGGTCCGCGACAATCCGCCGCTGGTGGACGTCTTCTCCCCGGTGCTCACCGAGGTCGAGCCGACCGAGCGGCTCTACGTCAAGCTCTCCGAGCTGACCAACCGGATGCCGATCGGCCGGCTCTACTGCGCCGACGACACGGTCTGGGCGTCGATCCCGGTCTTCGGGCGCAACTTCCAGGCCACCCACCTGATGCTCGCCGTGCAGGTGATGACCGGGTTGGCCGACGAGCTGGACGACCGGCTGCACGGCGAGTTCGGCGGCAAGCGCTTCTTCGGCGAGGGGGACAAGCCGACCCGTTCGTCGGACGAGCACCGCACCGGCATGTACCTCTGACCCCACCCGCACGAACCCCGACGCCACAGATTCAGCGAAAGCGCGTGTTTCGCTGGATCTGCGTGGGAGGTGTGCGTCAGGTCCAGGGGAGCCAGGCGAGGTCACGCGCGGTGGCCGGGTCGGTGGCCGCCAGCCCGGTCCCGGAGACGGTCCAGAGCGTGCCGTCCACCAGCAGCGACCGGGTGACCGCACCGCCCTGCCGGTGGGTGACCGTGCCGACCTGACGGATCGCCCGGTCGGTGACGGTGAGCAGGCGGAGGCCGCCGCCGGTGACGGGCAGCGCCACCAGGCCGGTGGCCGGCTCGAAGAGGAACGCGTGCGGGTCGAACTCGGCGGCCGAGGTGTCGTACGGCTGGTGGTGCCGGGCCAGCAGACCGGGGTGGGCGGGGTCGTGCACGTCGAAGAGGGAGAGCTGTAGTCCCTGTGCCCGCCCCAGGTCGTCGGCTTCCTGGCCGACGCCGAGCAGTCGGTCCCCGGGCACCGGGTGCAGGTACGCGGACCAGCCGGTGATCTTCAGTTCGCCGGTGAGCCGGGGCGCGGCGGGGTCGGTCAGGTCGACCACGTACAACGGGTCGGTCCGGCGGAAGGTCACCACGTAACCGGTGCCGCCGAGGAAACGGACGGAGGTGATCCGTTCACCCCGGCCGAGGTCGCCCAGTCGGCCCGTACCGGCGAGCCGGTCGCCGCGGCGGACGAGCACCTGCACGGCGGACCCGGTCACCCCGGTCCCCGGTTCGGTGGAGGTGGTCGCCACCCGCAGGTGGCCCCGCCACTCGGAGAGCGCGTACTGGTTGAGCAGCGTGCCGGGCACGCTGCCGGCGGCCACGTAGCGGGGGTGGCCGGGGCCGGTGGCGTCGAACTGGTAGATCGCGGTGCGTTCGGGCCCGGCCCGGCGTGGCCCCGTCCACCCGGGTTGCCGGACCGGCCCGGCCGGCCCGGCGAGGTAGAGGGCGTCGGTCGTGCCGTAGACGGTGTCGGCGTCGGCGGCGATGCTCACCGGGTCGCCGTCGCCGAGGCGACCGGTGGCGAGGTCGAAGCTGAGCACGGTCAGCAGCCCGACGCCGCTGCCGGTGGTCGGCCGGCTGAGCCGGTCGCAGCCGACCCGCCCGACGTGGCGTTCCCCGTCGGCGGTCCACTCGTAGCGGGGCAGCCAGGCGTCCAGGCCGGCGCGGGCGATCACCGCGCGGTTCGCGGCGGTCCGTTCGGCGTCGTCGCGCCGCTCGTCGTACGGGAAGGGGAATCGCGGCTGTGAGCTGACCACGACCCGGGCGGTCGCGCCGGTCTGCCGCGCGTCGAGCAGGCTCCCCTGGATCCGGTACGTCCCGACCACCGTGGGCCGGCCGGTCAGGTCGACCAGGAGCAGTTGTGGCCCGTCGGCGCGGGCGGGGCGACCTGCCGGGCCGTCGACCTCGGGTGCGCCCGGGCGGAGCAGCACCAGGGCGCGGTCGCCGTGCAGTAGCAGGTCGGCCTCGGGCCACCACCGGGCGGGCTGCCCGTCGACGAGGTCGAGTTGCCCGGTCTGTCGCCGGGTGGCCGGGTCGACCACCCGCAGCACGCCCCGGGTGACGGTGACGATCCGCCGACCATCGGTCTTCACCAGGTCCGGCTCGTCCGCGCCCGGCTCGTGACTGTTGGTCTGCGAGTGCTCGGGCGCGGTGCTGCCCGCCGCGTCGGGCCGGGCCGCGACGCCGGCCGGTGTGGCGAGGTCGTCGAGGAGGGCGGCGCGCCAGCCGGCGCCGAAGCCCCACGGCCCGACCGAGGCGGTGGCCGCCGCCCGCAGTCCGGCGAGCGCCTCCGCGCAGGAGTCGTAGGCGACGAGCCGGACGGTGGACGGGGCCGGGTCGGGTGCGGCCGTCCCGGGGGCGACGCCGCTGCCGGCGAGGAGGCTCAGGGCGAGCAGGGTTCCGGTCGCGGCGGAGGCGGTCACCCGTTTCATGTCCGGTTCGACGGCGTCCGACCCGCTCCGGTTCCCGTCCGCCCCGAGGCGGGGATCACGTGGTGGAGGGGCCGACGCCGGGCGACTCGACCAGCCGGGAGAGAACGATGGTGCTGCGGGACGAGGTCACGAAGGACTCCGCCCGCAGCCGTTCCAGCGCGTCCTCCAGGTGGGAGATGTCGGCGGCGCGGAGGTGGACGAGGGCGTCCGCCTCGCCGGAGACGGTGTACGCGCCGACCACCTCGGGGTGCCGGCGGGCCGCCGCGCCGATCTGGGCGGGGGTGGTCCGGCCGGCGCAGAACAGCTCGACGAAGGCCTCGGTGGTCCAGCCGACGGCGGCCGGGTCGACCACGGCGGTGAAGCCCCGGATGACGCCGGTGGAGCGGAGTCGGTCGACCCGTCGCTTGACGGCGGGGGCGGAGAGTGACACCCGGGTGCCGATGTCGGCGTACGACGCGCGGGCGTCCGCCACGAGCAACGCAATGATTCGCTGGTCGACCGCGTCTATCTGCAACGTTCCGCCTTCGGGAAGCAATGGTTGTGGCTGTTACCAAAGTTCTACCGTACCTACTCTTGGTGACCGTGAACCAGCAGCGAGTCCCGCGAAAGCGGACATATCTCATGTGCTCGCCTGAGCACTTCGCGGTCGAGTACGCCATCAACCCGTGGATGGACGTGACCGCGCCGGTCGACGCCGCGCTGGCGGTCAAGCAGTGGGACCGCCTGCGGGAGACGCTCGTCGGCCTCGGCCACGAGGTGCACCTGCTCACGCCCGAGGCGGGGCTGCCCGACATGGTCTTCGCGGCCAACGGCGCCTTCGTGGTGGACGGGACGGTCTACGGCGCCCAGTTCAAGCACGAGCAGCGGGCCGCCGAGGCCGCCGCGCACCGGGCGTTCTACGAGTCGCAGGACTGGCGGTTCATCGCGCCGAGCGAGACCAACGAGGGCGAGGGCGACTTCGCGTACCTGCCGGAGGCGCACGGCGGCCTGATCCTGGCCGGGCACGGCTTCCGGACCGAGCTGCCGGCGCACGCCGAGGCGCAGGAGGCGCTGGGCCGGCCGGTGGTGTCGTTGCGCCTGGTCGACCCGCGCTTCTATCACCTGGACGTGGCGCTCGCGTCGATCGACGACGAGAACGTCGTCTACTACCCGGGTGCCTTCTCGGCGGCCAGCCAGCGGGTGCTCACCCAGCTCTTCCCCGACGCGGTGCACGCCGACGACTCCGACGCCCTGGCCTTCGGCCTGAACCTGGTCAGCGACGGCCTCAACGTGGTGCTCAACAGCGAGGCCAGCCGCCTGGCGGGCAAGCTGAAGGCGGCCGGCTACCACCCGGTCCCGGTGGAGCTGGCCGAGCTGAAGAAGGGCGGCGGCAGCGTGAAGTGCTGCATCGCCGAGCTGCGCCACTGACCGACACGGCGAACGACGGGCCGGCCTCCGCGCGGGAGGCCGGCCCGTCGGCGTACGGGGGTCGCGCTCAGCCGAGCGTGGCCAACTCGCTGATCACCACGTTCGACAGCAGCTGGCCGTCCTTCTGCACCCGGCGCAGGTACCACTTCTGCTGGGGCGTACGCGGCTGGTTGAACTGCCAGGTGCCGCGCGGGCTGTCGATCTGGCCGACCTTGCCCAGCGCCAGGTTGAGCTGCTGGGGGTTGGGGTCCGCCCCGGCGATCCGGAGCGCCTTGTCCAGCACCTGTGCCGCGTCGTACGAGGCCATCGCGTAGGTGGTCGGCGAGTTGTTGTAGGTCTTGCGGTAGGCCGACGCGAAGAGCCGGTTGGCGTTGTTGTTCAGGTCGGCGGAGTAGTTCAGGGCGGTGTCGATGCCGTACCGCTCGATCGCGCTCGTCTCGCTCTCCAGCGCGTCGAGCACCGGGCCCTCGGTGAGGAACCCGGGGGCGAAGATCCGGCCCCGGTAGCCCTCGGCGTAGAGCTGCTTGATGAAGTTGACCGCCGCGGTGCCCGAGTAGTGGCAGAAGATCGCGGTCGGCCGGCGGTTCAGCGCGCGGACGATGTAGGGGGAGAAGTCGGCCTTCGATGTGCTGGTGCTGGTGAGGATCGGTGCCTCGGTGAGCCGCACCCCGCCCACCTCGTAGGCCCGCCGGAAGCCGGCGATCACGTCCAGGCTGCCCTGCCCCTCCGGCGCCATGATCATCAGCCGTTCGCCGGCCTTGAGGGTCTGCCGGAGGTAGTCGCCGAGCGCCTGACCGGGCTCGTCGAGCACGTACGACGTGCGCCAGATGTAGACGACGCTCTGCAGGCTGGCCGGGGAGGCGTTGGAGCCGATCAGCGGCACCCGGGCCTGCTCCACCATGTCGCGGATGCCGGACATCGCGGTCGAGCCGGCCACGCCGGTGAGGGCGATCACGCCCTCCTTGAGCAGCCGGTCGGCGGCGGACTGGGCGCTCTTGACGCTGGTGCCCTCGTCGGCGGGGACCAGGGTCACCGGGTGGCCGCCGAGGCGCTGGTCGTTGAGGGCGAGAAAGAGCTGGAAGCCGTTGGTGATCTCGTCACCGATCGGGTCGTTCCCGCCCGGCGCGATCAGCCCGATCTTGACGGGGCTGCCGGACTCCTTCGCGGCGCTTCCGGAGTCGCTGCCGCAGCCGGCGGCGAGTCCCGTGGTGCCGAGTGCGGCCAGCAGTTGGAGTGCCCGCCTACGGTTCATCTGCGACACCGGTTTCCTTCCACACGCGCTGGCAGGGCTGACCGCCCCACCGGCGTTCTACCTGCTTGGCGACGCTGCGTCAATGCCGGAAAGATCATCGTGCAGGGACCGCAACGCGTCGAGCACCGTCGGCCATGCCGTCGAGCCCGGTGCGATGAGCCCGAAATGCTCGGATTCGGGCAGCTCAACCAGCGTGACCGGGGAGCCCGCCGCCCGGGCTGCGGCGACCCAGGAACGGCTCATCCCGAGCGGGACCTGGCGGTCCAGCGCCCCATGCACGACTACTGTGCGTACACGGATCGGCACCAATGCCGATGGATCGGTCGCCGCGTACCGGTCCGGCACCTCGGCCGGGCCACCGCCGAGCAGCGCGGCCACCGCCCCACCGTCCAGGTCCAGCCGGTACGCCTCGGCCAGGTCGGCCACCGGGGCCAGCGCCAGCACCCCGCCGACCGTGGCCGGGGCCTGTGCCGCCGCGTACAGCGCCAGGTGTCCGCCGGCCGAGTGGCCGACCAGGATCGGCGGTGCGGCGCTCACCCGGCCGGGCAGCGCCTCGGCGGCCAGCCCGGGCAGCGCGGCCACCCCGGCGAGCACGTCGGTGAGCGTGCCCGGCCAGCCGCCGCCCGGTTGTCCGGTCCGGCGGTACTCGACCTGGGCGACCGGATGGCCCAGCGCGGCCAACGCCGCCGCCATCGGGCCGGTGTGGCTCCGGTCGTACTCCGTACGCCAGAAACCACCGTGCACGACGATCACCAGCGGGCGGGGCGGGCCGCTGCCGGCGGGTCGGCGCAGATCGGCAAGCTGGTCGGGGTGGTCGCCGTAGGCGACCGTCACGTCCGGCGCCGGGGCGGGCCGGGTCAGCACGGCGCGCGGGTCTGCGGACATGCCAGCGACGGTAGCGCGACCCGGGCGGGCCGGTCCGTCCCGGGAGCCGGTCCCGGCGGGTGTGCCGGGCGGGCGCTGGGTAAAGATGGTTCCCATGACCGACGCGCGCTCAGCTGGACAGAATGACGAGCCGGGCCAGGAGGGCATCCCCGGCACCGTGGTGGTGGTCGGCCCGGACGGCCGGCCGGTCGGCGCCGTGCCGACCGAGGAGGGCCACGGCGAGGACCCCACCCGCCTGGTCGAACAGCCGGCCAAGGTGATGCGGATCGGCAGCATGATCAAGCAGCTGCTGGAGGAGGTCAAGTCCGCTCCGCTCGACGACGCGAGCCGGCACCGGATGCGCGAGATCCACGAACGCTCGATCGTCGAGCTCAAGGAGGGCCTCGCCCCGGAGCTGCGCGAGGAGCTGGAGCGGCTCTCGCTGCCCTTCGCCGAGGACCAGGCGCCCAGCGAGGGTGAGCTGCGGATCGCCCACGCCCAGCTGGTCGGCTGGCTGGAGGGGCTGTTCCACGGCATCCAGGCGGCGCTGGTGGCCCAGCAGATGGCCGCCCGGGTGCAGCTGGAGCAGATGCGTTCCGGCCGGCAGGCGCTCCCCAGCGGGCCGGGCGGGATCATGCCGGGGATGCCCGGCATGGGCCAGCCGCAGGGTGGCGAGGGCCACAGCACCGGCCAGTACCTCTGACCTGGTCCGGGCGTCGCGCATCGCGCGGCGCCCGGCCCGCTCAGGCCAGCCCGAAGACCTTCTCCAGATACGCCGCCACCCCGTCGGCGGAGTTCGCCGCCGTCACCTCGTCGGCGATCTCCAGGACGGCGGGGTGCGCGTTCGCCACCGCCACCGCCCGACCGGCCCAGGTGAGCATCGGCACGTCGTTCGGCATGTCACCGAAGGCCAGCACGTCCCGCTCGTCGATGCCGAGCCGGGCGCAGTACCAGGCCAGCCCCGCCGCCTTGGTCACCCCGGCGGCGGAGATCTCGACCAGCCCGGAATACGACGAGTGGGTCGCCTCGGCCAGCCCCTGGAGCGCCCCGGCGACCACCCGGACGAACGCGTCCGGGTCCTGCTCACCCGCCCGCGCCAGCAACTTCACCGCCGGTACGGAGTGCAGCTCCTCCGGCGACCCGATCGCCCGGATGGCGTCGGCGTCGGCGTCCCAGCGCAGCGGATAGTGCGCCTCGTGCCGCATCTGCCGGCTGTCCACGATCTCCACCGCGAAGCTCACCCCGGGCACGGCGGCCCGCAGCCGGCGGGCCACCTCGGCGAGCAGTTCCGGTGCCAACGGGTCGGCCCGCAGCACCTCGTCGGTGACCGGGTCGTAGACCACCGCCCCGTTGGCGCAGATCGCCGGGAGCGGGGTGGGAAGCTGGTCGTACACGAGTTGCAGCCAGCGGATCGGCCGGCCGGTGACCAGCACGACGGGCGTGCCCGCCGCGGAGATCCGCTGCAACACCCCCGCGGTACGCGCGCTGAGCATCCGCTCGTCGTCGATCAGGGTGCCGTCGATGTCGGTCGCGACCAGCCGGGGTACCTCTCGCATCACCGGGACAGTAGTCGGTCCAGATAGACCGCGACCCCGTCGTCGTCGTTGCGCAGGGTCACCTCGTCGGCGGCGGCCCGGACGGCGGGGTGGGCGTTCGAGACGGCCACCCGGGCCCAGCCGGCCCACGCGAACATCGGCAGGTCGTTGGGCATGTCCCCGAAGACCAGCACCTCGGCCGGATCGACCCCGAGAGTGTGCGCGACCACGCTGAGCCCGGTGGACTTGTCCACCCCGGGCGGGCAGATCTCGACGAAGTCGAGGCCGGCCTGGGTGAGCGTGGCCACCTGCGGCGGCACGATCCGCCGGGCGACCTCCAGCAGCTCGTCGACGTGGTGGTCGGCGGTCCGGACGAACGCCTTGATCACGTCGCAGGACAGACACTCGGCCCGGCTGCGCGCCTCGAACCGGTCCTGGTAGGGCCAGCTCGGGTGGTAGTCGCCCCAGAGCGGCGCGTCGTGCTCGTCGGAGGCCTCCACCATCACGGTCAGCGGGCCGACCTCGGCCTCCAGGTCGGCCAGCAGCCCGGCGAGCACCTCGGCGGGGAGCCGTTCGTCGCGCAGCACCAGCGGGCCGGCCGGGTCGCTCTGGTCGACCACCCGGCCACCCCCGGCCATCACCAGGAAGTCGGCGGCGCGGATGTCGTTGCGGGTCAGTTCGGTGAGCCGCGGCCCCCGACCGGTGGCGCCCACCACCGGGATCCCGGCGGCCCGGACCCGGTCGAGCACCTCATGGGTGTACGCGGAGACGGTGTCGTCGCTGCGGACGAGCGTGCCGTCGAGGTCGGTGGCGATCAGCTTGGGCAGTCCCGGGCGGGTCATCGTTCCTCCTTCGCCCGCCGCCGTCACGCCGGCCGTGCTGGTCGTCGGTGCTCGGCCACGAACGGCGGGCAGCAACCGTACCTCGCGGAACGGGCCGCAACCACGGCTTCCCGACGAATCGGGCACCAACCCGGGGTGACCCTCCGGTGACCGGCGGGCGTCCCCGGTCCGTGGGCCGGTGAGCCGTCAGAGCGGCGGTTCGGGGCGGGCGAACGGCACCGTCGGCTGGACCGTCAGGTCGGCCGGCGCGGGCGGTCGGTCGTCGGCGCGCCGCCCCCGGCGACGCCGGTCCGGCACGGGCGGCTCGATCCCCCGGGCCCCCTCCGGCCGGTCGTCCGGCTCGCCGTCGGGCGCGGACTCCGCCGGGTCGACGGCGGACCGGCCGGACAGGTGCAGGGCCGCCGCCAGCAGCGCGGTCGCCAGGAAGGCGGTGACCAGGCCGCGTCCGTACTCGACCCGGAAGCCCTCCTCCGAGGAGTAGAACAGGGTGCGCTGGCCCGAGTCGTCCAGGGAGAGCGCGGTCGCGGCCAGGACGGCCAGCACGGCCGCCGCCAGACCGAGACCGGCCACCCGGGCGTTGCGCCGGACGGCGGCCGTCCCGCCGCAGAGCGCCAGCGCCACCGCGACCGCCAGGCCGAGCAGCCCCACCAGGTAGCCGACCCCGAAGCCGGCCACGTCGGAGACGCCGGCGGGCACCCGGATCGGGGTGTTGCCCTCGGGACCGCCGTTCGGGACCGTCATCACCAGCCACTCGCCGACCAGCGAGCCCACCGCGGCCACCGCGCCCAGCCCGGCCAGGACCGGGGGCAGCCGGCGGTCCCCGCGCAGGCCGGCGAGGGTACGCCCGAACCGGGCCGGGGGTGTCGCCCCGGTGTCCCCCCACTCCACGACGGTCGTGTCGTCGGACCGGCTGTCCTGCCTGGGAACGGGGAGATCCTGCGACATGGCCACCCTTCCGCGTGCGCGGGCCAGAGCCGAATCATGACACAGCCGTCAGGCGACCACAGGCACGGCAAGTCCGACGTGCGCGTACGTGCTGCCCGGTGCACCCGCGTCCGGTTTCGGCTAGCGTCGGGGCATGCCTATCCGTACCGCTTCCGCACGTTGGCAGGGCAACCTCACCGAGGGTGCCGGGACCGTCCGCACCGGTAAGGGTGGACTGACCGGAAACTACTCGTTCAAGTCGCGCTTCGAGGAGGGCGAGGGGACCAACCCCGAGGAGCTGATCGGCGCCGCGCACGCCGGCTGCTTCTCGATGGCGCTCTCCAAGCAGCTCGCCGACGCGGGCGCGACCGACACCTCGGTGGAGACCACCGCCAAGGTCCACTTCGACAAGACCGACGCGGGCATGACCGTGACCCGGATCGACCTGGAGACCGTCGGTCAGGTCCCGGGCATGGACGAGGCCCAGTTCGGCAAGCTGGCCGAGGCGGCCAAGGAGAACTGCCCGATCTCGCGGCTGCTCTCCCCGGGCGCCCAGATCACCCTGAACGCCCGCCTGGCCTCCTGACGTCGCGATCCGGGCGGGCGCGCGGCCCGCGCGGTTCCCGGGAGGGTGCCCGTCGCGATGTCGACGGGCACCCTCTTCCGTCCCGCTGCCCCGATCTTGGCGGGTACGCGCGACGCTGCGCGGGGGAGAATGGTCGGGTGGCCGTGGAGATGAGCCGTGAGCGGTTCGAGGAGCTGGTCGGCGAGGCCCTCGACGAGGTGCCCGAGGAGCTGCTCGGGCTGATGAGCAACGTGGTCATCCTGGTCGAGGACGACCCACCGCCCGGCGAGAACCTGCTCGGCCTCTACGAGGGGCACGCGCTGACCGACCGGGGCTGGGACTACTCCGGCGTCCTCCCCGACCGCATCCTGATCTACCGCAACCCCATCCTGCGCATCTGCGACACCGACGACGACGTCGTCGAGGAGGTCGCGGTGACCGTGGTGCACGAGATCGCCCACCACTTCGGCATCGACGACGACCGGTTGCACGCCCTCGGCTGGGGCTGACCGGGCCGGTCGGCCACCCCGCTCGGCCGATGCCACCCCTTGCGCAGGTCCCCTAACCTGCGGAACAGGCACACCCCGATGCAGGAGGAAGACCCATGCGCAGCGCGCTGTTCTCCGCGGAGAACCTTGAGAAGGAGTCCCAGCAGCCGGGCATGCGGCTGCAGAACTCCAAGATGCTGAAGATCGAGCTGAACGGCGAGGCGATGGCCCGGGTCGGGTCCATGGTCGCCTACCAGGGGCAGGTGCAGTTCCAGGCCCTCGGCTCCGGCGGCATCGGCAAGTTCATCAAGCAGCGCCTCACCGGTGAGGGCGTGCCACTGATGAAGCTCTCCGGCCGGGGCGACGTGTTCCTCGCCGAGCTGGCCAAGGACGTGCACATCATCGACCTGGAGCCCGGCGACGCCCTGTCGATCAACGGCTCCAGCGTGCTGGCCTTCGACTCCACCCTCCAGTACGACATCAAGATGGTCAGCGGGATGGGCATGGCGTCCTCGTCCGGCCTGTTCAACTGCGTCTTCACCGGCCACGGTCGGATCGCGATCACCACGAAGGGCACCCCGGTGGTGCTCAACGTGGACGCCCCGACCTATGTCGACCCGCAGGCGGCGGTCTGCTGGTCGGCCAACCTCCAGACCGGCTACCACCGGGCCGAGCAGCTCGGCCTGGGCACGCTGCTCGGCCGCAGCACCGGTGAGGCGTTCACGATGAGCTTCGCCGGTCAGGGCTTCGTCGTGGTGCAGCCGTCGGAGGAGCCGCCGGTGCAGGGCAGCGGCGTCCAGCAGCAGCAGGGTGGTCTGCTCGGCGGCCTGCTCCAGTGACCCCCGGCGCGTGGGACGCCCGGGCCGGGCGTCCCGCGCGCCGTCAGCTCAGCTCGCCGGTGCGCAGCCGGCCCAACCAGGCCGCCGCGTCGGCGTAGTCGGCGTCGGAGAGGCCGGCGGGCGCGGGCACCGGTCGGGCGGCCGCCGCCGTGCTCCAGCGGTGCCGGGGGTACGACCCCAGGAAGCGGACGTCCGCGCAGACCCGGCGCAGCCCCTGCAACGCCTCGCCCAGCCGGACGTCGGCGACGTGCCCGGTGCAGTCGAGGAAGAAGACGTACCGGCCGAGGGCCTCGCCGGTCGGGCGGGACTCGATCCGGCTCATGTTGACCCCCCGGACGGCCAGCTCCATCAGCACCGACAGCAGGGCACCCACCCGGTCGTGGGCGATGTAGACCGCCAGCGAGGTCATGTCGTCCCCGGTGGGGGGCGGGGGCGGGCCGGGGCGGGACACCAGCGCGAAGCGGGTCACCGCGTCGGGGTGGTCGGCGATCTTGTCGGCCAGCACGGTGAGCCGGTGTCGGGACGCCCCGATCGGGGCGCAGATCGCCGCGTCGTACTCGCCGGAGGCCGCGCCGGCCGCCGCGGCGCCGTTGGAGAGCACGTCGACCACCGTCGCGTCGGGCAGGTGGTCGCGGAGCCAGCCCCGGCACTGGGTGGACGCCTGCGGGTGCGCCGCCACGCCACGGACGTCGGCGAGGGACGTGCCCGCGCGGGCGGCCAGCACGAACTCCACCGGCAGGATCACCTCGCGGGTGATCACCAGTGGTTCCCCCTCGATCATCTCGTCGAGGGTCACCCCGACGGCACCGCCGATCGAGTTCTCCAGCGGCACCAGGGCCGCGTCCGCCTCCCCGGCCCGTACGCTGTCCAGCGCCTCGCCGACGCTGCGGGCGGGCGTACGGGTGCCGCGCTCGGCGGCGGAGACGGTGCGCAGCGCCTGCTCGGCGAAGGTGCCCTCGGGCCCGAGGTAGACGAAGCGGGTCGGCGGTGTTCCCGGCATGGCGACCAGCCTACGCACCCGGGGTGCCGTCGCAGGCTAAGGTCCGGATGCCGGGCGGCGCCGCGACGCGTACCTCCACCGCGCAGACGTCCGTCCCGGCGGTGACCAGCTCCAGTGCCGTCGACCGGCCCCGGGTGACCGCCTGGAGCTCCTCGTGCCCGGTCACCTCCAGCACGGTGTACTGCCAGTCGCCGGCGCAGAGCGGCCCGGTGCGGACGGTGACCCGTACCGCCGGGGGGAGGACCCCGTCGGGGCCGTGCAGCAGCCGGGTCACCTGCTTCCCGGTCGGGCCGTCGGTGCAGCGGGTGGCGATCAGGTCGGTCGGGGCGGACGCGACCGGCGGCGCGGCCGGAGTGGTCGGCGCGGGGGTCGGCGTGAGCCGGACGGGTGCGCCGGTGGCGGCCGGGGTGGTGGCCGCCGGGGGTGGCGGTTGCCGCAGTTCCGGCGGGGCGCCGCAGGCGGTGAGGGTCAGCACGGCGAGCAGCGCGACGGGGGCGGTGTGCCGGCGCGGACCGGCGGGGCGCGGTGCGGTGGGCGGCACGATCCGATCCTCGCATCGGCGGGTGTCGTTACGGCCGGAGGGCCGAGCCCATCGTAGGAGGATCACCGGGCGAGGTGAAGCTCGCTTGTGGAGGCACTGGGGACGGCTGACCGTCCCCGCTGGTCAGACCTTGGAGAAGAAGGTGAGCGACCCGGCCACGTCGCCGTCGGCGAGGACCGGTGTGGAGATCGCGTCGACGGTGGTGCCCGGGGCGTCGGTGTCCGGTTCCCGCACCCGCAGCAGTCCCCGGGCCAGCCGCCCGGAGTGCAGGGCGAGCAGCGGGGGGATCTTGTCGGACTCCTGCTCGGTCAGCTCGCTGCTGTAGGCGGTGAAGTCGACCAGGCGCAGCCCGCCGTCGAGCAGCGGCCGACCGATCACGTCCTCCGGGTGGCCGAGGCAGAGCAGCTCGCAGCCGGACGACGAGATCGCCACCACGGTGGTGTCGGCGTCGATCAGCAGGCAGGGCTCGGCGGCGTGGGTGACGGTGTGGGACCACTGCCCGAGGTTGTCGAACTCGTCCTCTGTCGGGGTACGCGCCGCAGGCACGAACACTTCAGAGAGCGAGAGTTCGACGTGGGCCACCGCGCCTCCTAGGTACACCGACGGTCTGTCCACGCTAGCCGGTCGCGGCGGCGACCGTGCTGGAGCCACCGGCCGCCGCTGTCGCGGAGGTGGCCGCGCCGGGCCGTGCCCTGGGGCGCCGATGCCCCGGTGGCCGGGCTGCTGGCGGCGGCGCGGACCGACGGAACTGCCGGGGCGGGGCTTCCGACCGCGTGGCGTCGTCGGAGACGTTACCGGCGGGCGGCCCGCTTGTCAGCGGCCGTTCGGCCCTCGTCGTACCACCGGTAGTCGGCAGTTGGACGGTACGTGCCGTTGAGCCACGTCCCGGGGTGCTGGGCGACCCGGGACAGCTTCTCGGCGGTGGCCGGGCTGATCCGGTTTCCCCCCGCGACGAGCAGGCGGTCCAGCTCCCGGTGGGTGGCCATGAGGCAGTCCTTCGGCAGGCCGTAGACGCTGATCACGCCGGAGCCGACGAAGGTCAGCACCGGCGTCACCGGGATCTGGAGCCCGACCGCGTCGGAGAGCGCCTTGCTGGCCCGCTTCGCGTCCCGGCGCGCCTCGGCCACATAGGGCGGGCGCTTCCCGTTGATCTGCACGACGTCACCGGCGACGAGCACCCGGGCCCGGCCGTGGTCGGCGATGGTGACCGCGAAGAGACCGCTCGGGCCGATGGCGAGGAACCCGGCGCGCTCCTCCTGGCCACGGTCCAGCAGGACGTCGGCGACGTCCGTGCGGGGCCACTCGATGACGTGCCAGGCGGGCCCGAGGTGGTCGAGCTGACCGAGGGCGCGGGCCCCGGCCGCCTCCAGGCGACGGGCACCGCGTTCGGCCCGACGGCGACGGGCCCACTCCAGGGGAGTGGGCCGGGCCGGTTCGAGCACCGAGGTGGGCTCGACCCGGGGGTGCGGCACCGAAGCGGGCGGCAGTGCCCGCGGGGGTACGGCTCGACGAGCGGGAAAGACAGTCATCGCGACCTCCGGCAAAAGGTCCCTCGAAGTTATGTCTCCACTACCCTACGTTGCCGACCCCGGTGTTCGGCAAGTTGGAGCGCCGGAGTGAGTGCGGATGAATGCCATATTCATCCACTGTTCTTTTCTCGAATGGTGCTGACGCCTGCCCTACGCTGCGAAGGTGACCCACTACGTGGACAGCGAGGTCGGTCGACTCGGCACGGTGCTGCTGCACCGCCCGGGGCCCGAACTCGCCCGACTCACCCCCCGCAACAACGACTCGCTGCTCTTCGACGCTATCCCATGGGTGGGACGGGCGCAGGAGGAGCACGACGCCTTCGCCGCCGCGCTGCGCAGCCGCGGCGTCGAGGTGCTCTATCTGGCCACCCTGCTCGCCGAGACGCTCGCCGTCCCCGATGCCCGGGCCGAACTCGTCGACCTGGTGCTCCGCTCGCCCCGGCTCGGCGACACCCTCCGCCGCCGGGTCAGCGACCACCTCGCCTACCTCGACCCGGTCGCCCTCGCCGACGTGCTGACCGCCGGGCTCGCCCACGAGGAGCTGCGGATCGGCCGGGACCGGCCGGGCGGTCTGGTCTGGACACTGATGGACCGGCACGACTTCGTCATCGACCCGCTGCCCAACCTGCTCTTCACCCGGGACTCGTCGGTCTGGATCGGGGACCGGGTCGGGGTGACCAGCCTGGCCATGCCGGCCCGCCGCCGGGAGACCACGCTGACCGACGCCATCTACCGGCACCACCCCCGGTTCGCCGGCACCGGGTTCGTCTACCACCCCGAGCTGGAGCACCTGGAGGGCGGCGACGTGCTGCTGCTCGCGCCGGGCGTACTCGCCGTCGGGGTGGGTGAGCGGACCACCCCGGCCGGTGCGGAGCGGCTCGCCCGGCAGGTCTTCGCCGCCGACCTCGCGCACACCATCCTGGTGGTGCCGATCGCCCAGGAACGCGCCACCATGCACCTGGACACGGTCTGCACGATGGTCGACGTGGACGCGGTGCTGATGTACCCGAACATCGCCAGCACGCTCTCGGCGTACACCGTGGTCGCCGGCGCGGACGGCGAGCCGCGGGTCGACGGCCCGGTGCCCTTCCTGCGGGCGGCGGCCGACGCGATGGGGCTGGACCAGCTCCGGGTGATCGACACCGGCCTCGACCCGGTCACCGCCGAACGCGAGCAGTGGGACGACGGCAACAACACCCTCGCCCTCGCGCCCCGGCTCTGCGTCGGCTACGAACGCAACGTGGAGACCAACGCCCAGCTGGAACGGGCCGGCATCGAGGTCATCCCGATCGCCGGGTCGGAGCTGGGCTCGGGCCGGGGCGGCCCGCGCTGCATGTCCTGCCCCCTGGTCCGCGACCCGCTCCGCGGCTGAACGGACGGTCCCCTGTCGACCTCGGGCGTCGACAGGGGACCGTCCGGCTCAGCGCAGGGTGAGTTGGCGACCGACGAGGCCCTGGCGGGCGCGGCGGCCCGCCGCGTCCAGCGGGTCGGTCTCCTTCAGGGCGGCGGCGTACCGCTCGGCGAAGGCGGCCACCGGCGCCTCCCACTCGGTCGCCGGGACGTCCTCGGGCAGGTCCCAGACCGGAACCAGCCGCCCGTGCGCCCGGAACATGCCGGCGAAACGGGTCTTCTCGCCGAGGGTCAGCGTGCCGGCCGCGCTCAACCGGGAGAGCGTGTCCAGCGCGGTGTCCTCGTCCTCCGGCAGCACCCAGCGCACGTGCGCCTTCTCCGGCACCTGGCACCAGTACGCCGCCCGGGCCGCCGCCAGCCGCACGGTCGGGTAGATCGCCGCGTTGGCCCGCTCCAGGGAGGCCTGCACGGTCGGGTCGTCGGTCGCCCCCGGGTCCAGCCAGAACTCGAACCCGTCGTGCATGGTGATCTCCAGCGGACCGTCCACCAGGACGTCCTGCAGACGCGGCCCCGGCCCGGGCAGCGGCGGCACACCGACCTGCCCACCCGGCTCGGTACGCAGCGCGCAGAGCAGCGCCTCGGCCAGGTCCCGGGAGACGTCGCCGGACTGCTGGTGGCGCTGGAGGCCGATGAAGACCCGCCCGTCCGCCTTCGTCATCGCCGGGGCGGCCATCGGCAGCACGGTCGCCAGGACGACCGGGCGGTCACCGTACTCCTCGATCAGCTCGGGGGTCAGCCGCAGCGGCGCGGAGGCGGCCGGGACCAGTTCGCGCAGCGCGATCCACTCCGGCTCGTCCACCAGCCCCTCGAACGGTCGGGGCACGAAGACGTCGCGCACCTTCTCCCGCTTCGGGACGGCCCCGGCGACCTGCTGGTTCTTCCGACGCTTGCTCATGCGGTCGCCCCGCTCCGTTCGCTCGGCTGGCTCATGGCGAGACAGCCTAGAGCCCGGCGCGGAGCCCGGTGGGGACGACCCGCCCCGACGGCCGGCTCAGCCGGCCGCGACCAGGTCCGGTCGCGGGTTGGCGGCCGGGTCGAACTCGGCCCAGACGCTCTGCCCGAGACCGTCCCGGTCGACGCCCCAACGGCTGGACAGGCCGGAGATGATGTGCAGGCCGCGCCCGTCGACGGCGTCGGGGCTGGCCGCCCGCATCAGCGGACCGGAGGTCGCGCCGCCGTCGGTGACCCGGAGCTGGACGCGCTGCCCGTCGGGCGTCGCGCGCAGCCGCCAGGCGACCCGGACCACCCCGCCGGGCAGCGGGTCGGCGTGCCGCACCGCGTTGCCGACCAGTTCGGCGAGGACCGCCACCAGGTCGGCCAGCAGAGCCGGGGGTACGAGGTCGGTCAGCTCGTCGGCGAGCCGGTGCCGGGCGAGGCGCGCACCGGTGGCGTGGTGGGGCACCACCACGCACCACGAACGCTCCGCCGAACCGGTCGACACCGTCGTCCCCTTCTCGCCCCCGCTGTCCGGGTCAGGCTCGCGGCAGGCGCACCTCTGCGACCGTACCGCCACCCGCTCTCGGTCTGAGGGATACCCATCCATTCTGCTGTTCAACGATCTGGCGGACGAGATAGAGACCGAGTCCCGCCCCCGGATAGCGCCGCCGGTCGCCGGACTCGCCCTGCCAGAACCGGTCGAACGCCCGTTCCACGTGCTCCGGGCGGATGCCGATGCCCCGGTCGGCGACCCGGAACGAGACCGTCCGCTCGTCCGCCTCGGCGGTCACCTCGATCGGGGTGTCCGGCAGCGAGTACTTCCCGGCGTTGGTGCTCAGCTCGGTCAGCACGGTGGCCAGGCTGCGCCGGTCGCCGAGCGCCTTGGCCAGGTTACCGGGGAGGTCCAGGACGATCCGGTGCCGGACGTCCGCCGGCAGGTCGGTCACCGCGGTACGGAGCGCGTCGGCGAGGTCGAAGGGGGCGGCCGGTTCGTTCCCGGGCCGGTGGTCGGTGGCCGCCGTGAGCAGTCGGTCCACCAGTCGGGCGAGTTCGTTGGCGCGCTGCCCGATGATCCGGGCCGCCTGGCGGCGGTCGTCGTCGCCGAGTGAGTTCCAGTGGTCGGTGAGGGTGTCCGCGTACCCCTTGATGACCGTGACCGGGGTGCGCAGCTCGTGGCTGGTCACCGCGACGAAGAGGTCCCGGTCGAGGTCGCGCCGCTGCTGGTCGGTGATGTCCCGGAAGGTGACCACCCGGAGCGTGCCCGGACCGGGCAGCTCGCCGGAGGTGATCCGCAGCCAACGGCCGTCCGGGAGTCGGTGGTCGAGCACCTGCCCGGAGGGAGGCAGCGGGAAGGGCAGCGGCCGGTTGAGCGCCTCGGTGGTGGGGCGGCCGGTGACCTGCGCGGCGGCCGGGTTCCACAGCCGCACGTGCTGCTCCCGGTCGACCACGGCCAACCCGTCGGCCAGCGCCGCGACGACCGGCCCGTCGCCGTGCACCGGCAGGCCGGTCTGGTCGCCGTACATGTGGGCGATGCAGGAGGCGACGTAGCCGACCACCGCCTGCTGGGAGCCGTCGAGCGAAGCACCGTCGGGATAGAGGGCGTGCAGGCTGCCGACGGTGAGCCCACCGATCTCGGCGCGGGCCACGATCATGCGACGCAGGCCCCGACCGGCCACCTCGTCGGCGAGCGGGCCGGGGATGCGGTCGACCCACACCTCGCGGACCGGCGGCCCGGAGAGGAGGCAGACGGTGGCCGGGTCGGTGGCGGGCAGCGGCCGGCCGATCGTCCACTCGGCGTCGCCGGTCGCGGCGATCACCCGGCCGCCGGCGGGGGCGAACTCCACGAACGCGAGGCTCTCCGCGCCGATCGCCGGTTGGACCACCTCGAGCAGGCGGGTGAGGACCGGCAACCCGGCCTCACCGCAGTTGATCATCTTGATCACGGTGGTGTGGCCGGCGATGAGGGCGGTGAAATCGGTCTGCTCCGGCATGTCCCGAGTGTGCCCCGCCGACCGGTCCACGGGACACCCCCGGCCGTCCGGCCCGCGCCGACCGGCGGTCCGGAGCGGTCCGCTCAGCGGCCCAGCCGGGCCAGCGCCCGGGCGGGCCGGTCGGTGATCACGCCGTCCACCCCGGCGTCGAGGACCAGCTCCAGGTCGTCCGGCTCGTTCACCGTCCAGACGTAGACCTGGTTGCCGGCGGCCCGGAGCGCGGGTACGAGCTGCGGGCGGGCCCGCACCAGCCCGACACCCGGCCCGGCGATCCGGGTGCCGAAGGGCAGCCGGCCCAGCGGCAGCCAGCGCGGCAGCACCTCCAGCAGCAGCACCGTCGGCAGGGCCGGGGCGAGTTCGCGGATCCGTCGCACGGCGAGCGGCGAGAAGGACATCACGGTGACCCGTACCGGGTCGTCGGGGCGCGGCTCGGCGAGCCCGTAGCGGCGCAGCAGGGTGATCAGCCGGCGTTCCACGTTCCGGCCGTACCGGGAGGGGTGCTTCGTCTCCACCAGCAGCCGGACCGGCCGACCGGCGGCCAGTACGGCGTCGAGCAGCCGCTCCAGCGTGAGCAGCCGGGTGCGCGAGTCGTCCAGCACCTCGTCGCCCTCGGCCGGCACGGCACCGGGGTGCCAGGAGCCGAAGTCGAGCGTCTCCAGCTCGGCGAGCGTACGCGCGCTGACCAGCCCGTGACCGTTGCTGGTCCGGTCGAGCCGGCGGTCGTGGACGCAGACCAGGTGCCCGTCCCGGGTGAGCCGGACGTCGCACTCCAGCCCGTCGGCGCCCTCGTCGAGGGCGCGCAGATAGGCGGCGAGGGTGTGCTCCGGCAGGTCGTACGAGGAACCGCGGTGCGCGAAGACCAGGGGGTGGTCCATCTGCCGCTCGGCCCGTTACGCGACCCGGCCCGGCTGCCCGTCGTCGGTGACCACGGGTCGACCGGCGGCGGCCCAGTCACCCATCCCGCCCCCGACGTTGCGCACCTGGTCCCAGCCGTTGCGCAGGAGATAACCCACGACCTGGGCGGAGCGTCCGCCGGAGCGGCAGATGACCGAGACCTCGCGGTCGTTCGGCACCTCGGCGAGCCGGCCGGGCAGCTCGGTCATCGGCAGGTGGTGGGCGCCGGGTGCGTGGCCGGCGCGCCACTCGTCGTCCTCCCGGACGTCGAGGAGGTAGGTGTCGTCGGGCACGGCCGACGCGGGCACGGTGGGAACCTGGGGTCCGAACACGGCTACGAGCCTAGCCCGGCCGCTCCGTCACAGGCGGGTGACCCAGCGGGGATTCGTGCCGGCCCAGTCCGGCATCCGGGTTCCCCGCACGGCCTCGAAGAGCCCGCCGCCGCCGTTGTCGAGCACCACGTAGGAGACCCCGTCGATGGTCTGCGGATAGGACGGCACCTGCACGCCCCGCAGGGCGTCCGCGGGCAGCGACCGGAACGCGAGGAGCAGGTCCTCCACGGGTACGCCGTTGGTGTCCACGGTCAGCGAGCCGCCCACCGCCCGCAGCACCCGGTCGAGCTTCACGGGGTCGCTGCGCAGGCGGGTCTCCCCCGCCTTGTCCAGCACGGCGCGGAGCATCTGCTGCTGGTGCCGCTGCCGGTCGTAGTCCCCGCCGGGCAGGTCGTAGCGCTGCCGGACGTAGTCGAGCGTGCGGGCGCCGTCCATCTGCTGACAGCCGGGGGTGAAGAGGGTCTTCGTGTGGATGGACCGGACCTGCGTGTCCACGCACATCCGGATGCCGCCCAGCAGGTCGATGACCTGCTTGAAGCCGGAGAAGTCGACCAGCGCGGCACCGTCGAAGCGGATCCCGGTGAGCCGGGTCAGGGTGGCCGAGAGCAGCCGCGCGCCGCCCGCCCCGCCGCCGCCGTGCTCGTACGCGGCATTGATCTTGTCCTGGCCGCCGCCCCACCCGCTGGCGGGCGGGATGGCGACCAGCAGGTCCCGCGGCACGGAGATCAGGTACGCCTGTTGCATGCCGGCCGGCACGTGCACGATGAGCACGGTGTCGGAGCGCTGGTCGTCCGGGTTGGCGCCCGGCCGGTGGTCGGAGCCGATCAGCAGGTAGTTCAGCGGGCCGGAGAGGTCGGTGCGACGAATCCGGGCGGTCGGGTCGAGGAGTTGCTCCTTGACCACCGTGCGGTCGTACCGGTTCGTCAGCCAGTGCAGTCCCGCCACGGCGACGCCGGCCAGCAGGGCGAGCACGAGGCCCGTGCCGAGCAACCAGCGGGGCCAGCGGGCGGGTCGACCCCGCCCGGGTGTGGTCCGTGCTGGCCTGGACGTGGCACCCTCCCCGCAGCCGTGACGTGAGACCCGCTCACGTCAGGCTACGGTCCTCGGTCGCCCGGCGGTGCCGCTTTCGCCGCAGCACCCGCCGGGCCACCGGGGTCACTTACGGGTGGAGAGCACGCTCGGGTTGGCCACCACGAACTCGGCGAGCTTGTCGTCCTTGACCGCCCGGAACATCTCCATGCTCAGCTCGTTGAGCGTCTCCCGGGTGTGGTCCGCATTGGGGCTGTACGTGCCGCCGTTGGTGCGCAGCGTGGTGAGGTCGTTGCCGTTGACGCCCTTCAGGGTGAAGATGAAGTCGTCGATCTTGGTGTTGCCCGTGTCCAGGACGAACGCCTTGCCGGCCGCCTTGATCAGCGCGTTCAGCTTGATCGGGTTGCTCAGCGTGCCGCTCTCGGTCGCCTTCTTCGCCATCGCCTTGATCAGCTGCTGCTGGTTCTGCTGGCGGTCGTAGTCGCTGTTCGGCAGGCCGTAGCGCTGGCGGGCGTAGTCGAGCGCCTCCCAGCCCTCCATCTCCTTGCAGCCCTTCTTGTGCACCACCGGGGTCATCGGCTTGCCGGTCTTCTTGGCGTCCGCGTTCCACATCGGCTTGCCGTCGACCCACGACATGTGGTGCGAGGGGACCTCGTGGCTGACGCAGATCCGGACGGTGCCGAGGGCGTCGATGACGTTCTTGAAGCCGCCGAAGTTGATGATCGCGGCGCCGTCGAAGCTGATCCCGGTCATCTTCTTGATGGTCTTGGCCATCAGCTGGGCACCGCCCTCCCAGCCGCCGCCGTTGCGGGCGCCGGCCTGGAAGGCTGCGTTGATCTTGTCGGTGCCGCCCTTGTAGCCGCTCTTCTCGAAGGCCGGGATCTGCGCCTCGGTGTCCCGGGGGATCGAGATCAGGTACGCCTGGTCGTGGCTGGCCGGGATGTGCAGGATGATGATCGTGTCCGAGCGGACGTCGTCGGCGGCCCAGCGGGCCCGCGCGTCGACGCCGAGCAGCAGCATGTCGATCGGGCCCTCGAGGCTGGCGCCGCCTTCGGCGTCGGTCTTGCCGGCGTCACCGAGCAGGTTGCGCTGGGCGATGTTGCCGGTGGCCTGGCCGATCACCGCCTTGCTGCCGACGATGGCGATGCCACTGGTCATCATGAGCACCGCGCCGAAGATCACCGTCAGGCGGGCCCAGAGCGGGTCCTTGCGACGCTTCTTCTTGGCGCCACCGTTCCCCCGACCGCCCGGGCCGGGCTGGGTGGGGATGACCGGCGGCACCCGGCCGGGTGCGCCGGGTTCCAGTGACTGTGGGCGACGGCTGGTCTGAACCGGCATGCGTGCTCCAGCTCGTGGATCGGGGGGCGGCACCACTGTACGTATCGCTTCCCGTTCTGGCGACCTCCTTGTCCGGCTATTCCCGCTTGTCCCGGCACTCGTTGCCGTGAATTGCCCGAACGGTCAATTGAAAGCATCCGGTCGGCGGTTGGCTCGCCATGGGACGAGCTTGACCGCCGACCGGTGAGGTGTTCCGCAGGGGTGCGTCAGTTGCCGTCGCCCGACTGGTTGGCCTTGACCCAGTCGGCCATCGTGTCCGCCGTCATCGCCTGGTACATCGCCAGCGCCTTCTGCCGGTCGGAGACCACCACCGACTCGCCGTTGATGGTCTGGCTGCCGACGTTGGGGCTGGTGATGAAGGTCAGGTTCTCACCGCGCAGGCTGCGGAACTGCACCGCCATGTCGACCACCGAGAATCCCTGGTCCACGGTGGCGGCGTCGGTGACCGACTTCAGGAATTCGTTCAGCTTCCTGGGGTTGGTCAATGTGCCACTGCTCGCCGCCTTGTCCATCAGCGCCTTGAGGAACTCCTGCTGGTGGCGCATCCGGGCGAAGTCGCCCTCGGGGAACTGCTTGCGCTGCCGGATCCAGTCCAGCGCCTCCGCGCCGTCCATGTGCTGCACGCCCTTGGTGAACTTCCGGTACGGCTTGTGGATGGAGGTGATGCTCTGCTCGACCTTCAGGTCGACCCCGCCCAACGCGTCGGTGACCTGCTTGAAGCCGGCGAAGTCGATCGCCATGACGTGGTCGATCCGGACGTCGCTGAAGCACTCCACGGTCTTCACCGCCAGCGGCAGGCCGCCGAACGCGAACGCCGCGTTGACCTTGGCCCGGCGGTCGGTGTCGCAGGAGGCACCCGGGTTCTCCGGGATCGGCACGTACAGGTCCCGCGGGATGGAGACCAGGTAGGCCTCCTTGTGGTCGGCGGGGATGTGCATGACGATCAGCGTGTCCGCGCGCCACTTGCCGGCGCTCTCCACCGGGGCGTCCGGGTCCCGGGAGTCGCTGCCGACGAGCAGGATGTTGAGCGCGCCGTCGACCGCCTTGGCCGGCCGTCCCCCGGTGATCTCCGAGAAGGGGTCGGTGCGGGCCAGGTCGCCGTTGAGGTTGCGGGCGTAGAACCAGGCGCCGGCACCGCCGAGCAGCGCCAGCACCAGCACCGCGATGCCGGCGACCAGGCCGATCCGGCCCCACCGGGGGCGGGGGCCGCGCGGTCCGGGGACACCGCCCGGACCGCCCGGACCGGCGGGCCCACCCGGGCCGCCGGGTCCGCCCCGGCGGGGCTCGTCGTCGTACGACGGGTACCACTGCGCCTCGGCGGAGCGGGCGCGCCCGGAGGCGCCCCGGCCGGGGCCGGGGACCTGGGCGCGACCCGCGCTCCGGTTCAGGCGGGGGAGGGGGACGCCGGCAGAGGTGCTAGCTGACATGTAACCGAGGGTAGGTCGCGTGGGCCACCACCGCCCTCAGGCGCGTCCCGGTGTCGGCGTGCCGCCGGCCGGGGTCAGTACCCTAGCCGCTCGCGGAAGTACGCGATCGTGCGTCCGAGACCGTCTTCGGGCGCCACGGTGGGCTCGTATCCCAGCAGCTCGCGGGCGAGGGTGAGATCCGGGCGGCGCATCTCCGGGTCGTCCGCGCTGCGGGTGATGTAGCTCACCTCGGACGTGCTTCCGGTGAGTGACACGATCGTCTCGGCGAGTTCCCGCATCGACATCTCGTGCTCGGTGCCGCAGTTGATCGGGCCGGTCTCGGTGGAGTCGAGCAGTAGCAGGATGCCGCGCACCAGGTCGTCGACATAGCAGATCGAGCGGGTCTGGTTGCCGGTGCCGTGCACGGTGATCGGCTCGCCGCGCAGCGCCTGCGAGATGAAGGTCGGGATGGCGCGGCCGTCGTCCGGGCGCATCCGCGGGCCGTACGTGTTGAAGATCCGCACGATCGCCGTGTCGGTGCCCTTGCTGCGGTGGTAGGCCATGGTGGCCGCCTCCGAGAAGCGCTTCGCCTCGTCATAGACGGCACGCACACCGATCGGGTTGACGTTGCCCCAGTACGTCTCCCGCTGCGGGTGCTCCTTCGGGTCCCCGTACGCCTCGGAGGTGGAGGCCATCAGGAACCGGGCGCCGTCCGCGGTGGCCCGCTCCAGCAGGTGCAGGGTGCCCACCGAGCCGACCCGCAGGATCTCCACCGGCAGCTTCTCGAAGTCGGTGGGGCTGGCCGGGGAGGCCATGTGCAGGATGGCGTCGAACCGCTCGGCCAGGGCCGGGTGGTCGGTCGGCAGGCCCTCGGAGATGTCCGCCTCGACCAGCGTGAAGGTCGGCTTCTCCAGCAGGTGGGCGACGTTGTCCTTGGAGCCGGTGACGAAGTTGTCCAGCACCACGACGGTGCAGCCACGGGCGATCAGGGCGTCGACCAGGTGCGACGGCACGAAGCCGGCGCCGCCGGTGACGAGGATGCGGTGTCCGGGTCCGAAGCGGGGCTCTACCTTCATGCCGGCCAGCCTACTCAAGGCGGTGGGCCGGAGCCGTTTGCGGCTCCGGCCCACCGGGTGCGGTGTCGTCAGTGGGCGCCGGCGCCGGTGAGGGCGCGCACCTCCAGTTCCGCGTACTTCTCCTCGTCGTGCTCCTTGGACACCAGGGTGCCGATCCAGCCGCAGAGGAAGCCGAACGGGATGGAGATGATGCCCGGGTTGGAGAGCGGGAACCACTGCCAGTCGTGGTCGGGGAACATGGCCGTCGGCGCCCCGGAGACCACCGGGGAGAAGAAGACCAGGAACACCGCGGCGAGCAGGCCGCCGTAGATGGCCCAGACCGCGCCGGAGGTGTTGAATCGGCGCCAGAAGAGGCTGTAGAGGATCGCCGGCAGGTTGCCGGAGGCGGCCACCGCGAAGGCCAGCGCCACCAGGAACGCCACGTTGAGGCTCTGCGCGTAGATCGACAGCGCGATGGAGACCGCGCCGATGACCAGGGCGGAGACCCGGGCCACCGTCACCTCCTGCCGCTCGGACGCCTGGCCGTCCTTGATGACGTTGGCATAGAAGTCGTGCGCCAGGCTGGACGAGGAGGCCAGGGTCAGCCCGGCCACCACTGCCAGGATGGTGGCGAAGGCGACCGCCGCGATGATCGCCAGCAGGGTCGCGCCGCCCAGGTCGCCGCCGAAGAAGTCCTTGCCGAGCGCCTCGGCGAGCTGCGGCGCGGCGGTGTTGCCGGCCTTGTCCTGCGCGGTGATCGCCTTGCCGCCGACCAGCGCCGCCGCGCCGAAGCCGAGGGCCAGGGTCAGCAGATAGAAGGCGCCGATGATGCCGATCGCCCAGAGCACGCTCTTGCGGGCCGCCCGCGCCGTGGGGACGGTGTAGAAGCGGATCAGGATGTGCGGCAGGCCGGCGGTGCCGAGCACCAGTGCGATGCCGAGCGAGAGCAGGTCGACCTTGTTGTAGAAGGTCTGGGTGGGATCACCGGCGACCTCCTTGCCGTAGCGGAGGCCGGGTTCGAGGAAGGCGCTGCCCTTGCCGGACGCGGCGGCGGCGTCGCCGAGCAGCGACGACAGGTTGAACTTGTACTTCGCCAGCACCAGCAGGGTCATCACGACCGCGCCGGTCATCAGCAGGAACGCCTTGACGATCTGGACGTACGTGGTGCCCTTCATGCCGCCCACGGTGACGTAGATGATCATCAGAGCGCCGACCATGATGATCGTGGCGACCTTGGCGGTGTCCGCGTCCATGCCGAGGAAGGTGGTGCCCGGCTTGATGCCGAGCAGGAGCGCGACCAGCGCGCCCGCGCCGACCATCTGGGCCAGCAGATAGAAGATCGACACGGTGATGGTGGAGACCGCCGCGGCCGTCCGGACGGGGCGCTGGCGCATCCGGAACGCCAGCACGTCGGCCATCGTGTACCGACCCGAGTTGCGCAGCAGTTCGGCCACCAGCAGCAGCGCCACCAGCCAGGCGACCAGGAAGCCGATGGAGTAGAGGAAGCCGTCGTAGCCGTACAGCGCGATGATGCCGGCGATGCCCAGGAAGGACGCGGCCGACATGTAGTCGCCGCCGATCGCCATGCCGTTCTGGAAGCCGGAGAAGGAGCGGCCGCCGGCGTAGAAGTCGGTGGCGGTCTTCGTCTGCCGGCTGGCCCAGACGGTGATCGCCAGCGTGATCGCCACGAAGATCAGGAAGAGCGTGATGGTGAGGTTCCGGGCGGTGGTGCCGCCCGCCTCAGCCGCGAGGACCGTGTTCATGGGTCACCTCCCCGATCTCGGCCCGGATCCGGTCGGCGACCGGGTCGATCCGCCGGTCGGCGAACCGCGCGTAGAGCCAGGCGATCACGAACGTCGAGACGAACTGGAGCAGGCCGAAGACGAGGGCGACGTTGATGTTGCCGAAGAGCTTCGTGCCCATGAAGCCGCGCGCGTAGGCGGAGAGGATGACGTAGAGCGCGTACCACAGGAAGAACGCGACGGTCATCGGGAAGACGAAGCCGCGCAGTGCGCGCCGCAACCCGGCGAACTCGTCCGACCGTTGTACGGCGAGGTACCGCTCGGCCGCCGACTCGGCGGGCGCGGACGCGGGTGTGTCCGTGGACATCTGTGGATCACCACCTTCACAGGCGTGGGGAGTTTCGCGCACGGTAGAGAGCGCGCTCCCCGCCGGGGAAGGCTGCGATCGAAGGAGGTCGACGGCTGCGCCGAACGGCGCTCCGGCTGCGCCGAGTGACCTGGGTCACTCCGTTGAGCGGTCGTCGCTGGTGGCGGCCCCGCTGAAGTCCCCGCCGGGCGGCCCTAGTCGGTCAGCTCGCGGTAACGGCCCCGGTAGTGCAGCAGCGGGGCGGTCTCCTCGGCCAGGTCGACCGCCTCGATGGTGGCCTCCACCAGCAGGCCCCAGCCGTACTCCCGGGCGGTGTCGAGCCGGCAGCCCGCCCACCCGCCGGCGTCCGACGGCACCGGGCCGTAGGGGGTCTCGGTCCACGGGCCGATGGCGAAGAGGCCACCGGGCGACGGGAAGAGGCCGGCGAAGCGGTCGGCGAGCTGCCGGTGCGTCGGCCCCAGCGGTGCCACCGCGAACCGTCCCGCCTCCTCGATCGCGGCCCACAGGTCGGCCTCAGGGTCGATCAGCCCGAGCAGCCGGTCCGGCTCACCCTCGGCTACCAGCGTGGACGAGACGGTCAGCCCGGCCGGCCCGGGCGCGGTCCAGAGCGTGACCGGGGCGGCGAGCCGCCCACGCAGCCGACGTACGGGGGACCGCTGCCCGGCGGGCACGGCGAACGGGTCGGTGTGGTGGATCTCGGCGCCCGGCTCATGATTCACGTGAAACATTGTGCCGCCCCGCGCCCGTGCCCAACCCAGGAAGCGCTCGTGCAGGTCGGTCGGGCGTCCGCCGAGCTGCGTGAGCTGGTCACCCGCCTCCGCCATCAGCATGCCCAGATGGAGCAGCAACGCCGTGCGATCGTGCCGGTACTCGGTCAGCAGCGCCAGTCGCGCCGGCTGGCACGGCCAGTGTGCACCGCACGACCGACACCGCCACAAGGGCCGCATCGCCACATGCGGCGCGAACCTCCTCACCGACCCCACCCCACCGTGCGAGCCGGGAGCCGATGAGATCGTGGACGATTCCGGCCCCTCCAGGGGTCCGTCTTCTCCACGATCGGTCGCCGGCTCACCAGCGGCCACCGTTCGCCCGCCAGGTCTGCGCCGGGGTCAGCCAGCCGGCGCGGCCGGGGCGCGGCACGGCCACCGTCGGGGCGTAGGCCCAGGCCGGTGCGGCGTTCACCCGGCTGACCGGGGGTGCCGGGCTCTTCCGGTACGACGCAGCGTCCGCCGGAAGCGGCGTGCCTTTCCGGTACGGCTGCACGTCTCCCGCCGGGGACGATGCGCCTCTCCGGTACGACTGCGTGGCTGCGTTCCTACGGCGGCGGAACAGGGCGAACACGGGCGCCTCCTCTGGTCGGGAAGGGGCCGCCCCGGTCGGGGGAGTGACCGGGGCGGCCCGCCGCAGGACCGACCGCCGGGTCGTCGCCTCCACCGGTCGGGCCGCGTGTCTCCACCCTGGACTCGCTGGCCCGGACAGGGGAGGATGCCAGGGCTTACTACGGAGCGCGGTCACGTACTTACCGGAGAGGTAAGGATGAACGTCGAGATGTGGATCAGGGCGTTGAAGGCCGCCCGGGCCGGTGCGGAGGTGTCCCAGGAGGGGCTGGCGACGCTGATCAAGTGGAGTCCGTCCACGGTGGCCGCCATCGAGACCGGCCGCAGGCGGCCGACGATGGAGTTCGCCGTCGCCGCCGACCAGGCCCTCGCCACCGGCGGCCTCCTCGCCGAACTGTTGACGGCGGCGGACCGGCAGCGCTTGCCCACCTGGTTCGTGCCGTGGCGGACGCATGAACAGCAGGCGGCGCGGCTGTGCGAGTTCGAGCCCTGCCTCGTGCCCGGCCTGCTCCAGACCGAGGACTATGCCCGGGCGGTCATCTCGGCGGGTGGGCTGCACACGCCGGGTGTGGTGGACGAGTTGGTCGCCGTCCGGATGGAGCGGCAACAGTTGTTCCTTCGTGACGAGCCACCGCTGTGTGTCTTTGTGCTCGACGAATCGGCACTGCTTCGACCGGTCGGTGGGCCGGCTGTGCTCGATGCACAACGGGGGCGACTGATCGAGGCGGCCGCCTTGCCCACGGTTCGCCTGCACGTGGTTCCGCTCGAGGTCGGGGCGCACGTGGGTCTCATCGGCGGGTTCCTGGTGGCCGAACTTCCCGACGGCGAGCGGGTCACCTATGTGGAGGACGTCGCTCGCGGGCACGTCATCGATGACCCGGAAGTCATCCGGTTGATCGACCGCAAGTGGGATAGCCTGCTGGGCGAAGCACTCTCCGTGAGCGCCTCGCTGGATTTGATCCGGAAGCTGAAGGTGACGCCATGACCACCACCGAGCCGCGTTGGCGCACGTCGACACGATCAGGTGACACGGGCGGCGCGTGTGTCGAGGTGGCGGACAATCTGCGCCGGGTGGTGCTGGTCCGGGACAGCAAGGACCGCACCGGTCCCACCCTCAGCTTCACCCCCCACGCCTGGCGCTCCCTGATCGAGGCCCTGCGGGCCCACCGCCCGATCTGACCCACAAGATCGCGCTCGATCCAGGAAGAAGTGCCTTCCTACCTGCGCCAATGCCACTGCTTCCGAGATCGAGCGTGATCTCGCAGGGTGACGGGGCCGAGCGCGATCGTGCCGGATGTTCGAGCCCGCTCTCTGCAGAATCGAGCGTGATCTTGCGGCTTGGGAGCGATCCTGCGGGGTGAGCGCGGGCGGTCAGTCGGCGGTGAGGGTGAGGCGGGCGGCGGCCAGCACCTCCGGGTCGGTGCAGCCGACGGCGTAGCCGGCGATGCGGCGGTTGATGTCCCGGCCGAGCAGCCAGACTCCGATGCGCTCGGCGATCGGGCGCAGGAATGCCGGACGGCAGCGGAAGTTGTATCGCCAGGTGGCGACCGTGTGGCCCGGCTCCGGGGCGGGTGCGAAGCGCCAGCCACCGGCGAACATCTCGAAGAACCAGGGGCCGCGCACCATCTTCATCCCGACGTGGCTGGGCGGGGCGAACGAGACGTACTCGCTGACCATCACGAGGCCGTGGCGGGACCGGGTGAACGTGCGGACGCCCTTGCCCGGGCGGGTGGCGCCATCGGCGAAATGCTGCTCGCGGACGAACGGATCCCAGCGGTAACGTACCGGCGCGACGGTCTGCGACACGGCGAACGCCAGCTCGGGCGGCACGGGAACGGTGGTCACCGCTTCGACGACGGGCATCGCCCCATTGTGTCGCCGCCCGCAAGGCACCACCCGCCCGCATGTGGCCAGAGGTGAAGGAGCGACATGCTCCCCGCCGAGGACCGCATCGGACTGGCGGATCAGCCGTCGGCGGGTCGTCCCCCGCCGCCGGCCGCTGCACCCCTGACCGTTCCGGGGCTGGTGCGTAGAGCGCCTATCGTGCCGGATATGGCACCCCTGACGGCGCAGAAGCTCGCCCAGACCCGGATCCTCGACGTTGACGCGCTGGCCCGCAACGAGGTGGACCTGCGGACCTACCCGCACCGGAACCTCGCCCTGATGGTCCAGCCCGGACTGATGGGCAGCGGCGTCACCCGGCTGCTGGAGGGCGTCGAATACCTGGGACAGTTCGGGTGGGAGCTGGTCAACGTCACCGACAACAGCCGGAACCCGTTCCTCTACGCGTTTCTGCGTCGCCGCTGACCGGGAGCGGCGGCACCCGGCCCCGCTACTGACGGGGATCGGCGGCGGGAGGACCGAGCGGGGACCGGCTAGCGTGTCGGGCATGTCGTTCGTGTCGCCGCAGCAGCTCGCGCAGGACCGGGTCGTCGGCGTCGAGGCCGTCCTCGCCGGTCAGGTCGACCTCCGTGCCTACCCGTACCGGCACCTCATGCTGAAGGCCCGCCACACCTTCAGCCGCAACGCCTTCCCCCCGCTCATGGAGGCGGTCGAGCACCTGTCGAACTACGGCTGGGAACTCGTCAACATCATGTCCGTCGGGGAGGGACACCACGTCTACGCCGCCATGCGCCGGACGGCCTGACCGGTCGACCCGCCCGGCCGAGCGGGGTCAGCGGCGCGGGGTGACCGCCGCCAGCAGCTCCGGCTGACGACGGTCCAGCACCTCGCCGGCCAGGTACGACCCGAGCAGCGCCGCGCCCGACCCGTACGCCAGCCCGACGGGCAGGGCCAGCCAGAGCCACAGGTCGCCGAGCAGCGCCGCCGCCACCACCAGTGGTGCCGCGGCCACCGCCGAGGCGAACATGGACAGCAGGGTGAGGAAGCCCTTCGCCACCCCGGCACCGCTGTTCATCGCGAACGGGTTGCTCGTCTCCGGCAGCGAGTACGCACCCAGCACCGAGACGAGCCCGTTGATCGCCAGCCCGGCCCCGTACGCGGCCAGCAGCGTGCCGGCCATCACGCCCAGCCAGCCGGGATGCCCCAGCAGCACCGCCAGGACGACCGCGACGACGGCCAGCATCGGCACCACGTACAGGGCGAAGGCGGTCATCCGGGCGCGTAGCTCCAGCCGACCCGGAACCCCGGCCACGACGTTCGCCGCGTAGGCGCTGCCGTCGAAGCCGAACTGGTTGGCCAGGGTGGTCGAGGCGAGCACCCCGACGAAGATCATCGAGAGGCTGACCAGGACCGGTGAGGTGTTGGCGGCAGCCTCGCCGAACGCCGCGTCGCCCTCACTGACGAACTCCGGCCCGCCCAGGTTGACCATCAGCGGCACGAAGATGCCCACCACCGCGATGGTGATCAGGTTCGCCCGGCGACGGGCGTCCCGCCACCAGTAGCGGCACTCGCGCGCCACCAGCGCCCCGAAGCGGTCCCGCCGGGCCCAGCCGACCGCGCGCGGGAAGAGCTGGGCGACGGCACCGCCGACCGGGCCACGTCGGTCGCGGGTCGGGCCGGCGCTGGACGCGCCCACCATCGCTGTCTCCAGCGAGCGGGACCACCAGAGCAGCAGCGCGCCGATGGTCGCCGCGGTGATCAGCAGCTTGACCGGGGCGGCCCACACCCGCCCCTCGGCCAGGTCGATGCCCGCCGTCCACGGCGCGCCGAGCGGGGTCCAGCCCAACACCCGGGCGACCCCGGTCAGCCGGTCCCAGTCGGCCTGGCGGACCGCCGCCAGCACCACGATCTGCAACGGGCCCAGCAGCGCGGCGACCACCGCCAGCAGCACGGCCGCCAGGTCGCGTACCCGGCGGGACCGGAGCATGGTGGCGAAGGCGCTGGTCACCGCGCGGGCGGTGGCGACGCAGAGGAGCAGCCCGGTGACCACCCCGAGCAGTTCGACGAGCGCGGCGGACCAGCCGCCCAGCAGGCCGGCGGTGACCACCAGCCCCGACATGGCCAGCAGGGTGGCCAGCACCGGCACGCTCACCAGGGCCGCCGCGAAGAGGCCGGTGACCAGGGTGCGGCGGCTCAACGGCAGCAGCGCGAACCGGGCCGGGTCGAGGGTCTCGTCCACGCCGAAGAAGACCAGCGGCAGCAGCAGCCAGCCGAGCACCAGCAGCCCCCCGCCAAAGGCGGCGGCCAGCAGGGCGAACCGGGGCTCGCCGGCCAGGCCGGGGGCGGCCAGCGCGAAGAAGCCGCCGGTGGCGAACCAGAGCCCGACCAGCACGCCGACCACGAAGAGTGCGATCCGCCAGCCCTGGCCACGGAAGTTGTTGGCGAGCACCCGCAGCTTGAGACGGACGAAGTGGCGGGCGGAGACCCGGCGGGCCGGTCCGGCCGGCGCGGTCACCGGGACAGCCACGACAACTCCTCACCCGTGGCGGTCCGCCCGCCGACCACCTCGACGAAGACCTCCTCCAACGAGCGGTCGCCGCGCACCTCGGCCAGGGTGCCGACCCGCTTGATGGTGCCGTCGGCCAGGATCGCCACGTGCGAGCAGAGCCGCTCGACGACCTCCATCACGTGGCTGGAGAAGACGACCGTGCCGCCGCCCACCACGTACCGGTGCAGGATGTCGCGGATCAGGGCCGCCGAGACCGGGTCGACGGCCTCGAACGGCTCGTCCAGCACCAGCAGCCGGGGACCGTGCAGCAACGCGCAGGCCAGGCCGATCTTCTTCTTCATGCCGGCCGAGTAGTCGACCACCAGCGTCCGGCCCGCGTCGCTGAGCGCCAGCACGTCGAGCAGCTCCGCCGCCCGCTGGTCGACCACCGCCGGGTCCATGCCCCGCAACAGACCGTGGTACGCCAGCAGCTCCGCCCCGCTCAGCCGGTCGAAGAGGCGTACGCCGTCCGGCATCACGCCGAGCAGGCCCTTGGCGCGGACCGGGTCGGCCCAGACGTCGTACCCGAGCACCCGGGCCTCACCGGCGTCGGGCCGCAGCAGGCCGACGGCCATCGAGAGGGTGGTGGTCTTGCCGGCGCCGTTCGGGCCGAGCAGCCCGTAGAACGACCCGGCCGGCACGTCCAGGTCCACCCCGGCCACGGCGACCTTGCTGTCGAACCGCTTGGCCAGGCCACGCAACGCGAGCGCGGAGTGCTCTTGGGTCATGTCCCGACGTTAGTCGCCCGGTGCCAACGCTTTCTCCCGCCGCAGGACGAGTCTGCTCTCCTCCCGGGGCAGGAGGACGGCTAGAGGCGCAGCGCCTCGGGGGCGTGCAGGCGGAGCATGGTGGCGCCGACGTCGGCGGGAAGGCGGCGTCGGGTGGCCAGCGAGACCGCGATCATCACGGTGAACGCCAGCGGCACGGTCCACGCCGCCGGCTGGGTGGTCAGCGTGGCCGGCCAGCCCGACAGCGGCGGCCCCAGCACCGTGACCAGCACCGCCCCGATCGCCGCCCCGCCCCCGACCAGCACCCCGGCGGCGGCACCGAGGTCGGTCAGTCCGCGCCACCAGATGCCCAGCACCAGCAGCGGGCAGAAGCTCGACGCGGCGACCGCGAAGGCCAACCCCACCACCTGCGAGACGTCCAGCCCGGAGACGTTCAGGGCGAGCACCGCCGGCACCCCGCCGGCGATGATCGTGGCCAGCCGGAAGCCGCGTACCGAGCCGCGACCGAGCACGTCCGTGGAGATCACCCCGGCGACGCTGGTGAGCAGCCCGGACGAGGTGGAGAGGAAGGCGGCGAACGCCCCGGCGGCGACCAGCGCGGCGAGCAGTCGCCCGGTCGGGCCGCCGCCGAGCGCCGCCCCCGGCAGCAGCACCACCACCGCGTCCGTCTGCCCGGTGACCAGCAGTTGCGGGGTGTAGATCCGACCGAGCACGCCGTAGATGGTGGGCAGCAGATAGAAGAGACCGACCAGGGCGAGCACCACCAGCGTGGTGCGCCGGGCCGCCGCGCCGTCCGGATTGGTGTAGAAGCGCACCAGCACGTGCGGGAGCCCCATGGTGCCGAGGAACGTCGCCAGGATCAGCGAGTACGTCGCGAAGAGGCCCCGGTCGTCGGCCCCGGCGGTGTCCGGCAGCAGCCAGTCGGTGGCCCGGGTCGCCGTGCCGGCGACCTCCGGCACCGGGTCGCCCGCCGCGAAGTCGAGGCGGTCGCCGGGGCGTACCTCCCGGATGTCACCGCCGGGCAGGGTGAGGGTCGCGCGGTGCTCGACCACGACGGTGGTCGCGGTCCGGAACGTCGGCCCGTCGGGCGGGGTCACCGCCGGGCGGGCGTCGGCCTGCCACTGCAACGCCAGGAAGATCGCGGGTACGGCCAGCGCGGTCAACTTGAGCCAGTACTGAAAGGCCTGGACGAAGGTGATCGCCCGCATCCCGCCCAGCGCCACGTTCGCGGTCACCACCACCGCGACCAGCAGCGCCCCCACCGGGTACGGCGAGCCGGCCACCGTGGCCAGGGTCAGCCCGGCGCCCTGCAACTGCGGCACCAGATAGAGCCACCCGATGAAGATCACGAAGACGGTGGCGAGCCCGCGCAGCCGCCGCGACCCGAGCCGCACCTCGCAGAAGTCCGGCAGGGTGAACGCCCCGGAGCGGCGCAGCGGGGCGGCCACGAAGAGCAGCAACGCCAGATAGCCGGCGGCGAAACCGACCGGGTACCAGAGCACGTCGACGCCGTACTTGAGGATCAGCCCGGCCACGCCGAGGAAGCTCGCCGCCGACAGGTACTCCCCGCCGATCGCGGCGGCGTTCCACGTCGGGCTGATCGCCCGGGAGGCGACCAGGAAGTCCGACGTGGTCCGGGCCAGCCGCAGCCCGTAGAAGCCGATCCCGACCGTGACCAGGGTGACCGCCACGATCGCCGGAACCACGTAGCCGTTGCCCACCTCAGCGCTCCGGCCGCTCGACCAGGTCGGTGAAGTCCTGCTCGTTGCGTTCCGCCCACCGCACGTGCGCCCAGCCGACCACGATCAGGAACGGGAAGGAGAAGACCCCGAGCAGCAGCCACGGCAGGTTCACGCCCAGCACGGTGACCCGGCCGACGGCGGGCGCGACGGCGAAGAGCCAGGGCAGCCCGCCGAGCGCGATCAGCACCACCAGGCTCAGCCGCAGCGCCAGCGCCAACTGGGCCCGTACCAGCCCCTGCACCAGGGCCTCGCCGACCCGGGTCTGCTGGGCGAGTTCGGTGCGGGTCCGGTCGGCGGGCCGGTCCCGGCGGGACACCTCGGCCAGCACGATCCGGGTACGCGGTTGCGGCGGGCGCGGCACCGGGACCGGGGCGGCCTCGGCGGCCCGCCCCGGTCGGTCGAGATCGTCCGCTCCGGCCATCCCCGGCAGTCTCGCCCGCCCGCCGGGAATGTCAAGAGGCGACGCTCAGGCTCACCAGCGTGGCAGCGGGCAGTACAGCGTCACCGGCTCGGCCCGCAGCAGCGCGCGGGCCCGCGCCCGGCCGAGGTTCCCGGTGCGCCACCCGTCGGCCGGCAACTGCCCGGCGATCTCCCGCAGCGCGCAGGACCGCATCGGTTCGGGCAGCCGGTCCAGCGCCGGTACGGCGTCCGCCGAGAGCTGCGCCAGGTAGTCCACGTCCAGCCGCTCGCTCCGCCGATAGCGGTCCACGTTCCAGTCCGCGATCAACCGGTCCGGGTTCACCACCGCCAGCCCGAGCAGCGCGACCACCGCCGCGCCGAGCACCAGTCGGGGCAGCCAGTCGCCCCGCAGGCGCATCGTGGCCACCCCGACGAGCACGAAGAGCAGCCCGAGCCACAGCTCGACCGTGGCCACCACCAGGCGCAGCCGGGTCGCCCCGTACGCGTCGATGTAGACCCGCATCCGACAGAGCGCGGAGGCGACGACCACCAGGCTCAACAGGGTGAGCCCGCCGATCAGCACCCGGATCAGCAGCCGGTCCGTACGGGTGCCGCGGGGTGCCCAGCGGTGGGCGCCCGCGATCACCAGCAGGGTCAGCGCGGAGACGGTGAGCAGCTGCCAGAAGCCGCCGCGGGCGTACTCGGCGTAGGTGAGGCCGGCGGTGCGCAGCACGTGACCGCTGCCGCCGAAGAGCACCGCGAGCTGCACCAGCACGAACGCGGCGAAGAGCGCGTCGAGCAGGGCCAGCGGCATCACCCACTCCAGCCGCCGGACCGAGCGGGCCGGTCCGGCGCGCAGCTCCAGGTCCGGCGGGGCGGCCAGCAGGTACGCCCCACCGAGCAGCACCCCGCCGACGAGCACCAGCCGGAACACCCAGCCGAACACGTCCGGTGGGGAGGCGGCCGGCAGCGCCCCGGTCACCAGGTCGGCGAAGACCGCGTCGGCGGAGGCGAAGAGCAGCCCGAAGAGCAGCAGCAGCGCGGCCGAGACGGCGACGCTGACCAGGGTCCGGCCGACGCCCGTACCGTCCGGGCGGGACCGGGACAGTCCGCGGGCCGCCCACGGCAGCGCCCGAAGGGCGGCGACCGGCGGCAACGCCCCCGCCGCCAGCATGCCGAGCGGGGTCCGGCCGCCGGAGACGGCGAGCGAGGCGGTGCCGACGGCGGCGAGGAAGCAGAGCGTGAAGAGCCAGCCGGCGGCGCGTACCGTGCCGACCGCGACCAGGGCGACGGTGGCCACGGCCCAGACCAGCCGGACCGCCCGGCCCGACGCCCCCGTGGCGCCGGGACGGACGGCCCCACCGGCCCCCGTCGTGGTCCCGCTCTTCTCCGGTACGCCCACAGCCGCCGGTGTCTGCTCCGCCGCCGGCATCGGGGTGGCCGCGCCTGCCGATGCCGGCGGCGTTGCCGTCGCGGTCGTGCCGAGCGGTGCCGGCGGGGCCGCGTCTGCCGGTGCCGCCTCCGGCCGGGTCGGCGTGGAGGTGGCCGACCCGGATCGGGGTGGCGCGACGGCGGCCGTGCCGAGGGCGGCGGCGCCGGCCAGGGCGGCCACCAGCCAGCCCAGCCCTGGCCGGTCGAGCGGCACCACCGACGCGGCCACCGTGGCGGCGACCGCCACGGCACCGAGCACCACCGGCCGGACCGTGCCGGTGGCCCCCGGCCACCGCCGCTCCCACGCCCACGGTTCCGCCGGTGGGCGGACGAGCGCGGGACGGGGCACCGGCTGCGGGTTCCCGACGGTGGGTCGGGGCAGCGCGAGACGCGGGTCGACCGGTGGTCGCGGTGGCGGTGCGGTGGTCATGCGTCCTCTTCTCGGGCGGAGGTGACATGGGGCAGGCAGACCCGGATGCGACAGCCGGGACGGGCACCGGGCGTGCGGGCCGGCGGATCGGCGACCCGGATGGTGCCGCCGTGCAGCTCCACCACCCAGCGGGCGATCGCCAACCCCAGCCCCGTTCCGCCGCCCGCGGTCCGTTCGCCCCGGGTGAAGCGTTCGAAGACCAGGGACCGTTCGGCGGGCGGGATGCCCTCGCCCTCGTCGGTGACCTCGACGTGCAGCTGGCCGGTCCGCTCCTCGGTGGTCACCAGCACCGTCCCGCCGGGCGGGCTGTGCCGGGCCGCGTTGTCCAACAGGTTCGCGAAGACCTGGTGCAGCCGCCACGGGTCGGCGTGCACGGTCAGCGGGGCGGCCGGCGGGCGGAGCCGGAACCGGACGTCGCGCCCGGCCCCGGCCGCCGTCGCGGTGGCGTGCTCCACCGCCTCGTCGAGGAAGTCCGCCACGTCCATCCGGACCCGGCGCAACGGCACCACACCCGCGTCCAACCGGGACAGGTCGAGCAGGTCGGCCACCAGGTGCCCGAGCCGTTCGGTCTGCGCGAGCGCCGCCCGCAGCGCTGCCGGCTCGGGGGTGGCCACCCCGTCCACCAGGTTCTCCAGCACCCCCTGGAGGGCGGTGATCGGCGTCCGCAGCTCGTGCGAGACGTTGGCGATCAGCTCACGCCGCCGCTGGTCGGCGGCGGCCAGGTCGGCGGCCATCTTGTTGAACGCCTGGGCCAGCTCGCCGACCTCGTCGCGGGAGGTGGCCCGGACCCGGCGGGTGTAGTCGCCCCGCGCCATCGCCCCGGCGGCGGCGGTCATCTCGCGCAGCGGGGAGGTCATGCCGTGCGCCAGCACCTGCGCGGTCACCAGCGCGATGCCGATGGCGGTCAACGCGGTGCCCGGCGGGAGCCAGCCGACGCCGTACCAGAAGTACCCCACCGCGACCGCCCAGGAGGCGACCAGCAGGACACCCAGCTTCATCTTGATCGAGCGGACCGGGTCCAGCGGCCGGGGCAGCACCCGGTTCAGCCAGTCGACCGTACGGGCGGTCACGCGGGCACCTCCAGGGCGTACCCGACGCCGTGCACGGTGCGGATCAGGTCGGCGCCGAGCTTGCGGCGCAACGCCTTGACGTGACTGTCCACCGTCCGGGTGCCGGCGCCGTCGGCCCAGCCCCAGACGTCGGCGAGCAACCGTTCCCGGGGCAGCACGGTGCGCGGTCGGCCGGCCAGGTGCACCAGCAGGTCGAACTCGGTGGGGGTCAGGTGCACCTCGACGCCGCCCCGGACCACCCGCCGTTCGGCCGGGCTGATCTCGATGTCGCCGAGCCGCAGGGCGGCGGGTGGAACGGTCGCGGCCCGTTCCACCCGCCGCAGCAGCACGTGCACCCGGGCGGCCAGCTCCCGCATGGAGAACGGCTTGGTCAGGTAGTCGTCGGCACCCACGGCCAGCCCGACCAGCAGGTCGGTCTCGTCGTCCCGGGCGGTCAGCATCAGCACCGGTACCGGGCGGTCGGCCTGGATCCGCCGGCACACCTCCAGGCCGTCGAAGCCCGGCAGCATGACGTCGAGGACGACCAGGTCGTACCGTCCGGCGCGGAACCGGTCCACGGCGGTGGGGCCGTCCCCGGCGATGTCGACGGCGAACCCCTCGGCGCGCAGGCGGGCCGAGACGGATTCGGCGATGGTCCGTTCGTCCTCGACGACCAGGACCCGGCGTTCGTTCATGGGTCCCGACTGTAGGGAGCAGCCGTGGAGATCGGTGGCTCAGCTTGTGAACAACCTGTGGAGAACGGCTCACCCCTGTGGATAACCCGGTGGATGAGCGGAGGTTCGCTGTGGACGACGCAGCGGGTGCGGGGGCGGGACCGGTCGGTTCCGCCCCCGCCGCCGGCTCAGTCGAGGCCGACGCGGACCGGGTGGGCGGTGGCGGAGCCGAGCCAGGTGTGCGGGTTGCCGTACCAGCACCAGCCGAGCTTGGGCGCGCCCTGGCTGATCCAGAGCGCCGGCACCCGCTTGTCCCCGCAGCGCGACCCGACCAGCGAGAAGCACCGGTTGGACGCCAGTGCCGCCGGGTGCAGCGTGACGAAGGCGATCCCCTCGTCGATGGTGAGCGGCAGCCGACCCCGGGCGGTCATCTGCTCCAGCGCGGTGGCCGGTGGCAGGTTGCGGAACTCCTCGCCCCGGTCGACGTCGAAGAGCAGGTACGCCGGGCCGGCCGGCACCTCCAGTTCCTTGATCGGCTGAAAGGTCGGCAGGTCGGCGGCGGGGAAGTTGCGGTCCAGGACACCGGGCCTGCGCTTCCCGGCCAGGGTGAGGAGCGGGAGGCGCTCCGGCACCGGCACCAGGTCACGGGTGACGACCAGCAGGAACGGCACCCGGGCGTCGGTGGGTGCCGCGGGGGCCGGGGCGGGGCTGCCCTCGGCGGCGGGCGGTCCGGCGACGGCTGCCGCCCGGAGCGGGGTGACCAGGTCGGTGAAGGCCTGCTCGGTGAGTCCGGCCAGGGCCGGGTAGCCGAGCCGGAGCAGCGTGCCGACCTGACGGTCGAACTCGGCTCCGGCGTCGAACGGGTCGGTGATGACGGGCACGGCGACCTCCACGCTTGTCGTACGGCTTACCGTACAGCGTACGACATCGCGCGGATTATTCCCGGCTCAGCGGTTCCAGTCCTGTTTCGCCGCCCGCACCAGCTTGTCCTTCAGCTCCCGGGTGTGCCGACGGCTCACCGGCAGCTCGGTCGAGTCGATCACCACCACGTAACCCGAGTTGACCAGGCGCAGCTCGGCGATCAGCTTCAACTGCACCAGGTACGACCGGTGCACCCGCACGAAGCCGGCATCCGCCCACCGCTCCGCGAGGGTGGCCAGCGAGACCCGGACCAGGTGGGAGCCCTCCGCGGTGTGCAGCCGGGCGTAGTCACCCTGCGCCTCCACCCAGCGCACCGCCGAGCGGGGCAGCATCCGGGTCGTCCCGGCCAGCTCGATCGGGATCGTCGGGTCCTCCTCCGCCCGCGCCAGCGCCGCCGGGTGCGACGGCACCACCCGGGCACCGATCACCCGACGCAGTGACTCGGCCAGCCGCTCGGCGCGTACCGGCTTGCGGACGTAGTCGGTGGCGCCCAGGTCGAACGCGTCCACCGCGCCGTCGTCGTACGCGGTGACGAAGACGATCGCCGGGGGCCGGGCGAACCGGCGCAGCACCCGGGCCAGCTCCATCCCGTCCAGCCCCGGCATCCGGATGTCGAGGAAGACCACGTCCACGTCACCGTCCCGCAGCACCCGCAACGCCTCGGTGGCGTCCCCGGCGGTGTGCAGCCGGGCCACCCGAGGATCCGCCCGCAGGTGGTACGCCAACTCGTCCAGCGCCGGCGGCTCGTCGTCCACCGCCAGCACCCGCAGGAATCCCGAGGCGTTCACCGTGCCGACCCGGTTCGCTCGCCGCGCCCGTTCACGAGCCCGCCCGTACGCCGGGGTGGAACTTCGGCACCCGCATGCTCACCCGCGTACCCGAACCGAGGCCTGTCTCGACGACCAGGCCGAACCGGTCGCCGAAGACCGACCGGAGCCGCTCGTCGACGTTCGAGAGGCCGACGTGCTGGCCCGGGTCCTCCGTCGGGTCGCTGCCGGCGCGGGCCAGCTCGGCGATCCCGGCGGTCAGCGTGGTCGGATCCATCCCCACTCCGTCGTCCTCCACCGTGATGTGGCACTCGGCGCCCGCGTCCCGGGCCTCGATGCTCACCATGCCGGTGCCCGGCTTGCGGGACAACCCGTGCCGGACGGCGTTCTCCACCAGCGGCTGGAGGCAGAGGAACGGCAGGGTCACCGGCAGCACCTCCGGCGCGATCTGCAGGCGCACTTGGAGGCGGTCGCCGAAGCGGGCCCGTTCGATGGTCAGGTAGCGGTCGATCGAGCGCAGCTCCTCGGCGAGGGTGGTGAACTCGCCGTGCGACCGGAACGAGTAGCGGGTGAACTCGGCGAACTCCAGGATCAGCTCCCGGGCCCGGTCCGGGTCGGTGCGGACGAACGAGCCGATCGCGGTCAGCGCGTTGTAGATGAAGTGCGGGCTGATCTGGGCGCGCAGCGCGCGTACCTCGGCCCGGGCCAGGCGCTCCCGGGACGAGTCCAGCTCGGCCAGGGCGAGCTGGTCACCGGCCCAGTGCGCGGTCTCCAGGGTGGCCTGCACCAGCCCGGGGGCGGGCGGTCCGTCGGCGATCGCCACCAGCGCCCCGACCACCCGGCCGTCGGCGCTGAGCGGGGCGACCACCGCGCCGCGTACCGGACAGTCCACCAGGTCGCACTGCAACTCCGACTCGCGCAGCACCGTCGACCGGCCCGCCGTGGCCGCCCGCCGGGCCGCCGCGAGCAGCTGGTCGCCGTGGTGCGCGCCGCGCCCGTCGAGGGCGAGCAGCGCCTCCCGGTCCGTCAGCGCCAGCCCGGCCGCACCCACCAGCGCCCGCAGATGGCGTACGGCCTTCGCCGCGCCCGCGCTGCTCAGGCCCGCCCGCAGCGGCTCGGCGGCCAGGCCGGCGGTGTGCAGCACCTCGTACGTGGCCCGCTGGGTGGCCGTGGCGATGCCCCGTCGGGCGCGCAGCCGGACCACCGCCCAGAGCGCCGCGGCCAGCGCGGTGACCAGTGAGACGACGCCGGCACCGGCGGAGAGGTTGCCACCCACGCAGCGATCCTGACGGGTGGCGACCCGTCCGCGCTAGTACGCGCCCTTGCGGGCCAGCACCACGCCCACCGTGCGCCACAGGATGCTCAGGTCGTACGCCAGCGACCAGTTGTCGACGTAGTAGAGGTCGAGCCGGACCGCCTCGTCCCAGGACAGGTCGGACCGGCCGGAGACCTGCCACAGCCCGGTCATCCCCGGCCGGACCAGCAGCCGGCGACGTACGTCACCGAGGAAGTCGCCGTCGTCGGCGGGCAGCGGACGCGGCCCGACCAGCGACATCTCGCCCCAGAGCACGTTGATCAGCTGCGGCAGCTCGTCCAGCGAGGAGGCGCGCAGGAAGCGGCCCACCGGGAAGACCCGGGGATCCTCCTTCATCTTGAACAGCATGCCGTCGGTCTCGTTCTGGTCGACCAGCCCGGCCAGCCGTTCCTCGGCGTCCACGTACATGGTGCGGAACTTCCAGACCCGGAAGGTCCGCCCCTCGTGGCCGACCCGGGGCTGGCGGAAGAAGACCGGCCCGGGGTCGGAGATCCGGATGGCGATGGCGATGGCGGCGAAGAGCGGCGCCAGCAGCAGCAGGCCCAGCCCGGCGGCGACCCGGTCCATCAGGTTCTTGACCAGCAGCGCCGGCCCGGAGAGGGTCGGCTCCTCGACGTACAGCAGCGGCAGGCCCTCGATGGGGCGGATGTGCACCCGGGGGCCGGCGATGTCGGTGAGCTGCGGGGCGACCACCAGGTCGACGCCGGAGCCCTCCAGCTGCCAGGCCAGCCGGCGCAGCTCGCCGGGCTCGGCGCTGGCCGAGCCGCAGACCGCGATGGTGTCCCCGCCGACCTCCCGGACCAGGGCCAGCACGTCCCGGCCGGCGTAGACCGGCACCGGAGTCTCGATGCCGCGCGCGGCGGCGTACCCGTCGGTGAGGTGGATGGCGACCGGGACGAGGCCCGCGCCGGTGTTACGGGTGACCGCGGTGTAGACCTCCAGCGCCTCCGGCAGGGTGCCCACCAGCACCATCCGGTGGCCGGCCTGACCCACCTTGCGGCGCACCAGGTGCAGCAGGAAACGGGCCATGAACCGCCCGAAGAGGATCAGCAGCAGCGTCCCGAGCAGCGCGAAGCCCACCGTCCACCGGGACAGCTCGGTCTTGGTGGCGAAGGCGATGAAGGAGACGGTCGCGGCGACCGCCACCCCACCCCGGACGACCCGCTTGAACTCGTCCGGGCCGAGGCCCAGATAGCGCCGGTCGTACGCCCGGTTGCCCCATAGGATGATCAACCAGCCGAGCGGCAGCAGCAGGAAGGACACGGTGTGGAACCAGGTCGGGTCCTCCTTGGTGCCGGAGAAGCCCGAGGCGGCCTGGTCGAAGGTCTGTACCGCGATCCAACTGGCCAGGGCGGCGGCGCCGAAGTCGACGACCAGGAGCAGCAGGATGTAGGGACGGTGCCAGCGCGACACCCGTCGACGGGCGCGGGCCCACGCCGACCGAGGTACGCCGTTGTGCGACGGCGGCGTCGGCGGCTGGATCTCGAAGCTGTCGACGTGCCGCACGCTCTTGCTCCGGCCTGTGTTGGTTACCGGGCGCTGGAGGCTTGTCGTCACCTCAACCCATGTCCTCCCGCATGACTCGGGCCGCTCACTCGCAGTGAGGGCCCGGGTCGCCCACCGTCCCAGTCTCCCACGCAGGTTCCGAACCGGGCGTTGTCCCGGGGGACAGCACCGTGCGTCGTCGCCTGCGAGGATCTGGCCGGCTCCGGATCGGTTGTGAAGCCGGGGACCGAGCCACTATACCGATGGATGGCGGCCCCGGTAGAGCCGTGGACTGGGAGCTTCGGCGATCGCGGGACGATTCCTCTCCGTAACCAGACCGTGTTGTTACTCACCGTACGAGTCGGGACAACCGACGGTCAGCGAGGGGCTTCCCGCCGGTCTGGCAGGTGGGGCAGTACTGGAGGCTGGAGTCGGCGAACGAGACCTCCCGCACCGAGTCGCCGCAGACCGGACAGGGCAGCCCGGTCCGGGCGTGCACCTTCAACCCCGACCGCTTCTCCCCCTTCAGCTCCGCGGCCCGCTGGCCGGCCGAGCGGCGCACCGCGTCGCCGAGCACCGCGCGGGTCGCCGCGTGCAGGGTGGCGAGCTGGTCGTCGGTGAGCCGGTCGGTGAGCGCGAACGGCGAGAGCTTCGCCGCGTGCAGGATCTCGTCCGAGTACGCGTTGCCGATCCCGGCGAGCACCGCCTGATCGGTCAGCACCCCCTTGACCTGCCCCCGCCGGCTGCGCAGCCGCTCGGCGAAGGTGGCCAGGTCGGCACCGAGCGCGTCCGGGCCCAGCTTGGCGACCCCGGGCACCTGCGCCGGGTCGGTCACCAGATAGGCGGCGAGCTTCTTCTGGGTGCCGGCCTCGGTCAGGTCGAACCCGGAGCCGTCGTCGAGGCGTACCCGCAGGGCGATCGGGCCCTTGCCGGGGCGCAGCGGCACCGTGGACGGGAACGCCTCCCGGTAGTGCAGCCAGCCCGCCCGGGCCAGGTGGACCACCAGGTGCAGGCCGCCGTCGAAGACCACGTCGAGGAACTTGCCGTGCCGGCCCGCGTCGACCACCGGCCGACCCGCGACCGCGCTCGGCGGCGGATCGTACGTCTTCAGGGCGTTGATCGAGGCGACCTCGACCCGGTCGACCCGCCGCCCCACGGCGCGCTCCCGCAGATAGCCGGCGAGCGCTTCCACCTCCGGTAGCTCAGGCATCACACAACGGTAGCCTTCTTTCCGGTGAGCGCGAGGAATGAGCTTGCGAGTCCCGCAGTCGCGAACGAAAGGCAAGCTCCGTGAGAATCGTGGTGGCGCACAACCGGTACCGGGAAGCCCAGCCGTCCGGCGAGAACACCATCGTCGACGCGGAGATCGAACAGCTCACCGCCGCCGGTGTGGAGGTGCTGCCGTTCCTGCGCAGCTCCGACGAGATCCCGTCGATGTCGAAGGCCGCGAAGGCACTGCTGCCGATCTCGCCGATCTGGGCGCCGAAGGCTCAGCAGGAACTCAGCGACCTGCTCGCCCGGCACCGGCCGGACGTGCTGCACCTGCACAACCCGTACCCCCTGCTCTCGCCCTGGGTGGTGCGGACCGCGCACCGGCACGGCGTGCCGGTGGTGCAGACGGTGCACAACTACCGGCAGGTCTGCTCCTCCGGGCTCTATTTCCGGGACGGGGTGATCTGTCAGGACTGCCGGGGGCGGGCGCTGGGCGTGCCGGCGATCGTGCACCGCTGCTACCGGGGCTCCCGGGCGCAGAGCGCGCTGATGGCCACCACGCTCGCGGTGCACCGGCCGACCTGGAAGTCCGTCGACCGGTTCATCGCGCTCACCTCGGCCGTCGCCGACCACCTGCGGGACTACGGCATCCCGGACGAGCGGATCGTGGTCAAGCCGAACGCGATCCCCGACCCGGGCTCCCCCGCGCCGCTCGGCGAGGGCTTTCTCTTCCTCGGCCGGCTCTCCCCGGAGAAGGGCCTGGACCTGCTGCTGGAGGCGTGGCGTCGGCACCCGGACGGCGCGCTCGGCCCGCTGCGGATCGCCGGTGACGGGGAGCTGCGGCCACTGGTCGAGGCGGCCGCCGCGGAACGGGCCGACGTGACGTTCCTGGGCCCGCTCGACCGCGCCGGGGTACGCGCCGCGCTGGACGCCAGCGCCGTGGTGCTGGCCACCTCCACCTGGCACGACGTGCTGCCGACCGTGATCATCGAGGCGCTGGCGAGCGGCCGGCCGGTGCTCGGCACCGCGCTCGGCGGCATCCCGTACCTGGTCGGCGCGGACGGCCCCCGCGAACCGGTCGGCACCGGTCCGGCCGCCGCCCACTCCGCCGTCGCGGGTTCCGGTGCCGCGCCGACCCCGCTGCCGGCCGGTACCACGCCGGGCGAGGCCGGCTGGGTCGTCGCCCCGGAGCCGGCCGCGCTGGCCGCCGCGCTGCCGGCGGCCCGGGCCGGTGCCGCCGCGTCGGCCTCCGCCGCGCGGGCCCGCTACGAGCGCACCTTCCACCCCGACGTGGTCACCAAGCGCCTCATCGACATCTACGCCGACGTGGCGCGGCAGGCGACCGCTCGCTGACCTCCCGTCCGGCGTGTCGTCGGGCCCCTCTCGCCCGGCGTGTCGTCGGGCCCTCCCATCCGGCGTGTCGTCGGCCCGGAAGGAACCCTGCTCCCCGCCTTTGCTCTGCTGCAGCGGACGCAACAGCAGGACCCGTCGAGTGTTGCGTCCGCTGCAGCAGAGCAAAGGGAGCGGGCAGGGGTGCCGTGCCGCCGACGCGGCTCGCCCGACGCGGCTCGCCCGACGCGGCTCGCCCCACGCGGCTCGCCCGACGCGGCCGAACTCCGGGACGCGGCCGAACTCGGGGACGCGGCCGAACTCGGGGGCGCGGGGGAACGACCGGGTGCCGCCGCCCGGCGGGACGCCGTCGGCGTGCGGATCAGCGCAGCGAGGCGCGGGCGGAGAAGGCGATGCTGGCCAGCAGGAAGCCGCCGTTGACGACGGTGAAGGCGACGATCACCCAGACCGTCAGCGCGGGCGCGAAGATCAGCACCAGGCCGGCCAGGAAGATGACCGCGCCATAGTCGCGGACCAGCTTCACCAGGCGTACGGGCAGGGAGGTCGAGGTGACCATGCTGGCCGCGTTGGGGCCGGCCTGCATCACCGAGGTGACCAGGTTGACCATCCAGGTGCCGGCGAAGACCGCCACCAGCCAGGTCGGCGTCGACGGACGCTGCGCCACGGCGGTCGCCCCGAGGGCGGTGACCAGGGCGATCTGGGCGGCCACGTCACAGAGCACGTCGACCCGCGCACCGGCCGGGCTGCCCTGACCGGTCACCCGGGCGAGCTGCCCGTCGGCGCAGTCCAGGGCGTACGCGACCTGCCAGCCGACCAGCGCGACCAGCCCGACCACCCAGGCCGGGACGGAACCGGCGGCGACCTCGGGGGCGAGCGCGACCACGGTGACCGAGGCGGCCAGGCCGAGCAGCAGGTTGGTGATGGTCAGCGCGGTCGGGCGCAGCCCGAGCCGCTGGGCGACCAGCGCGAAGACCGCGCCCAGCCACTGGCTGACCGACTCGCTGAACAGGCCGCCGCCCCGGTTCACCCGGTGGAAGTCGGTGACGGTGGGGCGGGACGGCTCAGCCAAGGTCGCGGAGTGCACCGGCGTAGTCTGCCAGCCGCTCCCGCGTCTCGGTAGGCGACATCGCCAGGTGCTCCAGGATGGTGTAGCGGTCCGGGCGGGTCGCCGGGGCGAACTGCACCGCCTCGACGAACTGGTCGTCGGTCAGTCCTACGTCGGCAGGGAGCCGGGGCAGCTGGTGCCGGGACAGGCAGGCCGACATCTCGGCGAAGCGGCGGTCGTCGCCCCGCAGGAACGTGCAGAAGAGCGCCCCCAGCCCGGCCAGCTCACCGTGCGAGGCGGTGCCGGGGAAGAGCGCGTCGATCGCGTGCATGATCTCGTGGCAGCCGCCGCTGGACGGGCGGCTCGTGCCGCAGACCGCCATCGCCAGGCCGCTGGAGATCAACGCCTCGGCGAGCACGGTGACGAACGCGTCGTCGGTCATGTCGCCCCGGTGCGCCAGCACCGCCTCCGCGCCCATCCGGGCCAGCGAGGCGGCCAGGCCGTCGACCGGCTCGCCGCGTACCTGCCGGGCCAGCTCCCAGTCGGCCAGCGCGCTGATGTTGCTCACCACGTCGCCGATGCCCGCCCGGTTGTGCCGCTCCGGGCCGGCCTCCACGAAGTCCAGATCCACGATCACCGCGATCGGGATGTGCACCCCGTACGAGCCCTTGATCCCGTCGGTGATCAGGCTCGCCACCGGGGAGGCGATGCCGTCGTTCGCCAGGCTCGTCGCCACGGTCACCATCGGTAGGCCGCGCCGGGTGGCGGCGTACTTCGCCACGTCGATGGTCTTGCCGCCGCCGATCCCCACCACCGCGTCGTACGAGCGGGCGCGCAGCTTCGCGCCCAGGTCGTCGGCGGCGTCCAGCGAGCCGCCGGCCACGGTGAACACGTCCGCCGAACGCAACGACGGCCGGATCAGCTCGGCGATCTGCTCGCCCTGCCCGGGGCCGACCACCACCGCCACGTCGCCGCCGGACGAGATCCGCCCGTCGACCAGGATCGCGGCCAGATCCGCCACCGCACCCCGCCGCACGTCGATGTGCAGCGGGGTGAGGATCGTCCGGGCTAGTAGCGGCACGCGATCTCCCGCGCCCGGGCCAGGTCGGCATGGTTGTCGACCTCGACCCAGGACACGTCACCGATCGGCGCCGCCCGCACCTCGCCGCCCCGCTCCGCGAACTCCTGGTAGCCGTCCTCGTAGTAGAGGTTCGGGTCGCGCCGCCAGGTCGCCTCCAGGGCGTCGGCCAGCGCACCGGCCACCTGCGGCTCGATCAGCGTCGCGCCGATGTACTCCCCGTACGCCTCGCCCGGGTCCATCAGCTTGGTGATCCGGGTGAGCTGACCGGCCGCGTCGAAGGTGGTCTTCATCTCCTCCTCGGCCAGCTCCTTGATGGTGTCGACGGCCAGCAGGATGCCCGGACCACGCTCGGCCAGCAGGGTCTTCTCCACGCTCACCGGGTGCACCGTGTCGCCGTTGACCAGCAGCACGCCCCGGGCGAAGTGCTCCCGGGCCAGCCAGAGCGAGTAGGCGTTGTTCCACTCCTCGGCCTTGTCGTTGTGCACCAGCGTGATGGTCACGCCGTACTTCTCCTCCAGGGCGGCCTGCCGCGCGACCACCGCGTCCGCCGCGTAGCCGACCACGATCACCACCTCGGTCAGCCCGACCTCGGCGAGGTTGCGCAGCGCGATGTCCAGGATGGTGATCTCACCGTCCACCGGCACCAACGCCTTGGGCAGGGTGTCGGTGTACGGGCGCAGTCGGCGCCCCGCACCGGCCGCGAGCACCATCCCGATCATGCCGGCACCTTCCTCAGTACGACTCCTCGTCACCGGTGGAGGATAGCGCCGCAGCACCGCCGGGCCGCCGCCAACCGTGCCTCACCCCGGCAGCGCCGCCAGGTCCGCCAGCATCGTCAGCCGCTCCTCGGCGGTCAGCACCACGTACGGGCCGGCGGCCCGCCGGTCGGTCTCCAACTCGATCGCCAGCAGCTCGGGCCCCGCCGGCAGCTCGGCGACGCTCGCCGCGGTGTGCCCCGCCGCACCCCACGCCGCCGCGTGCGCGTCCGCCCGGTGGTAGCGCAGCGTGCTCAGCCGGTTCAGCAGCAGCACCCCCGGCGGGGTGCCCTCCGGCTCGTGCGGTGGGGCCATCGTGCCGAACGCCCCCGGCCCCGCCGGCTCCGCCAGCACCAGCGCGTACGCGAGCAGCCGGCCGAGCGCCTCCACCAGGCGGACCACCCGGTCGTCGTGGCCCGCCCACAGCTCCTCGGTGACCTCGCCGTGCACCTGGTAGATCTCGGCCAGGAAGGCGATGCCCCGCTCGGTGGCGGCGAAGCCGCCGTCCGGCAGGCGGTGCACCATGCCGTGCGCCACGTGCCGGTCCAGCGTCCGCTGGCAGGCCGCCGGATCCCGGTAGCGGGTCACCGCCGCGAAGCCCGGCCCGTCGACCGTTCCGCCCGGCGCGGCCAGTCGGGTACGGAACTCGACGAGCAGGGCGGTCGCCGCCGGGCCGCCGTACCGTGAACTCAGCTCGGCACCGCCACCGTCGCGACCGGCGAGCATGCCGGCGACGAAGGCCCGGTCGACCGCCGGGGCGATCAGCCCGGCGAACCGGTGCGGCGCCAGCTCGACCTGGTCGTTCACAGACCGATCGAACGGAGCGCGGCGAAGGCGTCCTCGGCGATCCGCCGGAGCTGCCCGTCATCGACGTCCCGGTGCTCGTCCAGCACCCCCACGTCGCCCTCGCCCAACCAACGGAACTCGGTGTGCTTCCCCGCCTCCAGCCGCGGTCGGGCCAGGTCGCCGTCCACCCGGACGAGCAGATCCGTCTCCACCCGTTCCCGCCCGTCGTCGCCGGTCCAGCGGTATTCGCCCACCGTCCCGAGCACGTGGGAGACGCTCCAACCGGTCTCCTCGGCGACCTCCCGGCGCAGGGCGTCCTCGACGTCCTCGCCCGGTTCGAGGTGGCCGCCGACGATGTCCCAGCAGTTGGGGAAGAGGCGCCGCTCGGCGGACCGGCGCTGGAAGAAGAGGCGGCCGTCGTCGTCCACGATCAGCGCGCCGGCGCAGCGGAGAGGGTCGGTGGGCACGTCAAGACAGTAGCGAGCCGGGCCGATTCCGGCGATGCCCGGCCTTGTCCCGGTACGCATCGATGGCCCACCATGTCCGTACCGGTGCCGCGGTCCCAAAGGGGTGATGCGTGATGCAGGTTCGAGAAGCGATGTCCAGCGACGTGCTCGTGGTCGGTCCGGAGCACACGCTCCGCGAGGCGGCCCGGATGATGTCGGCCCGCGGTGTCGGGTCGGCGGTCGTGATCGACCCGGACTCCGAGGGAGTGGGGATCATGACCGAACGCGACGTGCTCAACGCGATCGGCGCCGGCCTGGACTGCGACGTCGAACGTACCGCCGCCCACCTGACCTGGGACGCGGTCTATGCCGGCCCGGACTGGACGGTGGAGGAGGCGGCCGCCGCCATGGCGCGTGGCGGCTTCCGGCACCTGGTGGTCCTGGAGGGCCGGGAGGTGACCGGGGTGATCTCGGTACGCGACCTGATGCGGGTCTGGGCCCGCGACCGCACCCCGACCCGGGCCTGAGCCGGCGCCGGCCGCCACGGCGGACGGCACCGGACCCCGGAACGGGCGATGGCCCGGCCGAATTCGGCCGGGCCATCGCGCTTCGTGCAGGTGTTCAGGTCACGGACCGACGAAGACCGCCGTGCCGCGCCAGTCCACGTCATCCACGCCCGGGCCGCTGCGCACCGTGGCGGCACCCGTCGGGGCCCCGCTCGACCAGCTCATCGTGGAGAGGTTGCCGGTGTTCCGGGAGACGACGTAGAGCGTGTCGCCGTCCAGGAAGACGCCACCGGCGTCGGCGAAGGCCGTGGTGCCCGTGACGGTGTTGCGCACCGCGCCGACGGTGCCGGTGTCCGGGGTGAACCAGCGCCAGAACAGGGTGCTCTGACCGGCCAGCGTGTAGTACATCCGGCCGGCGCTGTAGAACATGCCGGTCACGTTCGGGATCTCGGCGTAGAAGTTCGTGGTGACCCCGGCGTAGGTCTGCCCCTCGGGGGCCGAACCGGTCTGCACCAGGTCCCACTTGGCGTTGTGGTACGGGTCCAGCTTGGACGGGCTGCCGAAGTCGGTGCCGTCGAACGAGCGGCGGTAGAGCGCGCCGTTCATGCCGTAGAACAGGTCGCCACCCACCCAGAAGGCGCCCTTGACGGTGGACCAGGAGGTGCCGTCCGGGTTGGCGACCGTGGACGGCGAGCCGACCGTGGTCGTGCCGTCGTACGAGCGCTTGGTCACCGTGTTGGCCGTGGTGGCCGACGGGACGGCCGGGATCTTGACGATCTCGATGCCCTGGACCAGCGGGTTCTCGAGCACGCGACCGAAGTCGACGTCGACGTTGCCGTCACTGGTGACGGCGAAGGCGCGCATGGTGCCCCGGTTGGTGCCACCGGCCTCGGCGACCGGGTCGAAGTCGTTCAGCTTGAGTACGCCGTCGATGCTGACGTCGAACTTCCGCTTGCCCACCGTCGCGGTGCCGGCGTACCGGTTGGCGAGGTAGAGCCGCACCTGGACCTGCTGACCCGCGGGGACCGGGAAGTCCCACTCCATGTTCGGGTCGGTCACCTGGTCCCAGCGCTCGGCGTTGTAGAGCGCCACCGGGGTGCCCGCGGGCACCGTCGAGTCCAGCGTGGCGTTGGTGGTGTAGGCGGTCACGTCGCTGCCGGTGTTGTGGTAGGCGCTCGGCGCGGCGGTGGTGTCGCCGGCCCAGCTCGGCCCGCTGGACGCGGCCAGCGTGTCGCCACCGGCGTTGACCCGGTAGAGCACGTCGGACGCGGTCGGCGTCGGCGCGGTCTTGACCACCTCGATGCCCTGGACGAGCGGGTTCTCCAGGACGCGACCGAAGTCGACGTCGACCATGCCGTCACTGACCACCGAGAAGGACCGCATCGTGCCCTTGTCGGTGCCGCCCGCCGCGGCCACCGGGTCGAAGTCGTTCAGCTTGAGTACGCCGTCGATGCTGACGTCGAACTTCCGCTTGCCCACCGTCCCGGTGCCGGCGTACCGGTTGGCCAGGTAGAGCCGGACGTCGACCCGGGTGCCCGCCTGGACCGGCAGGTCCCACTGCATGTCCGGGGCGGTGTTCTGGTCCCACCGCTCGCTGTTGAACAGCGAGATCGGCGTGCTGCTCGGGACGGTCGAGTCGAACGTGGCGTTCGTCGTGTACGTCGAGACGGCGCTGCCGGTGTTGTGGAACGGGCTCGGCGCGGTGGCGGTGTCACCGGCCCAGTCCGGGCCGCCGTCGATGGCGTTGACCGTCGGGCCACCGGCGTTGATCCGGTAGAGCACCTCGGTCTGCGCCGCCCGGCCGGCCTGGTAGACGTTGCCCGGCAGGCCCTTGGTGCTGGTGGAGTGCGGGGCGTTGCCACCGGAGAGCGGGAAGAAGGCGATCTTTCCGCGCTTGGCGTCGAAGTTGCCGATCCAGTCCTGGTCGCTGCCGAGCCAGAGCCCCTCGGGGGTGACCAGCATCTCGGTCACGCCGTAGCCGCGGGGGTTGCGGCCCGGGTTCCACGACAGCGGCAGGCCGCTGGCCGGGTCGAGCGCGGCGATGCTGGCCCGGCCGACGGCGCCCGCCGCCGCCTGGTCCTTGCCGTACGGGTTGTTGGCCCAACGGAAGTGACCGCCGACGTAGACGGCCTCCTCGCTGATTCCGGTCGAGAGGAAGGTGTCGCCGCCGCTGTTGTTCACCCAGGTGGGCACCTGGCCGGCACCGGTGGCCGAGGTCTCCCAGCGGGCCGCGGAGTCGCAGAGCGTGCCCGGGTACGGAGCGCCGGTGGTCACCACGACGAAGAACTTGCCGCTCGGCGAGAACGCCACGTCCCGCACGTACGAGTCGAACGCGGCCGACTTGCAGGCGGGCGAGTAGCTGTCGGTGTTCCAGTCGACGATGCTGGTCGAGGTGTCGCCCAGCTTGATCCGGACGATCTGGTCGTGGACGACGCCGTCGGCCTTCTTGAAGTTGCCGATGACGACCAGTTGCGTGCCGTCCGGCGAGACCGCGAGCTTCTCCGGGCCGATGCCGGCGGAGGCACCGGTGCTGCCGGTGGTCCAGTTGTGGTGCTCGGTCAGCGACGTGGTGAGGTAGTCGTCCAGCGCGCCGGTGGTGGCGTCCACCGACGCCAGACCGTTGCGGGTGGCGGTGCCGGCGGTGCTGAAGATGCCGCCGACCAGCAGCCGGTCACCGACCTTGGCGATGTCGTTGACGGTGCCGTTGAACGCCGGCGCCTTGAAGGTGGTGACCAGCGAGCCGTCCGCGACGTTCAGCAGGGCGAGCTTGCGCTTGTTGACCCCGCTGATCGTGGTGAACTCACCGGCGACGTAGAAGGTCCCCGGGGTGGGACCGGCGATCACCGCGGTGACCGCCCGGTCGAGGACCGGCGCGAAGGCGGTGTCGATCTTGCCGGTCGCCTTGTCGAAGGCGAGCAGGTACTTCTGCGTCACGACGGGCTGCGAGGAGCCGCGGTTCTGCGCCTGGGTGAACGAACCGGCGGCGATGATCTTCGTGCCGGCGTCGTAGATCGCCACCACGTTGCCGTCGATGATGTTCGGCGACAGGCTGGACGAGACGTCCGAGACCAGCGTGTCGTGGCCGGGCCCCGCAGCGAGCGCGGGAGTGGGGGTGAACAGCGTGGCGATGCCGAGAATGGCGGCGCCGAGCGCGGACACCGAACGGTGTCTCAGTAACGAGGAAGCCACAGGCAACTCCGGGTGCACGTCGGAGACGCTGCGATCGGGACCGGAAATCGGCGCGGGGTGGGGCGCCCGGGCGGCCGACCGCAGACGTGAAAGCAACACCCTCTCGCATTCGGCCGCCCCGCGTCCACCCCGGAACGCCTTTTTGACCAAGCAATCCGTGCAGGTCACACGAAAAGACGAGGGGTGATCATCGAGCCGGGGTGGCCGACGCCCCGACGGACGGGGAGAGGTCGGGCGGCGGCTGCGTGAAGTACGGGTCGGTCGCCATCTCCCGGAAGACCTTCGCGCTCTCCGGGTCGTTGCCGAACGTGCTGTCGTACAGCGGTTTCTGGGTCTGCTTCGCGGCGAAGTAGAGGGCGGCCTTGATCTGCGGGTGCTTCTTCAGATAGGGCCCGACCTCGCGCAACCAGCCGGCCCGCTGCCCCGGCCGGCCCTCCTGGGTGAGACCGAACTCGCCGATCACCACGGGCCGGGGGTGCTTCTGGGCGAAGGCCATGAAGTGGTCCATCCGGTTGCTGAAGCTGTTCCACTCCGGGCTCGGATAGACGTCGGCGCAGAGCCAGTCCACCTGGTCGTCACCGGGGTAGTACGCCTCGGCGGCCCGCTCGTCCTCGGCGAAGCCGTCCGCGTGCGGGCACCACACCCAGCCGGCGTTGGTGACCCCGACCTCGGTGAAGATGGCCCGGATGTGCTTCCACGCGGCCACGTAGTCCTCCGGCGAGTGGATGCTCGCCGCCAGGTTGGGCCGGTCCATCTCCCAGCGGTACCGCAGCAGCACCGGCACGCCGAACGCCTTCAGCTCCTGGGCCCGCTGACGGATCATCGAGTCGTAGATGCCGCTGGTCGTGGAGCGGGTGTCGGTGCCCTGCCAGGAGATCATCTGGAGCTTGCCCAGGTTCTGGAAGGCCTGCTCCGTCGCGCCCGGGAACGGCTCGTTCCACTGGTGGAACATGTGCGCCAGCGCGAGCTTGCCGCCGGCGGCCCGGTCGAACTCCTCCAGCGCGGTGGCCCGCCCGGTCGCGGTGTGGAACTGCGGCTTCACCCAGGCACCCAGCCAGGCGCCCTCCGCCGGCGGCTCCGGTCCCAGCCCGGTGGTCCGCACCGGAGCCGTACGCGGCTCCACAGTGGGCGCCGTCGCCGTCGGGCCCGGCTGTTGCTGCCGGTCCGGCTGCTCCGAGTCGCACGCCGCCACCGCCGGGCCCACCAGGGCCAGAGTGAGCACAGCCGCCATCGTCCGCCGTAGTCGAGCCACCACCGCAACCTCTCCCCAGGATGGTCGTCGGCCCGGCTGTCAGGAGGCCCCGACCACCCCGCGACGGCGGGGTGCTCCGCCGGGGCGGGCGGACGACCTCATGCACTCTACTAGTGGGCCGGCGTTCACGTGGTGTAGCCGAGTTCCGTCAGCAGTGGTTCGGCCTGCGCCCGCACGTCGGCCAGGTCGTTCTCGTCGAGCCGGGCCCGCCACCGGCCCACCGAGTTCGGCCGGGCCTTGCCGAAGCGGGCGTGCAGCGCCTGCCGCCCCGCCGCGTCCTCGACCTGCAGGAAGTCCGCGACCACCTCGGCCGCCTCCGCGGGGCGGCTGACGATGTCCTCGTAGCGCAGGTGGCGCACCCGGTCGGCGGGCAGCTCGGCCAACTGGGTCAGCGCGCTGCCGGTGAACCGCCGCCACATCCAGGCCGAACGGGCCAGGTCGGAGACCCGGCTGAACTCCTCGTGCCGCTCCGGCTCCACCCAGAACCGGGGTGCGGCGCCCCACGGCGTACCGCCCCGGCCACTCCTGCCGGTGCCGGTGGAGGAGGCGTTCAGCCACGGCTGCTCGGCGTGCGACACCGCCACGTCCCGGCCGTCCCGGTAGACGTGCAGGAAGACCGCGTCCGGGAAGACCTCGGTGAGGAACGGCACGATGAAGCAGTTCTCCGGGTCCTTCTCCGCGAACCGCAGCCCGCCGTGCCCGGAGGCGGCCAGCAGCGCCCCGTAGTAGCCGCGGAAGTAACGGGCCGCCCGCTGCGGCGTCCAACTGCCCTCGTAGACGCAGCGCGCCACGGCCTTCGTCAGCCGCGGCTCGAAATGGTAGGACACCTCCGGCAGCGCGCCGACGCAGCTGCCCAGGAAGGTGGTGCCGGAGCGCGGCGCGCCGAGGATGAAGATGGGCCGCTCGACCTTCAGGCTCAGCTTCCGGTTGGTGGCGGGAACCGGCCGCTCCAACTCGCGGCGTTCCTTCCGGTCCGCCACCAGACCGACGGCGGCGAGCTTCGCGGCCTTCACCGCGGAGAGGCCGGTGTGCGGGGCGAGGGGCGTGCTGCTGGTCATCGGTGTCCCATCGGTACGCAGGGGCAGGTCACGACTGTGCGGCGGGCGTCGGGCCGGAACGGTTCCGGCCGCGCCGCAGCGTGCGGAGCGCGTCGAGGTGCAGGGTGGTCCGCCAGCGCCAGGCACCGGCCAGGTACGCCGCCGCGCCGGCCACGGCCACCACGGCGAGCAGCGGTGCCCCGGCACCGAGCAGGCTGGCCAGCCCCAACGGGAGGCCGAAGCAGACGACGGCGAGGGCCATCGCGGTACGGGTGCCGCGGCCGAACGGGTGCAGCCGCAGCGACCACCAGAGCTGGGCCAACGGCACCAGGTTGGTGACCAGGATGGACGCGGTCCAGGCCAGGGCGGCGCCGAGGACGCCGTACACCGGGATGAGCGCGACGTTGGTGACCACGTTGACCACCGTGCCGGCCATCGCGTTGTAGAAGGTCCACGCGGTCCGCCCGGCCATGTTGAGCACCATGTCCACCATGCCGCAGCCGGTCGCCACCAGCATGGTCAGCGCGAGCAGCAGCACCACCCGGCGGCCCGCGCCGTAGCCGGAGCCGAAGAGCGACAGCATCGGCCCGGCGAACGCCGCGAAGATCAGGTACGCCGGCCAGGAGAGCAGCACCAGCCAGCCCGTGGCGGCCTGGTAGAGCTGCCGCGCCTCGGCGGTGTCGGAGCGGGCGAAGGCGGCGGCCATCCGGTGCTGCACCGAGCCGGCCAGCGCCACGCTGGAGAGTTGGCCCAGCGCGAGGAACCGGGTCGCGGCCGTGTAGACCGCCGCGTCGGCCGGCCCGCGCAGCGCGCTCAGCAGCACGATGTCGAGTCGCTGCACGATGATGGCCGCCAGGCTGCTCAACGCCCGGGGCCCGGTGAACCGCCAGAAGGGCCCGGCCAGCTCGGCCGTCGGCACCGGCCGGGAGACCTCCCGTTCGGCGCGCCGGACCAGTCGACCCAGCCAGGCCAGCGCCACCGCGGCGGCGAACAGATAGGGGACCGCCCAGGCCAGCGGCAACGCGCGGGTGGCCGACAGACCCAGCCAGGCGGCCGTCGCGACCGCCACGAACTGGATCAGCGTACGACCGAGCCGCTCCACGGTGAGCAGCGGACGCATCTGCCCGAAGCCCCGGCAGGCGGCGAGCGCGTAGTCGCTGAGCGCGGCCAGCGGCACGAAGGCCAGCAGGACGCGCAGCGCGGTCACCGCGCCCGGACCGGCCTCCGGCATGGTCAGCCGGGCCAGCGCCGGCGCGGCCAGCCAGCCCACCCCGGCGAGCAGTGTCCCGACGGCCAGCACCGGCAGCAGCCCGACCAGGATCGTGCCCCGGATCCGGTCCCGCTGGCCGAGCGTGCGCTGCCGACTGACGAAATAGACGGTGCCGACGTCGGTGCCCAGCCGGGCCGCCGACACGGCGATCATGAAGGCGCTCGTCGCGGCGAAGAACATGCCCGCGTCCCGGACCGACCAGCCCCGGGTGATGACGATGTTCAGCCCGAAGCCGGCCACCGCCGCGATGCCGACCCCGACCAGGTTCGCGAAGCCCTGCCGGGCCGCGCCGCCCAGGCCCGCGCCGGGCGCGGCGGGTCCGCCGACGGCCGGCAGGATCACCGTCGGGGCGTCACCGGCGTCCGTCCTTGTCACCGCCGCCACGACGGCACGCGTCCCCACCAGGAGGCCAGCCGCTCGTCGTACGGGGCGAAGTGCTCCTCCAGGCGGCCACGCAGCTCGGCCGACATGGGCGACCGCGACCGCGAGTTGTGCTTGCCGAAGGAGATGTCCGCCCAGCGGGGCAGGCCGATGAAGTCGCAGACCGCGTCGAAGGACGGACGCGGGTCGGCGAAGAAGTCGTCGCTGTCGATGACGTGCAGCCGGTCGCGGCCGACCAGCGCCTCCAGCCGCTCCAACTGCTCGATGTACCGCCCCCGCGCCAGGTAGGCGTTGTGCTGGAGGTGGTAGCTCAGGTAGGTCGGGTCGGCGGTCATCCGCTCCCGCTCGCCGGCGGTCCGCTCCTGCTCCAGCTCCAGCGCCCGCTCGAACGACGACTCGGTCTCGTAGCCCCGGGCCAGCTCGTGCGAGTGCGCCGAGTACGCCCGCTCCACCGGGTCGCGCAGCAGCACCAGCAGCCGCACCCCGGGCAGGTCCGTGGCGATCCGCTGACCGGCCAGCGGGTGGAACATGTAGAACGGGCTCGACTCCCCGGTGATCCCCCGGACGCCGAGCTGCCCCCGGACCGCCTCCGCCTTCGCGGTGGTGGGGAAGTGCCCGAGGTACCAGTTCATCCCCCGGTGATAGTCGGTGTCGAAGTAGTGCACGCCCTTGTGGTAGGCCGGCGGCAGCACCCCCGGGTGCTGGGAGAGCGTCTTGAACAGCGACGTCGTGCCGCAGCGCTGCGCCCCCACGATCAGGAATCCGGGCGCCATCCGGCTCCCGGCGGTCAGCCGGCCGACCGTCCTGCTCATCGACTTCACCGCGCGGAGCGCCTGCTCCTTGGCCACCGTCACGTCCCCACTCCTCACTCTCACCGGGCCCGACGGGCCAGGTGCTCCTCGACGGCCGGCAGCAGCCAGGCGTCGACATGCCCCAGTCGCGCACCCGCCTCCGCCTGCCGGTCCCGCAGATAGCGGGTGGCCAGCTCCACCAGGTAGAGCACCGCCACCAGGTCGGCGTCCCGGCCGGCGGAGTCGAACGGCGCCAGCGTGCCCGCCGCGCCGGCGATCAGGGCCCGCGCCGCGTCCGTCGGCTCCAGACCGTCGTGACCGATGGCGGTCTGCACCGCGCGGTGCAGCGCGTCGTAGCCCGCCGGCACGTCGCCCTCGAACCGCTCCCAGTCCCAGACCAGCACCCGACCGTCGGCGAGGACCGCGCTGTTGCCGCCGTTCCAGTCGCCGTGCCAGGCGCCGAAGGCGACCGTCGGGTCGGCGTCCGCGACGGCCTTCAGCACCGCCTGCAGCCGGCCGGCCTCCGGCCGCCCGCCCAGCGCGTCGATCGCCTCGGCCAGCCGGGTCGCGTGCGAACTACCGGCGTACGACCGGCGCCGCACCCTGAGACAGCCGGCCACCGCCACCATCGCGGCCCGCTCCGCCGCCTCGGCGGCGGCCGGGGTGGCCCGGGGCAGCCGCACCGGCAGCGCCTCCTGCACCAGCAGCGCGTGCCCGTGCCAGTAGCCGTGGTACAGCACCCGCGCCACCGTCACCGGCCCGAGCGGCAGCTCGGCCAGCCGGCGCAGCGCCGCCGCCTCCACGTCCACCAGGGTCCGGGTGAGCGGGTCGACGCCCAGCTTGGCGAAGCCCAGCGCCCGCCCGTCCGAGCCGAGCAGTTGCAGCACCGGCTTCCGGTTCGCCCGGGCCGGCCCGATGTGCATGCTGACCAGCGCCGGGGTGCCCAGCACCTCGGCCAGGTACGCGTCGAGCCCGCCACCGGTCACGGCCACCCGGTCCCGGAACACCAGCGGCCCCAACCCCAGCCGGAACGCGGTGGCCAGCCCCTGCCGGACCAGCTTCGCCTTCCGGCCGACCGCCTCGGTCGAGTGCCGGACGGCGCTCGCCGCCGCCCGCCCCGACCCGGTGGGCACCAGCAGCCGCGGTCGGGCCGCCGACGGTACGACCACCCAGCCGTCCCGTCCGCCCCTGCGCAGCGTCGGTTCGGCCGGCGCGGGCCAGATCAGCCCGGCCAGGTCGGCCAGGTACGCGGAACGGCCGTCGCCGTCCGGCGGGACACGGAACACCATCAGTGGTCACCGGCTGCTTCGAGTCGGGCCCGCAACCCACCCACGGTGCCCTTCGGCTGCGCCGGCGCGACGGCCCGGCGCAGCCGGTCGTTGCGGGCGAGCAGGGCGACCGAGATCAGGCCGTAGGCGAGGGAGGCTTCCATCGCGCCATAGGTGAACTGGAAGAAGAGCATCAGGACGAGGACGAGGCTGCCGGCGATCCCGATCGCGCTGTGGTCGCGGCGGTACCGCCAGAGGCTGTAGAGGAAGAAACCGTTGTAACAGAGCGCGCCGACGTAGCCCTGGCTGACCAGCATCGCCCAGAGCTGGCCGTTGCTGCCCAGCTCCCGGTTGCCGCACTGCTTGCAGTCGTCGGTCTTGCCGATGGCGATGGACCGGTTGCTGCCGATCAGCGCCCGGTTGCCGCCGTACCCGAGGACGGGTGAGTGGTTCGCGGCGGTGATGGCCGACTCGGAGAGCGTGGTCCGGATGTCGTCGCTGTGGCCGTTCTGGAGCCGTTCGTCGAAGGTCTTGCCGAGCGGGGTGGCGATGATCAGGATGCCGATCAACCCGACCGCCAGGGCCAGCCCGCCGAGCACCGCCATCCGGCCGCGCATCGCCAGCCGGACCGCCACATAGACCGCGGAGATGCCGAGGCCGATCCAGAGGCCCCGGTTGAGCGAGTAGATGATCGGGAAGATCGCCGCCAGCGCGATCGCGATGCCGAGGATCCGCCGCACCGGGCCGCCCAGCACCACCCAGCCGACGATCAGCCAGATCAGCAGGAGCGCCGTGTTCTCGCCCCACGAGTTCGTGTACGCGAACGGCGCGGACGGTCGCGGCGAGCTGGCCTCGCCCACGATCACCTGTTGGACCTGGGCGAACTTGACGTCCATCAGCCCGGCGACGAAGGGCTGCGCGGCGATCGACTGCGGCAGGATGAAGCGCAGCGGCGCGACGAAGCCGGCGGTGGGGAAGAGCGAGCCCAGCCAGCCGCCGATCACGACGACGACGCCCATGAAGCCGAAGTTGCGGATCACCCGCCGCCGGGGCAGCTCCCGCTCGCTCAGGTTGAGCACGTAGAGCATGACCACGGTCATCGCCACGTAGTTCGCCAGCCGGATCGCCCAGCCGATGTACCGGCCGCTGCCGCTCGGCGGGAGCGTGTCCGGCGCGGTGATTCCGAGCATCACCACCGACAGCAGCACCCAGAGCAGCAGCACCAGCCAGATGCCGAAGCCCGGCGGGACCCGTACCGACCCGCGGCGGTAGAGCTGGATCGCCATCGGGACGGCGAGGATGACGACGATGAAGGTGGAGACGCCGAGCGCCCACCACACCGGATAGAGCAGGAACAGCGCCGTGAGCGGCCACCCGGTGGGCACCCGCAGCGACCGGGACCTGAACCGGGCGGGGGCCCGCGTCGACGCCGACGAGACCGGTACGCCCTCGACGACCGGCGCCGCACCGCGCGCCGGGCGGTTCGGGGTGACCGTACTCATCTGATGGTGACCTTGGCGGTGCTCGGCACGTAGAACACCCACGCGTTGCCCGGCGCGGGGTGCAGCAGGTCGCCGTTGAGGTCGGTGACGTTGCAGACCTTGTCGAGCCCGGGCTTGCGCCACTTGCCCTTCGCGCTGGACGGGCCGGAGACCGCCACCGCGGCCCCCTCACCGAAGACGTTCGCCGACGGCAACGAACGCGGCGACGGCTTCCGCACCTCGAGCGTCTTGTATTCCATGGTGAGGACCAGCACGCTGGCGGCGGTGACCGTGGTCGTGCCGACCTTGCCGACCCACGTCGACTTCGCCGCGTCGTACCGCCAGACCTGCGGCGGACCGCCCGGGACGCTGATGGTCAGCTCCTGGGCCGGCACCAGGTCCCGCCCGGCCAGCGCCGCCCCGGGGGTCCCGTAGTCGAGCACGGCCGGCGGCGGCTGGATGCCCTTCGGGGCAGCCTTGAGCAGCGCCGCCGTCGACGTCTGGTCGGAGGAGAAGACCTTGTCGCCGTCGTCGGCGGGGGTGACCCCGGGGAGCTTGGAGTTCTCGAACTGGCTGAGGAAACCGGTCGGGCCGCCGGCGTAGCCGACGAACGGGTGCAGCACACCGAGCGTCCGGATGTCGACCGGGCGGATCTCGGTGACCGGCCCGACCTTGGTCGCGTCCTTCGAGTGGAAGACGGCGGTCAGGTGCAGGCTGTCGGACTCGGCGAACTCGGCGTAGACCAGGTCCGCCGAGCCGAGCCCGACCGGCGTGGTGGCCGGGGTGACCCGGATCGGCACCGCGACCGCCGGCCGGGCCGCCACCGCCGCGGAGGCGACCGGCAGGCCGGTCAGCGGCGCCGCCGGCTGACTCGGCGTCGGGCTCGCACTGGGCGTCGCGGGCGTACCCGGGTCGACCACGTCGGTGCTGCCGGCCGGCTGCGGCTCACTGCAGGCCGTGGCCAGGCCGAGCACCAGGGTCGGGACGAGGGCGGCGCGGAGCATCTGCCGTCGGTTCACCCCAGGTCCTCGCCGGAGTCGAGGGCGTAGCTGCGGCCGGAGCCGTCGACCGAACCGGCGTCGCCGCGGGAGCGGTAGGTGCTGCCGTGACCGTGGCCGCTGCCGGTCACCGGCACCGGTCCCGCGGGGGCGGGCGGCTTGGCCTGCCCCGTCGGCTTGACCTGACCGGCCGGCTTGGGTGCGGTGGCCGGCTTGACCGTCCCGGCGGAGGCGCCCGTGGGGGACGGGGTCATCCGGGGCAGCACCATGGTGGACTCCACGGAGGGGGCACCCGCGGACGGGCCGGGGCTGGGTCGGGGCCGGGGCTTCGCGACCGTCGGGGCGGGCTTCGCCGGCGCGGCCGAGGCCGGCATCCGGGGTGCCAGCACCGCGCCGAGGACCGGGGCGTCGACCTGCTCGAACTGCTGGAGCGCGGCGCTGATCTCGCCGCTGCGGGTCCGGCCGGTCTCGGCCACCACGATCACCGCGTCGACGTGCCGGCCGAGCGCCTGCGCCTCGACCGCCACGGTCGGCTGGGCGGTCTCGATGAGCACGTGGTCGAAGCGGGCGGAGAGCTCGGAGAGGATCTCCAGCAGCGCCGCGACCGGCAGCTCCACGTCGGCCTCGAGGTCACCCGGAACGAGCACCCGGAGCTGGCCGAGCCCGGGCACCGGGGTCAGCGCCTTCAGCGCCGGGACGTCCCGCCGGAGCACCGCGGCCAGGCTGTGCCGGCCCTCGGTGACGCCGGTGATGGTGGTCAGCGTGGAGTCCGGCTTGGTGCTCAGCAGCGCCACCTGCTGCCCGGTCCGGGCGTACGCGGCGGCGAGGTTGGCGGCGACGAAGCCGGCGGCCGAGCCGGACGAGGCATCACAGAGCAGCAGCAGCCGCCCGCGTCCGGCCTCCCGGGGCGGAGGCACCGTGGAGAGCAGCACGTTGCGCAGCCGGCCCAGCTCCCGGGAGATCTTGTGGGTGGCGGGCAGCACGCCGACCGCCGACGTCTTCTGCGGCAGCTCCAGCAGCAGCGGCAGCCCGGTCCGGTCGCTGATGTCCCGACCCCGACGGACCCGGGTGTCGAGGCGGTCGAGCACCATCGCCAGCACGATGCCGAGGAGCAGGCCGGCACCGAGGCCGCTGGCCAGGTTGAGGGTGCGGTTCGGCGAGCTGGGGCTGTCGGGCAGCGGGGCGTCGGAAATGATCTCGCCCGGGTCGACGGCCTCGGAGAGCAGCGGGCTGAGCCGGTTGTTCAGCGAGGTGATGTTGTTGGTGAGCAGGTTCTGGTCGGCCTCGGCCCGCTTGCGCTCGACCGAGTTGGCCGGCGCCGCGGCGGCCTTGCCGGCGGCCGCGGTGAGCTGCCTGGTGAACTCGGTGATCTGCTGCTGGAGGCTCTTGACCTGGCTGTCCAGCGAAGCCTGCGCGGTGGCCCGGCGCAGGTCGAGGTAGGCCTGGGCGAAGGCGTGCGAGCCGGCCTGCGCCTGCTTCGGGCTGTCCGCCTCGTACGACACCTGGAGGACCTGGCTGTTCGGCGGCACGTTGACGCTCGCCGAATCGACCAGCTCGCTGACCGGGGTGCTGCTCTTCATCAGGACGCGGGCCCGCTCCCCGACGACGAGCGACCGGACCACCTGGGCCTCGGTGTCGAGGTTGACCTTCGCGTTCGGGTTGCTGTCACCGCCACCCGCGCCCACCGGCCGCACCAGCAGTGAGGTGGTGGAGGTGTAGCGGGCCTGCTGGACCTGGCTCACCGCCAGCCCACCGGCGGTGCCCAGGAGCGCTGCCAGCAGCAGGATCCACCAGCGGCGGCGGAGCCAGCCCAGATATGCCATCAGGACGGGTCCGTCGGAGTCGCTCTCGGCCAGGTGGGGTGAGGGCATCGGATTCTGTCGCTCCCTTTCGACCGAGCCGGGCAGTCCACGGCGCAGCTTGGACCGGACCGTGGACTCGAGTGTCCCCGATCCGAACGACGAGGGGAAGTCCGCTCACGCCCGGCAAGACTGCCCGGGTGTAGGCAGTCCGCGCAGTTCGGCCGACCCTCGTGTGACCATTCGGCGGGGCACCGGCCTCCGCGCCGACCCGCCACGGCGCGGCGTCCACGTCGACGCTCGTCCGGAGCGGGTGACGGAATCCTGACACACCACGTGAAGATTCGGGTGCTCCGGCCCCGGCACCGGGGCTGACCTCGCCGACCGGCCCACGCGGCGGGGTGGGTGCCCGGCCGTCGGGCCGTCCAGCGGACGGTGAGCCGACCGGCGGGAGCGGATCGGTCCAACGGCCCCTTCAGTTGTCCACCCACCCGCCAGTAGGTTGTCAGGGCGCGTCCGTGGGTCATTCACGAAAATCCGGACGTGTCATGACGGGACGGGGAGGAAACGTTGGTGGGCGGGTCAACCGAGGACTCGGGACAGGTCCTGCTGGTCGGATCCAGCGGCGGGCATCTCGCCCAGCTCCTGGCGCTGGAACCCTGGTACCGGGACCGGCACCGGGCCTGGGTGACGTTCGACACCCCGGACGCCCGGTCGCTGCTCGACGGTGAGGACGTGGTGTGGGCCTACCACCCCACCACCCGCAACGTCCGCAACCTGATCCGCAACGCCTTCCTGGCGTTCCGGGTGCTGCGCCGTCGCCGGGTGGACGCGGTGGTCACCACCGGCGCGGGGGTCGCCGTGCCGTTCGTGGTCGCGGCCCGGCTGCGCCGCGTCCCGACCGTCTACATCGAGGTGTACGACCGCATCGACAGCGCGACGCTGACCGCCCGGCTCTGCCGCCCGTTCCTGTCGGCGATGCTCGTGCAGTGGGAGGAGCAGCGCCGGATGTACCCGGAGGCGACCGTCGTGGGGAATCTCCTGTGAGCGCGAGGAGTGAGCCGGTCTTGCGAGCCCCGCAGTCGCGAACGAAGGAGTCCCGGTGAGCGCGTTCGTGCCGCGGCAGCGCGGCGCGGTGCCGTACGTGTTGGCCGTGGTCGGCACCGACGTGCACCGCTTCGACCGGCTGGTGGAGTGGCTGGAGCGCTGGCACGCCGGCCGTCCGGACGCCATCCGCGTGGTGCTCCAGTACGGTCACAGCCGCGCCCCGCGACTGCCCGAGGCCACCCCGTTCCTCGGCCACGAGGAACTCCAGCGGGCGATGGCCGAGGCGACGCTGGTGGTCAGCCACGGTGGCCCGGCCACCATCACCGAGGCACGCCGCACCGGCCACCTGCCGATCGTGGTGCCCCGGAACCCGGCCCACGACGAGCACGTCGACAACCACCAGCAGCTCTTCTCCCGTCGGCTCGGCGCGGCCGGCCTGGTCCGGCTCTGCGAGTCGGAGGCCGAACTGGTGGCCGCCCTGGACGAGGGCGTGGCCGAGCCGTCGCGCTTCGTGCTCGCCGCCGACCCGGACCGGCCGGACCCGCGGGCCGAGGCGGTGGCCCGGGTCGGTCAGGTCGTCGACGACCTGGTGGCCCGCCGGGTACGCCAGCGCGCCGGTGGACGGCGAGGGTGACCCCGGAGGCGACGCCCGACCTGCCCCGGGTGCTCTTCGTCGGCGGTCTCGGCCGCAGCGGCTCCACCCTGCTGGAACTGCTCCTCGCCCAGAGCCCGGACGTCTGCGCCGTCGGCGAGGTGGTGCACCTCTGGGAGCGGGCGCTCGGCGCGGACGAGCGGTGCGGCTGCGGCGAACGCTTCACCGCCTGCCCGTTCTGGCAGCAGGTCGGTGAGCGCGCCTTCGGTGGCTGGTCGCAGGTGGACCGGGACGAGACGCTGGCCCTGAAGGACCGGGTCGACCGGACCCGGCACATCCCCCGGCTGGCCAAGGGCTCGCTCGGTGCGGACGAACTCGCCGACGTCCGCCGGTACGCCGACCTCTACACCCGCATCTACCGGGCGGCGACCGAGGTGACCGGTGCCCGGGTGGTCGTCGACTCCAGCAAGCACGCCTCGCTGGCCTTCGCGCTGCGCTGGGCCGAGGGGCTGGACCTGCGGGTGCTGCACCTGGTGCGGGACAGCCGCGCGGTGGCGTACTCGTGGGGCAAGCAGGTCCGGCGGCCCGAGGTGGTCGACGGCGAGGACTTCATGCCCACCTTCTCCCCGTTCGAGGTGAGCAAGCTGTGGACGGCGCAGAACGCGGCGTTCCACCTGCTCGCCTCGCGGGCGTCGGTGCTCCGGCTGCGCTACGAGGACTTCACCGCGGACCCGGCCGGCACGGTCCGCCGGCTCCGCGACTTCGCCGGGCTGCCCGACGACCCGGACGCGCTGCGGATCCTCACCGATCCGCCGGCCGAGCCGGTCCGGGCGCACAGCATCGCCGGCAACCCGCTGCGCTTCAGCGGCGGCCCGTTGCAGGTACGCCGGGACGAGGCCTGGCGTACCCGGCTGCCCCGCCGCAGCCGGGCCATGGTCAGCCTGGCCACCCTCCCGCTCCGGGTCCGCTACGGCTACCTCGGGCAGCACGGGACAGACCCGCAGTCGCGAACCGAGGAGACACCGTGAGCGCGAGGAGTGAGCCGGGCTTGCGAGCCCCGCAGTCGCGAACCGAGGAGACATGACAGTGAGTGGTCCGAGCATCTCCGTCGTCGTACCGACGCGGGACCGTCCGGAGCTGCTGCGGGCGGCGCTGGACGCGATCCTCAGCCAGGCGCACCCGGGGCCGATCGAGGCGATCGTGGTCTATGACCAGTCGGAGCCGGACCGCTCGCTGGAGGCCGACCGCGGCGACCGGCGGGTCCGGGTCATCACCAACACCCGGACGCCGGGGCTGGCGGGGGCGCGCAACACCGGCATCGAGGCGGCGACCGGTGACCTGGTCGCGTTCTGCGACGACGACGACGAGTGGCTGCCCGGCAAGCTCGCCGCCCAGCTCGGCGCGCTCGACGTGCACCCGGACGGCGCGCTGGTGAGCTGCGGCATCCGGGTCAGCTACGACGACCGGACGGTGGACCGGTCGCTGGACCGGTCCCGGGTGTCGCTGGAGGCGCTGCTGCGGGACCGGCTGACCGAGCTGCACCCGTCGACGTTCCTGATCCGGCGGGCCGCCCTGATCGACGCGATCGGCCTGGTCGACGAGCAGATCCCGGGCAGCTACGCCGAGGACTACGAGTTCCTGCTCCGCGCCGCCCGGTACGCCCCGCTGGTCAACGTGGACGACCCGTACGTGCTGGTGCGCTGGCACAAGCGGTCGTACTTCGCGCAGCGCTGGGAGACCATCTCGACGGCGCTGCAGTGGCTGTTGCGGCGCTACCCGGAGTTCGCCACGGTGCCGCACGGCGAGGCCCGGGTGGCGGGTCAGATTGCGTTCGCCCAGGCGGCGATGGGCAATCGGCGGGACGCGGTCCGCTGGGCCCGGCGCACCCTGGCCCGCAATCCGCGCGAGCCGCGCGCCTACCTGGCGCTGGCGGTGGCCAGCCGGGCGGTGCACGCCGACCGGGTGCTGCGCACGCTGCACAAGCGCGGTCGCGGCATCTGAGCCGACGGAGAGGGCGGGTGACCCGACCGGTCACCCGCCCTCTTCCTGTCTGTCGGCTCAGGCCACGCAGAACGAGCGCCAGGCCTGGATGCTCGGGGTGTCCTGGAGGCGGAAGTCGCCCTGGCTGACCACCTGGTTGTAGTACGACACGAACTCGGGCCGCTGGTCGTTGAGATAGCTGGTCATCGAGCGGATCCACGCCGCCCGCCCGCTACCGGAGTCGCCCGGCACCAGGTCACTGCCGGTCTCGGCCACGCCCCAGGGCTTGCCCAGCTCCTTGGACTTGCTGATCATGTCGCCGTAGATCTCCTGCGGGGGCGCGTACCGCTTCCACTTGGCGCCCCAGTTGTAGCAGTCCCAGCCGAGGGTCTCGACCACGTCGCTGCCCGGGTAGAAGGCGTCGAAGCTGCGCCGCGACTTGGGGTCGAGCGTCCAGCACATCAGGATCAGCGTGTTGATCAGCTTCGGGTTATCCACCTTGTCGGCGAGCCCGGCGATCCGCCGCCAGGCCGACTTGTAGGCGGCGGCCGTGAACGCACCCCGCTCCACGTCGTCCTCGGGCTCGTGGAAGTACGACCAGTAGACGTTGTGGTCGCGGGGGATCGAGCGGAACCAGGCGCTCAGGCGGGCGTCGTACTTGCCGGTGTTGACCTCCTGCGGCGACGCCTTGAAGGAGACCACCACGGTCCGGTCCGCGACCTCGGCCCGGCTGTTGTCCCAGGCCGGCGGCAGCCCGGGGTAGAAGACCCGGGCCATCTTGAGGGTGCCGAAGGTGCGGTCCGAGCGGTTGAGCGCCTGGGCGAAGGTCTCGCCGCTCTGCACCGCGATGGATGCGCCGGGCAGGGTCTGGCGGGTGCCGGCGAAGCGCGGCGTCCGGTCGGCGGGGGCGGCGGTCGAGGGTGAGGCGTCGGCCGGCCGGCCGCCGAGGCCCTGGGTGCCGCCGGGGCCGGCGGAGGAGGCGGGGGCACCGTTCGCGCCGGGTGCGGGCGCGGTGGCCACGCCGCTCTCGGCCGTGCCGATCGACTGCGGCGGTGTCCGGTCGGGCCCGCGCAGGGTGGCCACGGCCACGCCGCCGCCGGCGAGGGCCAGGACGACCGCCGCCGCGACGATGATCGTCCAGCGACGCCGGTCGCCGCCGGACGGTGCGGGAACCGGCGGCGGGCCGGGGAACCGCGGGTCGGGGCCAGCCCCTCCCGGTGGGGGCGGGTAGCCGCTGTCCGTGCCGCCCGGCGCAAATGCGTCGGCCGGTCCGAGCTGCGCACGGGCGTCGTCGACCCCCACCGGCGGGTGGACGCCGTCGGGTCCGACCGCCGGGTGTGTCGCGTCCGACCAGGACGGTTCCTCGGCGAGGCCGACCGGTGGCGCTCCGGCCGACGGCCACGCCCGGTCCTCGAGGACGGCCGGACCGGCCCACTGCTGCGCGTGGCCGTGGGCCGATGCGGCACCCTCCGCCCACTGCTGGGCGTAGCCGTCACCCGCCGTCCACTGCTGCTGGTGGCCGTCGACCGGCCACGGCTGTCCGCCGTCGACCGGCTGTGTCGGCCGGTCGCCGTCCGGCCAGGGCAGGTACGACCGGGCGGCCGGCGGTGCCGGCCGGGCCGCGGCCGTGTCGTCCGGCCAGGGCAGGGCCGGCCCGGGATCGGGCGAGCCGTGTTGGCGCGGGATGTCCTGACCCGGCCAGAGGCTGGTCGGCTGCCCCGTTCCGGGGGCGCTGTGATGGTCTCGGTCGGCCGGCATGACCCTCCCTGGCTGGACAGCGGCCCGTCACGGGCGGTAGGTCGGCGGTGCGTTTCCGCCCGACACTATCTCCCGGTCACGTGGGCCGTGGGTACCGCAACACTCAACCGAACGCCTGGCCGGTGCTGCCGGTGACGGCCGAAGCGGGCATCTCGACCCCGGTACGGGCGATCGCGGCGAGCAGCCGGTCGGCCAGTTCGGGCCGACAGACCACCAGATCGGGCAGGCGCGGGTCGGCCCGGTTGTAGCGCAGCGGCGAGCCGTCGACGCGGCACGCGTGCATTCCGGCGCCCAGGGCGACGGCGACCGGGGCGGCCGAATCCCACTCGTACTGGCCGCCCGCGTGGACGTACGCGTCGACCTCGCCGGTCACCACCGCGCAGACCTTGACCCCGGCGGAGCCCATCGGCACGGTACGGGCGCCGAGCAGCTCGACCAGCTCGCCGACGAAGGCCGGCGGGCGGCTGCGGCTCACCGCGATGCGCAGCGGCCCGTCCTCGGCGGGCGGGGTCGGGCGGTCGGTGCCGAGGATCAGCGGCGCACCGTCCGACGTGGTCCGTGCCGGCATGCCGACGGCCCCGGCGACCAGCGCGCCGTCCGGGCCGGCCGACCGCTGCCAGAGGGCGACGTGCACCGCCCAGTCGGTCCGTCCGGCCTCGGAGAACTCCCGGGTGCCGTCGAGCGGGTCGATGATCCAGACCCGGTCGGCACTGAGCCGGGCGGGCGCGTCGCCCTCCCCGGCGGCCCAGGCGCGCCGGGCGTCGGCCTCCTCCTCGGAGAGCACCGCGTCCTCCGGCCGCCAGCGGGCCAGCGCGGCGGTCATCAGCTCGTGCGAGGCCCGGTCGCCGGCGTCCTTGAGGGCGGCCGGGTCCGCGAAGCCCTGCTGGGCCCGCAGGGCGGTCAAGGCCGCGCCCGCCCGGCCGGCCAGCCACTCCGCGAAGGCCTGGTCGTCGAGCTGACCGGTTCCGTCCTGGGTCACGTGCGCCACCACCTCGTCCTGGTCCGACAGCGACCAGCAATCCTCCGGTCGCCCTGTGATCGGACGCCAGCGTACGGTCCGATGGACGACAGGTCGCGAGCCGGATTCGGGTCTCCGGTGGGCTTCGGTTGCCCGCATGTTGAACTTGGCGTGTATGCCGGTCGGACCGGCCGGGCCAGGCCCTAGGCTCGTGCGCATGACCGCCGAGCAGCTGATCTCCTTCGCCCGTGGCGCTCCCTCGCTGGACATCGTCGATGTCGAGGGGCTCAAGGCCGCCGCCGTCCGCGCGTTCGACGCCGATCCCGCCGGGGTCACCGCGTACGGCACCTCCGTCGGTTACCCGCCCCTGCGGAAGTGGATCGCCGAGAAGCACGGGGTCGAGGCCGACCAGGTGCTGGTCACCAACGGTTCGCTCCAGGCCGACGCGTTCCTCTTCGACCACCTGGTCCGGCGCGGCGACGCGGTGGTGGTCGAGCGCCCGACGTACGACCGGACGCTGCTCAACCTGCAGAAGATGGGCGGCGAGGTCCACGGCGTGACGATCCAGCCGGACGGTCTGGACACCGCCGAGCTGCGCAAGCTGCTGGAGTCCGGGGTGCGTCCGCGGCTCGCCCACGTCATCCCGAACTACCAGAACCCGGCCGGCGTGACCCTCTCCCTGGACAAGCGCCGGGAGCTGCTCGACCTCGCCGCCGAGTACGAGTTCACGATCTTCGAGGACGACCCGTACGCGGACATCCGGTTCCGGGGCGAGCCGCTGCCGTCGATGCTGTCGATGGACACCCGGGGCGTGGTGGTGCACGCGTCCAGCTTCACCAAGACGGTCTGCCCGGGCGTCCGGGTCGGTTACCTGGTCGGTCCGACCGACCTGATCGCCAACATCGCCAAGAAGGCGACCAACCTCTACATCTCGCCGGGCATGGTCTCCGAGGCGATCGTGCACCAGTTCTGCGTCTCCGGTGACATCCAGCGCTCGATCCGGACGGTCTCGACGGCGCTCGGCGAGCGGGCCCGGGTGCTCGCGGAGTCGCTGCGCCGGCACATCCCGGAGGCCAGCTTCGTGGAGCCGGACGGCGGCTACTTCCTCTGGGTGGAGCTGCCGGAGGACGTCGAGGTGGACCGGCTGGCGCCGGCCGCGGCGGAGCGCGGGGTGGCCGTGGTGAAGGGGAGCGACTTCGTCCTGGAGGGCGGTCGGCACGCGCTGCGCCTGGCGTTCTCCGCGGTGACCGCCGACCGGATCGACGAGGGGGTCCGGCGGCTGGCCGAGGCGATGGCGGCCGTACGCGGCTGATTCTGTCGGGTTTCTGACAGTTGACCGACGCCGACCGGCCCGGGTCTCCCCCTGGGCCGGTCGGCGGCCCACAATGCTGCGAGCGCCGTTCACCTTCGTCGGTGGAGGTCCGCGCCGGGAGTCGTACCCTCGCTCCCCGCCGGACCGGCGGCGCGCGCAGCATCACTCCCGCCCCCAAGGGTGCCGGGTGGGCCGTGTCGCCCCTCACCCCCCTGACGCGGCCGGCCCGCCCGGCGCCACCCGCCCACCGGACGCTCGCCCACGTGGCGTCTCCGCCCCGGCGGCGTAACCTGCAAGCCGCACTGTCAGCGGAGGGGGGCGAGATGACGGACCGACCGGAACGCGACCGATCAACCGGGCAGAACGGCAACCGGGTGATCAAGCCACGCCCCTGGGCGGCCCCGGTCCGCGCGATGTCGCGCATCCTCAACGCCGACGGGTCGCCGCACACCCCCGCGCCGGAGGGTCCCGGGCGCAGCGGGGTCGTGGACTGCGGTCTCTATGTCGACGGGGAGCGCCAGCCCGGCGAGTGGCACTACGCCGACGCGCTGGAGGCGGCCCGCCGGGAGCGCAACGCGTTCGTCTGGCTGGGGCTGCACGAGCCCGAACTGGACGAGATGTCCGCCATCGCCGACACCTTCGGGCTGCACGAGCTGGCCGTGGAGGACGCGGTCAAGGCCCAGCAGCGGCCCAAGCTGGAGCGCTTCGGCGAGGTGACCTTCCTGGTGCTGCGCACCGCCCGCTACTGCGAGCACGCCGAGTTGACCGAGAACTCCGAGGTGGTGGAGACCGGCCAGGTGATGCTCTTCATCGGGCCGAACTTCCTGATCAGCGTCCGGCACGGCGACGCCTGCCGGCTCGCCCCGGTCCGCGCCGACCTGGAGGCCAAGCGGGACCTGCTGCTGCACGGACCCTGGGCGGTCGCGTACGCGGTCACCGACCGGGTCGTCGACCTCTACCTGGAGGTCGCCGACCAGCTCGAGGACGACCTCGACGTGCTGGAGGCGGACGTCTTCGACCGGCAGGGCAACGGCCGGATCCAGCGGATCTATCAGATGAAGCGGGAGCTGGTGGAGTTCAAGCGCGCGGTGATGCCGTTGCAGCGGCCGCTGCTGACGCTCACCGCGCAGGTCAACCGGGAGGTGCCGCAGGAGGTGCGGCGCTACTTCCGGGACGTGCAGGACCACCTGAGCCGCACCGTCGAGCAGGTGAACTCCTATGACGACCTGCTCAACTCGATCCTCCAGGCGCGGCTGGCCCAGGTCACCGTCGACCAGAACAACGACATGCGCAAGATCGCCGCCTGGGCCGCGATCGGCGCGGTGTGGACCGCGATCGCCGGCATCTACGGCATGAACTTCAAGAACATGCCGGAGCTGGGCTGGACGTACGGCTATCCGGGGGTGTGGGCCGTGAACCTGGGCCTGTCCTTCCTGCTCTACCGCTGGTTCCGCCGCAACGGCTGGCTCTGACGCCGGTTCCGGCCGGCCACACGGAAGCGCCGGCCACGCGGGGTGCACCCCCGCGCGCCGGCGCTTTCCGTGACCCGGCGGTCAGCGACGACCGCTGGTCTTCGCGGTGTTCTTGCCGTTGTTCAGCGCCTTGGTGATGTCGTCGGCCGGCCGGCCGGTGACATCGGTGGCACCCTCGGCGACCGACGGGACCTTGTCGTTCGGGTGGATCACCGGCTGGGTGCCGGGGGTGGTGGTGGAGGCGCTGTCGCCGCCGGCCACCGCCGAGCTGCCGGCCCCGGTCGGGCCGCCGGCCACGCCCGAGCTGCTCGACATCGTCGAGGCGTCGGTCACCTTCGCGGTCGGGTCGGGGGTCTCCACCACGATCGTGTCCACGTCCTCCCGCATCGGGTCCAGCTTGCCGGTCGGGTCGTACTCGGCCCACTCCTGCTGCTCGCGGCGGCGGCGCATGGCCATCGCCCCGGCGAGGCCGGCGACGGTGCCGGCGGCCAGCAGGCCGGTCATCATGCCGCCCCGCGACTTCTTCTGCTTCATCTTGGCAGCCTTCAGGTTCTTCGCCTTGGCCTTGCGGCTGACCTCCGCCTGCTTGGCGGCGGCGACCTTCCGGCCGGTGAGGGCCTTGCCGGCGGTCTGCGCCTGCGCGTTGCGCACGGCCAGCACCAGCGGCGCGATGGCCGCCACCGTCGACGCGACACCGCTCGACGCACGGTCCCGCACGACGACCGCGGTGGGCGCGACGGCACCCCGGGCTGCCTGGACCCGCGGGCCGACCGTGGCGCCGGCACCCTTCGCCGCGTACGTCGCGGCCTGCCTGAGGTGACCGATGCCCTGGTTCAGCTCGGCCTTGGCCAGCTGCCCCTGGGTCTTACGCCGCCCGATTCCAAACACGTTCCCACCTCCTGGGAGTCGATCCTTCGTCATCCTCCACCTTCGGATGCCTCCGCGATGCCAGATCGGGCACATGGGAGGATCCGCATGGAACTGACCAACAAGTGAGGAGTACCCGTGGCCGAGGCTGTCTACGCCACCTTGCACACCAACGCTGGCCCGATCCGGCTGGAGCTCTTCCCGAACCACGCGCCGAAGACCGTCCGCAACTTCGTCGACCTGGCCGAGGGCAACCGGGAGTACACCGACCCGCGCACCGGTCAGCCGGGCAGTGGGCCGTACTACGACGGCACCATCTCGCACCGTGTGATCAGCGGATTCATGATTCAGATGGGTGACCCGACCGGCACCGGTCGCGGCGGGCCGGGCTACACGTTCGCCGACGAGTTCCACCCGGAGTTGCGCTTCGACCGGCCGTACCTGCTGGCGATGGCGAACGCCGGGCCGGGCACCAACGGCTCGCAGTTCTTCATCACGGTTTCGCCGACGCCGCACCTGAACAACCGGCACACCATCTTCGGTGAGGTGGCCGACGAGGCGTCGAAGAAGGTCGTGGACCAGATCGCGAACACCCCGACCGGCCCGAGCGACCGGCCGCGGCAGGACGTGGTGATCGAGCGCGTCGAGATCGAGCGCAAGCCGGTCTGAGCGTCCCCCGGGTACCTTTGCCCACATGACTGAGCGCTCCGGGCAGGCAGGTGACGCCACCGGTGGGTCGGTGCCGACCACCCCGGTCTGCTACCGCCACCCCGACCGGGAGACGTACGTCCGGTGCACCCGGTGCAACCGGCCGATCTGCCCGGAGTGCATGCGGGACGCGTCGGTCGGGCACCAGTGCCCGGAGTGTGTGAGCGAGGGACGCCGTAGCGTGCGGCCGGCGCGTACCGCCTTCGGTGGCGGTGCCGCCGGCCGGCACGGCTACGTGACCAAGGTCCTGATCGCGTTGAACGTGCTGATGATGGTCCTCTCCATCGCCTCGGACCACGGTGGGGACGCGGCGGCCGGCGGTTCCGGCTTCGGCGGCCTGATGGGCGGCGGCACCCCGCTGACCGACTGGGGTTCGGTGCTCGGTCAGGCGGTCTTCCCCGACGGCACGGTCGGCGGCGTCGCCGAGGGGCAGTGGTACCGCCTGGTCACCGCGATGTTCCTGCACTACGGCGTGGTCCACCTGCTGCTCAACATGTGGGCGCTCTGGGTGCTGGGCCGGACCCTGGAGGCGGTGCTCGGTCCGCTGCGCTTCCTCGCGCTCTATCTGCTCGCCGGGCTCGGCGGCAACGTCGCGGTCTACCTGTTCAGCCCGGTCAACCAGCCTTCGGCGGGTGCGTCGACGGCGATCTTCGGCCTCTTCGCCGCCATCTTCGTGATCATGCGGCGGCTGGGCCGGGACACCTCGTCGATCGTGCCGATCCTGGTGATCAACCTGATCTTCACCTTCACCGTGCCGGGCATCTCCATCGCCGGTCACCTGGGCGGCCTGGTCGTCGGCGCGGTGACCGCGCTGGTGCTGGCGTACGCGCCCCGGATGCGGCGGGGCGTCTTCCAGGCGGCCGGCAGCGCGATCATCCTGGTGGCGTTGCTCGGGTTGGCCCTGGTCCGCACCGGGATGCTGACCGGCGGCTGATCCGCCGCTCAGGGCGGCGCGAACGGCTCAGCGGGCGGAGGCGCGGGCGGCGCGGAGCGCCTCGGCCACCTCGTCGAGCGGGGCGTCCAGGTCGTACCGCCCGTACAGGTGCAGCGACCCACCCGCGTCGATCTCCAGCGTCTCGCTGTTCAGGCCCCGACGGGACCGGCGCTCGACGGTGATCGCCTCGATCTCGGGCCAGGTCAGCCGCTGGTGCCCGGCGAAGCCGTGGGCCACCGTGATCCCGTCCGGGTCGACCGCCAGCCGGACCGGGCGGACCAGGTCGCGCAGCGCCCAGCCGACCAGCACGACGGTGCCCAGCCCGACCAGCACCGGTTGGACCGGATCGTCGCCGGCCAGGAGCAGCCCGAGCGCGACGAGCAGCACCGCGGCGACCAGCTTGGCGACGGGCAGGACGGTCGGGACCCGCCACTGCCGGGTCGGGGACGGATGCACCGACCCAGCATGCCAGCGCAGCGGGGTGCCCGGCGGGGCGGCCACGACGTAGGATCGGGACAGCCCAAGTTACCGGGGAGTAAACATGAGTGACGCGGTCATCGTCGGTGCGGTACGGACCCCGGTCGGGCGGCGCAAGGGCAGCCTCGCCGGCGTCCACCCGGTCGACCTCTCGGCGCACGTGCTGCGTGCCCTCGCCGAGCGCACCGGCATCGACCCCGAGCTGGTCGACGACGTGGTCTGGGGCTGCGTGTCGCAGGTCGGCGAGCAGTCGTGGAACGTCGCCCGCAACGCCGTGCTCGCCGCCGGCTGGCCCGAGTCGGTCCCCGGCACCACCCTCGACCGGCAGTGCGGGTCGAGCCAGCAGGCGCTGCACTTCGCCGCCGCCACCGTGCTCTCCGGCCAGGCCGACCTGGTGGTCGCCGGTGGCGTCGAGTCGATGACCCGGGTGCCGATGGGTTCCAGCGTGGCCGGCGGCATGCCGTTCAGCGACGCGATCCTGGAGCGCTACCGGGGCGTCGAGGGGGTCGCCGCCGACTCCCTGCTCCCCTTCAACCAGGGCGTCGGGGCCGAGCTGATCGCCCAGCGGTGGCACTTCTCCCGCACTCAGCTCGACGAGTTCGCGCTGGCCAGCCACGAGAAGGCCGCCGCCGCGCAGGACGCCGGGGCGTTCGACCCGGAGCTGGCCCCGGTGGCGCTGGCCGACGGCGGCAAGTTCGCCGCCGACGAGGGCATCCGCCGGGACACCACACTGGCCAAGCTGGGCGAGCTGAAGACCCCGTTCCGGTCCGACGGTGTGGTCACCGCCGGCTCCGCGTCGCAGATCTCCGACGGCGCCGCCGCGCTCGCCGTCACCACCAGCGAGTGGGCCAGCCGGCACGGGCTGCGCCCGCTGGCCCGGGTGCACACCGCCGTGGTCGCCGCCGACGACCCGGTGGTCATGCTCACCGCCCCCATCCCGGCCACCGCGAAGGCGCTGCGCCGCGCGGGGCTGGGCATCGAGGAGATCGGGGTGTACGAGGTGAACGAGGCGTTCGCCCCGGTCCCGCTGGCCTGGCTGGCGGAGACGGAGGCGGACCCGGAGCGGCTGAACCCGCGCGGCGGCGCGATCGCCCTGGGTCACCCGCTCGGCGGCTCCGGCGCCCGGATCATGACCACGATGCTCCAGCACATGCGGGACAACGGCATCCGTTACGGCCTGCAGACCATGTGCGAGGGCGGCGGCATGGCCAACGCCACCATCGTCGAGCTGCTCTGACCCGCTGACGCCGCGCCCGGTGGCGGGGCCGGAATCTCCTCGCCTCCGGCCCGGCCGCCGCCTAGTCTCCGGGGCGTGACGACGCCCCCCACCGACGCGCCGGAGCAGTCCCCCGCCGACGGCCCGGAGACGACCCCTGCCGGCGGCCTGGAGGCCGCGAATGCCGGCGGCCCGGAGACGATGGCCGCCGACAGCCCGGAGACTATGCCTGGCGGCGACCCGCAGGCCGCCGCAGCGGGACCGGACTGGTCGACCGAGCGGTGGCGGGACGCGGCGCTGGCCTGGATCGGTGCCGCGCTGGCCCGGGACGGCCGGCGGGTCACCGGTCCGGTCGAGCCCCGGGTCCGCCCGTGGTCGCTGGTCTGGCGGCTGCCCACCGATGCCGGCCCGGTCTGGTTCAAGGCCAACAACCCCGGCACCCGCTACGAGGCGGTGCTCCTCGCCGAGCTGCCCGGCCGCTGCCCCGGCGCGCTGCTCGACCCGATAGCGGTGGACGCGGAGCGCGGCTGGTCGCTGCTGCCCGACGGCGGTCCGAGCCTGCGCGACATCCTCGCCCGGCAGCCCGACCCGACCCACTGGGAACGGGTGCTGCCGGCGTACGCGGCGGTGCAGATCGCGGCCACGCCGGACGCGGTGCACCTGGTGGAGCGGGGCGTGCCCGACCAGCGCCCGGAGCGGATGCCGGAGCTGTTCGACCGGCTGCTGGCCGACGAGGCGGCGCTGCTGCTCGGCGAGCCGGACGGCCTCACCGCCGAGCTGTACGGGCGGCTGCGGGCGTACCGGCCGGAGTTCGTCGCGCTCTGCCGCCGGTTGGCGGCGACGGGGGTGCCGGCCAGCATCCAGCACGACGACCTGCACGACGGCAACGTCTTCGTGGCGGACGACGGGTATCGCTTCTTCGACTGGGGTGACGCCTCCGTGGCGCATCCGTTCGGCACCCTGCTGGTGACCCTCCGCTCGGTGGCGTACGCCGGTGGGCTGGAGCCCGGCGACCCGGCGCTGGCCCGGCTCCGGGACGCCTACCTGGAGCCCTGGACCGACCGGTACGACCGGCCGACGCTGCGGGAGGCGGCGGGCCTGGCGATGCGGGTGGCCACGGTGGGCCGGGCGCTGTCCTGGCGCCGTGCCCTGTGGACGACCGACCCGGCCCGCGCCGAGTACGCGTCGGCCGTGCCCGGCTGGCTCGGCGAGCTCTTCGCCGACCTCCCGGTCTGACCCCACGTCGGAGAGCCCGCCGGTCCGACCCGATGTCGGGGAGCCCCGCCGGTCCGACCCCGACATCGGAGCCGCGCCGGTCCGATCCGACGTCGGACAGTACGTGCGATGTGCGCGGTGGAAGTTGCAGAAATTGGCGGTGACCCATATCACGCCTGCTCAGCGGTCGTTGCACAGGGCATGGACGTCTTCTCCCGAACGTTCCTCCCGGCCGCCGCCGACACCGGCCTGGCGACCCAGACGGTCAGCCGGCACATGCCGATCTTCCGGCGCTGCGTCGGCTCCGGTGACGCCACCATCCTGGTCACCCGGTGCAGCCGTCCCGACCACCCGGTCGGCGGCGACTACCTGATGCTCCTCACCCACCGTCGGTTGGTGGTCACCCAGCAGACCCGCGTGCTGCACCGGCTGCGCCTGCACCTCAACACCGAACTCCGCGAACTGAGCAACGTGACGTGGAGCCCGGACCCGCGCTCGCAGAGCGTCGAGCTGGCGGCCACCGCCATCGACGGGATGCGCGAGCGGTTCCTCATCCGTACCCACCACCCGAAGCAGGTGTGGGAGCTGGACACCCTGCTGAACCACGCCTTCCGGACCCGGCTGCGGACGCCGGCCGAGCGGCTGGTCGCCACCATCGGTGAGCCGCCCGCCGCCGCGCGGCCGGTCGCGTTCCGCCCGGCCCCGGTGCGCTGACGAGTTCCTTACCGGATCCGAACGTTCCCCTGACCGCTGCGGCGGCCACCGGTCGGTAATCATGGGCCGGTGACCGTCGACGCCGCGCAGCGCGGGCTCGTCCTGGTGGTGGAGGACGAGCCGGCCATCGCCGACCTGGTCCGGCTCTATCTGAGTCGGGACGGCTTCGGCGTACACCTGGAACGGGACGGCTCGGCCGGACTGGCCGCCGCGCGGCGGCTGCGCCCGGTGGCCTGCGTGCTCGACATCGCGCTGCCCGGCCTGGCCGGTACGGAGATCTGCCGGCGGCTTCGTGAGGCCGGCGACTGGACGCCGGTCATCTTCCTCACCGCCCGCGACGACGAGGTGGACCGGATCGTCGGCCTGGAACTCGGCGCGGACGACTACGTGACCAAGCCGTTCAGTCCGCGTGAGCTGGTCGCCCGGGTGCGCGCGGTGCTGCGTCGCACCGCCGGGGCACCGGCCGGCGCGGAGCAGCCGCGCGTCGTCGGGCCGGTCACCCTCGACCCGGCCCGTCGGACGGTCACCGCCGCCGACCGTCCGGTGCAGCTCACCTCGACCGAGTTCGACCTGCTCGCCCACCTGATGGCCCGGCCCGGCCGGGTCTTCACCCGGGAGGAACTGCTCGCCGGCGTCTGGGGCTACGCCGCGCACGCCGGCACCCGCACGGTGGACGTGCACGTCGCGCAGGTCCGCGCGAAGCTCGGCCCGGCCAGCGTGATCCGCACCCACCGCGGCGTCGGGTACGCGGCCGATGCCTGACCCCGCCGGCCCACCGCCCGCCGGGCCGGACCGGGCGCACCAGCCGACCGTCGCGCTGCCCGTGATCGCGGCACCGGTCGCGCCGGCCGGCCCGCCGCGCCGCCGGTTCGCCCGCACGCTGACCGCCCGCGCGGTGCTGGTCACCTGCGCGGTGGCGCTGGTGTCGGTGCTGGTCACCGCCCTGGTCGCGGTGCCGCTGACGGTGCGCGGCACGGAACGGCGCGACCAGCAGGCGCTCGCCGCGCAGGCCCGCCTGGCCGCCGACGTGCTGCGGGGCCGCCCGGCCCGGCGGGACACCGCCGGGGAGCGGCTGATCCGCCAGCTCCGCCAACAGGAGATCGACGTGTACGTCATCCACGCCGGCCAGGCGGACCGCCCCGGGCTGCCCCAGCAGCTGGTGAACCGGGTGTCCGCCGGCCGGGACGTCTCCGGCTGGCGGCTGATCAACGGTGAACGGGCCCTCGTCGAGGGGCGGACGCTGCCCGGCGGCGACGGCGTGGTGCTGACCCGGGCGACCCGTACCGGCCCGTGGCGACAGGTCCTGCTCAGCCTCTGGCTGCCGCTGCTCGCCGGGCTCGCCGCCGGGGTGGCCGCCGGGCTGCTCCTCGCCGCCCGGCTGGCCCGTCCGATCCGGGTCGCGGCGACCGCCGCCGCCCGACTGCGCGCCGGGGACCGGGCGGTACGCGTACCGGTGGAGCCGCCGGACGAGGTGGCCGACCTGGCGTACGCGCTGAACGGGCTCGCCGCCGCGCTGGCCACCAGCGAGGGTCGGCAGCGGGAGTTCCTGCTCTCCGTCTCGCACGAGCTGCGCACCCCGTTGACCGCGATCCGGGGTTACGCCGAGGCGCTCGCCGACGGGGTGATCGACGCGGCCGACACGCCCGCCACCGGCCGCACCATGCTGGCCGAGGCCGAGCACCTGGACCGGCTGGTCCGTGACCTGCTGGCGCTGGCCCGGCTGGAGGCCGCCGACTTCCCGCTCGACCCGGGACCGGTCGACCTGACCCGGTTGGCCGTGGACGCCGAGCGCACCTGGTCGGACCGGTGCGCGGCGATGGGGGTGCCGTTCCGGGTGGAGCTGCCGGCCGGGGCGGTGCCCGCGTACACCGATCCGGGACGGATCCGGCAGGTGGTGGACGGGCTGCTGGAGAACGCGCTGCGGGTCGTACCCCCGGGGGCGCCGGTGGTGCTCGCGGTCCGGCCCGGGGGCGCGGACCCGGCGGGCGGCGGCGTGCTGGAGGTCCGCGACGGCGGACCCGGCTTCACCGACGACGACCTGGCGGTGGCCTTCGAGCGGGGGGCGCTGCACCAGCGCTACCGGGGGGTGCGCAAGGTGGGCAGCGGTCTGGGGCTGGCGCTCGCCGCCGGGCTGGTCCGCCGGCTCGGCGGCGACATCGCCGCCGGGCACGCGCCCGAGGGCGGGGCGGCCTTCACCGTCCGGCTGCCCGGTGATCCTTACCTGACCCGAACACCGGGCTGACGCTCCGCTCGCCCGGGCGCGGGACGCTGTGGTTCCACGGACGAGAGGACAACTGATGGCACGTCAGGGAATCGCCACCGGCGTCACCGCACTGCTCGCGGCGGCCGCGCTCGGCCTCGCCGGCTGCGGCCCGGCCCAGCTCGCGGAGGGTACGGCCAAGCAGACCGCGGTCGACGTCGCCGCCGCGATGGGCGCGGACGGTCAGGCGCTCACCGCGATGGGCTTCGACGCGGACGACCTGGACGTGGAGCCGGTCGCCGCCTCGGCGTCACCCGACCCGTCCGCCTCCGCCCAGCCGGGGAAGGGTCAGCGCGGCGAGCGCGGGCAGGAGTGGCGCAAGCGGCACCGGGCCCGGGTGCTGCTGCGGAAGAACACCCTGCACGGCGAGGTCGTGGTCCAGACGAAGGACGGCGGTACGAAGACCGTCGCCGTGCAGCGCGGCCAGGTGACCGCCATCGACGACAGGTCGATGACGGTGAAGTCCACCGACGGCTTCACCATGACCTGGACGTTCGGCGACAACCTGCGGGTGGTCGAGCGCCGCAGCACCATCCGGTCGAACGACGTCAAGGTCGGTACGACGGTCGGCGTGGCCGGCGCCAAGGAGGGCTCCGGCGGCGTCGCCCGCCTGATCGTGGTCCCGCTCAAGCAGAACTGACCGGTGGGGTCCCCGGCCGCCGGGCCGGGGACCCCGCCCCTACGGGCGGATGATCCGGTCGACGGGCTCGGCCGGACGGGCGGCGGCGTACGGCCGAGCGGTTCGCCCGGACCGGGCCGAAACGGCGAGGTGTGGGTGCCAGGACCCGCCTGACCAGGGCGGTGACCAGGCCCGCGGGCCGGGTTCGCCGGGTAGGGCGTCGAGGCTCACGCGCGCGCCGGGAGGTGGCGGGCTGCGTCCCGGCGAACGGCCAGGCTACGCTAGGGCCGATTTGCTGTCCCCACCGTGGAGATCCTCGTGAAGCTCTCGATCCTCATGCCGGTCTACAACGAGGAAGAACGCATCGCGGATGCCCTCAAGCAGGCATTGGCGGTCGACTACCCGTGCGAGATCGAGCTGGTCGTGGTCGACGACGGCAGCCGGGACGGCACGGGGGAGATCCTCGGCCGGGTGGACGACGCGCGGCTGCGCGTCATCACCCACCAGCGCAACGCCGGCAAGGGCGCGGCCATCAAGACCGCCGTGGACAGCGCCGAGGGTGAGTACATGGTCATCCTCGACGCCGACCTGGAGTACGACCCGCAGGACATCCCGCGCCTGCTGGAGCCGGTGCTCGACGGCCGGGCCACGGTCGTCTACGGAAATCGCACCTTCGGGAGCCACAGCTCCTACAGCTTCTGGTACGTGGTCGGCAACAAGGGCGTCACCCTGGCCGCCAACGTGCTCTACAACTCCTACATCGGCGACCTGGAGACCTGCTTCAAGCTGATGCCGGTCGAGCTCTACCGTTCGCTCCAGATCAAGTCGCGGGGCTTCGGCATGGAAGCCGAGGTCACCGGCAAGCTGCTGCGCCAGAAGATCCGCCCCTACGAGGTGCCGATCAGCTACCGCGCGCGCGGCCGCGAGGAGGGCAAGAAGATCACCTGGAAGGACGGCGTCGAGGCGATCTGGATCCTGAGCCGGGAGCGCGCCCGTCGCCGCCCGCTCGGTGCCACCGCCCGCTGACCCCGTAACACGTCCCAGGACCCCGCCACCGGCTCACCCCGGGGCGGGGTCCTGGCGTTTCTCCCGGGCTCAGGCCGGGGCCGGGACCCGGGCGAGGAAGGCGTCCACGCTGCGGCGGATGCCGGCCGGGTCCAGGCCGTGCCAGCGGGCGTGGTCGTCGGGCGAGCCGTACCGGCGCAGCTCCGTCCGGCCCACGCCGAGGGTGAGCAGCCGGTGCGGCCGGTCCGCCAACGCCTCGGCCACCACCCGCGCCGAGGTTCCCGCCAGGTAGGGCTCGACCAGGATCACCTCGCCACCGGCCAGCCCCCGCAGTCCGGCCGTGTCGAACGGGCGCGGCCGATGGGTGTACGCCACGGTCACCGGCCGCCCGTCGACCGCCGCGAGCGACGCGTCGAGCATCGGGCCGACCGCCACCAGGAGCGGCGCGTCCGGACCGGCGTCCCGGACCACCCGCAGGCTCCCGTCGCCCGGGTGCGCCCGGTCGTTGGTCAGCGTCGACAGCCGCAGATAGGCCGACCCGTCCGAGGCCACCGCGTCCCGCAGCAGTCGGGGCACCTCGTCCCGGTGCCCGGGTACGTGGACCGTCCAGCCGGCGAGGGTGTCGAGCAGCGCCACGTCCGCCGGACCCAGGTGGGTACGCCCCGCCGCCGCCCGGTCGTACGAGCCGCCGATGCCGACCAGCACCGCGCCGACACCCTGATGGTCGAGGTCCAGCTTGATCTGCTCGTACGCCCGCTCGACCAGGAACGGGGCGTAGCTGTGCACCACCGGCCGCAGCCCGGTCAGCGCGAGGCCCCCGGCCACGCCCACCATCAACTGCTCCCGGATCCCCACGTTGAGCACCCGGTCGGGGTGGCGTCGCGCCGCCGGGGCGAACGCGGCGGCGGAGATGTCCGCCAGCACCACCGCCGTACGCGGATCCTCGGCCAGCAGCCCGGTCATGGTGTCGATGAAGGTCTCCCGCATGTCACTCCCCGTCCCTGACGACCGCGACGACGACGTGCGGCCGGTGGTTGTCGTGCCCGGTGAGGGCGGCGTACAGGGCGGCGTGGTCCCGCCCGTCGACGGTGGCGGTGGTCCAGCCGTTGACGGCGAACCGGCTGGCCGCCCCGCCCGGCCACCCGTGGCTCGCCGAGCGGTTGTCCAGCACGATCGCGGTCAGGTTCGCCAGCCCGGTCGCCCCCGCGTACGCGATCGCCTCGTGGTTGCTGCCCTCGTCCAGTTCGGCGTCGCCGAGCAGGACGTACACCCGGGGGTCGAGCCGGCCCTGGGCGCGCAGGCCGAGCGCGGTGCCCACGCCGAGGCCGAGGCCGTGGCCGAGTGAGCCGGAGCTGATCTCCACGCCGGGCACCAGCAGCCGGTCCGGGTGGTCGCCGAGCCGGCTGTCGGGGCCGCCCTGGTCGTCGAGCCAGTCGACGGGGACGAAGCCTTTCGCGGCGAGCAGCGCGTAGTAGCCGGCCACGGCGTGCCCCTTGGAGAGCAGGAAGCGGTCCCGGTCCGGGTCGTCGACGGTGGCGGGGGTGATCCGGAGCACCCGGTCGTAGAGGACCTGGAGCACGTCGAGGGTCGAGTAGACGTTGGGGTTGAACTCGCGGCCGGCGCGTACCCGCTCCAGCAGCGGCCCGAGGTCGGTGGCGGTGGTCGTGGTCATGCGGCTAGCCTGCAAGTTGAAGGGCACTTCAACTCAAGGCGACGTGATGCACGAATCCCTGCTGACCATCGGTCAGCTCGCCGCCCGCAGCGGGGTGGCCCCCTCGGCGCTGCGCTACTACGAGCGGCTCGGCCTGATCCGGGCCGACCGCACCGGCGGCAACCAGCGCCGGTACGCCCGCTCCGAACTGCGCCGGGTGGCGTTCATCCGGATCTCCCAGCAGGTCGGCGTCTCGCTGGACGAGATCCGGGCCGCGCTGGACTCGCTGCCCGCCTCGCGTACGCCGACCGCCGCCGACTGGGCGGAACTCTCCACCGCCTGGCGGGACCGGCTGGAGGAGAAGATCCGGCTGCTCGGGAAGCTCCGCGACGACCTGGAGGGCTGCATCGGCTGCGGCTGCCTGTCGTTGCAGCGCTGCGCGCTCTACAACCCGGAGGACTCGCTGGCCGCCGAGGGCCCCGGCGCGCGGCTCGTGCTGCCGCACGCCGGAGCGGACCCGGCACCCGTCTGAGCCGTCACACCACCAGCAGCACCTTGCCCAGGTGGTCGCTCGACTCCACCAGCCGGTGCGCCTGCGCCGCGTCGGCGATCGGCACCCGGCGGTCCACGATCGGCCGGACCCGGCCCGAGGCGACCAGCGGCCACACCTGCTCGCGGACCCCCCGGACGATCTCCGCCTTCTCGGCGAGCGGCCGGGACCGCAGCGCGGTCGCCGCCACCGAGGCCCGCTTCGCCAGCAGCATCCCCAGGTCCAGCTCGCCCTTGCGCCCGCCCTGCATGCCGATCACCACCAGCCGGCCGCCGGTGGCCAGCGCCGCCACGTTCCGGGGCAGGTAGGCCCCGCCCATGATGTCCAGGATCACGTCCGCGCCCCGACCGTCGGTGACCTTGCGGACCTCCTCGACGAAGTCCTGCTCCCGGTAGTCGATCGTGTGCGCGGCGCCCAGCTCCCGCAGCCGCTCGTGCTTCGCCGACCGGGCGGTCACCACCACCGTCGCGCCGAGCGCCACCCCGAGCTGCACCGCGAAGGTGCCGATGCCGCTGCCGCCGCCGTGCACCAGCAGGGTCTCCCCCTCGGCGAGCCGGGCCAGCGCCACCACGTTCGACCAGACCGTGCAGGCCACCTCGGGCAGCGCCGCGGCGTCGACCAGGTCGACGCCCGCCGGCACCGGCAGCAGCTGCCCGGCCGGCACGGCCACCCGCTCGGCGTACCCGCCGCCGGCCAGCAGGGCGCAGACCTCCTGGCCGACCTCCCAGCCGGTCACGTCCGGCCCGAGCGCGGCGACCACCCCCGAGCACTCCAACCCGGGGTACGCGGGCGCGCCCGGCGGCGGCGGATAGTGCCCCTGCCGCTGGAGCAGATCCGCGCGGTTCACCGCGCTGGCCCGCACCTGCACCACCACCTCACCCGGGCCGGGCTCCGGATCGGGCACCTCCGCCCAGACGAGTGCCTCGGGTCCACCGGGTTCCGGAATCGTGATCGCGCGCATGGCCCAGTCTTACCCGATCCGGCCGTCCGTCCACGCCCGGGCCAGGATCTCCGTCACCGTCTCCGCCGGGGTCTGCGCCGAGGTGTCCAGCCAGAGCCCGAGCCGGGGAGTGTCGGCCCGGAACCCGGCGTCCAGGTCGGCGACCGGCCAGTCGCCGTACCCCCGCTTGGGTCGGTCCCGCTCGCGGGCCGCGACCACCTCCGCGCGCGGCGCGAGCACCACCACCGCCAGCGGCCGGTGCCGGATCCGCGCGATCATTGCCGGCAGCTCCGCCCCGAGCACCACATCCTGGAGTACGACGGTGAAGCCGGCCGCCGCGTACCCGTCGGCGGCCTGCGCGGCGAGGTCGTAACGGAGGCGCAGTTGCCGCCACGCCTCCTCGGACGGCTGCGCGGTCAGCTCCGCCCGGCCGTTCACCACCATCCGGCGGAACAGGTCACCCCGCAGGTGCACGGAGCGGGTCAGCCGTCGGGCCAGCAGCTCGGCCACTGTGGACTTGCCGGCGGCCATGATTCCGGTGATCAGGACCACCGACGGGGTCTCCCACACTCCGCCATCCTCGCAGCGACGGTGGGACACGCGCTCGCCCGACGGACGGCGCGTGGCAGACTAGGCACGTCGCGTACCCCTCGGGGCGCGGCCGGGAGGGTTCGCCTAGTGGCCGATGGCGCTGGTCTTGAAAACCGGTAAGGCAGCGATGTCTTCGTGGGTTCGAATCCCACACCCTCCGCAGCTCATCCTCGTCGTGAAGGTGCATCACGTGGCGGGGAGGTACCTGGCGATCCAGTCGTTGAGCCGCTTCCGCACCAGAGGATGGACGTCGACCATCTCGATCCGCTCGGCGACCACTGCCGGGTCGATGAGCCGGGCCCGCAGCAGAGCATCGGCGAAGGCGTGGTCCTTCTCCCGGCCGGCAACCAGCTTGGAGACCACGCAGTCGTGCGGTTCCAGGGTGTAGCCGCGCCCCGGCTGGGTGCTCTCGGACTCCACCAGAATCAAGCGCGTCCGCCATCCGTCGGGCAGCACCGCAGTCGACACGCTCACACCTTGGGCGTAGTAGCCGTTCATCTCGTGGAACGGCGAGAACTCGCCGATGGCTCCGTCGACCTGATCGGCCTTCCGATCCTCCGGGTCATTGAAGAACGCCACGTCGACCTCCATGGAGGCGGTGGCTTCGAGCGGAAGTCGGTTCTCCGGTATCGCGCCCAGCACCGACTGACTGCCGATGACGAGGACGTCGGGGTCCCCGGCGATCTGACACGCGGACCTCAGGACATGCTCGAGTTGTTCCCGCCTCACGCCGCTCGGTTCCAGCCACTACGGGTGAAGGACTCAAGAATCTTCGTACGCTGGGGCTGTGACAGCACCCCCGCGAAGGGCGAGTTCTGCCGTAGTTCGACAGATTCCGGGTCGTCCGACGTCAGCGCCCTGAGGACGCTGTTGACCCCCTCATCGATCTTGTCCTGCCAGCGCTTCAGCCAGACCCCGGCCATGGTGTCCGCATGCTGCCGGAGAAGCCGGTCGAGATTCTCCCTGGCCTTGCCCAACACCTCGTCGGGGTCGGTGACCAGACGGCCCGCCACCGCCTGGTGCAGCCACAGCGACTTCACTTGGTCACGGGTCAGACCGGGCCCGGGGTGAATCAGCGCCTCGACCTGGCTCCGCTCGATTCTCCGGTGCTTGCCCACCTTCACGAACGGCAGGTCGCCGCGTTCGCACAAGTTGACCACCTGCTGACGCGACGACCCCAGCAGCTTGGCGGCCTGCCCCGTGGTGAGGAGTTCTCCACCCGTCTCCATGATCGGAGCATGCGCCACAAACGCTAAAAACACAACTGATGCTATCCCCGTCGGCGGGTACACCTCGTCGAGCAGCAGGCCGGTCATGCGTCGCGGCGCCGGAGCAGGCCCTGTTCGATCTCCGTCGAGTAGGTGGCGTAGTAGCGGAGGGCGGTGGCGATCTGCTCCCGGCGGAGCCCGGTGACCTCCATCAGCTCGGCGGCCAGTTCCTCGCCTTCCAGGTCTGGGGACTCGGCCGGACGGCGTCAGCTACCCAGGCGTACGGTCACCAGCGTGCCCTTCAGGGCCGCCTCGGTGTACGCCCCGCCGTCCCGGCCGACGACCATCAGGCGGTAGCCGTCCTGTCGCGCGGGCACCTTCGGCACGCTGAACCAGAACCGGCACGTGCCGTCGGTGAGCGCCCTGCCGTCGGCCAGTTGGCCGGTTGCCATGGGCGGCTCGTCACCGGCGATGACGACCGGTGCGCCGTTCCGGAGGTCCGCGTACTGACCTGCACCGGCGCAGCCGCCGCGTCCGTCCCGCGTGAACGATCCGTTCCCGGCGATCGACACCGCCCCCGAGACGACGAAGCCCGCATCGGCGGGGGCGCTCTGGGCGGGGTGGGCGGCGTGCCGGACCACGCCGAGGAGCACGGAGGTGGCGATGGCGCCGGTCATGAGCAGCGCGATCCTGCCCGCCGTCCACCGCCGCCGCGGGGTCGGACGGGTGAGCCAGTCGAGATCATCTGTGGGGTCGATGGCTGGAGATCCTAGCGACCTGATCGACGGCCGTGGGGGCGGTCGCTCCAGGCGTACCTGCTGGAGCTGGTGGCCGCGCTGACCGCCGATCCGCACTGGGCCGCGCCGGGTCACCTCCTGGTTGAGGTCATGTCGGTGATCGGGGCAGAAGTCCTCCGGCGGAAGCTCGGCGCAGCCCGCGGCTGCTCGCACACTCCTGAGCCGCGAGAGTCGGCGGGGACACGGGGGGTTTTCGGTTCGGACCGAGGTGTGCAGGGGGTATGAAGGGGCGCAGGAAACCGCGTACCGGAAGGACCCGTCCCGATGACCCTGGAACGACCGATCGCCCCCGACCCGTACGAGCTGCTGCCGACGGTGCCGTCGTTCACCCTGACCAGCGACGACGTGCACAACGGCGAGCCGATGGACGCGCGGTACGCGCACGACAGCGCCGGCGGCGGAAACGTCTCCCCGCAGCTGGCCTGGTCGGGCTTCCCCGACGAGACGAAGAGCTTCGTGGTGACCTGCTTCGACCCGGACGCCCCCACCGGCAGCGGCTTCTGGCACTGGGTGCTGGTGGACGTCCCCGCCTCGGTCACCGAGCTGCCGACCGGGGTGAAGGAGAGCGACCTCGACGGCGCCTTCAGCATCCGCAACGACTACGGCGACACCGGCTACGGGGGCGCCGCCCCGCCGCCCGGTGACCGCCCGCACCGCTACGTCTTCGCGGTGCACGCGCTGGACGTGGAGCGTCTCGACGTCGGCCGGGAGGCCAGTCCCGCCTTCGTCGGCTTCAACCTGGCGTTCCACACCCTGGCCCGGGCGGTCATCCGCCCGACGTTCCACGTGAACGAGTAACCGGAGGCGGGGAGGGCTGACGGCCCTCCCCGCACCTCAGGCGGGGACGCGGGCGACGGCGAAGACCGACTGGCCGAACGGCGGGCGGACGACCTGCTCGGCGGCCTTGGTCGCCGGGAGGACCAGGGTGTCGTAGACCTTGACCATCGGCCCCTCCTTCGGCATCAGCCGGAAGACCTTGGTCGCCATGAAGTAGCCGATCAGGCCGAGCGCGTTCGCGTAGTGCATCTTCTCGACGGTCAGCCCCGCCTCGGTCATCGCGGCGGAGAGGCTCTTCTTCGTGTACCGCCGGACGTGGCCGGTGGCGATGTCCGCCGGGCTCATCGCGAACTGGAAGGCCGGCACGATGATGACCACCGCGCCGCCGGGCCGGACCAGGTCGCGCATGCTGCGCAGCGCGCCCACGTGGTCGTCGATGTGCTCCAACACGTTGTACGACACGGCCGCGCTGTAGTCGCCGCGCTCCGAGTGCGGCAGCAGCATCTGCCGGACCTCGATGCCGGGGTGCTCGGCGAGCCGCTCCTTGAGCTGGACCAGCCGGTCCGGGTCGGCCTCGGTGGCCGTGATCCGGGGCAGGTGCGCCGACCACTCCAGCGCGTAGTCGCCGAGCCCGCTGCCGATCTCGATGGGGTTGTCACCGAGGTAGGGCACCGCCAGCTCGACGAACCACCTGCGGTGGTTGACCGCCGTCGCCAGGCCTTCGAGCACCTCCGACTGGACGCGCTGATCCCCAGTGATTTCTGCCATGCGTCGATTCCTCACGATATGACTGACCCGCGCCTGGACCGACAGAGTGAACCATCCGAGGGGACGGCGGAAGAATCGGGGCACCGTGGTGGCCGAATTGCGGTCGGGGGTGGGCACGTGATCGGCGGTCGGCGAACCCGGCACATAGTACGCCAGTACCCAGAAACATGTCACGTCCCTGCCATACCCTGACTACGCTCCGAATTGTTATGACTACTCCTGAATCGGACGGCGGTGCGGACTCGGTCCGACGCTCCCGGGACGCCTGGGTGGACGCCGCCGCCGTGCTCAGCTTCGTGCTGGCCGCCTTCTGGGTGACCGCACGGTTCTGGGTGGACCCGGCCAGTGGCGTCCGGGACAACCGCACCGATCAGGCGCAGTTCGAGTGGATGATGGCGCACGGTGCGCGGGTGGTGACGGAATTCGCCTATCCGTTCACCTCGGACCGGATGAATGTGCCGGACGGCGTCAATCTGATGGCAAATACGTCCGTACTATCCGTTTCGCTGCCAATGACGCCGATCACCGTGCTCCTCGGTCCTCGTACGGCTTTTCTCGTCTTTCTCACCGCCGGGATGATCGCCACCGGCGTGGCCTGGTATTTCGTGCTCTCCCGGGTGCTGATCGGCAGCCGGGGGCCCGCCTGGCTCGGGGCCGGCTTCTGCGCCTTCGCACCCGCGATGGTGTCGCACGCCAACGCGCACCCGAACATCGTGTCGCAGTTTGTCGTACCGCTGCTGGTCTGGCGGACCCTGCGGCTGGCGGAACCGGGCCGCTGGCTGCGCAACGGGATCCTGCTCGGGCTGCTGGTCGTCTGGCAGGCGTTCCTCAACCTGGAGATCCTGCTGATGACCGCCATCGGGCTGGCCGTGATGGTGGTCGTGCTCGCGCTCGCCCGGCCGGAGCTGCGCCGGGGCGTACGGCCGTTCGCCGCCGGACTGGGGGTGGCCGCCGGCGTCGCCGGGGTGCTGCTGGCGTACCCGCTCTGGGTGCAGTTCTTCGGGCCGGGCGCGTACCAGGGGCTGTCGCCGCTGATCCGGGGCTACCGCACCGACCTCGCCTCCTTCGTCGCCTGGTCCCGCGAGTCGCTGGCCGGGGACGCCCGCGGCAGCGCCTGGCTGGCGAAGAACGCCACCGAGGAGAACGGCTTCTTCGGCTGGCCGCTGGTCGTACTCGTGATCGCGCTGGTCTGGTGGCTGCGGCGCAGCGCGGTCGTGCTCGGCCTGGCCGCCCTCGGCGTGCTTTTCGGCCTCTTCTCCCTGGGCCGCGAGATCGTCTACGACGGTCGGGAGACCGGGATCCCCGGGCCCTGGGCGCCGCTGGAGAACCTGCCGATCCTGCACTCGGTGGTGCCCACCCGCTGGTCCCTCGCGCTGACCCCGATCATCGGGGTGCTGCTGGCCCTCGGTGCCGAGCGGATGCGGCTGCTGGTCCGGCGGCATCCCGAGGCGCGTCGGCAGCTCCGCTTCGGTACCGCCACCGTGCTGACCATGGCGCTGCTGCCGCTCCTGCCCACGCCGCTGCCCGCGGTACGCCTCGACCCGACCCCCGGTTTCGTCACCTCCGGCGCCTGGCGGCCCTACGTGGCGGGCGGGCACAGCATCGTCACCCTGCCGCTGCCCGACACCACCTACGCCGACCCGCTGCGCTGGTCCGCCGAGACCCGGCTCGGGATGCCGCTGGCCCGGGGTTACTTCCTCGGCCCGGACACCCGGCCCGGCGCGCACCGGGTCGCCCTCTTCACCGCTCCGCCCCGCCCCACCAGCACCTTCTTCGGCACCATCCGCAAGACCGACGCGGTGCCCCCGATCACCCCGGCGGACCGGGTCGCCGCGGTCGACGACCTGCGGTACTGGCGGGCCGGCGCGGTGATCCTCGACCCGCGGCTGCGGCAGGCCGGTTCGATGCACCGGGGGATGACCGCGTTGACCGGGATCCAACCGGTGTTCACCGGCGGGGTGTGGCTCTGGGACGTCCGGCCGCTGGTCGACTGAGCGGGCGGGTCAGGAGGGGCGGACGCAGCAGCCCTGGCAGATCTTCGGCCGGGGCAGGGTGAAGGCGAGGCAGCAGGTGCGGCGCTGCACGGTCGGCTCGCCGGCCGGGCCGGGCACCAGCTCCACCAGGTCGGCCAGGTCGAGGGCGTCGAGGAGGGTGGAGATGCTCCGGGTCGACGAGCCGGGCAGCGCGTCGGCGGCCCGCAGGATGCCGTGCGCGACCCCCGAGGCGACCGAGCCGAGCAGGGTGCGGGTGCCGATCCGGACCTCGGCCTGGATCGCCGAGATCAGCGGGGCGAGGTGGGCGTCGAGCAGGGAGCCGCGCAGCGCCGCCAGGAGCGCGTCCTCGTCGGCGACGACCCGGATCTCCGGGGCGCCGGTCAGCGCCAGCGGGTCGGTCGGCAGCACCGCGACCGTCGTCGAGCGGCGCAGGCCGAGGGTGAGCAGCGGCCGGTGGTCCTCGAAGTGGACCAGCACGTCCGCCGGGTCGAGCAGCGGCACCCGCCGGGCCGAGGCCCAGCCGAGCACCACCGGCAGGGCCGCCCAGTAGCTGTACGACTTCCAGGCCAGCGCGGCGCAGGCGTGCGGCGTACCGCCCCAGCGGAGCGTCGCGGCGCGCAGGAAGCGGGGCAGGAGGGTGCCGTCGATCAGCCGGGTCGCCGGGCTCCAGTGCGGCTCCTCGGTGGCGACCAGCAGCCCGGGGGCGAGCCCGGGCAGGTCGTCGGTGCCGAACATGACACGCAGGGTGGCGGTCACCGGGGCGAGCGGCGCGGCGACGTCCCGCCTCGGCATCACCGCTGTCACCTGATCCGTCCCCTGTCTGGTCGCCGGGCGCGAGACCCGAACCGTCATCTGAGCTAAGGCTAGCCTAACCATGGCGGTCGGTCCGGGGAAGTGGTCGCGGGCGGTGGATGGAGAGGCCCCCGTCACTTCGCCTTACCCGGGCTCCCGCTAGGAAAACGCCCGGCCGGCGGAGCCGCGAGGCGGCGAAAGCATTGACGGGTATGGCTGAATTGTCAAGCCGACTGTCGAATATGAGGCAGTTTCAGTACGCGTTCGGGTACACACCGTGACACTGGAACTCCCGGCCGCGAGGAAGCTGATGACGACCTCACCCATCGAGCGGGCCGCCGACTCGTTCGCGGCCGAACTCGCCCGCCAGCGCACCGGCCGGGGGCTGTCCAAGAAACAGCTCGCCACCCTGATGGGCTTCGACCCGTCGTACGTCAGCCACGTCGAAGGCCGCCGACACCGACCCACCGAGGACTTCGCCCGTCGCGCCGAGGCCGTCCTGGAGGCCAGCGGCGCGATCTGGCAGCGCTTCCGGGAGTACGACGACCTGCGGCACGCCCGCACCGGCGGCGGCCAACGGGAACTGCCCGTGCCCGGCCAGTGGCTGCCCCCCGGCACCGGCCTGGTGGTCGAGCGGGAACTGGCCACCCTCACCCACACCGACGACGGCTACCGCTGCGTCATCCGCCGCGAGCTCTACAACGCCGGCACCGAGCCGGTGAGCCGCTACCTCGTCCGGGTCGCCGTCGACCGCTACCCCAACGACCCGGGCCGCTCCAACCGGCACCACCGGGAACACCCGCTCACCTTCGCCGAGCTGCACCTGCGGGCGTACCGGGACGACGGCGGGCAGCGGGAGCCGATGCACTGGCGGGCCAAGCACGACCGGGACGCCTTCAAGGAGATCTGGCTGCTCTTCGAGAACGGCGAGGGCCGCTTCCCGCTCTACCCCGGCGACCGGGTCACCATCGAGTACGCGTACCAGGTCGGTCAGGAGAAGTGGGGGCCCTGGTTCCAGCGGGCGGTCCGCCTGCCCACCCGGCACCTCGCCGTCCGGCTGGACCTCCCCGCCGGGCTGGACCCACAGGTCTGGGGGGTGGAGACCTCGCTCTCCGCCGAGGAGGGGCCGCTGCGTACCCAGATCCAGCGGCACGACCGGGGCGACCGGGCGGTCTTCGACTGGTCCACCGACGAACCACCGCTGAACGCCCGCTACCGACTCCAGTGGCGGTTCCGCAGCCAGCCGCCCGACCTGGAGCCGGACGCGTCGACGGGGGCCGCCCGGGTCCGGGCCAGCGACCGGATGCGCGACATCGGCATCGTCCAGCGCGGCGACGACCTGCTGCGGCAGCACGCCCGCCAGTTCGACCTGCCCCGGGAGGAACGGACCGCCCGGTCCGTGGTCGACCGGCTCGCCGCGATGCTCGACCGCCTCGACGAACTGCACCCGTTCAGCAAGGGCGTCGGCATCGCCGCACCCCAGCTCGGCATCGGCTGGGCCGCCGCCGTGATCCGCCCCGCCGACCGGGCCGCCGAGCCCGTCGTGCTGCTCAACCCCAGGGTGGTGGACACCGCCCACGACGCCGACGAGCAGTACGAGGGCTGCCTCTCCTTCTTCGACCACCGCGGTCTGGTGCCCCGCCCGCTGCGGATCGACGTCGAGCACGCCCAGTGGGACGGCAGCCGGATCATCACGTCCTTCGAGTACGCGATGGCGCGGCTGGTCGCGCACGAGATCGACCACCTGGAGGGGCGACTCTACGTCGACCGGATGGCCCCCGGCGTGCCGCTGGTGCCCGTCGAGGAATACCGCGAGACCGGCAACCCCTGGCGCTACTGAGACCCCGGTACGCGGGCCGGTTGCCGGCCCGGCCCGCGTACCGGCGATCGGGGGCCGGGTCGCGTGCCCCAGGGGGCGGGGGCACGCGACCCGGCTCGGGGGGAGGAATGTCTACAGGTTGCCGAAGGTGTCGTACCGGATGGTGTCCGGCGCGACGTCGTCCTCGGCCAGGACGCGCAGGGTCGACCGGACCATCCGCGCCGAGCCGGAGACGTAACAGTCGTGCGTGGTCCACGGCCCGTAGCGGCTCACCACGTCGGAGATGTCGCCCAGCTCGCCGTCGAACTCCGGGTCCTCGCTGCACGCCGGGGTCACCGACAGCCACGGATGCGCCGACACCAGCTCCTCCAGGCCGGCCAGGCCGTACAGCTCCTCGCGCCGGCGGGCACCGTAGAAGACGTGCACCCAGCGGGTCCGGTTGAAGCCGGTCAGCTCCTCGACCAGCGCCTTGATCGGGGCGAGCCCGACCCCGCCGGCCACGCAGAGGATGTCCCGCGTCGAGGACCGGTCCAGCGTCATCGAGCCCATCGGCGCCGCCAGCCGCAGCAGGTCACCCGGCTTCGTCCGACGGACCAGCGCGCCGGAGAGCCAGCCGGCGCCGGCCGGCGTACGGATGTGGAACTCCAGCACGTTGTCGTCGTTCGGCGCGTTCGCCACCGAGTACGTCCGCCACACCCGGGGCAGGTGCCGGGGCGCCTCGATGCTGACGTACTGGCCGGCCTTCCAGGCCAGCGGCGCCTGCAACGCGCGGACGGTCAACACGGCGGTGTCCGGGCCGTGCCGCTCGTGGGTCAGCACCTCCGCGTGCCAGAACGGCGGGTTCTCGTCCGCCGCCGCCCCGGCCAGCATCTTCTCGCAGATCCCCGCGTACGCGTCCCGCCAGGCCTGGTCGTACTCCAGGTTCCAGCCGTCGCCGGCGGTGCTGCGCAGCGCGTCCAGCAGCGCGACGCCCATCGTCTCGTAGTGCGCCGCGTCGACGTGGTACTTGCGGTGGTCCCGGCCCAGCGCGCGGAGGTATTCGTCGAAGCTCTCCGGGTCGCCGATGGTCTGGGTCGCGGTGACGATCGCCTCCAGGATCCGGTCGCCCTGCCCGGTCATCGTCACCGGGAAGAGCTTGCGCAGCTCCGGGTCGAGCAGGAACAGCCGGGCGTAGAAGTGACCGCTCAGCCGCTCCCGGTCCTCCTCGACGAGGGTCCAGCTCTCCTTCAACAGCCGCGCGAAGTTCTCCACGGGGGCACGCTCCTTCTCCTGACGGCGGATCGGGCGCCCATAGAATGTCCACGGAGTGTGCACACCGGTCGCACAGAATGTGCGATCGCCTCACGCCGATCGTGAGGGCGGTGTCACCGGGCCTTCGCATACGGCACAGTGGTCCCGTGAGCGCGAGGAGCGAGCCGGGCCTGCCAGTTCCGCAGTCACGGACAGAAGCCGGTCCCCTGAGGGCCGATCAGCTCACCCGCCGGACCCTGGGTAACGAGACGCTGCTGGTGCTGGGGCTCTCCCTCGGCCAGTCCGCGGTGTACGCGATCGTCTCGCTGGCCGCCAAGCTGACCGCCGCGGGTCCGCTGTCCAAGCAGACCGCGGCGCTGAACACCTCCCAGTCGGCCCGGCCCTACCTCGACCTGACGTACCAGCTCGTCGGCATCTTCTTCGCGCTGCTGCCGGTGCTGCTCGCCGTACACCTGCTGGCCCGGGACCCCGGCGACCCGGCGCGGGCGCTCGGGGTCGACCTGACCCGGCCCGGGTCGGACCTGACCCGGGGCGCCGGCCTGGCGGCGCTGATCGGCCTGCCCGGCCTGGCGCTGTTCTGGGCGGCGGCGCAGCTCGGCATCAACGCCACCCTGGTCCCGGCGGCGCTGCCGCACCTGTGGTGGGCGGTGCCGGTGCTGATCCTGGCCGCCGTGCAGAACGCCGTGCTGGAGGAGGTGATCGTGGTCGGCTATCTGGTGACCCGGCTGCGACGGCTGCGCTGGCGGCTCGGCGCGGTGCTCGCGGCGAGCGCCGTCCTGCGCGGCTCCTACCACCTCTACCAGGGCTTCGGCGCGTTCCTCGGCAACGCCGTGATGGGCGTGATCTTCGCGTTCTTCTTCCTGCGCACCCGCCGGGTGCTGCCGTTGATCATCGCGCACACCCTGCTCGACGTGGTCGCCTTCGTCGGCTACGCGCTGCTGCCGAAGGGCTGGTTCGACTGGCTCTGACCGGTCAGCGCACCCGCGCAGGTCGGTAGTGGCCGACCGCCCGGGCGGCCAGGCGTTCCGCGGCCGCCGCGTTCCCGGCAGCCGCCGCCAGCACCGCCGCTCCCGGCAGCAGCCGGGACGCCAACCGCAGTCCCAGCCAGCCGCCCGCCTGCGCGGCCAGGGGCACCGCCAACCGCCGGGCCGCCTCCGCCGCCCGCGGCCACGACGGCTCCCCGGCCCCGTCCGCCGACCGGGCCGCCGCCAGTGCCTCCCGCGCGCTGTCGGCGTCCGGGTGCACCCGGGTCAGCACCAGCAGCTCCACCGCCCGGTCCGGGTGCGCCGGGTCGTGCCCGTAGGCCGCCGCCAGGTGCAGCACCAGGCCGGCCTGCGTCCAGAGCACCGACGCCAGCTCCGCCACCGGCGCGAAGAGCCCGGCCACCGCCGACACCGCCCCACCGGCCCCGGCCAGCCGGACGAACCGCCGGGCCGCCAGCCGGGCCAGCCCGTCGGCGTCCGCATCCGGGTACGTCTCGCGCAGCCGCTCGGCCCACTCCCGGGCGCGCGGCCCGAGCGCCTCGACCGCCGCCAGGGCCAGCAGCTCCGGCGCCAACCCCGGGTGGTCCAGCACCCGCGCCCGCACCGCCCGCAACCCCACCCCCGGCGTACACGGCCCCGCCACTTCCACCTGAGGGGTACGCGCCACCGGCTCTTCCACCTCCGGCGTACCCGTCACCGGCTGCTCCACCACCGGGTCACGCGGCACCGCCACTTCCTCCCTGGGGGTGCGCGGTACCGGCTGGTCAACCGTCTCCGGTGGGGTCGGGGTCGTGACACCGGCCTCGGTGACCGGATCCTTCCGGACGGCTGCCGGCTTCCTCGCGGTGCTGCCGGTCCTCGTGGCGGAGGGCCCGGTCTTCGCGGCAGTGGTGCCGGCCTTCTTGGCGGCGGTGCTCGCCCTCGGGGCGGTGGCGCCGGCCTTCCTGGCGGTGGGGCCGGCCTTCTTCGCGGTGGTGTCGCGGGTGGCCGACTTCCGGGGCGAGGTCTCCGCTGCCGGAGCGGGAGCCGGGGCCGGCGTCGCCGGCTGCTGGGTGCCCGGATCAGCCGCCTCGGTCCCGTCGGCACCCGTCGAGGTGCTCGCCACCTGCCGCGCGGTGGTGGAGGTGACCGGTCCCGTCGGTTCCGTGGCGCCCGCCCCGATCCCGGTGTGCGGCAGCTCACTCGCGGCTTCCGTCGGCTCTCCCGCCGGCCGAGCGGCCCGCTTCCGGGGGGCCGGTGCCGCCTTCTTCGGCGCGGCCCGGCGAGCGGCCTTCCGCCCCTCCCCGGAACCCGGCTCGCCACCGACCGCTTCCTCCGCCGGTCCGGTCGTACGCTCCGGGAGGCCGCCCGCCGCCGCAGGGTCGGCCGTCGCGGGGGGCGCGCTGCGCGTACCCCGATCCTCGCCGGTCGGCGCGAGGCCTGCCGGCCTGCGCCGGGGTGCGGCGGTGGCCTGGTCCGCCTCGGGAGGCTGGAAGAGCACGGGCGGCGCGGGCCTCGCCCGGCGCGGCGGTGTGGCCTTCGGCTCCTCCGCCGCAGGCTGCCGGGCCGGCGGGACGATCGGCTCCGGGCTGGGTGGCGGGGTGAAGGTCGCCTTCGGGGAGCGGCTCCTTCGGGCCTGGCCGGTGGACTCCTGGCGGGCCGGATCGCCCGGCGGCTGCTCCTGCATATCGATGGAGCGTAGTCCCGACCGTGACCTGGCACACCCGGGAAACGCAGGGCCGGGACGCGGGACCGATAGTCGCTTTGCCCCCGATGGGTGGGGACCTGTATCCTCGGGCGCGGTGGTCTCCGGATCACCAGGGAGACTTCGCCTAGTCTGGTCTATGGCGCCGCACTGCTAATGCGGTTGGGGTCTTAAAGCCCCTCCCGGGTTCGAATCCCGGAGTCTCCGCGCGAAAGCCGGGTGTGTAGACTGGCCGAGCAGCAAGCGCCCGTAGCTCAATGGATAGAGCATCTGACTACGGATCAGAAGGTTAGGGGTTCGAGTCCCTTCGGGCGCACAGCAGGTGAAGGAGCCGGACTGCCGAGATGGCAGTCCGGCTCCTTTTTTCTTCCCCCCCCCCCCGGACGCGGTCAGCGTTGCAGGGTCAGCAGGCCGGGCCGGTAACCGTAGTCGCCGCCGGAGTTGGTCGCCCGCCCCTGGTAGAGCAGAGGGGTCGACGGTGAAGGTCTGGTCGGCGGTGGTGCGGATCAGCTCGCCGTGGCTGATGTCGTTGGTCCAGGTGGCACCGCTGTTGGCCTTGCCGGCGAACGGGTTGCTCTCGGTGGCGGCCTGCGGGGTCCAGGTGCCGCCCAGGCTGGAGGCGGTGAACGAGCGGAAGTACCGGCCTGCGCGGCGCGAAGTAGAACAGGGTCGGCGCGACCGTGCCGGAGGACATCCCTGTCCTGGGCTGCTCCCCCTGTGTGGCGTCACCGGCCGAGCGCGGGAAGACCTCCGCAACCGGTTCGCGCCATTCGCCAGGTGTCAGTCGGCCGCCGGTCGGGTACGACCAAGGGGTGACCCGTCGGTCGCGGGAGTGCGGCCCCACCATGAGGCGGGCGATTGCCGATGTGTCACCGACCTGCTGGCTGAGCCGGCGGACAAGGACCGATCTGTCATGCCGCAACACCCCGCGGATCCTGCCGACGCCTTCGCCGAGCTGGGTCGGATCCGACTGGACGAGACGACCATGGACGGCATGTTGCGCAGGGTCGCCGAGCTGGCCAACCAGAGCATTCCCGGCAGCAGGGACGTGTCGGTCACCCTGGTCGAGGGGCGGCAGCGGCAGACCGTGACGGCCACCGGCGACCTCGCCCGTGACCTCGACGAATGGCAGTACAGGCATGAGGGTGGGCCCTGCCTGGACGCCTCCGCGAGCGGCGACGTCATCTCGGTGCCGGACATGGCGGCCGAGGAGCGCTGGCCGGACTGGGCGACGAAGGCCCGCTCCGTCGGGGTGGGAAGTTCGATGTCGATCGGGTTGCCGATCCAGGCGTCGGTCGTGGGGGCGCTGAACGTCTACGGGGACGTGCCGCACGCCTTCGACCCGCCGACGATCGAGGTCGCCGAGGGATTCGCGGCGTACGCGGCCGTCGCGCTGTCCAACGCCCACCACTACGACAGTGCCACCACGTTGGCGGAGCAGATGCGCGAGGCGATGCGCAACCGGGCGGTGATCGAGCAGGCCAAGGGGATCATCATGAGCGAGCGTCGTTGCTCGCCGGAGGAGGCGTTCGCCCTGCTGTCGAAGGTCTCCCAGGACAGCAACCGCAAGGTCCGCGACGTCGCCGCGGCTCTGGTGAACCGGACAGTCGCCGGCACCTGAGCAGCGGGTGACGCTCGGCGGTGCCAGCGGGCCGGTGCGGTCTCCGGCCGCCCACGCCGGGGCGGGGCCGGCCGGCCGGCCGGCCGGCCGGTGGCACTCAGGCGAGCGGCTTGCCGCCGGTGACGCCGAGCACCTCTCCGGTGATGTAGCTGGACTCCTGCGAGGCGAAGAAGACGTACGCCGGGGCGACCTCGGCCGGCTGCCCGGCGCGCCCGAGGGGGACGTCCTTGCCGAACGACTCGACCTTCTCCTCCGCCATCGTGGCGGGGATGAGCGGGGTCCAGATCGGCCCCGGGGCGACGGCGTTCACCCGGATGCCCTGCTCCGCCAGGCCCTCGCCGAGGCCCTTGGTGAAGGCGATGATGCCGGCCTTCGTGGTGGCGTAGTCGAGCAGGTCGGGCGAGGGCTGGTAGCCCTGGATCGACGCGGTGTTGATGATCGTGGAACCGGGTGCCAGGTGCGGCACGGCGGCCCTGGAGAGCCAGAACATGGCGTACAGGTTGGTCTTGAGCACCCGGTCGAACTGCTCGGTGGTGATGTCGGTGATGCCGCCCGGCTGGGACATCTGGTGGGCCGCGTTGTTGACCAGGATGTCGAGGCCGCCCAGCTCGTCCACCGCCCGCGAGATGATCTCGGCGCAGTGGGCCTCGTCGCGGATGTCGCCCGGGACCGTGACCGCCTTGCGCCCGGCCTTCTCGACCAGCTGCGCGGTCTGCCGGGCGTCGTCCTCCTCCTCGGGCAGGTAGGCGATGAGCACGTCGGCACCCTCGCGGGCGAAGGCGATGGCGACCGCCCGACCGATGCCGGAGTCGCCGCCGGTGATCACCGCCCGCTTGCCGGTGAGCCGGCCGGTGCCCTGGTACGTCTCCTCACCGTGGTCCGGCTTGTCGGGCATCTCCCGGGTGGTGCCCGGGGCGGACTGCTGGCCGCCGGTCTGCTCCTCCGGCCCGCGGTACTGCTCCTGGGGGTCCTGCTGCTGGTACTGGTTGCCGCTCAAGGTCCTGGTCCTTCCGGGTTCTCGTTCGTGGGCGGTCGGGGATCAGCTGCGGGTCCGCCAGGTGTTGGCGCCGGGGCTGCCGTGCCAGGGCGAGTACCCCGTTCGGCGCCGCTCCATCGGTGTCCCCGGCGAGTTCGAACCTCGGCAGGGCGCCGGTGACCGCGAGGATGTGGGTGACCCACGGCGACGGGTGACGCAGGAAGAGCGCCACTCCGGCCCGGGCCGCGGCGTTCTGCGCCGCCAGCAGTGCCTGCACTCCGTGCGCGCTGAAGAACCGCACCGCGGAGAGGTCCACCGCGATCGCCGGCAACGGCGGACGGGAGGCGAACTCCACCAGCTCGGTCAGCAGGTGGGCGTTGCTCATGTCGATCTCGCCCGCGACGGTAACCAGCTTGGCCGAGCCGTCGCCGGTGAGGGCCAGCGACATGGTCGGCTCGGTGGGCCCGGCGTCGGGTCGACGGTTGACAGGTCTGGGCTCTGTCGACATGACGCCTCCGCTCTCCGCTGGACGCCCCACCTGTCTGTCGACAGGGAGAGCCCTGGAGGGCGCATGTCTTGACCCGTGACCGCAGCACTACCCCCATGGGATCGGCTCACACCCGCGGATTCGGAAACGGCGAACCGGCCGGCCCGCGGGTGCGGGCCGGCCGGTGACGGTCCAGGGTTCAGCCGGCGGTGGTGGCGGTGAGGTCGTTGGTGATCTGCACGGTGGTGTCGATCACCTGCCACAGCACGGCCGGGGCGTCGGCCCCGTCCATGGTGGTCACCGTCTTGGTCGCACCATTCGTGTACGACACGGTCACCGTGTAGACGTACCGGTCGGCACCATTCGAGCTGGGCAGGTACGACGGCGCGAGACTGCGGAATTCGCGCCCGTTCACCGTATACATCAGATCCGGGGTGGACGTGTGAACGGTGCTGGAAAGAACGGTGAAATCCTGCGTCAGCCCGGCGAATCCGCCGGTGCGGACGACGGTCACCGCGGAGGCCGTACGGTAGGCGGCTTGCGCCGGTCCGGCGACCGCCAGCGTTCCGGCTCCAACGCCGATGAGCAGTGCAAACGCCGTCATGGCCCGACCGATGACGCGCAGCATGGCAGACATGACTGAACCCCTTTCCTTGTGGGAACGGCGGAACGCGCAGGCGGTGCGTGACGGCGGTCACCGTTTCTGCGATAGCCCTGTGATTTGTGTCTCGGGCCTGCCTCGCGTTCCTCTGTCGCCTCTTTTCTAGCATCCGTGAAAACCGGCTTCCATGGGCCGTAAGTCCCTTCAGGACAGTATTAACGGTACAGTTTGTTTCGATTGTTTCCTTCGTTTCTCGAATAGCGACGCCGGTGGCCGGGAACGTCGTGCCCCCACGGGGCCCGCCGGCTCCCGTACGGTGCGCTGATGCGCCACCCCGTACTCCTGACCCTGCTCCTGCCGCCGCTGCTGGTGGCCGGCTGCACCTCGGCCCCGAAGACCCCGGCGACCGGCGACTCCGCCGCGTCGACCAGCCCCAGCCCCTCCGCGCCGGCGATCGACTACACGGCCTGGCAGGCCGGGAAGTCGACCCCGGTGGCCGACCCGGTCTATCCCGATCGCGGCACGGCCGCGCTGGACGTGCTGCACTACGGCCTGACCCTCGACTGGGCGCCGCCGACGAAGACCCTCACCGGCACCGCCACGCTCCAGATCCGGCCGACGAAGGACGCGCCGAACCTGGTCCTCGACTTCATGCCCTACCAGGTGGACGCGGTCATGCTCGACGGCACGACGGTCACCGGCGCGGTGGCGAAGGAGAAGCTGACCGTCGCCGCCCCGGTCACCGCCGACAAGCCGGTCACCCTGGTGGTGAAGTACCACGGCAGCCCGAAGACCACCCCGATGCCGTCGCACCGCAGCGACGTGGAACCGCTCGGGCTCACGGTCACCAGGGAGGGCGGCCTCTGGACGATGCAGGAGCCGTTCGGGGCGTTCACCTGGTACCCGGCGAACGACATGCCCTCCGACGAGGCGCTCTACGACATCGAGGTCACCGTCCCGGCGGGCTGGTCCGCGATCGCCGGCGGCACCCCCGGCCCGCAGTCCGGCAGCACCTTCACCTACCGCAGCACCGACCCGGTGGCGACGTACCTGACCACCCTCGCGGTCGGTAAGTACCAGAAGCTGACCGCGACCGGCCCGCACGGCATCCCGCTCACCTACTGGTACCGCAAGGGCACCGACGACAAGCTGCTGCCGTACCTGAAGAAGTCGCCGCAGTACCTCGCGTGGCTGGAGAAGCGGTTCGGGCCGTACCCGTTCCCGTCCGGCGGGATCGTGCTGGTGGACTCCGAGTCGGGCATGGAGACCCAGCAGATGATCACCATGGGTCGCAAGATCGAGAACAGCGCGGCCCGGCGCGAGCGCTGGGGCACCGACCTGCTGCACGAGTACGCCCACCAGTGGTTCGGGAACTCGGTCACGCCGACCACCTGGAACGACCTCTGGCTCAACGAGGGCTTCGCCACCTACGCCCAGGACCTCTGGACCCAGGAGACCCTGAAGCTCAGCGACGCCGGCCTGGACCGCTACCTGCGCCAGGCCGACGCCAAGCTGCGGGCGAAGCTCGGCCCGCCCGGTAAGCCCAACCCGAAGAACTTCGCCGAGGGGAACGTCTATCTCTGCCCCGAGGCGATGCTGCGGGAGATCCACAACCTGATCGGCGACAAGGCGTTCTTCGCCCTCGCCACCGCCTGGGTGCAGGAGCGCAGGAACACCCAGCAGGACCGGGCCGCGTTCATCGCCTTCGTCAACAAGCAGACCGGCCGCGACCTCACCAAGCTGATCAACACCGGGCTGGACTCGAAGACCACCCCGAAGTCCATCGCCGCCTGACGCCGGACCGACCGCGCGAGGCCCGGACCGCCGTACCCACGACGGTCCGGGCCTCTGTCGTACGTCCGCGCGGCCGAACCGGCACGGGCCGCGCGGGGACGCCGGCGCCGCTAGGGTCACGGCATGGCGCTGCACGCGCGCGTGGTGGCCGACGACTTCCCGGCGACCCTGCGCTTCTACACCGACCTGCTGGGCACCCCCGAGCGGCTCGTTCCCGAGTTCGAGTACGCGAGCTTCGACCAGGGCGGCGAGACCGTCCTGGCGATCCTCGGCCGGGCCGCGGCCGACGCCGTGCTGCCGGCCGGGCGGGGCGGCGGCGTGCTGCTGGTCCTGCCGGTGCCCGACGTGGACGCCACCGTCGCCGGGCTGCCGGCCGGGTCGGCGGTGCTGCCGCCCGCCGACCGGCCCGGCTGGGGTGTCCGCTCGGCCTACCTGCGCGACCCCGAGGGGAACCTCGTCGAGGTGCAGACCTGGGCGGCCCGCTGACCCCGGCTCACAGCCGCTCCGGCGTCCGGATGCCCAGCAGGTGCAGGCCCTGCCGCAGCACCCGGGCGGTCAGGTCGGCCAGCACCAACCGGCTGTCCCGCACCGCCTCGTCGGCCCGCAGCACCGGGCACCGCTCATAGAAGGCGCTGAACGCGGTGGCCAGCCGGTGCAGGTAGCCGGCCAGGTGGTGGAACTCCAGGCTCCGCTCCACCTCGGTCACCACCGCCCCGAAGCCGACCAGCTCGAACGCGAGGGCCCGCTCCGCCGGCTCCGCCAGACTGACCGCCGCCTCCGGCGGGACCGCCAGGCCGGCCCGCCGGAAGATCGACCGGATCCGGGAGTACGCGTACTGGAGGTAGGGCGCGGTGTTCCCGTCCAGCGACAGCATCCGCTCCCAGTCCAGCACGTAGTCGCGGTGCCGGTCGTTGGAGAGGTCGGCGTACTTGACCGCGCCGATGCCGACCGCCCGGCCCACCTCGGCGGCTTCCGCCTCGGTCAGCTCCGGGTTCCGCTCCCGGGTCAGCGCGGTCGCCCGGGCCACCGCCTCCTCCAGCAGCCGGACGAGTTTCACCGACTCGCCGGTCCGGCTGCGCAGCATCCGCCCGTCGGGCCCGAGGATCGAGCCGAACGCCACGTGCTCGGCGCGGGCCGGCGGGACCAGCCAACCGGCCTGCGCGGCGGCGGCGTACACCATCTCGAAGTGCCGCCGCTGGGGCAGGCCGACCACATAGAGCAGCCGGGTCGCGCCCAGCTCACCGGTACGGTGCCGGACGGCGGCCAGGTCGGTGGCCGGATAGCCGTACCCACCGTCGGACTTGCGGACGATCAGCGGCAGCGGCTCGCCGTCCCGACCGACCGAGCCCTGCGGGAAGACACAGGCCGCGCCCTCGCTCTCCCGGAGCAGCCCGAGCCGGTCGAGGTCCGCCACGACCGGGCCGAGCAGGTCGTTGTAGCTGCTCTCGCCGCGGAAGTCCCGGTCGGTCAGCGTCACGTCCAGCAGGTCGTACACGGTGAGGAAGTAGCGTTCCGACTGCTCCACCAGCAGCCGCCACAGCCGCAGGGTCCGCTCGTCGCCGCCCTGCAACGCCACCACCCGCCGCCGGGACCGTTCCCGGAACGCCTCGTCGGCGTCGAACTTCGCCCGGGCCGCCTTGTAGAACGAGTCCAGGTCGCCCATCGAGAGTTCCTGCGTCGCCTCGGCCTCACCCAGGTCGACCAGGTGCTCGATGAGCATCCCGAACGGCGTCCCCCAGTCGCCCAGGTGGTTGGCCCGGACCACCCGGTGCCCCCGCCACTCCAGCAGCCGGGCCGCCGCGTCACCGATCACCGTCGACCGCAGGTGCCCGACGTGCATCTCCTTCGCCACGTTCGGCGCCGAGTAGTCCACCACGACGGTCTCCGGCTCGGCGGTGACCGGCACGCCGAGCCGTGGGTCGACGGCCAGCGCCGACACCAGCCCGGCGAGGGTCCCGTCGGCGACGGTCAGGTTGATGAACCCCGGCCCGGAGACCTCCGCCGCGGCGCACAGGTCGTCCAGCTCCGCGCGGGCCAGCACCTCCTCGGCGATCGCGCGCGGCGGCCGGCCCAGCCGCCGGGCCAGCGCCAGCGCCGCGTCCGACTGGAAGTCCGCGCGCTGCGAACGCCGGACGACCGGGTCGACCGGGCCGCCGGCCACCGCCGAGAACGCCGGCGCCAGCCGGTCGGTCAACAACTTCTCCAGATCCATGGGTACGCCCGTCTCGCTCGGATCCGCCGCTGGCGGATCTCCGGGAAGTGCGGGGCGGACCGAGGGACGGCCGAGGTCGACCGGCGGTTCGATCCGCCGGTCGCAAGGAGGGTGAACTCAGCGCAGGCGGTCGCGGGACCGCCGGCGTCGCGCACCGACCGACACGTCGCAGGACGTCGGCACGAGGGTGCGGAAGCTGGTCACGTGGCCAGCGTAACCGGCCGGCCCGGGGGCGGCGCAAGGCCGTTCCCGAGCCGGCCCTTCCGGCGTACGCGAAAACTCAGGCCGGCGTGCCGACGGCCTTGCGGTAGCGCTCGGCCCTCCGCCGCACCTGGGTGTACGCGCTGGTCAGGCCCATCGCCCGACGCACCTCGACCAGGGTGCGGTGCACCTGCGCGCGGGTGCGTTCGGTGCCCGTCACGATCAGCTCGTCGACCAGCCCGCCGGCCGACGCGAACCGCTCCCGCCGCTCCCGGACCGGGTCGAGGAACCGGTTGAGCGCGCCCACCAACTCCTCCTTCACCTCCACGTCACCGACCCGCCCGGCCCGGTACCGCTGCTTGAGCTCCTCGACCTTCGCCCGGTCCGGGTTGAACACGTCGTGGTACGCGAAGACCGGGTTGCCCTCGACGGTGCCGGGCACGTCGGCGCGGACCCGGTTCGGGTCGGTGTACATGCCCAGCACCTTGCGGCGGACCGTCGCCGGGTCGTCGGAGAGGGCGATGGCGTTCCCTCTGCTCTTGCTCATCTTCGCCGCCCCGTCGGTGCCGACCAGGGTGGGCGTCTCCGACATGATCAGCTCGGGGACCGGGAAGACCTCGCCGTAGAGGTGGTTGAAGCGCCGGGCGATCTCCCGGGTCACCTCGACGTGCGGCGCGTTGTCCTTCCCGACCGGCACCACCTGCCCCTTCACGCAGAGGATGTCGGCGGCCTGGAGGACGGGATAGCCGAGCAGCCCGTACGGCATCTCCTCCTTGCCGGAGTCCCGGGCCATCTCCTTCAGCGACGGGACGCGCTCCAGCCGGGGCACGGTGACCAGGTTCTGCAGGAGGGTGTTCAGGTCGCCGACCTCGGGGATCGCCGACTGGAGATAGAAGGTCGCCCGGGCCGGGTCGACGCCGGCGGCGAGGATGTCGGTGACCATCTCGCGGGCGTTGGCGGAGACCTGCGCGATGTCCTCACGGGTGTTCTTCGTGGTGAGCATGTGCAGGTCGGCGATGATGAAGAAGCTCTCGTAGCGCTGGTGCAGCCGCACCCGGTTGGCGATGCTGCCGACGTAGTGCCCGAGGTGCAGCCGCCCGGTCGGGCGGTCGCCGGTGAGCATTCGTGCTGCGGACATGGTGGTACGCCTTTCGTGCCGAGGAAACGGTGGAGGGCGCGCGGGCGCGCGGAACGATCCGGGTGTGCCGGATCAGCGGGGTCGGCTCGTCAGAGCGCGAACCGCCATCGCCCGCCGGCGCGGAACCGCAGCCCACCGGCACGGAGCACGTCGAGGATCTGCTCCCGACCGTCGTCGACGCGGAGCGGGAGAACCGGCGCGGCAGCCACCGGGAGACCGTCGAGGGTCTCCGACGCGAGGCTGACCGGCCGGACCATGTCTGACACGGTAGTCGCTGATCGGCCTCCCGGCTGGCCCCTCGCCGACCGGTGGAGGCCCGGCCCGGCACCGGCACGCTGGCATACTGGTCACCCATGGTGCTGTCGCGTGGCTGGTCGCTGTTCCTGGTCGGGGTCGGGGTCTGGACCTGGGTGATCTGGCCGAGGTTCGCGCTGGCCATCTGGGACGACCCGCGCGCCTGGTCGACCGGCACGATCGGCGTGGGCAGCCCGACCGCCTTCCTCTGGGTGCACGCGTTGCTGATCGCGGCCTCACTGGCCATCGGCACCACGGTCGGCGTCCTGGGGATCCGGGGCAGCCTGGCCGCCCGTCGTCGGCGCCGCCGTCCTGCGGAAGATGCCCCCCGCGTACCGCGCTGACCAGCGAAGATAGCTCTGCGGAAATGATGTGACCGGGGACGCTACCCCCGGATTTGACGATCAAACCCGCAGACGCGTAACTTTCTCTCTGCCAGCGCGGAACGGGGCAAACGGGATGAAAGTCCTGGGGCACCGCACCGGACTGGCACCGGGTCAGCCAGGGGTTCGCTCCTGACCGACACGGTCCGGGCGGGGCTCGGCGGATCTGCCGCGAGGCGGATTTGGCGGAGCGGAAGCGACCGGGTAAGGTTCTCGACCGGCAGGGAAACGGACGAGCTCGCGAGAGATCGCAGAGCGGCCGTCCTGCCCAATCCGATGACCATCCGCAGGGGTTAGCCGCTGCGTGTGTTCAGCGGGCCGAACCGGCACGAAGCGTGACACACCGGGACAGACCGGTTGACACGGGGAGAGCGGTGAGGTAACGTAGTAAAAGTGCCCGGCGCGAGAGCGGCGGGCGCGAGACGAACGAAATGCCCCGGACGGGGTTCCACAAATGTGGAGCTTCCGGCGGTGTGTGGTTGTTCTTTGAGAACTCAACAGGGTGCTTGATAAGCCAGTGCCAATTGTTTTATACCCCGCACTGGTCGGTCTCTTCGGAGGTCTGGCTGGTGGGGATTCCTTTGGCAACATTTTGTTGCCGGGATGACTGTTTCAACAAGTTTTTGTTGGAGAGTTTGATCCTGGCTCAGGACGAACGCTGGCGGCGTGCTTAACACATGCAAGTCGAGCGGAAAGGCCCTTCGGGGTACTCGAGCGGCGAACGGGTGAGTAACACGTGAGTAACCTGCCCCAGGCTTTGGGATAACCCTCGGAAACGGGGGCTAATACCGGATATGACCTTATGCCGCATGGCGTTTGGTGGAAAGTTTTTCGGCCTGGGATGGGCTCGCGGCCTATCAGCTTGTTGGTGGGGTGATGGCCTACCAAGGCGACGACGGGTAGCCGGCCTGAGAGGGCGACCGGCCACACTGGGACTGAGACACGGCCCAGACTCCTACGGGAGGCAGCAGTGGGGAATATTGCACAATGGGCGGAAGCCTGATGCAGCGACGCCGCGTGAGGGATGACGGCCTTCGGGTTGTAAACCTCTTTCAGCAGGGACGAAGCGTAAGTGACGGTACCTGCAGAAGAAGCGCCGGCCAACTACGTGCCAGCAGCCGCGGTAAGACGTAGGGCGCGAGCGTTGTCCGGATTTATTGGGCGTAAAGAGCTCGTAGGCGGCTTGTCGCGTCGACCGTGAAAACTTGGGGCTCAACCCCAAGCCTGCGGTCGATACGGGCAGGCTAGAGTTCGGTAGGGGAGACTGGAATTCCTGGTGTAGCGGTGAAATGCGCAGATATCAGGAGGAACACCGGTGGCGAAGGCGGGTCTCTGGGCCGATACTGACGCTGAGGAGCGAAAGCGTGGGGAGCGAACAGGATTAGATACCCTGGTAGTCCACGCTGTAAACGTTGGGCGCTAGGTGTGGGGGCCTCTCCGGTTCCCTGTGCCGCAGCTAACGCATTAAGCGCCCCGCCTGGGGAGTACGGCCGCAAGGCTAAAACTCAAAGGAATTGACGGGGGCCCGCACAAGCGGCGGAGCATGCGGATTAATTCGATGCAACGCGAAGAACCTTACCTGGGTTTGACATGGCCGCAAAACCTCCAGAGATGGGGGGTCCTTCGGGGGCGGTCACAGGTGGTGCATGGCTGTCGTCAGCTCGTGTCGTGAGATGTTGGGTTAAGTCCCGCAACGAGCGCAACCCTCGTTCGATGTTGCCAGCGCGTTATGGCGGGGACTCATCGAAGACTGCCGGGGTCAACTCGGAGGAAGGTGGGGATGACGTCAAGTCATCATGCCCCTTATGTCCAGGGCTTCACGCATGCTACAATGGCCGGTACAATGGGCTGCGATACCGTGAGGTGGAGCGAATCCCAAAAAGCCGGTCTCAGTTCGGATCGGGGTCTGCAACTCGACCCCGTGAAGTCGGAGTCGCTAGTAATCGCAGATCAGCAACGCTGCGGTGAATACGTTCCCGGGCCTTGTACACACCGCCCGTCACGTCACGAAAGTCGGCAACACCCGAAGCCGGTGGCCCAACCCTTGTGGAGGGAGCCGTCGAAGGTGGGGCTGGCGATTGGGACGAAGTCGTAACAAGGTAGCCGTACCGGAAGGTGCGGCTGGATCACCTCCTTTCTAAGGAGCACCATCCGTCGAAAGACGGCATGGAGCCCGCGGCCCGCGAATGTCGGGTCGGGGTGCTCGAATGGCGGAGACACTGGCCAGTTTGTTCTCGGCAACGGTCGGGGGCGCCTAGTACAGCCACTTCGGTGGTGGGAACGGATGTCCTGGATGCGGCTGAGGAAAGGCGTAAAGCACCCTGTTGGGTCCTGAAAGAACAACCGAAGGTTGTCTTTCAGAGACTGCTGCGGAGCCCCTTTGCGGGTTTCGGGAGTCTGCCAGGCATGACCTGGTGTGGCATACCGCCGGCGGTTGTCGGGTCTGGTGTTGCACGGTGAGGGTTGTGGGTTGGTCGTTTGTTGAGAATTGCACAGTGGACGCGAGCATCTTTGTGGTCAAGTTGTCAAGGGCGAACGGTGGATGCCTTGGCACCAGGAGCCGATGAAGGACGTGGGAGGCCGCGATAGGCCTGGGGGAGCTGTCAACCAAGCTGTGATCCCAGGGTGTCCGAATGGGGGAACCCGGCACCAGTCATGTGGTGTCACCTGCACCTGAACACATAGGGTGTATGGGGGGAACGCGGGGAAGTGAAACATCTCAGTACCCGTAGGAAGAGAAAACAAATTTAGTGATTCCGTGAGTAGTGGCGAGCGAAAGCGGATTGAGGCTAAACCGGCTGCGTGTGATACCTGTCAGGGGTTGCGTGGTCGGGGTTGTGGGACCCCGCTGAGTGTACTGACATGCGCTCGAGGAGTTACAAAGTCAGTGGCTAGCCGAATGGTGTGGAAAAGCCAACCGTAGACGGTGATAGTCCGGTACGTGAAAGTTGCTGACCTTCTGTGGGTGTTCCCGAGTAGCGGCGGACCCCTGAAATCTGCCGTGAATCTGCCAGGACCACCTGGTAAGCCTAAATACTTCCTGGTGACCGATAGCGGACGAGTACCGTGAGGGAATGGTGAAAAGTACCCCGGGAGGGGAGTGAAATAGTACCTGAAACCGTTCGCCTACAATCCGTCGGAGCCTTGCGGGGTGACGGCGTGCCTTTTGAAGAATGAGCCTGCGAGTTAGTGGCATGTGGCGAGGTTAACCCGTGTGGGGGAGCCGTAGCGAAAGCGAGTCTGAATAGGGCGTATTCAGTCGCATGCTCTAGACCCGAAGCGGAGTGATCTAGCCATGGGCAGGCTGAAGCGCGGGTAAGACCGCGTGGAGGGCCGAACCCACCAACGTTGAAAAGTTGGGGGATGACCTGTGGTTAGGGGTGAAAGGCCAATCAAACTCCGTGATAGCTGGTTCTCCCCGAAATGCATTTAGGTGCAGCGTCGCGTGTTTCTTGCCGGAGGTAGAGCACTGGATGGTCTAGGGGGCCCACAAGCTTACCGAAATCAGCCAAACTCCGAATGCCGGTAAGTGAGAGCGCGGCAGTGAGACTGCGGGGGATAAGCTTCGTAGTCGAGAGGGAAACAGCCCAGATCACCAGCTAAGGCCCCTAAGCGTGTGCTAAGTGGAAAAGGATGTGGGGTCGCATAGACAACCAGGAGGTTGGCTTAGAAGCAGCCACCCTTTAAAGAGTGCGTAATAGCTCACTGGTCAAGTGGTTCCGCGCCGACAATGTAGCGGGGCTCAAGCACACCGCCGAAGCTGTGGCATTCACATTTTAACCTCGCTTGGACTTGATTCCTTGTGCAGGTGTGTGGATGGGTAGGGGAGCGTCGTGCCGGGGGTGAAGCAACGGGGTGACCTAGTTGTGGACGCGGCACGAGTGAGAATGCAGGCATGAGTAGCGAAAGAAGGGTGAGAAACCCTTCCGCCGGATGACCAAGGGTTCCAGGGCCAGGCTAATCCGCCCTGGGTGAGTCGGGACCTAAGGCGAGGCCGAGAGGCGTAGTCGATGGACAACGGGTTGATATTCCCGTACCCGCGAAAGAGCGACCCTGACGAACCTCGTTGTGCTAACCACCCAAACCAGCGGCGACCTTCGGGTCAAGGTTGGGGAGCGTGGGAACCTGGCGGGTAGTAGTCAAGCGATGGGGTGACGCAGGAAGGTAGCTGAGCCCGGCCGGTGGTTGTGCCGGGGTAAGCGTGTAGGCCGTACCGTAGGCAAATCCGCGGTGCATGAAGGCTGAGACGTGATGCCGAGCCGATTCAGGTGAAGTCAGTGATCCTATGCTGCCGAGAAAAGCCTCTAGCGAGTTCTTAGCGGCCCGTACCCCAAACCGACACAGGTGGTCAGGTAGAGAATACCGAGGCGATCGGGCGAACTGTGGTTAAGGAACTCGGCAAATTGCCCCCGTAACTTAGGGAGAAGGGGGGCCGGAGACGTGAAGCCCCGCGCGGGTGGAGCGTTGTATGGCCGCAGAGAGCAGGGGGAAGCGACTGTTTACTAAAAACACAGGTCCATGCGAAGAAGTAATTCGATGTATATGGACTGACGCCTGCCCGGTGCTGGAACGTTAAGGGGACCTGTTAGTCTTCTTCGGGGCGAAGCGGAGAACTTAAGCGCCAGTAAACGGCGGTGGTAACTATAACCATCCTAAGGTAGCGAAATTCCTTGTCGGGTAAGTTCCGACCTGCACGAATGGCGTAACGACTTCCCCACTGTCTCAACCACAGGCCCGGCGAAATTGCATTACGAGTAAAGATGCTCGTTACGCGCGGCAGGACGGAAAGACCCCGGGACCTTTACTATAGCTTGACATTGGTATCCGAATTAGCTTGTGTAGGATAGGTGGGAGCCGGTGAAGTCCATACGCCAGTATGGGTGGAGGCAATCTTGAAATACCACTCTGGTTGATTTGGGTATCTAACTTCGGACCGTTATCCGGTTCAGGGACAGTGTCTGGTGGGTAGTTTAACTGGGGCGGTTGCCTCCTAAAGGGTAACGGAGGCGCCCAAAGGTTCCCTCAGCCTGGTTGGCAATCAGGTGTTGAGTGCAAGTACACAAGGGAGCTTGACTGTGAGACTGACAGGTCGAGCAGGGACGAAAGTCGGGACTAGTGATCCGGCACTTGCGAGTGGAAGCGGTGTCGCTCAACGGATAAAAGGTACCCCGGGGATAACAGGCTGATCTTCCCCAAGAGTCCATATCGACGGGATGGTTTGGCACCTCGATGTCGGCTCGTCGCATCCTGGGGCTGTAGCAGGTCCCAAGGGTTGGGCTGTTCGCCCATTAAAGCGGTACGCGAGCTGGGTTTAGAACGTCGTGAGACAGTTCGGTCCCTATCCGCCGTGCGCGTAGGATACTTGAGAAGGGCTGTCCCTAGTACGAGAGGACCGGGACGGACGAACCTCTGGTGTGCCAGTTGTCCCGCCAGGGGCACGGCTGGTTAGCTACGTTCGGAAGGGATAACCGCTGAAAGCATCTAAGCGGGAAGCTCGCTTCAAGATGAGGTATCCCACCCACCTTGGTGGGGTAAGGCCCCCAGCTAGACGACTGGGTTGATAGGCCGGAAATGTAAGCCCGGTAACGGGTTCAGTTGACCGGTACTAATAGGCCGAGGACTTGACTACGAAGCTGCTACGCGTCCACTGTGCAACTCTGAACAATACGAACACCCCCATGTGAGTGTGTTTGACATGTTCATAGAGTTACGGCGGTCATGGCGGAGGGGAAACGCCCGGTAACATTCCGAACCCGGAAGCTAAGCCCTCCAGCGCCGATGGTACTGCACTCGGGAGGGTGTGGGAGAGTAGGACACCGCCGGACAATCTTCCAGTCGAGGCCACCCTTCGGGGTGGCCTCAGCTGCGTTTCCGGGAACTTCAGAAGCCCGTTCGGTGAATCGCCCCGGACGTCGACCCCTTTCTCGGTACGGTCGGTGCGGGACCCGCCCCTGCGGCGGCGTTCCCCACGATGGTGACCGGAAACGGGACGTGGCGTACGCCTCGTCCGCTATCGGGGCGGACCGGTCGGGGTACCTGCTGATGGTTCGGCCGGAACTGACCGCCAGACACTGGCGGAGGCAGGAGTGGGCATGAAGATCGGAATCATCGGGTCGGGGCACATCGGCGGCACCCTCACCCGTCGACTGAGCACGCTCGGGCACGACGTCACCGTGACCAACTCGCGTGGCCCGCAGAGCCTGACGGACCTCGCGGCCGAGACCGGCGCCACCGCCGGCACGCTGGAGGAGGCGGTGAACTCGGCGGAGCTGGTCGTCGTGGCCATCCCGCTCAAGGCCGTACCGGCGCTGCCTGCGGAACTCTTCGACGGCAAGATCGTCGTCGACGCCGACAACTACTACCCCCAGCGGGACGGCGACATCGCCGAGCTGCTGGACCGGAGCCTCAGCTCCAGCCGGTGGACCGCGGAGCACCTCAAGGGTGCCCGGGTGGTGAAGGCGTTCAACAACATCCAGGCGGCGCACCTGATGGAGAGCGGTCGGCCTGCCGGCTCCGCCGACCGGATCGCCCTCCCGGTGGCCGGCGACGACGCCCAGGCGAAGCAGACGGTGATGGAGCTGGTGGACGCGCTCGGCTTCGACCCGGTCGACGCGGGCACCCTCGACGAGAGCTGGCGGCAGCAGCCGGACACCCCGGTCTACGGCACCGACCGGGACGCGGACGGCGTACGCAAGGGGCTGGCCGAGGCGCGGCCCTGAGGTCGTACGAGAAGAAGAAGCCCCGCCGGCGACGACGCCGGCGGGGCTTTCTGCTGCCCGGACCTCAGGAGGGCGCGGGCCCGCAGACGTACTTCGGCTCGGCCTGGTAGGTCCAGCTGAACTTCTCCCGCTTGATCACCTTGCCGTCCTTGCGGATCACCCGGAACGCGTCCTGGGTGAAGCCGTCGATGCCGTTGCTCTCGATGCACTTCGGGCCGGGCTCCAGGTGGATGGTCTGCGGCTTGGTGATGTTGCGCCGGGGGCCGTACTCCGTCTTGACGCTGTCGTAGATCTTCGTGCTCCACATCGACACGGTGATCGTGTTGGCGGTGTACGACGTGTCGATGAGGACGCCGTGCGGGCTGGTGTTGCGGAACTTGAAGTCCAGGTCCGGCCAGAAGATGGTCGACTCGATCACCGCCGGGTACCGGTCGAACCAGTACGAGTGCGGCTTGTGCTCGACGTCCTCCATGCCGGCGTAGTAACTGGCGTTGAAGAGCGTCGTGGTGAACTGGGAGACGCCGCCACCCACCCCGGGGACCAGCTTGCCGTCGACGATCACGGGCGCGTCCTGGTAGCCCTGGTCGTAGCCGCGTTCCCCGGTGTGACCGTTGAGCGAGAACGTCTCGCCGGGCTTGACGATGGTGCCGTCCACGTCCTTCGCGGCCTGGATGATGTTCTGGCTGCGCGGCGAGGAGAGCCCACCGGGAAACTTCGTGGTGAAGGTCGAGACCCGCTCCTTGATGCCCAGCTCCGCCAGCTTCGCCTCGGTCAGCTCCGGCTGGGCCGCGGTGAGCCGGCCGGTGACCGTGCGCCCGTCGGTCCTCGGCAGCACGGCCAGCAGGTCCCGGGCGAGCGCGGCCGAGTCGACCTGCTGGCCGGCCCGGCCGGGCACCACCTTCGGCTTGCCGCCGGCGATGGTCAGCCCGGCGTCCTTCGGCTCCACCTCGATCTTGGCGAGGGTGTCGCCCAGGGCGCTGCGCAGCCGCTTCACGTCCACCCTCGGGGTCAGCTTGCCCGCCTCGTCGGCGGAGAAGCGCAGGCTCCGGGCGATGGCGGTCGGCGGGATGGTGACCGAGCCCTTGTCGGTGGTCAGGGTGACGGGGGCGGCCACCGCCGGCTTCGCCAACTCCTCGACCAGCGTGTCGACCTCCGCCCGGCTGGTGGCCGGGGCCTTCTCGACCAGCGGCACGGTCACCGGCCGGCCGCTCAGCCAGCCCTGCTTCACCACCTCGGCGGAGCGCGGCGGGTCCAGGCTGAGGCTCGGCTTCGGATAGACCGGCTTCGGCGTCGTCCCGGTGAAGATGATCGCCGGCAGGGTCATCTCCCGACCCTGCTTGCCGAGCGCGCCCCGCAGCACCGTGTCGAGCCGGGCGACGTCCACGGTCACCACCGGGTCGACCGTCCGGGAGCCGACGAGGCGGCTCACCGCGTGCGCGTCGGCCTTCGCGGCGGCGGCCACGGTCGCGTCGACGTCCACGGCGAGGCCCACGTCCGCCGGCTTCACCTCGGTGGCCTTCTCGCCCACCGTGACCTTCACCGGGGCGTTCAGCGTCGCCGCCCGGCGTTCCAGCGCCGACCGCAGCTCCCGAGCCGCGTCGGCCCGGCTCCGGCCGCCCAGCTCCGTGCCGAGCACGATGGTGCCGCGCGGGACGTCACCGGCGTACGCGTAGGCGCCGACGCCCACCCCGGCGGCCAGCAGCGCCGCGGTGAGGCCGCCGGCGAGCAGCAGCCGGCCGCGCCGGGAGCGTCCCCCGGGTCGGCCGGGGGCCGGTGCGGAAGCGGGATCCGGCTCGTCACCGGGCCAGGTCACCGCGGTGACCTGGACCGTCGGCCGGTCGTCGGCGGCCGGGGGTTTTTCGCCGTACAGCGTCACAGGAACCTCGATCGGAAGTACCACGTGGGGAACCCTCCCCCACCCGGAAGACACCTACGGTAACCAACGCTCGGGCCGGCCGGGAGTCTCCGGGCGGGCGGGGAGAGGCCAGCGTGTCGAGCGCCGCACCGCAGCGTGCCGCGTCCGTCACCGATGGCCCGGGGAGTCCGGTCCCCGGCCGCTCGGGAAGCCGTGGCACGGTATGGGGGTGCGGACCGACGAGCGGGGCCTGACGTACGGGGGCGGGTGGCTGGACCGGGCGGGCGACCGGCGGGCCGACCCGGAGTGGATCGCGGCGCGACTGGCCGAACCGGGCACCGTCGTGCTGCCGCTCTGGCGGGACCGCTGCCTGGTGACCGCCGACCGCCGACCGGTACGGGTGCCCGTCGACCTGGCCGCCGAGCTGCTGGCCGGCAGCGGGCAGACCGTCTTCCTCGGGCTGGACGACGGCACGGCCGTCTTCGCCGCCGACCTCTCCCCGTCGACCGAGGCGGCGGCGCTGGCGCTCGCCGGTGCCGTCGAGGCGGTGGACGTGCGGGCCGTGGTAGGTGGGCTGGGGCCGGCCGAGGCGGCCGTCCAGGCGTACGCCCGGGGGTTGCTGCACTGGCACCGGGGGCACCGGTACTGCGGCGGGTGCGGCGCGGCCACCGAGGCCCGGGACGGCGGACACAGCCGGTTCTGCGCACCCTGCGACCGGCTGTCCTTCCCGCGGATCGAGCCGGCGGTGATCGTGCTGGTCGAGGCGCCGGACGCGCCGGCCCGGTGCCTGCTGGCCCGGCACGGCGGCGCGCGACCGGACTCGTGGTCGACGCTGGCCGGCTTCGTCGAGGTCGGCGAGGCCCTGGAGGACGCGGTACGGCGGGAGCTGGTCGAGGAGGCCGGCGTCTCGGTGACCGACGTGGTCTATCAGGGGTCGCAGGCGTGGCCGTTCCCGGCGGGCCTGATGGTCGGGTTCCGGGCCACCGCCACCTCGGCGGAGACCCGGGTGGACGGCGTGGAGCTGCTGGAGGCCCGCTGGTTCACCCGTGCCGAGCTGCGCGCACGGGAGGCCGCCGGGCGTCCGCTGGGCCGCGTCGACTCGATCGACCACCGGCTGCTGCACACCTGGCTGGCCGAGGGCGACTGACCGGGCCGCCGGCCGGTCGGTCAGGCCGGGGCCGGGAGGCGTCGGCGGCTGGTGACGGCCATCGCCGCCAGGACGGCCACGGCGGTGCCGAGTGCGCTCCAGAGCAGACCGGTGAAGGTGTGCGGGGCGACGAACCCGGCCACCAGCACCAGCGCGACGGTGGCCACCCACAGCGGTGCCGCCGGCCAGCGCGCGCCGGCCGCCACCTGGGCGTTGAGCAGGACGAAGACCACGGCATAGAGCGCGCCGATCGCGGCGAAGGCGGGGGCGTGCGCGCCGAGGCGTACGTAGTCGGGGCCACCGGCGAGGCGGAACGCCAGCCCGCCGCCGAGCGCCGAGGCGAGCACCAGCAGCGCTCCGCAGGCCCCGGTGACGGCGAGCGCGACGGTCCGGCTGCGCCGGTCTCCCCGGGCCAGGCGGGGCAGCGCGAGCACCGTGACGACCTGCGGGGCCCAGAGCGCACCCTTCGCCAGCACCGTGCCGACCGCGTACGCCCCGGACTCGGCCGGTGGCAGCAGCTGCCGGGCCAGCAGCAGGTCGGCGTAGGAGACGACGAGCATCGCCAGGGTCGCCCCGCAGCCGGTGACGACCTGGGCGGCGGTGAGCGCCGGGGCGGGCACGGCCGGCCGGGTCGGCGGCGGTCCGGCGGCCAGCCGGGCCAGCAGCAGCGGGGCGAGGGCGGCCACCAGCGCGCCCACCAGCAGCGAGCCGGTGAGGCCGGCACCGAGCAGCAGGCCGGCGATCACCCCGCCGTAGCGGCCGGCGGCCAGCAGGGCCATCCCGAGGGCGAGGCGCAGGAACCGCTGTCCGCCCTGGAGTTCGCCGAGCCACCGTGACGAGAGCACGACGGCGACGGTGGTGACCGCCAGCAGGGCGGGGACCACGGCGGGCAGGCGCAGCGCCGGGGCGAGCAGCGGGGTGGCGGCGACCAGGACCCCGCCGGAGAGCGCGGCGGTGAGCACGGTGGCCCGGCGGGCCGGCGTACGCCCGTGCCGGGCGTGGTGCACGGCCACCGCCAGTTGCAGGCCGAGGCCCGGGACGCTGGCGATGGCGACCAGACCGAGGGCGGTGGCGAGCACCCCCAGCTCCGCTGCGTCGAGCCGGCGGGCCGCGAGCACCGGCACCAGGTAGGCCAGGGCGTTGCCGGCCGTCCCGGCCACCATGACGGCGACGCCGGCGGTGCCGAGCCGCCCCGCGTCGGCGTTCGCCGGTCGGGCTGCGGCGTCCCGCCGCTCCACCCGGCTCACGTGATCGAGGAGAGGTCGGTGCCGCGCCACGGGCCGGGCGCCTCGTCCGCTCCCCGGTCCGCGTCGTCGCCGGTCGCTTCGGCGGTCGCCTCGCCGGTCGCGTCGCCGGTCGCCTCGCCGGTCGCTTCGGCGGTCGCGTCGTCGGTCGTCTCGGCGGTCGCTTCGGCGGTCGCGGGATCGGCCGGTTCGACCGGCGCCGGGCCGGTCGGGGTCGCGGGGGCGAGGCGTGCCGGTCGGCGGCGGACGGTCGTGGTCAGCCAGAGGCAGCCCAGCGCGAGCAGCGCGGCGAGCTGCGGGCCGGCGGCCACGTGCCGTTGCGCGACGGTCAGGTGCAGCCAACCGGCGACGAGCAGCAGGGCGGCCGGCAGCCAGGCGACGGTGAGCCGGGTGACCAGCCGGGCCCGGCGGGGGCTGCGCGGCCAGGGCAACCGGATCGGGCCCAGCGTGGCCAGCACCAGCCCGGCCGCCACCAGCAGCACCCCCAGCAGTCCACCGGAGAGGATCACCGCGGCGGCCCCCGTCAGCAGCAGCGGCAGCGAGCCCCGGCTGCGCCGGGCCGGTCGGCCCACGGTCGTGGCGGCGGCGCGGCGGCGCTCCGGGAGCACCGCCAGGACGACCACGCCGATCAGCAGCACACCGCCCAGGAAGAGCCCGACCTGGTACGCCCGGTCCGGCACGAAGCGGAGCACCACCTCGCCCGACACGCCGGCCGGCAGCAACCAGCCCTGCTGCCAGCCGTCCACCACCACCGGGGTGAGCGTCCGGTCGGAGATCGTGGCCCGCCAGCCCGCGTTGGTGTTCTCCCGCACCGCGAGGATCCGGTCGACGGGGTGGTCGTCGACCCGTACCCGTCGCTCGGTGGCCGACCACTGCGCCACCTCGACGGCCGAGGCGGCCGGGGTGGCACGCGGCTGTGCCCCGCGCGGTTCCAGCGCGACGCGGGTCGGGCGGGCCAGCCCGCCGGGGAGGGCGACCAGCCGGGACTGGCCGACCGACAGGGCCAGCCGACCGGCACCCCGCCCACCGCACGGCTCGGCCGGCACCTCCCGCGCCTCCAGCAGGTCGCGCAGGGTGGCGGTGAGCGCGGTCCGGACCTGGGCACCGGCGATCCGCAGCGTGGGGCCGGTCCCGCAGGTGAGCTTCACCGGCGCGTCCAGCGGCGGCGTCCGGGCGGGAGCGGCCGGCAGGACGCTCACCTCACCGACCCCGATCGGCAGTGCCTGCGGCGGGTGCTCGCCGTACGGGTCCTGGCTGTACGCGGACGGCTTGTCGAGGAACTGGATGGTGATCTCGTCGGTCCGCATCGGCGGACTCAGGGTGAGCAGGCCGTTCTTGCCCAGCAGGCCGCCGCGTACGCCGTCGTCGCCGACGACCCGCACGCTGCCGACCTTGGAGGCGGCCACGCCCGGGGCGAGCGAGAAACGCAGCCCGCTGATCACCTGCGGCCGGAGCCAGGTCAGGTGCAGGATCGGGTTCCCGTCGCCCAGCGCGGGCGACCAGGCGGTCGCCGGATCGCCGTCGAGGATCACCCCCGGGCGGGCGGCCGGGTCGGGAACGGCGGTCGACGAGGCGGTCACCGTCGGGGCGAGGCGCAGCGGCTGCGCGGCGGCCACCTCCCGGTCGAGGACGGCGTCCAGGGCGCCGCCGGGCTCCGGGCGGGCCCACACCCGGGCGGTGTACGCGCCGTCGGCCGGCAGGGTGAACGTCCGGTCGATCGACCGGCCGTCCTCGGAGCCACGGGCGGCGTCGGCGGAGCACCGGGGTTCGTCGTCGACGAAGAAGCAGGCCGGTGTGGTCGGGGCGGCCGAGACGACGACGCCGGCCGGTTGACCGGTGGCCGGCGGTGCGGGCAGCAGGAGGGTACGACCGGTGTCCAGCCCGGGGATCTCGATCTCGGCGATCCCGACGGTGCCGGTGCCGGGCCGCTGCCCGAGGGTCGACTCGATGACGATCCGCAGGTCCCGGGTGACGTGCACGCCGGGCAGGTCGAAGGTCATGCTGTCGCCGAACGACTCCACCGCCACGCTCTCGTACCCGGCGGTGACGACCACCTTGGTCGGCACCGTGTCGGCGCCGAGGTCGAAGCGCACCCGTACCTGCCGGATCCGGGTGGGGGCGGCGAGGGTCGCCTCCAGCCACTGCGCCGACCCGGCGGTGTCCGGCGCGGACCGCCACGAGGTGGTGGGATCGCCGTCCAGCGCGGCGAACGGTTGGTGTTCGGGGCGGGTGCCGCCGCGTACCCCCACCTGGGCGAGGGAGCTGGACGCCCGGACGGCGCTGATGCCGTCGTACCGGGCGACGGTGGACCGGGCGGCGCCCCAGTCGGGCAGGTAGTCGTGCGCCGGAGCGGGCACGTCGAAGGAGTCACCGGCGGTGAGCGTGGCCGACGTGTTGTCCCGTAGCCGGCCGAACGAGACGTCCCGCCGACGCAGCCCGTCGGTGAGGGTGACCGGGCCGGTTGCGTCCGGCGCGTCCCCGGCGAGCACCGTCGGCGCGGCCGTGAGCTGCCCGGCGGCGGCCATGTCGAGCAGCGACTCGGGGCCGCCGACGACGGTGGTGACGTCGGTGCGGTCGTACGCGACGACCGGCTCGACCGGGCGGTCGACCCGGAACACCTCCAGGGCCCGGGTCGGCACGTCCAGCCCGTGGTCGCGGAACAGCCCCTCGGCGGTCTCGCCCCCGCGGACCGGGCCGAAGCCGGCGACCAGGGTCAGGCCGGGTGACCGTTGCAGGGCCTGGCGGACCACCGCCGGGCGGGTGGTGTCCGAGCGGCCGTGGTCGAGGTCGGCGCGGAACAGGACGTGGCTGACGCCGGACCGGGCGAGCAGGTCCGCCAGGCCGGCCGAGCCGTCGCCGGTGGCCAGCGCCGACTCCACCGCGTCCAGCAGCCGGATGGTGGCCGGGGGCGTGAAGGGGATGGCGTTGCGGACCGCCCAACGCCCCTTGAGCAGCGGCTGGGCGATCTCGTCGGTGGTGTTGCCCCAGTCGTAGGAGGGGAAACGGGCGCCGGGCACCACGAGCACCCGGCCCCGCCCGGTGTGGCCGTCCAGCCAGTCGGTCGCCTCGGTCCAGTAGCCGGGCACCTTGGTGACCCCGCGCGGGGTGGCCAGCCCGTCGCCGAGGGCGGGGCTGGCCACGCCGACGACGGCGGTGACGGCGACGCCCGCGGCGAGCCAGGCGACCGCGCCGGCCCGGCGGCGGCGCCGCGCCGGCACCGCCCGGGCCAGCCGGATGAGCAGACCGAGCAGGTGGGCCATGCCGAGGGCGAGCGGCAGTCGCAGCAGCACGTCGAACTTGTGTACGTTCCGCAGCGGCGCCCCGGCACCGTCGAGGAAGTCCCGCTCCGGCCCGGCGAGCACGTTGGGCAGCTCGCTGACGTGCCCGAGGCCGACGAGGGCGACGCCGAGCAGCAGGCCGGTGACCAGGAACCGCCGGTGCGGCATCCCCGGGCGGGACAGCCCGCCGACGCCGAGCAGCGCCACCACCATCGTCGCGACCACCAGCATCCGGTCGGTGGCGAGCTGCGCCCCGGCGGGCAGGGTCGGACCGAACGGCCCGCTCAGGTACGCCACCCAGTAGGAGGCGCCGCGCAGCACGGTCACCGCGTCGGTGACGCTGGTGGTGAACCGGGAACTCTCGATGTAGTCGAGGAACGGTGGGCTGTAGCGGCCCAGCACCAGCAGCGGGACCAGCCACCAGGCGGTGGCCAGGGCGACCGCGCCGCACCAGGCCGCGAGCGCGGTGATCCGGCGGCGTACGGGCCGGAGGGTGGCGAGCCAGAGCAGTGCGAGTGGGACGACGGCGAAGACGGCGGTCGCGTTGACCCCGCCGGCGCAGGCGACCGCGACGGCCGAACCGGCGATCGCCCGCCGGAGCGGACCGCCGCGTACGAGCCCGACCAGGGGGATCAGCACCCACGGGGCGATCGCGCTGGGCCAGGACTCGACGGAGGACCAGCCGAGCTGGGTGAGGATGCGCGGGGAGAGCGCGAACGCCACCCCGGCGATCATCCGGGCGGCCGGGGTGCCGATGCCGAGCCGGCCGGCGAGCCGGACCGCCCCCAGGTAGGCGACGCAGAACAGCAGCGCCCACCAGAGCCGCTGCACCACCCAGGCCGGGAGGCCGAGTTCCGACCCGATCAGGAAGAACGGTCCCATCGGCCAGAGGTATCCGTACGCCTGGTTCTGAAGCTGTCCGAAGGTGCCGGTCGGGTCCCACAGGTGCAGCGAACGGAGCAGCCAGCCGGCGGGGTTGACGTTGAGGTCGACCTTGGTGTCCATGACCGTGAGCCCGGGGGCCTGCTGAAACGCGAGCGCGGTGAGGACGATGCAGACGACGAGATGGCGGAACCGGCGGGCGGTACGTCGGGTGCGACGGCCCACCGGTTCGTTGTCAGTTGTCGCCTCTGCGCGCATGCGGCTCCCCGTCTCCGGCACCCCGACGCACCCGCCGGCTCCGGGCGCCATCGCGCGAGGTTAGCCGGGCCGGGTGATCTGCGGCGATCTGGGGCGCGACGCCTTCGGCGATCGGGCGAACGGCGGTGCCCACGGCGTGTAAGCGTGTGGCAGGCTGCCGACCATGTCAATGCCGGAAGTTGAGGCGGTGGCGCGTCCGGACGAGGCCGGCGCGGGTGCGGACGCGCCGGGCCCGGTGCTGCGCTGGGTGCGTGCCGACAAGGTACGCGCCGTCGCGTTCGCCCTGATCGTGGTCTCGGTGGCGTGGCGTGCGGGCATCGCCACGCGGGGCTGGTTCTCGCAGGACGAGTTCGTCATCGCCGCGCAGGCCCTCGCCTCGGATCTGACCGTCGACCACCTGCTGCGCACCTTCAACAACCACCTCACCCCGGGTGGCCTGCTGGTGGCGTGGCTGATGGTCCGGGCCGCCGGCTTCGCCACCTGGCCGTGGGTGCTGCTGCTGGCGGCGGGTCAGGCGGCGCTGGGGGTGGCCTTCTACCGGCTGCTGCGGGACCTGCTGCGGCCCGGTTGGGGGCTGCTGATCCCGCTGTGCATGCTGCTGTTCAGCCCGTTGACCCTGGAGGCGACCTCGCTCTGGATGGTCGGGCTGCTGATGCTGCCGGTGCTGCTGGCGATGGTGCTCGCCGTCGCGGCGCAGGTCCGGTACGTCCGTACCGGCCGGTTGCGGCACCTGGTCGCGGTCGTCGGGTGGGTCGTGTTCGGGCTCTTCTTCGACTCCAAGGCGCTGCTGATCGTGCCGCTGCTCTTCCTGCTCACCGCCTGCCTCTTCGCCACCGGCGGTCCGGCCCGTACGCTGCTGGCCACCGTCCGGCGGCACTGGCCGGCCTGGCTGGCGCTGGCGGTCGTGACGGCGGGCTACCTGGTGCTCTACCTGAGCCGCCCGATGGGCGCGCTGCGCGGGCCGCGGTCGTTCGGCGAGGTGCTGGCGTTCCTCGGTGACCTGATCGGGGTCACCCTGGTCCCGGGCCTGCTCGGCGGCCCGTGGCGGTGGACGTACGCCGGTGACGGCCCGCCGCTGGCGGACCCGTACGACGTGACCATGTGGCTGTCCTGGGCGGTGCTGCTCACCCTGGTGGTGGTGACGGTCCGCTGGCGGCCGTCGGCGCTGCGGGCCTGGACGCTGCTGCTGGCGTACGTCGCGATGGTCGCCGCGCTCTTCGCCTCGACCCGGCTCGGCAGCGTGCTCAGCCCGCTGGCCGGGTTGGTCCCCCGGTACGTGGCCGACGTGGTGGTGGTCGCCGCGATCTGCGTCGGGGTGGCCCTGCTGGGGCGCTCCGACGCGGACGAGGACGACGTCGCCTCGTGGCCGGTGCCGACGGTGCTGCGCGAGCCGGGGGCGTTCGCGGTCGGCCTGATCGCCGTGATCATGGTGCTGGCGACGGTGGGCGTCGGGACGCTCTGGAGCACCGCCCGGTTCGGTGACAACTGGCGGACGAAGAACGGGCGGGAGTATCTGGCGACCGCCCAGTCCGAGTTGGCGTACGCGCCGCCCGGCACCGTCTTCCTGGACCACATCGTCCCGGACCAGGTGATCGCCGGTTACTTCTGGCCGGACAACCTCCAGTCGCACTTCTTCCGCCCGGCGAAGCTGAAGCCGACGTTCGTGGCGGACGCGGAGAACCCGTCGATGTTCGACGACGCCGGCCGGATCCGCCCGGCCGGGGTGCAGGGCCGCCGCAACGTGCCCGGCCCGGACGAGACCTGCGGGCACCGGATCGACGGCGGCCGGACGACGCGCATCCTGCTGGACGGGCCGGTGCCGGAGTGGCCGTGGGTGGTCTACTTCGGCTATCTCAGCTCCGGCGACACGACGGTCACCTTCCGACTCGGGGACGCCAGCCACCAGTTCGCCGTGCGGCGCGGGCTCAACCAGGTCTTCTTCCCGCTGGAGGGGGGCGGTCCGGCGGTGGAGGTGACCGCCGCCGACCCGTCGGTGGTGATCTGCACCAAGGTGGTCACCGTGGGCGATCTCGTGCCGGCGCGCTGAGGCGCGGATGCCGTCCGCCACCGACGCCACCGAGCTGACCGGGCCGACCCGGCGGGAGCGGTGGACGTTGTGGGTCGTCGCGGCCCTGGTGGCCGCGGTGGTGCTCGCCCCGCTCGCGGCCCCGGGCTACGCCCTGCTGTACGACATGGTGTTCGTGCCGCGGCAGCCGCTGAGCTGGCAACTCGTCGCGCCGGCGGACAGCCTGCCCCGGGCCGTGCCGATGGACGCGGTGGTCTCCCTGGTCACCCAGGTCGTGCCGGGGTGGCTGGTGCAGCGGCTGGCGTTGGCCGGGGCGGTGGTCCTCGCCGCCGTCGGCGCCGGTCACCTGGTGCCGACCCGGCGGCGGGCCGTCCGGGTGCTCGCCGCGGTCGGGTACGCGTGGACGCCGTACCTGGCGGAACGGCTGCTGATCGGTCAGTGGGGGCTGCTGCTGGCGTACGCCGCGTTGCCCTGGATCGTGCGGGCGGCGCTGGGGCTGCGGGCGGGCCGGGCCGGCGCGCTGCCCCGGTTGGTGCTCGCCGCCGCACCCGCCGCGCTCACCCCGACCGGCGGCCTGCTCGCGTTCGCGACGGTGGCCCTGCTGGTCCCGGTGCGCGGGCGGCCACGGTCGTCGCTCCTCGCGCTGGGCGCGCTGCTGGCGCTGAACGCGCCGTGGCTGGTGGCGGCCCTGACGACCGGGGCGGGCGGCACCTCCGACCCGGCCGGGGTGGCCGCCTTCGCCGCCCGGGCGGAGAACTGGGCCGGACCGCTCGCGGCGCTCGCCGGCACCGGGGGGATCTGGAGCGCGCAGGCCACCCCGGGCAGCCGGTCGGCCGCCCTGGTCCCGCTGGCGACGCTGGTCCTGCTGGCGGTGGCCGCGTTCGGTGCCGGCCCGCTGCGCCGGCGGCTGCCCCCGGGGGTGGCGCTGCGGCTGGGGGTGCTCGCCGGGGGCGGCTTCGTGCTGGCCGCGCTGGGGACGCTGCCGGTCGCGGCGGACGTGCTGCGCTGGGCGGTGCTGCACGTGCCGGGCGCCGGGCTGCTCCGCGACGGTCAGAAGTTCCTCGCCGGCTACGTCCTGCCGCTGGTGCTCTGCGCCGCGCTCGGCGTGGAGCGCCTGGTGGCCCGGTGGGACCGGGACCTGGCGGCGCTGGTGCTGGGCGGGGCGGTGCTGCTGCCGGTGGCCGTGCTGCCGGACCTCGCCTTCGGTGGCGCCGGTCGGCTGCGGCCGGTCAGCTATCCGGCCGACTGGCACCGGGTCGCCGTGCTCACCGCCGACGAGCCGGGGGTCGTGCTGGCCCTTCCGCTCTCCGCCTACCGGGCGTACCCGTGGAACGCCGGCCGGGTGGTGCTGGACCCACTGCCCCGCTACCTCTCCGCCGAGGTGCTCACCGACGACACCCTTCCGGTCGGTGGGGTGACCGTGGCCGGGGAGAACCGCCGGGTCGGGGAGCTGCGACGACTGCTCCGGGACGGCCGGCCGGTGGCCGGTACGGGCGTGCGGTGGGTGGTGGTCCAGCACGGCTCCGGCGGCGCGGTCGACCCCGCCTGGCTGACCGGACTGGAGAAGGTCCACGAGGGACCGTCGCTGACGCTCTACCGCGATCCGAGCGGGCCCGTCGGGGCCCCCGCGGAGGGCCCGGGACCAGCGCGATGGGCGGTGGTCGCCGCCCTCGGCACCGCCCTCCTGGTGGTGGGTTTTGCTGCCCTTTCGGCGCTACGCCGACGGGCTACCAGGTGGTAACGTCCCGCTCGCATTGTTTCGACAGGGGAGGATTGGCATGCGCAAAGCCCTCACGCTGCTGGTGTCGGGCCTGGTAGCTGCACTGCTCGGGGTCCTGGCGCTGGGCGGGCTCGCCGCAGCCGCCACCTCCAGCGCCGCCGAGGCGAAGGAGAGCGCCAAGAGCGCCCGTGAGGCGGCCCAGCGGGCGGGCAAGCCCGACCCCTACACCCCCATCATCTACGGCACCAGGTAACAGGCCTCCACCGGCCGCTCACCGGCCCTGGCCACGGCACCCGCCGTGACCAGGGCCGCGAAGCGTTCCCCGGCCGCCGGCCAGGTGAACGACGCGGCGTGCTCGCGGGCCGCCGCCCCCATCCGCTCCCGCGCGGTGTCGTCGCAGAGCAGCTGCCGCACCTTGGCGACGTAGTCGTCGACGTCCTCGGCGAGCAGTCCGCTGACTCCGTCGACCATCGCCTCGGCGACACCCCCGGCGTCCCGGAACGCCACCGTCGGGGTGCCGGCCGCGCCGGCCTCCACGATGGTCAGTCCCCAGCCCTCCTTGAGCGAGGGGGTCAGCGCCACCCAGGCCGCGGCCAGCAGGGATGCCTTCTCCTCCTCCGTCACGAAGCCCCGGAACTCGACCCGGTCGGCGATGCCCAGCTCGTCGGCGACCTGGCGCAGGTGCGGCTCCCACCAGCCCTGCCCGGCGACCACGAGCCGCAGCCCGGGCAGCTCGTCGGCGAGCTCGGCGACCGCCTTCAGGGCCACCTCGACCCGCTTGTGCGGGACCAGCCGGCCGAGCGCCACCAGCAGCGGGTACGACGCCCGGGGCGTGTCGGTGCGGGGCAGCTCCGGGGTGCCGTTGTGGACCACCGTGACGCGTTCCGTGGTCACCCCGAGCGTCGCCAGCTCGGTGCGGGTGGCCTCGGAGACGGTGACGTAGCGGCAGTTCCGGTAGACCCGGACGGCGAGCCACGACTCCACCCACCAGCCGAACCGGGCCGCCCACCGGCCGAGCACCACCGGCCACTGCTCCCGGTGCACGTGGTGGACCAGGTTGAGCACCGGTCGGCGGGTCCAGAGCGGGGAGAGGAAGGGCAGGCCGTTGCAGACGTCCACCAGCACCTGCGGGCGGCGGCCGGAGCGTCGGGCCGACAGCGGGCCGAGGCCGACGATCCCGGCGAGGTAGCAGAGCGCGGCCCAGGCGTAGACCGTGTGCCGGCCGCCGCGGCGGACCAGCCGTACGCCGTCGGCGTTGGTCTCCTCGGCGGGCGCGGCACGGTGCGCGGCGCAGAAGATCGTGACGCGGTGCCCACGGGCGACGAGCTCGGCGGCGACCCGTTCGACGTAGACCTCGGAGCCGCCGCCCTCGGGGTTACGTGTGTCCCGCCAGTTCAGGAACAGCACGTTTCGTCCAGCGCAGGCATTGTCCACGCCGATCCTTACTCTCAGGTAACAAAGCGACCCGCGTCACACTAGGGGCAACCGTCGGCGGGGGCAATGGCCGTTGAGCCAGCGCTGGTCAGCGTGCGGTGCTGATCGCCGGCACCGTCCGGTCCGCCTCGGGTGCCGCCGCCCGGCGCGGGCGGCGCTGGCTGCCGAGCTGCTGGAGCGGGTGTTCGACGCCGTAGTAGCTGACCGCGGCGTAGAGCAGGCCGCCGGCCATGGTGAGCGCGAAGGTGCTGACCAGGCCGCCGGTGAAGAGGGGCCGGTCGTCCACCAGATAGATCAGTTCGAGCACCAGCGGGTGCCAGAGGAAGAGCCCGTACGACACCGTGCCGAGCCAGCGGGCGGGAGGCGCGCCCAGCGCCACCTTGACCCGGCTCGGCGGGCCGAACGCGACCGGCACCAGGATCAGCACCGCGACCGCCAGATAGAGGGTGAGCTTCACGGCGAACGCCGCCGGGGAGGGCTCGGTGAGGTCCCGCGGGCCGGCCACCGGGGTGGTGGCGATCGCGAGCAGACCGACCGCCGCCGCCCAGCAGGCGATCGGGGCGGCGGCGAGGTCGTCGAGGATCCGGAAGGCGGCCGGGGCGGTGCCGGTACGCAGTGCCACGTGCGCCGCGGCGAGCGCCATGCCGGCGCCGAACCAGCCGGCGTACGCGGGCAGCCAGGTGGTGTGCAGTCCCATGTCGAGCCAGCCGAGGGCCATCGCCACCAGCCAGCCGGCCGTGACGAGCAGTCCGCCGCAGGCGGCGAGCACGGTCCGGACGGGTCGCCAGGTCCGGCCGGCCATCGGGACCGCGACCAACGGCAGGATCAGATAGAACGCGACCTCGGTGGCGAGGCTCCAGGTCTGGCTGAGCCCGTTGCGCAGCAGTCCGGGGGCGTAGATCTGGGTGAAGGTCAGGTGGTGCAGCCAGTCCGCGAGCGGGGCGGGTCGGTTCTGCGGCAGCACGACCAGGCAGACCAGCACCGTCAGCCAGTACGCCGGCAGGATCCGCAGTCCGCGCCGCCACAGGTAGCGCCCGGTCCTCGGTCGCGGTCGGCCGGTCGCCACGCTGAGCGCCCAGGGCCGAAAGAGCAGGAAGCCGGAGAGCGAGAAGAAGATGGCGACCCCGACGTCCATCCGCGCCAGCCAGCCACCCCACTCGGCGTTGCCGGTCGCGCCGGTGTGGAAACCGACGTGGTGCAGCACCACCGCGATCGCGCCGATCGCGCGGAGCGCGTCGAGAGCGGGCAGCCGGCCACCGCCCGTAGGCTCCGGTGCCGATGACACGGCGGCTGATGACATCTGGACATCCAGGGGGTCGTAATACAGGTGACCGGGCGGTAACCTCCCGCCATGTTAGGGATCGAACGGCCCGTACGACAGGCGTCGGGGCGGCAGGTTACAGGAGGATGAGTGAAGCTTCGTGTGGGCGCCGCGCTCTTTGGGCTCGGCGTCTTGTTGCTGGTTGTCGCGATCGGGCTGCCGTTGTACATCGGCCCCGCGGTGACCAAGCTTCCTTATGATCTCGCCAGGACGACCTCGAAGGCGGAGGCCGTCAACGCCCGCGCCCTCAAGGTCACGGTCTCGGGCGACTCGGTCAGCATCGAGGTGCCGCAGGCGACGCTGCTCTCCAGCGTGGAGGTGATTCCGCAGCCCGAGGACACGGCCGACCTGCTGCCCAAGGACCTCGCCGGCAAGGCGGTCGTCTGGGACGTGTTCCAGACGGTGAAGAACAGCGCGAACGACGAGGTGTTCAGCCAGTACAGCACCGAACTCGCGCTCGACCGGGCCAGCGGTGCCGCCGTCGACTGGAGCGAGCAGTGGCTGAACGAGACCGGCGAGGACAAGACGCCGGTCGGCAACGTGTCGTACGAGGGGCAGATCTACAAGTTCCCCTTCGACACGAAGAAGAAGGACTACGACGTCTTCGACCGTGATCTGAAGCGGTCCACGCCGGCGAAGTTCACCGGTACGGAGAACGTCAAGGGCATCGAGGCGTACCGCTTCGAGCAGAAGATCGAGAACGAGACGCTGAACACCCCGGAGAGCAGCCTCAAGACGCTGATCAACCGGTTCGCCCCCACCGCCACCAGCGGCAAGGTGGTCTACAGCAACACCCGGACGCTCTGGGTGGACCCGGTCACCGGCGCCTACCTCGACCTGCGGGAGCAGCAGCACAAGGAGTTCCAGCCGGACACCGGTGCGGCCACGGTGCTGCTCGACGCGGACTTCCGCTACACCCCGGACACCGTCGCCAACAGCGTGAAGACGGCGAAGGACAACCGCTTCAAGATCGGCATGGTCCGCACGTACGTGCCGATCGGGGCGGGCGTGCTGGGCCTGCTGGCTCTGGCCGCGGGGCTGCTGCTGGTGCTCCGCAGCAACGCCGACTCGGCCGCCCGGCACCGCCTCGCCGCGGCGTCCGCCGGCGGTGCCGCTCCGGCGGTCGTCGACGCGACGGACGAGCGGGACACCGCCGAGCAGCCGACGGTGGAGCACGAGGGTGGCCCGTTGAGCGACGAGATCCCACCGGCGACGACGAACTGGCGTGCCGAGGAGGAGCCGACGGTGCCGACCCAGCGGTCGGGTGCCGACGAGGACGAGACCGAGCGGCGCTGACGACGTAGCGCGTACTCCAAGGGCGGGTCGACCGGTGGTCGGCCCGCCCTTCGCGTTTCCGCCGTCACGCTCAGCGTCCGTTACGGAATCGTAACGTGTCGATGGTTTAGCTGCGCAGCGTGATCCGTGGCGAGGTGGTTCGCCCGCATCAGCACCCTTTTCCCTGGTGGCGGCGGTGCACGCAGGGTGAACTCGGCGGCGGGTCGGCCGATCGCCGGGTTACCGACCAGTAGGCGGGGGCTTGTGACCCGCGCCTCACCGGGTGCACCATCAGGCCGCACGTTCGTTACCCGCCGGTAACAGGTGCTGCGGCCCGGCCCGGGGCCGCCACCGTCCACCGGCCACCCCGAAGAGCGCCAGCCCCCACCCGAGGAGGAAGCCGTGCAGGATCCGATCGACAACCCGGGGCGTACCCGGTGGTGGCGGTTCGCCGCGATGATGGTGCCCGCGACCGCAGCCGTCGGCGCCATTCTGTTCGGCATGCAGAGCGGTGCCATCGCCTCCGACATCACCGTCTCCGGCCAGACCTTCAAGATCGGCGCCGAGCGGCTGGAGGGTGACGGCTTCAAGCAGTACGGCGGCATCGTCAAGGAGAAGAACGGCAAGGTCCACCCCATCGCCCTCTCCGAGATCAGCAGCGCCGAACTGTACAAGCTCTGCCAGTCGGTCCGGGCGGACCTGCCCGGCCTGCCGGTGGTCCTCACCATCAACGCCGGCGACAAGGACCCGGCGACCGCCAAGGACCTGCTGATCGCGATGGACAGCCTGGAGGGGAACGCGACCTTCACCAACATCAAGATCGGTCGGGACGCCACCGACCTGAACCCGACGGCGCAGGCCGGGTCGTTCGGTCAGAACTCCGAGCACGTCACGGTCCTCGGCCTGCGGCAGGTGTCCCGCTACACCACCGCCGCCACCTTCAACCTCACCGGACTGCGGCTGAAGGTCAACGTCGGGGACGCCGCGAAGGACAAGGAGTGCTTCTGAGCTGAGCCGCGGCCCGCGGCGCGCAACCGCCGCGGGCCGCCCGCTGGTCCCTCGTCCCCCAGCTCCGCCAGGAGGAGTACGTGACAACCGCCGATCCGCAACACGTCCGCGCCGGTGGCGTCGGCCGGGCGTGGCAGGGCTTCCGCCGCTGGCGGCGGAGCCGGCCGTTCTGGGGCGGCCTCTTCGTCGTGCTGGCCGGCGTGGAGATGTTCGCCTCCACCCGGGTGACGCTCAACGGACTGAGCTTCCACAGCGGAGCGACCGGTCTGTACTCCCTGCTCATCCCGATCATCCTGGTGACCTGCGGGCTGCTGCTCTGGCTCAGTCCGGCGCAGCGGCTCTTCTACTCGATCGTCGCGACGGTCACCACGATCTATTCGCTGATGGGCCTCAACCTCGGCGGATTCTTCCTCGGCCTGCTGCTCGGTCTGGTCGGCAGCGCCATGGCCTTCGCCTGGGCCCCGATCAACCGGCCCGCCCCCGCCCGGGCCGTTGCCGGCGACGTCGCCGGAACGGCCTCGCTGACCGGCTCGGACGAGCCGACCGGGGTCGCCCGCGGCGACCTGATGGACGAACTGCTGCCCGAGCGGGACGTACCCCGGCCGCGCGACGAGGCGCCGCCGACATGGTCTCCGGTGGCACCGGGCGCGGGTGCCGTCCCACCCGCGTCCGGTGCCCCCGGTCCGGCGACCGGCACCGGGGGACACCCGGATCCCCGCCACCTCGGGGTGGTGCTGGTGGTGCTCGGCCTCTCCGCCGGCGGCCTGATGATCGCCCGACCGGCGCCGGTGCAGGCCGCCGCGGCGGCACCCGTCACCGCGCCGACCGCCTGCCCCACGCCCACCCGGGGCGCCCCGAAGCCGTCCGGCACGCCCACGCCGTCCACCTCGACCGGTCGTGGCACGCCCTCCGCCACGCCCACGCCCACGGCCGGCCCGAGCCCGTCGTCCGGCTCGGGCGGCAACATCCTCACCGACATCCTGCACGGCATCGGGGACCTGCTCACCGGCGGTCGGCGGACCGCGACCCCGACGCCGAGTCCCAGCCCCAGCGCCACCGCGACGCCCCGCGCCTCGGCCTCGGCTCCGGCGCGACCCACACCCACCGCCACCCGCCCGGGCAGTGCCCCGACCGGCTGCCCGCCGGTGAAGCCGAGCCGGCCCGGGACCGTCCAGCCGGGTCGGATGATGCCGAAGATCGCCCCCGAGCCGGGGCAGCCGAAGGTGGCGCAGCAGCCGTCCAAACTGACCGGTTCGAAGGTCACCATGACCCGGCTGCGGTTCGACGGGATCGTCGAGCTGCCCACCGCGAACGGCACCCTGAAGGCGCTGAAGTTCAGCATGGCCAAGGCGGTGACCGACGACTTCGTGCTGGTCGCCGACGGCCCCGCCGGGCGACACCAGAAGTACGCGACCGACCGGCTGACCGTGCAGGGCGACGTGGCCTTCTATGCCACCCGGTTCGTCGGTCGACTGCTCGGCATCAAGATCACGCTGACGCCGGAGCTGCCGTTCCCGAACGGCATCCCGATCACCTCGCCGATCCCGATCACCTTCACCGACCCGGTGATCGACCTGGCCTTCGTCGACTCCGACACGCTGACCGCCCGGCCCGCGCTGGAACTCAGCCTCGTCTGACCTCGTCCCACCACCACCGGGCACCGGGGGCGGGCCGATCCGCCCGCCCCCGGTCCCATCACCTCAGAGCCGGGCCAGCGCCCGACGCAGCGGGTCCAGTCCCAGCGAGCCCAGGTCGAGCGCCTGGCGGTGGAACTCCTTCAGGTCGAAGTCGGCACCCTTGCGGGCCTTCGCCTCCTCCCGGGCCTGCAACCAGATCCGCTCGCCCACCTTGTACGACGGCGCCTGCCCCGGCCAGCCCAGGTAGCGGTTCAGCTCGAAGCGCAGGTTCTCGTCCGGCACGCGGCAGTGCGCCCGCATGAACTCCCAGCCCAGCTCCGGCGTCCAGCGCTCGCCCGGGTGGAAACCGAACGGGTTGTCCTTCGGGATCTCCAGCTCCAGGTGCATGCCGATGTCGACGATCACCCGGGCCGCGCGGAACGCCTGCCCGTCCAGCATGCCGAGCTTGTCGCCCGGGTCCTCCAGATAGCCCAGGTCGTCCATCAGCCGCTCCGAATAGAGCGCCCAGCCCTCACCGTGCCCGGAGACCCAGCAGAGCAGTCGCTGCCAGCGGTTGAGCAGCTCGGCGCGGACCGCCGTCTGCGCGACCTGGAGGTGGTGACCCGGCACGCCCTCGTGATAGACCGTGGTCACCTCGCGCCAGGTGGAGAAGTCGGTGATGCCCTGCGGCACCGCCCACCACATCCGCCCCGGGCGGGAGAAGTCCTCGCTGGGGCCGGTGTAGTAGATGGCCCCGTCGCTCGTCGGGGCGAGGCAGCACTCGATCCGGCGGACCTGCTCCGGGATGTCGAAGTGGGTGCCGTGCAGCTCGCTGATCGCCTTGTCGGCGAGCGCCTGCATCCAGTCCCGGAACGCCTCCTTGCCCTGGATCGTCCGGGCCGGGTCGGCGTCCAGCTTCGCGACGGCCTCGTCGACCGTGGCGCCGGGACCCGCGATCCGACCGGCCACCGTCCGCATCTCGGCCTCGAGCCGGGCCAGCTCCGCGAAACCCCAGGCGTACGTCTCGTCCAGGTCGACCTTCGCGCCGAGGAAGTACTGGGAGGCCAGCTCGTACCGCTCCCGGCCGGCGGCCTGCTTCTCCCGACCCTGCGGGGCCAGCTCGGTACGGAGGAACTCGCCGAAGCCGGCGGTGGCGGCGGTGGCCGCGGCGGCACCCTTGCGCAGTTCGGCGCCGAGCGTGCCGTCCGCCCCGAGCCGCTCGACGAGGCCGTGGAAGAAGTTGTCGCCGGCCGGGTCGGTCCAGACGTCGCACTGCTTGGCGACCTCGACCAGCTGCACCCGGGAACTCACCCGACCGGCGGCCGCCGCCTCCCGCAGGGTCGTCTTGTAGCCCTCCAGCGCCCCGGCGAACTTGTTGAGCCGGGCTGCGACGTTGGCCTTCGCGTCGTCGCCCTCGGTCGGCATCAGGTCGAAGACCATGCGGATCTCGTGCAGCCCACTGGCGATCACGTTCACCTCGCTGGTGGTCTCGCCGGCTTCGTGCCGGGCGAGCTCCAGACCGAGGCGCTCCTGCATGGCCTCCTTGGCGGTCCGCTCCGACTCCGAGTCCGGCTCGGTCACGTCGAGGTCGGCCAGGGTGCGCCGGACCAGCTCGGCGCGGGCCGCGTAGCCGTCCGGGGAGAGGTCGTCGAGCTGGTCGTCGTAGCCGGCGATGCCGACGTAGGTGGCGCCGGTCGGGCTCAGCGGCGCCCAGTCGGCCA